>NZ_JBXAVX010000021.1:0-106677 GCF_057291295.1 Janthinobacterium sp. 1L-D-8-B-C4
GCATACGCTCGACAGCAGTGAGTTTGAACTGCCTGGAGAAAACGGTGCGTTCCCGCCGCACTTGCATAGCGGGAACAGCGTCTGATACGGCAAGCAATGTCTTCTTGGTCATGATGGATTCCTCTGGATGTCACTATTTTCTCAAATTAGTGACCCTCCATCAAATCCGGGCTAGCTCAGTCTGACCCCAGCCTTTTGCTGCGTACAGTTTTCCAGCGGATTTGCGTTGGGTTTAGCGCGCCACGGCCTCATACCTCGCCACCGCCACCCCATCCTTCAACAGCAGCAGCTGCTGGCCGTCAAAGCGGTAGCCATTGACTGTGCCCAGGCTTTTCAGCAGCTGGTTTTCCAGGTCCATGTCGGCTTTTTCGCAGGCCATCATGGTGCCGGCGAACTGCGAGAACATCAACGTGCTGCTGCCGTTGGTGCCATAGGCGCCCATCATCTGGTTGCAACCGCTGTGGCCGCTGACACGGCCGTCGTTGAAGACGATGGTGATGTCGCGCTGGCGCGGTGCGCTGCGAATCACGGGCTGGCCATTGAACTGCTTGAGTTTCCAGATGGTGCCGGCCAGCGGCGGCGCCGGCCTGGCTGGGGCACTGGCGACAGGCGTGCCGGCGGCCTGATTTGCAGGCGGGGTCTGCGCACAGCCGGCGATCACGGCGGCAGCGCCCAGGATGGAAACGGCTCGGAAAAATGTCAACATGGCGGTCCTTATTGTAAAGAATGGCGGCAGATTAGCAGAAGTGCGCCCGGCAAGCACGTACGCCTGGGCGCGTATTTACGGTTTTTCGCTGTCCAGGCGGGTGGCCAGGGCGGCGCGCGCCGCCGCCGCATAGGCGCGGCAGGCGCCGGCATCGACAAAGGCTTCAGTGCCCTTGTCGGCGCTGGCCGCCAGCCTTTGCCACAGTGTCGATGCTGCCGGATGCGCCGACACCAGCACATCGCAGGGCAGTTTTTGCATTACCTCGAAGCTGTGCGCAAAGTCGGCCAGCGCGTTCGGATACTCGCTGCTGGCGCTGAACTTGAAGCCGGGGCGCGACACCGGTTCCAGGCTGTCGGCATACACCATGTCCAGGCAGCGCTTGCCTTCGCACGATTGCCAGCTCCACGACAGGCCGCCCGGCGTATGGCCAGGCGTGGCGTGCGCGGTGAGCGTGAGCGCACCAACCGTGTAATGGTTGCCATCGCGCGCCAGGCGCATATCGGTCACCGGCGGAAGTTTGGCGGCCGCATGGTATTGCGGATCGTCCGGCCCCACTTCGCCGGCCGCCAGGTCCAGCGCCGACGACGGACTGGCGAAGACCAGCGCATCGCTGCGCCGCTGCAGTTCCGCCAGGCCGCCCGCATGTTCGGCATGGCCATGCGAATTCATGATCATCTTGACGTCCTCGATGCGAAAGCCCAGCGCCGCGATATTGGCGATGATGGTGCTGGCCGACTCCGGCAGGCCGGCGTCGATCAGCACATGGCCTTCGCTGGAAGTAATCAGCACCGAGCTGGCGTCCTGCGTGCCCACATAATAGGTATTGGCAAACAGGCGGAACGGCGCCGGGCCTTGCGCCTGCGCCAGCAGCGGTGATGCCAGCAGCAGGGCCAGCGCAGGTGGAAAAAAAGAGGGCATTGCAGTCCTTGTCAGTGGCCAGGGTGACCCATGCTGACATGGAAAGGGGCGCCGCGCAAATGCGGCGCCGGTTCAGATCGCGTGCGCCGCGTGCAGTTCGCCGAGGATGGCGTCTTTCAGCGCCGCCTGCGCGGCCGGGGCGCGCGAGCGCGGGCGCTCTGCCGTCACGTCGTAGTGGGCGCGCGGCGGGCCGGCGCGGGTGTCGAGCATGACGATGCGCTCGCTCAGGTACAAGGCTTCATCGATATCGTGCGTTACCAGCAATACCGTCAAGCCGTGGCGTGCGGCCACGTCGGCCAGGAGATCTTGCAGCTTCATGCGGGTAAATGCGTCGACGGCGGAAAACGGTTCGTCCAGCAGCAGAATGCGCGGCTGGCCGAACAGGCCGCGCGCGATCGCTGCGCGCTGCGCCTGGCCGCCCGAGAGCTGCTTGGGCAGGCTGTCTGCCAGGCCGTGCAGGCCCACTTCATCGAGCAGCTGCGCCACACGCGGATTGTGTTCACCTTTCGGGCCCAGGCCAAAGGCAATATTTTGCGCCACCGTCAGCCACGGAAACAAGCGCGGCTCCTGGAAGATCAGGCCGATATCGGCATGCACGCCGGCGAGCGGCTTGCCGTCCAGGCGCAGGCTGCCGCGAAAGTCGGCGTCAAGGCCGGCGACGATGGACAGCAGGCTGCTTTTGCCGCAGCCGCTGGCGCCGATCAGGCTGACGATCTCGCCACGGCGCAGCTGCAGTTGCAGGTTATGCAGCACGCGGCGCGCGCCCCAGGATTTGTCATGGATGGCGATGTCGAGCAGGGCGGGCATGTGATGGCTTCCTTTCAAATGGCGGCGTAGCTGTCGCGCCACGCCAGCAGACGGTTTTCCAGGCGCTGCATCAGGCTGTCGCTGGCCTTGCCCAGCAGGGCCAGCAGCACGATGGCGGCCAGCACGATATCGGCGCGGCTGGTTTCTCGCCCGTCGCTGAGCAGATAACCGAGGCCCTGGCTGGCGGCGATCAGTTCGGCCGCCACCATGAACATCCAGGCCAGGCTCAGGCCATTGCGCAGGCCCGTGAAAATGGCCGGCAGGGCGGCCGGCAGCAGCACGCGCCGCGCCAGCGCGGGCCGGCTCAAACGGTACATGCGGGCCGCGTCGATCAGCTTGCGGTCGACGTCGCGGATGCCCGAGGCCACGCCCATATACACAGGGAAGAAGGCGCCGATACCGATCAGTACCAGCTTGGGCGCTTCGTCGATGCCCAGCCACAGCAGCAGCAAAGGTACCCAGGCCAGCGACGGAATCGCGCGCAGCGCCTGGAAGGTGGGGTCCAGCAGCGCCTCCATGGTGCGGTTCAGGCCGACCGCCGCGCCGAGCAAAATGGCCAGCAGCGCGCCGCCGGCAAAGCCGATGGCCACGCGCACGGTGCTGGCCAGCACATGGCCGGCCAGTCCCTGCTGCGCCAGGCCGGCGATGGTGGCGGCAATCTCGCTGGGCGCCGGCAGCAGGTTGGCCGGTATCAGGCCGGCGCGCACGCCGATTTCGGCCGCCAGCAAGGCCAGCACGGGCAACAGCAAACCCAAAGCTGTACGCGGCAGGCGCAGCCTGCGGCGGCTGCCGGTATCGCCGATCGCAGGTGCGGCAAGCGTGTCTCTGGCCATGACGGGTCCTATGCCTTTTTGATGTAAGGAATCGCAAAGCGCGTATCGACCAGGTCGTTGATGGCGCGGTTCAGGTCCGCACCCGGCTTGACCAGCGCCTCATCGACCAGGATGGGCGCGGCCACCAGCAGCGCCTTCACGTGTTCGTTTGACGGCTGCGGATTGCTGAAGTCACTCCTCAGTTTCACTTGCAGCAGCGCCACCGGCAGGCTGACCTTGGCTTCCTCGGCGAGGATTTTTGCCGCTTCGGCCGGATTGGCGATGGTCCAGGCGCGTGCCCGTTCATAGGCCTGAATGACCTTGCCCACTTCGGCTGGCCGGCTGGCCAGGAAGTCCTCGCGCACGTTCAAAAAACCATAGGTATTGAAGGCAACGTTACGGTAGATCAGGCGCGAACCGGCTTCCAGTTCGCTGGCCGCCATATGCGGGTCCAGCCCGGCCCACGCATCGACCTTGCCTTGCTCAAGCGCGGCGCGGCCGTCGGCATGCTGCAGGCCCACGTGTTCGATATCGCCGCGTTTCAGGCCTGCCGTCTTCAGGGCGCGCAGCAGGAACAGATACGGGTCGGTGCCCTTGGTAGCGGCGACTTTCTTGCCCTTCAAGTCGGCGATGCTTCGAATCGGGCTGTCCTTGCGCACCACCAGCGCCGTCCATTCCGGGCGCGAAAAAATATACGGCGCGCGGATCGGATTGCCATTGGCGCGCGCCAGCAGCGCGGCCAGGCCGGCGCTCGAACCGATGTCGATGCTGTTGGCGTTCAGGTATTCGAGCGCGCGGTTGCTGCCGGCGCTGAGCACCCACTTGATGCTGGTGCCATCAGCCTTGAAGGCTTCTTCGAGCCAGCCGAAGCGGCGCAGCACCAGGCTGGTGGGCGAATAATAGGCGTAGTCGAGGCGCAGCTCTTTCAACGGCGCTTGCGCGGCGGCGCGGGAAAGGCCAGGCAAGGCGCTGGCGGCGGCCAGTTGCAATACGGTTCTGCGTTTCATGGAGTCCTGAGTAGTAAGTGGAGAGTCATGCCGCCAGCGTGGCGGTGTCGTTCGTGATGCGCACTTGCCGGCCCGCGTGGCTTTCCGGCAGGCGCGGGCCGTTGCCGAATACCTTGTGGCGCAAACTGCCTTGCTCGTACTGTGTCCTGTAGCGGCCGCGCCGCTGCAGTTCGGGCACGATATGTTCAACCACGTCGGCCATGCTGTCGTGGGCCACGGCAAACGCTAGGTTGAAGCCGTCGATGCCGGTGTCTTCAAGCCAGCTTTCCAGCTGGTCCGCCACCTGCGCCGCATCGCCGACGATTACCGGGCCACGCCCGCCCAGGCCGATATACTGCGCTGCCTCGCGCACGGTCCAGGTGCGCTCCGGGTCGGCCTGGCTGAACGAGGCCAGCGCCGAGCGGCCAGCAT
The DNA here is from genome assembly GCF_057291295.1 of Janthinobacterium sp. 1L-D-8-B-C4. Lineage (NCBI taxonomy): Bacteria > Pseudomonadati > Pseudomonadota > Betaproteobacteria > Burkholderiales > Oxalobacteraceae > Janthinobacterium > Janthinobacterium sp. 1L-D-8-B-C4. Next base: position 4,662 of record NZ_JBXAVX010000021.1, read on the forward strand.
CGGAATCGATATAGTCTATGGTGGCGTCGAGCGGGTAGCGCGAAAAATCCACGCCGGTCCAGCCCGACAGCAGCACCAGTGCCGCCTCGATATCGATATGTTTCACGTAGTCGTCATGCTTGGCGCGCGCCTCGGCTTCGGTGGCGCCCGTGATGATCAGCGCCTGCGCGTAGATCACCAGCGCATTGCCATCGCGCCCGGCTTGCCGCACGGCCGCGCGCAAGTCGTCCGCATAGCGTTTCACCACCGTCTTGCTGGGGCCACTGACAAAGGTCGCTTCCGCATGGCGCGCCGCAAAGCGCGTGCCGCGCGGCGAGGTACCGGCCTGGTACAGCAGCGGCGTGCGCTGCGGCGACGGTTCGCACAGGTGAATGCCCGGCACCTTGTAATGGCGGCCCACGTGGTTGATGGCATGCACGCGCGCCGGATCGGCATAGATGCCGCGCGCCTTGTCGTTCACCACCGCGTCGTCGTCCCAGCTTTTTTCCCACAGCTTGTAGACCACGTCCAGGTATTCGTCGGCCAGGTCATAGCGCTCGTCGTGGCCCAGTTGCTGGTCCAGGCCCAGGTTGCGCGCCGCGCTGTCGAGATACCCGGTGACGATATTCCAGCCGATACGCCCTTTTGTGAGGTGATCGAGGGTGGAGATGCGCCGCGCAAACGTGTATGGATGCTCGTAGGTCAGCGCGCAGGTGACGCCAAAACCGAGGTGCGTGGTGGCCTGCGCCATCAGCGGCACCAGTGCCAGCGGGTCGTTCAGCGGCACTTGCACGCCGTGCGTCAATGCCGCATCCAGGCTGCCCTGGTACACGTCATACACGCCCAGCACGTCGGCCAAAAACACCGCGTCGAACAGCCCTTTTTCCAGCAGCTGCGCCAGTTCGGTCCAGTGTTCGGGTTGCGTATAGCGGTGGCTGCGGTCGCGCGCATGCGTCCACAGTCCTGGCGACTGATGGCCGACGGTGTTCATCTGGAAGGCGTTGAAACGGATCGCTTTCACCATTATTTGGCTGCCGTCTGCAACGCTTGCTGGTAGTCGGGTTTGACATAGCCGGCAAAGTGCTTGTTGGTGATGTCGAGGAATTCACGCGAGCGGTAGGCGGCGGCCAGGTCTTTCGCGAACTGCTTGTCCTTGTCGGCTGTGCGCACCGCCACCAGGTTGATGTAGTTGGGCGGGATTTTCTCGGCCACCAGCGCCTCGGTCAGCTTCAGGCCCGAGGCCAGCGCGAAATTGCCGTTGATGAAGGAGTAGTCGGTGTCGCCCAGCGAGCGTGGCAGCTGCGCCGCTTCCAGTGGCAGTATCTTGATCTTCTTGAGATTGACGGCGATATCTTTTTCGGAAGCGCGCACCGGGTCGATATTGTCGCGCAGCTTGACCCAGCCCAGCTGGTCGAGCAGCACCAGTGCGCGCGCCTGGTTGGTCGGATCGTTCGGCAGGCCGACGGTGGAACCTTCCTTCACTTCCGCCAGCGACTTGTGCTTCTTGCTGTACAGGGCGATCGGCGCGGTGGGCACCTGGATCAGGTCCGTGATGGCCAGCTTGTGTTCGAGCGCGAATTTTTTCAGGTAGACGATATGCTGGAAGGCATTCGCGTCCAGCGAGCCTTCGGCCAGCGCGAAGTTCGGCTGGATATAGTCGTTGAACTCCACCAGCTTGACCTTGTAGCCCTGCTTTTCCAGGATAGGCTTGATGCCCAGCTTGATCTGGTCCGCATACGGGCCGGCGCTGGCGCCGATGGTGATGTCTTTCGGGTCCTTGGCGTGGGCGAAGCCGGTGGCCAGGGCGAGGCTCAATGCGCTGAGAACAAGGGTGCGGCGGGCGATGGTCATGGCGGTGTTTCCGTATGGTTGAAATAGTGTCAGGAATAAGCCGTCGGCTCGGGCACGGTGCCCGACAGCGCATAGCGCCCCAGGTCGCGCAGCTTGTAGTCGACCGGGTCATGCAGGGTATGCACGCGCACATTGCGCCAGTAGCGGTCAAAACCAAATTGGGCCGAGGTCGAGCGCGCGCCCGTCAGTTCGAACATCTGGCTGCTGATTTCCAGGCCCGCCTTGTGCGACAAAACCTTGGCTTCGGCCACGGCGACGGCCAGCAGTCCCCGTTCCTGCGCAGTGACCAGGGCACCCTTTCGAAACACCGTATCGAGTTCCTGCGCGGCCAGGTCGGCCAGCACTTGCGCGGGGCGCAGCAGCAGCCATAGCTGGCCGTAGCGGTGCTGTACTAAGGGGTCGTCCGTCGCTTCCTTGACGCCGGAGGCAAACCAGGCCTTCGCCTGCCCGCTGGTATAGCTGCGCGCCGCCTCGAAAGCGCCTTCGGCGATGCCCAGGTAAAGGTTGGTCATGATCAGTTGGGCAATCTGCGAGCGCACGGTGGCCTGTGGCGTGGCTACCTGCGCGGGTGCCTGCAGCACCAGGTTCGCCGGCAGTGCCACCTGCGTGAAATGCACATTGCCGCTATCGGTCTGGCGCTGGCCGAACGCGTCCCAGTCGGGCTGCACCTGCACGCCTGGCTGGCTGGTGGGCAGGGCGGCGATCAGCGCCGTTTGCGTGGGCGCATGCCAGGCCGACACCGTCAGCCAGTCCGAACCCACCGAGCCGGATGAAAAACTCTTGATGCCATCGAGGACAAAGCCGTCGGCGCTGTCGGTAGCAACCACGCGCTTGTCGAGCGGGTTCAGGGCATTGCCCCAGAACAGGCGCTGGTCTACCGTCAACGTGAGCAAGCGGCGCTGCTGCTGCGCGCTGCCGTACAGCTGCAAGCCTGCCAGCTGTAAATGGTGAAAGCCGAACACATGGGCCAGTGCGCTGTCGGCGCGCGCCAGGATACGGATCACCTGGTACACCAGCGGCCAGGAAGCGCCCTGGCCGCCGAATTGAACCGGGATCGACAGGGTCAGCAGGCCGGACTCGCGTATCCACTCGCGCTCTTGTGCAGCATGGCCGCCGGCCTGGTCGCGGGCGTTGGCGTTTTCGGCCAGGCGCGCGGCAAGGGCGGTGGCGATACCGATCGCGTCAGGCTCGCTAGTGCTGATTGCAGCAGCGTTCGTGTACAGGTGTGCAGCAAGGTGTGCAGCAGGCATGGCAGTCATTCCAGAAAATCGATGCAGCCAGTATTGCACCGGAATTCAAGCGCCGTACACGAAGAAAAGCGCGCATGGATATGCGAAAAAATTTGATACGGGTGATTGCAGATGGGCTGCCGGGCGTAGTAGCACGATAGTCGAAAAACGCATATCGAAGCGTGAAAGCATTCGTTTTATCCAGCCGTTGATGGCGATAGGCTGCATGCATATACAGCAACGCCTATCGACAACCTTCAGGGGACGGACATCACATGAGCATCCTTTTACTGGGCGGCAGCCCGCACATACCTTCCAGCTCCAGCCGCTTGCTGCTGCATATCGGCGAACAGCTGGCGCTGCATGGCCACACGTACAGCAAGCTCGATGTACGCGACCTGCCGGCGCGCGCGCTGCTGCAGGCTGACTACAGCGATCTTGACATCGCCGGCGCCGTGCGCGCCGTGGCCGAAGCGGACGCCATCGTGATCGCCACGCCGATTTATAAAGCCTCGTACACGGGCCTGTTGAAAGCCTTCCTCGACCTGCTGCCGCAAGACGGCCTGGCCGGCAAGCTGGTGCTGCCGCTGGCCACCGGCGGCGGCCATGCCCACACCCTGGCGCTCGACTATGCGCTGCGGCCGGTGCTGCACGCGCTGGGCGCCAAGCAGGTATTTACCAGCATCTACGCCAATGCGCAGCAGCTGGACTGGCATGAAGAGCGCGGTCTGAGCCTGGATGCGCCGATCGAACTGCGGGTGCAGGCCGGGATTGCCGAAGTATCGGCCGGCCTGTTCATCCTGCAGGGCGCGCGCCGCCCGGTAGCGGCCAACGGTGATGCTTTGGCGCCTGCCCGCTCGCTGCAGCAGCAACCTTATACGTCTTCCCTTCAAACCGCCTGACCCATCACCCTATTAGGAACCGCCATGACCAATCGCCTTGAACAACGCCTTTCCCGCCGCACCACCGTGGGCTTGCTGTTGGCCGCCCTTGCCGGCCTCGGCGTGATGGCGGCCGGCATGCCGGTGATGGCGCAGGCGCAAGTGAAGGCCGAAGTGCGTATCGGCTATCAGAAGTACGGCACCTTGACCCTGCTGAAAGGCCGCGGCACCCTGGAAAAACGCCTGGCAGAGCAGGGCGTGGGCGTGAAATGGACGGAATTTCCGGCCGGCCCGGTGCTGCTCGAAGGCCTGAACGTCGGCAGCATCGATTTTGGCACCGTCGGCGAGGCGCCGCCGATCTTTGCGCAGGCGGCCGGCGCCAACCTGGTCTACGTCGGCAATGAGCCGCCGTCGCCGGCCAGCGAAGCGATCGTCGTGCCCAAGGGTTCCTCCCTGCGTACCCTGGCCGATTTGAAGGGCAAGAAAATCGCCCTGAACAAGGGCTCGAACGTGCACTACCTGCTGTTGAAAGCATTGGAAAAGGCGGGCGTGGCCTATGCCGATATCCAGCCCGTGTTCCTGCCGCCAGCTGATGCGCGCGCCGCTTTCGAGCGCGGCAGCGTCGATGCCTGGGCCATCTGGGACCCATTCCTGGCGGCCGCCGAAAAACAGATCGGCGCGCGCGTGCTGGCCGACGGCAAGGGCCTGGTCGCGAACTACCAGTTCTACCTCGCTTCGCGCACCTATGCTGAAAAAAATCCCGAGATCCTGCGCATCGTGCTTGACGAAGTGGCCAAGGTCGATGACTGGGGCCGCAGCAATCCGGACGAAGTGGCGACCATTCTGTCGGCGCAGACGGGCTTGAGCAAGGATGTGGTGGCGCTGGCCGCCTCGCGCTATGCCTACGGCGTCAAGCCGGTATCGGTCGACGTGATCGCGGCCCAGCAAAAGGTGGCCGACGCGTTTTCCAACCTGAAGCTGATCCCCAAACCCATCGTTGTCAAGGACGCGCTGCTGCCCGTCAAGCAAGTCGCCACCAAATAACAAAGAGAGATAGAGAACACCATGTCATTGAATATATTCTGGTTCATTCCTACCCACGGCGACAGCCGTTACCTGGGCACCTCGCAAGGCGCGCGCGCCGTCGATGCCGACTACCTGCGCCAGGTGGCGGTGGCCGCCGACACGCTGGGCTACGACGGCGTGCTGCTGCCGACCGGCCGCTCCTGCGAAGACGCCTGGGTGGTGGCGTCATCCTTGATCAGCGTGACGCAAAAGCTCAAATTCCTGGTTGCCGTGCGCCCCGGCCTGTCGACTCCCGGCCTGGCCGTGCGCATGGCCTCGACCTTCGACCGTTTGTCGAATGGCCGCCTGCTGATCAATGTCGTCACCGGCGGCGACCAGGGCGAACTGGAAGCGGACGGCCTGTTTGCCGATCACGCCAAGCGCTATGAAATCTCGGACGAATTCATCAAGGTCTGGCGCGCCACCCTGGCCGGCGAGGGCGGCGCGGCCGGCTACGATTTCGAGGGCAAGCATATCCAGGTCAAAGGCTCCAAGACCCTGTATCCGCCGGTGCAAAAACCGTATCCGCCGCTGTATTTCGGCGGTTCGTCAGAGCCGGCGCATGAGCTGGCGGCCGAGCAGATGGACGTGTACCTGACCTGGGGCGAGCCGCCGGCCGCCGTCGCTGAAAAAATTGCCGACATCCGCGCGCGCGCCGCAAAAAAAGGCCGCACGGTGCGCTTCGGCATCCGCCTTCATGTGATCGTGCGAGAAACCAACGAACTGGCCTGGCGCGCGGCCGATGAACTGATCAGCCACCTCGACGACGAAGTCATCGCCAAGGCACAGGCGGCGTTTTCCAAGATGGATTCGGTCGGCCAGCAGCGCATGGCAGCCCTGCACGGCGGCAACCGCGACAAGCTCGAAGTGTCGCCCAACCTGTGGGCCGGCGTGGGCCTGGTGCGCGGCGGCGCCGGCACGGCCCTGGTCGGCGACGCCGAAACGGTGGTGGCGCGCATCAAGGAGTATGCGGACTTGGGCATCGACACCTTCATCTTTTCGGGCTACCCGCACCTGGAAGAATCTTACCGCTTTGCCGAACTGGTATTTCCGCTGCTGGGCAAGGGCAAGGCCGTCGGCGAGCAGTCCCTCTCCGGCCCGTTCGGCGAAGTCATGGCCAGCAATATCGTGCCGGCGGCAAGCCAGAAAAAGGCGGCCTGAGATGGCGGCGCCAACCATCAAGGCTGCGCCCAATCCCTGGCGCGACAACCTGGCGCCATGGGCCTTGCCGGTGGCGCTGCTGTTGGGTTGGCAACTGGCGTCGCAGCTGGGCTGGTTGTCGAGCCGCATCCTGCCCGAACCGTGGGCGGTGGCAAAAGCCTTCTGGTCCCTGGCCGAGTCGGGCGAATTGTGGCTGCACCTGAAGACCAGTTTGTGGCGCGCCACCGTCGGCTTTGGCGTGGGCGCCGGCCTGGGCCTGCTGCTGGGGCTGTTGACGGGCAGTTTTCGCCATGCCGAAACCTTATTGGATACCACCTTGCAGATGGTACGCAATATCCCGGCGCTGGCCCTGATCCCGCTGGTGATTTTGTGGTTCGGCATCGACGAAACAGCGAAACTGTTCCTGCTGGCCGTCGGCGTATTCTTCCCCGTCTACCTCAATACCTTCCACGGCATCCGCTCGGCCGACCAGGGTCTGATCGAAATGGCCAAAAGCTACGGCTTGTCCGGCTGGCCCCTGTACCGCGACGTGATCCTGCCGGCCGCCATGCCGTCGATTCTGGTCGGCGTGCGCTTTTCGCTGGGCCTGGTATGGGTGCTGCTGATCGTTGCCGAAACCATTTCGGCGCAGGCCGGCATCGGTTACATGACCATGAATGCGCGTGAATTTTTGCAAACGGATGTGGTACTGGTGGGTATCCTGCTGTACGCCTTGCTGGGCAAGGCTGCCGACCTGTTTTCACGGCGCCTGGAGAAACACTGTTTGCGCTGGAATCCCGCCTACCGTTAAGAAGGAATCATCATGCTGTTAGCTCCGATCCAGATTGAAACGGATTTGTTTTCCCACTTTGCGCAGGATGACTTGGCCGCTCCCGTACGCGCCAGGGTGGCGCCACTGGCGCCGCTTGAGCGCAGCGGCGTGCCGCTGTCGCTGACGAACCTGAGCAAGTCCTACACCACGCGCCCGGTGCTGAAAAATGTCGACCTGAAGCTCGAAGCCGGTGAATTCGTCGCCATCGTCGGGCGCAGCGGCTGCGGCAAGAGCACCTTGCTGCGCTCGATCGCCGGCCTGGAAAGCATCGACCAGGGCTCGATCACGGTGGGCTCGGGCAAGACCGAACCCGATATCCGCATCATGTTCCAGGAAGCGCGGCTGCTGCCATGGAAAACCGTGCTGGAAAACGTCGCCCTCGGTTTGCCGCGCGGCGTGGGCGCGGCAGCGGCTTCCTTGTGGACGGTGGGGCTGGCGGAACGGGCCGACGAGTGGCCGGCGGCGCTGTCGGGCGGCCAGAAGCAGCGCGTGGCACTGGCGCGCGCGCTGGTGCATGAACCGCAGCTGCTGCTGCTCGATGAACCGCTGGGGGCACTCGATGCGCTGACCCGCATCGAGATGCAGCAGCTGATCGAGTCGCTGTGGCTGGCGCGCGGCTTTACCGCCGTGCTGGTCACGCACGACGTGGCCGAAGCGGTGGCGCTGGCAGATCGCGTGCTGCTGATCGAGGATGGGCAGATCACCTTGGACGTGCAGGTCGACCTGCCGCGCCCGCGCCAGCGGGGCAGTGCGGCATTTGCGGCGCTGGAGCAGTCTATTCTGGGGCGGGTGCTGCAGCCGACTGCGCCAGCACGATAAAGCCGTCTTCATCGACGGTGGCCACCATTGCTTCATAGCTGGCGATTGACGGATGGCGCGTGGCCAGCGGATGCGCATGCGTGGCGCTGATCACCATCACCTTGGCGCCGGCCGCTTCACCGGCTTCGATGCCGACCGAGGCGTCTTCGAACACCAGGCAGTCGGCGGGTGACACGCCCAGTTTTTCCGCAGCCAGCAAATAGCAGTCCGGCTTGGGTTTGCCTGCCTTGACATCTTCGGCCGTTACCATCACGGCGGGCACCGGCATGCCGGCCGCTTTCAGGCGCGCCACGGCCAGCGCGCGCGGCGCCGAGGTGACGATGGCCCACTGTGCGGGCGGCAGCGACTGCAAAAAGCGCTGGGCGCCGGCGATTTCAATAATCCCTTCCACATCGATGATCTCGGCATCCGTGATGCCCTGCGCTTCGTGGCGCGGATCGAGGCCGGGCAGGGCCAGCCGGGTGATCGTGTCGACCGAGCGCGCGCCGTGGATGGTGGGCAGGAATGTGGCCACGTCCAGGCCCTGGCGCGTGGCCCACAGGCCCCAGATACGTTCGGCGGCAGCGATGGAATTGATCACCGTGCCGTCCATGTCGAACAGAAAAGCGCGGTAGCGGCCGGCGGCTGCCGAAGGTGGGGATGCGGGAACGGCGGACATGGCTTCCTTCCAAAAGTAGGGTGAAAGCCATTGTAGCGGCAGTGCGTTTTTATTTCAGGTAGACGGATTCATAGCGGGCCACCGGCGCGCCGTCCTTGAGCAGTATCAGCTGCTCGCCCTCGATGCGAAAGCCCGTCACGCTGTTCAGATTGGCCAGCACGGCGCTTTCCAGCTGCATCGCCGGCGGTGGGCACATCATGCGCGTGCCGGCCAATTGCGTAAAGCGCAGCACATCAGCCGCCACCGTATAGCCGCCCATCACCCGGTTGCAGCCCGTGAAACCTGTGACCTTGCCGTTGTCGTCCAGCGTGATGCGTACTTCGCGTTCCTGTTCCGGCGTCATGCTGACGCGCGCGCCATCGAGTTCGGTCAACTTCCAGTAGGTATTGGTCAGGGAGGCTTTTGACGAAGTGGGGGCGGTGCTGGCGCAGCCGGCGGCCAGCGTAATGGCGGCGGCAAGCGGCATGAGTCGTGCGAGTTTGAAAACGGGGAACATGGGATCTCCTTCTGGTCAGCTGACAGGCATCGAGCGTATCAAAAGACCGGAAGGAGGGGCGCCAGCGAGGTTGCAGGATTACTTTTTCAGCGTCTTTTCCAGCGCGACCTGGTAATCGGTCTTCTCGTAGCCGGCAAAATGCTTGTTGGTCACGTCCAGAAAGGCGCGCGAGCGGTAGGCCGCTTCCAGGTCTTTCACCCAAGGCTTGCCCTTGTCGGCCGTGCGGATCGCCACCAGGTTGATATAGCTGTCCGAGATTTTCTCGGCCACCAGGGCGCTGGTCAGCTTGATGCCGGCCGCCTGGGCGAAGTTGCCGTTGATAAAGGCGAAGTCGGTATCGGCCAGCGCGCGCGGCAGCTGCGCCGCTTCCAGTGGCACCAGTTTCAGTTTTTTTGGATTGGCTGCCACGTCGCGCTCGGAGGCGCGCAGCGGGTCGACGTTCGGTTTCAGCTTGATCCAGCCCATCTTGTCGAGCACCACCAGCGCGCGCGCCTGGTTGGTCGGGTCGTTCGGCATGGCGATGGTGGCGCCGTCCTTGATCTCGGTCAGGGCCTTGTGCTTGCTGCTGTACATGGCAATCGGAATCGTCGGCACGGTGATCAAGGGCGTGATGGCCAGCTTGTTATCGGTGGCGAACTTGGTGAGATAAACGATGTGCTGGAACACGTTGGCGTCCAGCGAGCCTTCGGCCAGCGCGTAGTTCGGCTGCACGTAGTCGTTGAATTCGACGATCTTGACTTTGTAGCCCTGTTTTTCCAGGATAGGCTTGATGCCGATCTTCAGCTGGTCGCCATACGGGCCGGCGCTGGTGCCGATAACGATTTCCTTCGGGTCTTTTGCGTGGGCCGAAAAGGCCAGGGCCAGGCCGACGGTGGCGGCGAGCAGGTTGCGGCGGATGGTGTTCATGTGATTCCCTTGATTCAAATTTGGATTAACGTTTGTCGAGGCGCTTGGCGATGCGGGTGCCGGCGAACTGGATGATCTGCACCAGCACGATCAAGATGGCCACGGTGACGACCATGATGTCGGTTTCGAAGCGGTAGTAGCCGTAGCGGATGGCCAGGTCGCCAATGCCGCCGCCGCCGACCACGCCGGCCACGGCCGAATAGGACAGGAAACTGATCGACAGCACGGTCAGGGCCAGCACCAGTCCGGAGCGCGCTTCGACCAGCAGCACGCGCACGATGATCTGCATTTCGGAGGCGCCCATGGCGTGCGCCGCTTCGATCACGCCGCGCGGCACTTCGCGCAGATTCTGTTCGACCAGGCGCGCCAGGTAGGGAATTGCGGCAAACGACAGCGGTACCGCGGCGGCCAGCGGGCCGATCGAGGTGCCGGCGATCACGCGCGTAAATGGCGTCAGCGCGACCAGCAGAATTATGAACGGGAACGAGCGCACGGTATTGACCAGCCAGCCGAGGATCATCGACAGCGGACGGTTTTCCAGCGACTGGTTTTCCGATACCAGGAACAGCAGCACGCCCAGCGGGCCGCCGATCAGGATGGCGGCGGTCAGGCCAATGCCCAGCATGGTCATGGTCTGGCCGAGGGCCACCCAGATTTCCGGCAGCAGGGCGACGACGTTATTGATCGATTCTTCAAACATGGCTTGCGTCCTTCCAGGCAGTCGCTTCAAATGCTTCGGTGCCGTAGTAGGCCAGTTCGCGGCCCAGCGCCGTCTTGCGCGGGGTGGCGGTGTCGGCGAGTTCAAACTGTTCGGCAATCGCGCCGTTTTCCACCACCGCCACGCGGTTGCAGATGGCGCCCAGCACCGACAATTCATGGCTGACGAACACGATGGTCACGCCCAGGCGCTGATTGATGTCGCGCAAAGTGCCCAGCAGCGCGCGCGTGGTTTCGGCGTCCAGCGCCGACGTTGGTTCATCGCACAGCAGCACGTCCGGGTGGCTGGCCAGCGCGCGCGCAATCGCCACGCGCTGTTTCTGGCCACCCGACAACTGCGCCGGATAGCTGTGCTGCTTGTCGGACAGGCCGACCAGCGCCAGGCATTCCTCGACGCGGGCGGCGATCTGCTCGCCCTTGGCCGTGCCATGGATTTTCAAAGGGAAGGCGACGTTGTCGAACACGGTGGCGTTTTGCAGCAGGTTGAACTGCTGGAAGATCATGCCGATATTCTGGCGCGCATCGCGCAGTTCCTTCTTGCCCAGGCTGGTCAGTTCACGGCCGGCCACGGTGATGGTGCCGCTGTCCGGGCGTTCGAGCAGGTTGATCAGGCGCAGCAGGGTCGATTTGCCGGCGCCGCTCTTGCCGATCAGGCCAAAGATATCGCCAGGGTAGACATCGAGCGTGACGTCCTTGACCGCATGGAATTGTTGGCCCTTGGGCAGCGCGAAGGTCTTGTTCGCGCCTTCGATGCGGATCACCGGCGGGCGGGATGGTGTGGTCATGCTGTTCCTTTTATTATTGGCGCGTCGTGGCGCTGGCAGTGCCCGTGCTGAGGCGGCGGATAGCGGCCATGCGACGTCGGTTGCGTAGTATACCCGATCGCGTTATTGCGCCAACGACAGAATCTTGCTTTGGATATGCAAATAATGTCTATGGCGGCGTTTCAGGCAGCGAAAAGCAGACGCAGCGATTGTTTGCCGAATTAAATTCAGATCGCTAAATCAGGCTGGCTGTTTGCCGGGGCAATATTCGCAGGCGGGAAGCGTGCGGCGATGCGCCTTGCCAGGGGGGTGCCGGCAGGAAGCGGCGTTTAGTGCTCGACCACCGGTGGCGCCGGGGCAGATTCTGCTTCGGCGGGCGAGGCGGCTGGCGCCGGGCCTTCCGGACGGCGCAGCAGATAGACCAGCACGCCAAGCTCCATCGCACCGACCATGGCGATCACCCACCATGGCGGGTGTCCCAGGCACATGGCGACAAAGCCGATCGCCATGCCCAGCGCCGCCATGGCCTTGCCGCGGCGCGAGACGGCACGGTGCTGGCGCCACTGGCGCAAGGGGTGGCCAAAACGCGGATGGTGCAGCAGCCAGTGTTCCAGGCGCGGCGAGGCGCGGCTGAAACAGGCCAGCGCCAGGATCAGGAAAATCGTGGTGGGCATGACCGGCAGCATGGCGCCAATGATCCCCAGCGCCACCATCAGCATGCCGGCCGCCGTCCAGGCCCAGCGGCGCAGGCGCGCGCCATGCGCTTCGCGCACGGCCGGTGCTACCGCCGATGGACCCGCGTCGCTCATAGTCCCTGCGCCTCGACGTGGCCGTGCATGCGCATGAAGGCGGCGCGGGCCCCTTCGATCAGGCGCGCTTCGCCATCGAGGTCCAGCGGCGCCGCGTCCAGCACGGCGGTGAATTCGCGCCAGTGGCGTGCGCGCCCGTCCGGATGACCGGCCAGGTGGCGCGCGCCAAAGTGTTCATCGAGGCCGATCTTGCCGGCCAGTTTGTACAGCACGGCCGCGCCCAGCTTCGAGCCTTCGCTGACATACAGCCAGCCCAACGCGGTGGCCAGGTCCAGCTGCGCATCGAACGGCGGCGTCGGCGAGTCCACCGGCAGGGCGGCATCGAGGTCGCGCAGGTCGGCCGCGATGCTGGCGTAGCGGCGGCGCTGTTCCAGGTCGGGCAGCAGGGCGGCCAGGCCGGCATGGTCGTACAGGGCGTCGACATCGCGCAGGAAAGCATATTGCGCCTGCAGGAAGCGCGCATAGTTTTGCTGGTTGTCGAACGGCGCGCTGGCCATGATGCGCTTGTCGAGCACGTCGTGGGTGGCCGAGGTGTCGGCCTTCAGGCGCGCGCTGCGCGGCAGGGCAGGGCTGGTGGTGGCGCGCGCATCGGTGGAGTCCGGGGTGGCAGCTGTCAGTGCAGTCATTGCGGTCATATGCGTAGGGCTCGCTTCAGGTCTCGATATTATGGAGGATGCGGCGCGATATTGCAGGCGCGGCAAAAGGCAGGGATGATAGCAAGCACCCACAATAATAACAAGAATCATTCTCATTTAAGTTGGTGGAGTTTTTCGGCAGCGCGGTCAATAATCGATAGCAGAGGCCGGTGCCGTGGGGATTTTGCTCTTACTATCGATTTTTTCGATGCTAACTAGGTAAATTTTCCGTTTTACATCGATCTTCATGCCATGCATAATCGTTGCATCAGAAGCCACTCCAGCCAGCCCGATTGCAATCATGCAGGCGAGCTGCTTGCGGTTTTACCTTAATCCACACTTTCAGGAATTGAACATGAAAAAACTGCTCGCCTTTATCGCCGCCGCCGGCTTCTCGCTGTCCGCCTTTGCCGCACCGGAAGTGTATGTCATCGATGGCAGCCACACCTTCCCGCGTTTTGAATACAGCCACATGGGTTTTTCGACCCAGCAAAGCCGTTTCAATAACACCACCGGCAAGATCACCCTGGACCGCGCCGCCAAGACCGGTTCGGTCGAAGTGCTGATCGACACCAAATCGGTCGATACCGGCTCGACCCTGTTCAACACCCACATCCAGGGCGAAGACTTCCTCGACACCGCCAAGTTTCCGGTCGCCACCTACAAGTCGACCAAGTTCAACTTCAAGGGCGACAAGCTGGCCACCGTCGACGGCAACCTGACCCTGAAAGGCGTGACCAAGCCAGTTACCCTGACCGTCACCTCGTTCAACTGCGCACCGCACCCGATGCTGAAAAAAGACGCTTGCGGCGCCAACGCCACGGCCCAGATCAAGCGCTCGGAATTCAATGCCGGCAAATATGCGCCAGCCGTCAGCGATGAAGTGACCCTGACGTTTGCGATCGAATCGGTCAAAGAGTAATTGTCTTGAATTGAAAAAATGGCGGCGGGCCGATGGTCCGCCGCCATTTTTTTCGCCTGTCGTGAATTTGCGGTTACGACAGGTGATGCACCTGCTGCTGCCCGTACACGGGTGTGTCCAGCCCTTCCATCCGCGCCTTCAGCTGCAGCGACAGATACTGCGAATAATGGCGCGACTGGTGCAAATTTCCACCATGGAACCACAGCGCCTGCTGCTGCGTCGGTTTCCACATATTGCGCTGTTCGCCTTCCCATGGGCCAGGGTCCTTGGTGGTGGCTGAGCCCAGGCCCCAGACTTTGCCCACCTTGTTGGCCACTTCCGGCGAGATCAGGTCGGCTGCCCAGCCGTTCATGGAGCCATAGCCGGTGGCATACACCACCAGGTCGGCCTGCAGTTCGGTGCCGTCCGTCAGCACCACGGAATGCGCCTTCAGCTCGGTCACGCCGACGCCGCTTTTCAGCTTGATCTTGCCGTCGGCCACCAGCTCGGAGGCGCCGACGTCGATGTAGTAGCCGGAACCACGGCGCAGGTATTTCATGAACAGGCCTGAGTCGTCATCGCCGAAGTCCAGCATGAAGCCTTTTTCTTCGAGCCGCGCATAGAAGTCGGCGTCGCGCTCACGGATCGCCTTGAACACGGGCTTCTGGAAGTCGGCCAGTATTTTGTACGGGATCGAGGCAAACGTCAGGTCGGCCTTGGCCGTCGTCATGCCGGCTGCCAGCGCGCGTTCGGAATACAGGTCGCCCAGCGCCAGGTCCATCAGCGAATCGGATTTCACGATATGGGTCGACGAGCGCTGCACCATGGTGACGTCCACCCCCGCTTCCCATAGTGCCGCGCAGATATCGTGGGCCGAATTGTTCGCGCCAATCACCACCACCTTCTTGCCGACATAGGCGTCCGGTCCCGGATGCTGCGACGAGTGCTGCTGCTCGCCCTGGAATACGTCCATGCCCTTGAATTTGGGCATGTTCGCCTTGCCCGACATGCCGGTGGCCAGCACCAGCTGCTTCGGGCTCAAGGTGACCGGCTGGCCATCGCGCACCACCTTGACGGTCCACTCGCCGGTGGCGTCATCGAAACTGGCCGACTCGCAGGTGGTCGAACCCCAGTAGTTCAGCTCCATGACCTTGGTGTACATTTCCAGCCAGTCGCCAACCTTGTCCTTCGGCGTGAAGACGGGCCAGTTATCGGGGAAAGGGATATACGGCATATGGTCGTACCAGACCGGATCGTGCAGGCACAAGGACTTGTAGCGCTTGCGCCAGCTGTCGCCGGGGCGGGCATTTTTTTCGATGATGATGGTTGGTACGTTCAGCTGTCGCAGGCGGGCGCCAAGCGCGATGCCGCCCTGGCCGCCGCCGATGATCACGCAATACGGCTGGCGCCCGTAGCCGAGTTCGGCCGCTTCGCGCTCGCGCTGCTCCAGCCAGCTGCTGCGGTTGGTGTGCGCACCGTGTTCGGCGCCCATCGGCCGGCGGCCACCCTTGGCTTCTTCAAAGCCTTTCAGCTCGCTCATGGTGGTAAGCAGGGTCCAGATCCTGCCCTCGCGGATGCGCACAAACCCCACGCCGCGCGCCAGACTGGTCTCCACCGTGATCCAGCATTGCGTGACCCCTGCCGCCTCGCTGGCCTGTTCGCCGTCGGCGATACGGATGGTGACCGGCTGCACGCTGGACAGCTGGGACGCCAGCATGGCGGCGATCTGTGCGCGGCCTTCCAGGGTCTTCAGGTTCCAGGTAAACAGCACCAGGTCGCGCCAGTAGCCGTCTTCTTCGAACAGCTGCGCTGCGCCGTCGTTGTCGCCGGCGCGCAAGGCCCCTTCAAGCTGCTCCAGCAGGGCAGCCACCATATGTTGATGTGGATTGGTCGTCATTGTGTCTCCTCATGTCGTGATGATGGAATGCGGTTTGCAGGTTCACTGCACCGCTGACGATGTTGTATCACGCACGATCGGAGCCCGCATTGCGCATTGCAGCACGAGCGGCCATGAGACAAAAGTCTCACCGGACCGGAGTAGCTATTGTCTGTGTGGCGGCACGATCCCGAAGTGCTTGAGGCGCCGGTACAGGGTGGCGCGCGATACGCCCAGCATGGCCGCTGCGGTCAATGGCCGCCATTTCGATTGCGTCATCGCCTGCACGATGCGCGTGCGTTCGGCCACTTCCTCGTTCGTGTAGTCGGGAGCCGGTGCTTGCTGGACGCTTTTGAGGCGGCTGCGCAGGGACGCCGTTTTCACGGGAGCGCGCACACGTGCGTGCAACCAGTTGCCGGCGCCAGCCACGCGCAGCGACAGCAGGTTTTGTCCCGCTCGCGCATCGAACAGGCGTTCGGCACGCACTTCCAGCACGTCGCCCACGGGCCGCGGCAGGGCATCGAGGGCGGGGATGACTTGCCGCGCGCAACGGTTGGCCGCCACCACGTCGCCATGTTCATCGATGGCCAGCAGCATTTCAGGCTGCACTTCGACGAAATGGCGGTTGCGGTGCGCCAGCACGATGCAGCAGTGGCTGTACGATTTCAGGAAAAAGCCATCCTCGATCACGGTCGCGCTTTGCCGCACCAGCTGCCTGACCAGGCGCTGGCTGTCGCGTGCGTCGGGCGAGGCCAGGGCCGAGGCATCGAGCACGCCGATCAACTCGCCGTGCGGCGAAAAGATCGGCGCCGCGCTGCAGGTCAAGCCCGTGAACGCCGCGCGGAAATGGTCGGTCTTGTGCACGGTGATCGCTTCATGGTCCAGCAGCACCGAGGCGATGCCGCAAGTGCCTTCCTCGTTTTCGGACCAGCACGAACCCGGATACAGGCCGGCCTTCTTGAAATGCTTGCGCTGTTCCTGGTCGACCACGTAATCGATGGTCACGCCGTGCGCATTGGCCAGGATCACGCAGTAGCCCGCTTCGCGCACCATGGCGTGCAGGCGCGGCAGGCACTGGCCGGTCGAGCGCAAGAAGCCTTCCTCGGCCTGCTGGACCGCGCGCAGCTCGCCGCCGGTCAATATGCGCGGACCGGTGGTGGAAGCCGGGTCGAGCCGGTAGTCGTCAAGCGAGCGGCGGTAGGAAGAAGCCAGGCGCGCCACGTCAGCAGCGCCTGCGGGATCGGCAATGCGGCCGGCGATCAGGTTGCGGACCCGGTCGAGATGCGTAGTCTGGCGCACATAGGGCATGGCGGTCTCCTTTTTTATGTGCTGTTTGTAGCATGAAGCGGCGCGGCGCGCATCCTGCGGCGCAGCATAGGATGCCAAGGTGCGCGCCAAAGGTGCGCTGCCTCTGAGCACTATTGCAATACTATATTCTTGTCGTTACTAACTATTAATCAAGAAGCAAGCTTCGGAAAGACAGAAACACCATGAATGCCGACGACCACGCCGCACCGCCACCGCCGCCAAGGCTGAGTTTGGGAAAACGCCTGCTGTGGCCCTTTGTGCAAGTGGGCCACGCCTTCAAGCTGACGGGCACGCATTTGCTGCACCATATTATCGGCGCAACCCTGATCGCGTCCGTGATGCTGATGCTGGAAGGTTTTCATGTGCTCGAATGGCTCGATGCGGCCATGCTGCGCGCCAGCGCCGAGCACGGACAGATCGTGCGCGAACGCACCGATCAAGGCGAAAAATACCGGCCCGGCATTATCGAGATCGACCAGCCCGCGTTTGAAAAGGTGTTCGACGAGCGCGAACCTTTGGAGCGCTCGCGCCTGGAGCAGCTGATCGCCAGCGCGGCCGCGCGCGGCAGCAAGGTGCTGGCGATCGATCTGGACCTGGCGCCGGCCGTGTATGAACAGCATAAGGCAGGCGAACGTCCGCTCGACAGCCTGCTCGACAAGCTTGCCCAGGGCGGCCAGCAACTGGTGCTGATCCTGCCCGAACAGTCGGACCAGAACGCCAACCTGCCGTGGATACGCGAACGCTGCGCCGCTGGCGTGCATTTCGCCAGCGCCCGCATCCGCGAGCGCATGGGCGCCGTCACGCGCATCGAAGTGAAAAGCCCGGTGCTGGCCGCTGTCGCCTTCGAGCTGGCGCATGGCGTCAAGGAGCAGGAGCAAAAACAGCCGATTCCGGCCGTCTTGTCCGAGCAAAAGGAAGTGGTGGCGCTGGCCGACCGCGTGTGCCAACTGGCCAGGCGTACCAACAGCGAAAAGGAACTGGCCCGCTGGGCGTTCGAACCAGTGATCCATGGCGACGCCAAGGATGCCAAGGAACAGAACGCCGTCACCGCACCATTCCACCCGACGGCCGTGGCGCCGGAATTCCTCGACCCCACGCGCACGCGTGTCAAACTGATCGATGGCAAGGCGGGAGTGGCGGACAACGCCCTGCGCAAGAACGTGGTGTATATCGGCAGCACGTATGATGTGCGCGACCGCTACACCACGGCCGAAGGCGAACAGGCCAGCCTGCACCTGCATGCGGCCGCCCACACCTCGCTGGGCATCGGCACGGCCGACGTCAACAAATACGCGGTGTTCGCGGCCGATATCTTTATCGGCATCCTGCTGGGCTGTTTGTTCGGTGGGTTGTGGACCTTGTATGGCCGCGCCGAACTGGCGATCGACAAGCGCATGGAAGACCATGATATCGGCAGGCTGCACCAGATGGGCACCCTGGCCGAGTTCTATGGCATCCGCGTTATTCTGGCCGTGGTGTGGGCTTCGCCGGTGCTGATCGGCGTGCTGGCCGTCTACCTGTCGCACGGCTTGCTGGAGCAGGGCTGGTGGGTCAATCCCGGCCCCCTGATCGCCGGCATGTTCCTGCACGCCATGTCGCTGCGCGACGAAGCGCACCATCCGCACGAAGAAGTGCCGGGCCTGAACGTCTGGGCCCAGCTGCGCCGCACCCATCCGGGCATCGTGCTGGTGCAGGCGCCGCTGGCGGTCATTCTGTTCATCATTGCGCTGGTGTAGGTCGGATTTGCGGCGCGCCGCGCCGCGTAATCCGACCACCGGTCAAGCCGCCTGTTGCCGACGATTTACTCAGTCGAGGAAGCGGTGCGCGTCATTTTTGGCCGGCATCAGGCATGCATCGGCATGGCCAAACAAACGGTAGCGGTTGCGCGCAATCAGCCGGTACAGCCCGTCGCGCAGAGGGGCCGGCACCAGCCAGAACAGCCACGCCAGCCGCCATGGCCAGCCCAGTTGGTGCAGCACGCGCAGGATGGCGGCCGTATGTTGCCAGCTGCGCTGGCCGTCGACCAGCAGCAAGGTTTCCAGACGATCGATCCGCAGCCCCGCGCCAGCCAGCAAGGTTTTGCCCGCCTCGCTGTGCATGGCGGCAAAGCGGAACACGGCGCGCCGGTCATGTTTCAGCAGGAACTTGACCCAGCCGTTGCACAGCAGGCACTGGGCGTCGAAGACGATGATCATGGACGTTTGCGTGTCAGGTGAGCAGCTTCAATCCCGGCGGCAGTGCCTCCCCGAGAATGCGGCGGGTAGCCGCCTCGTCGAGCTGCACTACCTCGCGCACCATCGCCACCCAGTTCTCGGGCGCGCCGACGCCCTTGAGCCTGGCAATAATCGTGGTCCGCTGCGCATCGCCGATATCGCGCGAGCGGTCGCCCGTCATGCGCGCGATATGGGCGCTGGCAAAGGCGGCCGCTTCGGTTTTTTTCCAGTCCAGCGCCAGCAGCCGGTCCAGCCATGCCGACGCGGTTTCGGCGTCCACCACTTCATGCGCGCTGCCATGGAAAGGCTGGCGCGCGCCGACCCGGGCCAGCGCCCACAGGCTGTGTGCGTCGCCGGCGTCGGTCCGGTTTTTCGGTTTTTCCAGCCGTTTCAGCAACCAGGCGCCCACTTCGGCCTTGTAGCTGCCGGGGATGCGTTCCAAGGAGGCACCCAGGCGCAGCATGTCGTCGTCGCTGCCGTTGACCAGCGTGACTGGGCGGCTGCCGCGCTGGGCTGCATCGGCCTGCAGGTTGAAGGCGAAGTCGTCGAGCAATCGCAGCTGCTGGCTGGGGTCCAGGCCACCGGTGACCCTGCGCCACAGGGTCCACCATTCAGCGCAGACCTGGCTGTCCTTGTGGTGCTGCACGCCGCTGTCGAACATGGCCCACAACTGCTCGATACGCCAGGAATCGAGCGCGTCGCCGTAGCCGGGGCGCAAACACCAGCCGGCCAGGTTCAGCCACACGCGCTCATGTTCGGCAGAGCGGCGCCGGCCCCGATTGCGCTGCAGCAGGGCGTCGAACAGCTGGCGCAGCAGCGCGGTATCCCAGCCTTCGCGCCCGCCCAGGCCCTGTTCCAGGTGCTGGCGCAGCTGGCGCACTTCCTTCGGCGTGACTTTTTGCGCCTTGCCACCGAAAATGCGCTCGATCTTGTCGACCGCCTCTTTTACGCGCGGCGCGACGGTCGATACCTCGCTGTCCATGTCCTCCTCGTCGCGCAGCTGGAATTCCAGTAGCCAGCGCAAGCTGGCCTGTTCCTCGGCCACGCAGTGCACTTCCAGCGTGCCTACTTCGGTCATTACGGTAGCCAGCTGCACCGTGATTTCGCGCTTGTCGTTTGGGTGGTCGGGATCGTGCAGCACGCTGGCCAGCGGCGGCAGGCGCACGAAGTCTCCGTCGCCCAAGTCGACAAGGTCACCCAACTGCGGCGGCGTGCCGGTTTCGCCTGTGGATGACGCCAGGTGAAAGCGCACCGGCCGCCCCAGGCGCAGCGCGAAGCGGCGCTCAAGCAGGCGGACTTCCTCGCCGCTGTTTGCACCGCGCGGCAGGATGCAGACGGCGCGCTGATCCTTGCCGGCGTCGCCCAGCACCAGGAAGTAGCTGCGCGGCGAGCCGCCGGCGATGCGCGGCGCCTGGCCACGGCGCGCCAGCGCATAGGCGACGGCGCCGCGCGCCACCGCCACGTCGGGGTTATCGTTGTGCAGCACGGTGATTGGCGCGCCGCGCCAGTGCGTCAGCGTGTCGGCCAGGCGTCGCGCCAGCGCGTCGGCGCGGAACACGCCGCCGTTCAGCAGCAAGGTGTCGGGCAGTTCGCCCGGATGCTGCTGCAAAAAGCTCGCCAGGTGGCGCGTAATAGCCGCATCCTGGGCGTAGGGCAGGCCAAATTCGACGATGCCGGCGCGGCCCTTCCTGGCTGTGTCGGACGCTTCCACCAGCGGGAAAAAGCCGTCGACCACCATGCTGGCCACTTCCTCGCGCGTGAGGTCGACCGAGCGCGTGCCGCCAATCAGGCGCGAACCTGAACCGAGCAGGGTGACCGTCGCCCGGTCCGGCGCATCGCTGGACAGCAGCACTTCCTTGGCGGCGCGGCAGCGCTCCATCAGCTGCGACAGCCGTGCGGCCGACAGTTTCATGCCGCCGTCCAGGCCGGCCGACATCCGCGTTTCCACCAGATGCGCCAGCGCCAGATCCATATTGTCGCCACCGAGTATCAGATGGTTGCCCACGCCGCTGCGCGTGAACTGCGGTTCGCCCTGTTCATCGAGATCGACATCGATCAGGCTGAAGTCGGTGGTGCCGCCGCCCACGTCAACCACCAGGATGCGGCGCGTGCGCGCCAGCTGCGTCGGCAAGTCGTCGCGGTGGCGGTGCAAAAAGTCATAAAAAGCAGCTTGCGGTTCTTCCACCAGCTTGAGCGTATTCAAGTCGGCCAGCCTGGCCGCTTCCAGGGTCAGGGCGCGCGCGCCTTCGTCGAACGAGGCGGGTATCATCAGTACCAGTTCCTGGCGCTCGAGCGGTGCCTCGGGAAAGCGCGCATTCCAGGCGGCGCGCACATAGGCCAGATAGCTGGCGCTGGCGGCCACCGGCGAGACCTTCGCTACATCGCCCTCGGCGCCCCACGGCAGGATGGGCGCGTGGCGGTCGACATTGGCATGCGACAGCCAGCTCTTGGCGCTGGCCACCAGCCGGCCCGGCACCTGGCCGCCCAGCACGCGCGCCAGCGTGCCCGTGACGGCGTTATTTACGCCAGCGACGTCCGGTGCCGACCAGGGCAGGCGCAGTTCGTCCTGCGCCAGCTCGCCTTCGGCCGGGTGGTAGCGCAAGGACGGCAGCAGGGCGCGCGGCCCCACTTCGCCCGGCGCCAGCAGCTGCTCGATCTCGAACAGCTTGATGCCGGATGCCGTATCGCTGGCGTCAGCATATGCGACCACCGTATTGGTGGTGCCCAGGTCGATGCCGACCAGATAAGAAACCGGAGCCTTGGCCTTGGCCATTTACTGTACTGTGCCGCGCACGTCGAATTCCACCTTCCAGCGCTCGGCGCCGTCAGGCGATACAGCCAAAAGCTCAAGCGTTCCCGCCTCCGTCACGCGTGCATGCAGTTTCACTTGCACCACGTCGCCGGCCTGGCGGTTTTCGGCTGACAGGGTGGCCTGGATCTCGCTCAGTTCCTGCAGTTCTTCGGGACCCCAGAAGTCGAGCAGGTCGCCGATCTGGTCATTGCGACGGGTCGACGAGGCAAAGAAACGGAAGTGCACCGGTTCGCCCACCACCAGGCCGAATTGCTGGCCCGGCAGTTCCAGTTCGCTGCCTTCTTCCATGCCGAACGGCGCCACGCACAGGGCCTGGATCGGCGGCTCCATGCCGGGGATGGCCGGCATCGCCGACTCGATCGCCACATAGAAGGAACTGGCCGTGCCGCCCCGAATGCGCACGCCATGGCCGCGCCGTACATAGCTGTAGTAGGCGGCGCCGCGCGCCACCGCCAGGTCAAGGTCGGCGCCGGCCAGCATGCGTGCCGGTTCCGCGCCTTCCAGGTACAGCCAGTCGTTGACGGCGCCCATGATGCGCTGTACCAGCAGGTCGGACTTGAATACGCCGCCGTTGAACAGCACGGCGGTCGGGTGCAAGAAGCTGGCCTCGCCAGACTGGCGGCTTTCAAAGCCTTCCAGTTCGGCGGTGGCGCCAACTTGCCGGCCCAAAAATGCCGCCAGGTGGCGCGTAATGGCCGCGTCCTGCGCATACGGCAGGCCCAGTTGCGTCAAGCCGGCGCGTGTGCGCGCGGCAGGGCGGCTCGACGCTTCCACCTGCGGGAAGAAGCCATCGAGAATAAAGGTCGATACTTCGGCGCGCGTCAGTTCGGTGCGGATCGAGCCGCCGATCAGTTTCGAGCCACGGCTTGGCACCACGATCGCCGCGCTGTCCATGCCGCTGTCGGCCAGCAGGCTTTCCTTGGCGCTGCGGCAGCCGTAGGTCAATGCGCGCATCTGCCAGGCGTCCAGCTGGGTGCCATTGGTGGCGAGTTTGCGCGCCACCAGGTGCGCCAGCGCCAGGTCCATATTGTCGCCACCGAGCAGGATATGTTCGCCGACGGCGACGCGGTGCGGTTCGAGCACGCCGTCGCGTTCAAGCACGGCGATCAGCGAAAAGTCGCTGGTGCCGCCACCGACGTCAACCACGAGGATGATGTCGCCCGGCTTGACGTCCTTGCGCCAGCGCCCTTCGCTGGTCTGGATCCAGCTGTACAGGGCAGCTTGCGGCTCTTCCAGCAGGGTCAGATTGCTGTAGCCTGCCGCCTGCGCCGCTTCCATCGTCAGCTCGCGCGCCGATGGGTCGAACGAGGCGGGTATCGTGACGGTGATTTCCTGCTGCGCAAACGGCGCTTCAGGGTGCGCGTTGTCCCAGGCCTGGCGCAAATGCGTCAGGTAGCGCGTGGCGGCCGTGACCGGCGAAATGCGCGCCACTTCCGGCGGCGCATCGTTTGGCAAAATCGCCCCGCGGCGGTCCACGCCAGGGTGGCACAGCCAGCTTTTCGCGCTCGACACCAGGCGGATCGGTGTGGTGGCGCCACGGCTGCGCGCCATTTCGCCAACCACGAACGGTGCCTCGGCTTCTTCGGTGACCCAAGGCAGGGCCAGGTCGCCTGGCGCGACTTCGTCGGCGTGTGGCAGATACACAAACGATGGCAGCAGTGGCAGTTCTTCCAGGGTGCCGGGGTTTGATAACTGCGGCACTTGCAGCACGCCGTGCACGGATTTTTCGCCGTCGCTCTGGCCCAGGTTCACATACGACAGCGCGCTGTGGGTGGTGCCCAGGTCGATGCCGATGGCATACAAGGCGCTCACAGTTCCACCTCGGCCGGTGCCAGGATGGACGCGTCGTGCTTGTCGTTCAGTTTCGGCAGGCGCACGCTGGAGGCGCGCCAGCCGCGGTGGCTCAAGGTGCCCTTGAACGGCGCCGAGCCGACCACATTGCCGGTCAGGCGCACGGTAGCCGGATCAAAGCCTTCTTGCAGCACGATGCGGCTGCCTTCGTTTTCCGAACGCACCGGTTCGATGCTGAAGTACTCGCGCATGACCTTGGCGCAGCCTTCGTGCACCACACGGGCGGCCGCGCCAATATCGGCGTCGGCATGGCTGGCCAGGTTTTCCTGGGTAAAGTCGATCAGGCGCGCTTCGCGCTGCAGCAGTGCCAGCAATTGCAGTGCGGCGTCAGGCGTGGCTTCTTTCAGGATCACGGGGGCGGCGGCAGGCACCGGAGCCGGTGCGGGAGCAGGGGCGACCGGCGCGACTGGCGCTGCTTCAGGCAGGTTCAGCTTTTCCACGCGGGCGGCATACGCGCCATCGGACAGGGTGCTGAAAAAAGCGCCAAAGGCCAGCGGGATGCGGCGCCAGAACGACGGATGATTTGGTGTGCTCATGATGGATGGATTCTCTTATATTTAGGCGTCGGCGGCGCATGCTCAAGCAAAGCTGTGGCGTGGCCGCTTCGCGGTGTGTTGCAGGGCTGGTGCCGATGAACAGGCCAGCGTTTGCCCGCATGATACCAGTTAGCGGCGCAGGGCCAAAGCGGGGGGAGTTCGCCGCGTTGGCAATGATTTACACTTGGCAATAGAATGCACCTAATTACATATTAATAAAAAGGAAATCATGCAATTTTCTATCAAGCTGGGCAAAGCCGCTGCGATCGTGGCCTTGATCGTCCTGGCCGGCTGTGCGGGGAAAGAAGGACCACATTATCCAGTCGAGACGCGCATTGTCGAGGAAGTAGAGGGCAGGCAAGAACAGTTGCTTGCTTACGAACATAATATTGACATAGGAACAAGCGAGGCCCAGGTTGCTGCGTTATATGAAAAGGTGATCGCTGCCTGCAAGGCCGATACCGCCAACGCCTGCGTGCTGCTCGATTCCAATATCAGCAGTGGGCGTGAAGTGCGAGCGCGCATCAATTTGCGCGCCAGGCCAACGGGCATCAAGAAGATCGTGTCCCTGGTTGGCAGCGCGGGCGAAGTGACGAGTCAGGGCACCAAGGTGCAAGACCTGGGCCGCCCTGTGCTGGACAGCCGCAAGCGCCTGGCCATGCTGAAACAGTATCAAACACAGCTGCAGGAACTGGAACAGCGTTCGAGCAAGGATGTCGATGCGCTCATCAAAGTGACCAAGGAACTGGCTACCGTGCAGACGGAACTGGAGCAGGCGACTGCCGCGAATGCGCTATTGATGCAGCGCATCGATACTGACTTGCTGACGATCGATATCAGTTCCGAGGGTCGGAAATCATTCTGGTCCCCGATCAAACAATCGTTGGGCAATTTTACCGAGAACCTGTCCGAGGGCGCTGCCAACGGCATCACGGCGCTCGCCTATCTGCTGCCATGGCTGCTGGCGTTTGCCATCCTGTTCCCGCTGCTGCGCAAAGGCTGGCGCCGTTTGCGCGCACCACGCAAGGGCGTTGACAGGTAAAGCACCAGCGCCTTGCATTTGCCAAGCCCGGCTGCACAGTCCTTGTGCAGCCGGGTTTTTTTCGTGCAACAAAATCACTGGCGCACCAAACCGTGGCGCTTTCTTGATGTGGTGAACCTGTCAATGCTGGCATGCAATCTGCTTTAACACCTGTGTATGCCCCTCTCGACTATCCATCCACACTCAGGAGTCCACATGTCACGACGCATCATCTTGAAAGCGGCAGCAGCAGGCGCAATGGCCTTGGTTGCCTCGGCCTACACGCAGTCGGCGTTTGCCGCCGACACCATCAAGGTAGGGATACTGCATTCCCTGTCCGGCACCATGGCCATTTCCGAAACGTCGCTGAAAGACGTGGCGCTGATGACGATCGCCGAGATCAACGCCAAGGGTGGCGTGCTGGGCAAGCAGCTGGAACCGGTGGTGGTGGACCCCGCCTCGAACTGGCCGCTGTTCGCCGAAAAAGCGCGCCAACTGGTGGCGCAGGATAAAGTCTCGGTGGTGTTCGGCTGCTGGACGTCGGTATCGCGCAAATCGGTCTTGCCGGTCTTCAAGGAACTCAACAGCCTGCTGTTCTACCCGGTGCAGTACGAGGGCGAGGAACTGGAAAAGAATGTGTTCTACACGGGCGCCGCGCCGAACCAACAGGCGATCCCTGCCGTCGAATACCTGATGAGCGCGGACGGTGGCGGCGCCAAGCGCTTCGTGCTGCTGGGTACCGATTATGTATATCCGCGCACCACCAACAAGATCCTGCGTGCGTTCCTGAAAAGCAAGGGCGTCAAGGACAGCGATATCAGCGAGGTCTACACGCCGTTCGGCCATGCCGACTACCAGACCATCGTTGCCAATATCAAGAAGTTCTCGGCCGGCGGCAAGACCGCCGTCATCTCGACCATCAATGGCGATTCGAACGTGCCGTTCTACAAGGAACTGGGCAATGCGGGCCTGAAAGCGACCGACGTGCCGGTGGTGGCGTTCTCGGTCGGCGAGGAAGAGCTGCGCGGCATCGACACCAAGCCTTTGCTGGGCCACCTGGCGGCATGGAATTATTTCGAGTCCGTCAAGAACCCGGTGAATACTGACTTCATCAAGAAGTGGAAAGCCTACGCCGTCAAGCAGAAGCTGCCGAACGCCGGCTCGGTGGTCACCAACGACCCGATGGAAGCGACCTATGTCGGCATCCACATGTGGGCGCAGGCGGTAGAAAAAGCCAAGTCGACCGATACCGACAAGGTGATCGCCGCCATGGGTGGCCAGACCTTCAAGGCGCCATCGGGCTTTACCCTGACCATGGACGCCACCAATCACCACCTGCACAAGCCTGTGATGATCGGCGAGATCAAGGCCGACGGCCAGTTCAACGTGGTGTGGAAAACCAGGGAACCGATCCGCGCACAACCGTGGAGCCCGTTTATCAAGGGTAATGAGGCGAAGCAGAAGTTGTAAGCGCTTGCGCGTCGAAACTTAGTTGTGACCCCAGGCAAAGAGCTGGGGTCAGACCCGCCGGGTCTGACCCCGGAACTTGCCTTTGGGGTAAGGAAGCTCATCAACATAGTTGCTTTTCCACCCAGGAACCCATGCGCATGCAGCTCCTCCCCAAACTGCTGGCCCTCGCCTGCCTGCTTCTTTCTTCGCTGGCACAGGCCGCCATCGACCCCACGCTATTGAAACCATTATCCGGCGACGACCCCGAAGCGCGGGTTGCCGCTGTCGGCCAAATCGCCGCGCTGGCCACGCCGGAAGCAGCCCGCGTCTTGCAGGCGCTGCAGGCCGAAACCCTGTATGCCACCCCGGGTGGCGATGTGCTCATCGTCGAAGGCGATGGCGCGCAAGCGTATGACCCGGCTACCGGCAAGAGCGCAGCAACGCCCGACGGCATCGACGGCGTGATGGTCAACAACCGCCTGCGCGGCGTGGTGGAAGGCGCCTTGTCGGGCCTGAAACTGCTGGCGCCGGAGCGCGGCGAACGCCTGGCTGCGGCCCGGGAATTGCAAAAAGCCGTCAGCCCGGCGCAAATCCCGCTGATCCGCAAGGCGCTGGCGCAGGAGAGCGATGGCGAGATCAGGCAGATGCTGCAGGTGCTGATCGCCAGCGCCAACCTGCATGCGCCGGACGCGGCCACGCGCAAGCAGGCGGTGCAGGACCTGGCCGTCAGCAGCGATGCGCGATTGCTGGCGCCGCTGCAATCGATGCTCGACAAGGGTGCCGACGGCAAGCCGGGCGAACCCGACGAAGCCGTGCGCATCGCCGCTGTCGACACCATCGGGCAAATAAAAGGACGGGTGCAGCGCACTGAATTTGTTGGCAATATCTTTTACGGCCTGTCGCTGGGCAGCGTGCTGCTGCTGGCGGCGCTGGGCCTGGCGATTACCTTCGGCCTGATGGGCATCATCAATATGGCGCACGGCGAACTGCTGATGATAGGCGCCTACACCACTTACCTTTGCCAGCTGTTCTTCCGCGCGTATTTGCCGGGCATGCAGGACTGGTATCTGCTGGCGGCGCTGCCGGCGGCGTTCTTTGTTGCCGGCCTGGTCGGCGTGGTGCTGGAACGCACGGTGATCCGCTGGCTGTATGGCCGGCCGCTGGAAACCCTGCTGGCGACCTGGGGCATCAGCCTGATCCTGATGCAGCTTGTCCGCACCATCTTTGGCGCGCAAAACGTGGAAGTGGCCAATCCGGCCTGGATGTCGGGCGGCGTGACGGTGCTGGGGTCTCTGGTGCTGCCATACAACCGCATCGCCATTATCGTGTTCGCCATGCTGGTGGTGGTGGCCGTGTGGCTGATCCTCAATAAAACCCGGCTCGGCCTGTTCGTGCGCGCCGTCACGCAAAACCGCCGCATGGCCGATTGTGTCGGTGTCGCCACCGGCAAGGTCGACATGCTGACCTTCGGCCTCGGTTCCGGCATCGCGGGCCTCGGTGGCGTGGCACTGTCGCAACTTGGCAACGTGGGGCCGGACCTGGGACAAAGCTATATCGTCGACTCCTTCATGGTGGTGGTACTGGGCGGCGTGGGCCAGCTGGCCGGCACCGTGATCGCAGCGATCGGCCTGGGCGAAGTCAACAAATTCCTCGAACCGGTGGCGGGCGCCGTGCTGGCCAAGATCGCCATCCTGGTGTTCATCATTATCTTTATCCAGCGCCGGCCGCAGGGCCTGTTTGCCATGAAGGGACGCAGCGTCGAATGATTACCTCTCTACGCGTCAAGCAGGGCCTGTTTTCGCGGCCCGTCTGGGCGGCCATTGCCGCCTTCACCCTGGTGGCGGCCTTGCTGCCGATCTTTAACCTGATGTTTGCCGAAGGCCATCCGCTGCATGTGTCGGCCTATACGGTCGGCCTGGTCGGCAAGTTCATGTGCTATGCGCTGGCCGCGCTGGCGCTCGACCTGGTGTGGGGCTATACCGGCATTTTGTCGCTGGGCCATGGCGTGTTCTTTGCGCTGGGCGCCTATGCACACGGCATGTATCTGATGCGCGCGATCGGTGCCGGGGGCCAGTATCAAAGCGCCTTGCCCGATTTTATGGTGTTTCTCGACTGGAAGACCTATCCCTGGTACTGGGCCTTCACCGAACACTTCTGGTACTGCATGGCGCTGGTGGTGCTGGTGCCCGGCGTGCTGGCCTTCGTGTTCGGCTACTTCGCCTTCCGTTCGCGCATCAAGGGCGTCTATTTTTCGATCATCACGCAGGCGATGACGTATGCCTTCATGCTGCTGTTCTTCCGCAACGATACCGGCTTTGGCGGCAACAACGGTTTTACTGACTTCAAGACCATCCTCGGCCATAGTGTGACGGCGCCCGCCACCAAGGCCGCGCTGTTCCTGTTGACCCTGGCGTTTCTGGTCAGCGCGCTGATCGGCGCGCGCGCCATCGTCAGCTCCAAGCTGGGCAGGGTGCTGCAGGGCGTGCGGGACGGCGAGGCGCGGCTGATGTTCCTCGGTTATAACCCGCTGTGGTTCAAGCTGTTCGTGTGGACCCTGTCCGCCGTGCTGTGCGGCATTGCCGGCGCCCTGTATGTACCGCAGGTGGGCATTATCAACCCGTCCGAAATGTCGCCGGCCAACTCCATCGAGATGGTGGTGTGGGTGGCGGTCGGCGGACGCGGCACCCTGATCGGCCCTATCCTGGGCGCCTTTACCGTCAATGGCCTGAAAAGCTGGTTTACGGCCGCCTTGCCCGAGCTGTGGCTGTTCGCGCTGGGCCTGCTGTTTATCGTCGTCACCCTGTTCATGCAGCAGGGCATCCTTGGCGTGCTGGCCAAGTTGAAACGCAAGAAATCCGCCGTCGTGGCAGAGGAGGCCGCATGAGCATCCGCATGGTACCTGGCATGGCCAGCGGCGAAGCCGGTTCCTCCTATGCCAGGGTCAAGGGCGAAGGCGTCGACACCACCCACGGTGCGATTCTGTACCTGGAAGACATCACCGTGTCGTTCGATGGCTTCAAGGCCATCAACAAGCTGAGCCTCGATATTTCGGTGGGCGAGCTGCGCTGCATTATCGGGCCGAATGGCGCCGGCAAGACCACCATGATGGACGTGATCACCGGCAAGACGCGGCCCACCTCCGGCACGGCCTGGTTCGGCCAGACCATGGATTTGTCGACCATGACCGAGTACGCGATCGCCCACGCCGGCATCGGCCGCAAGTTCCAGCGCCCCACCGTGTTCGAGCAGCATACGGTGTTCGACAACCTGGAATTGGCGATGAAGATGAACAAGCGCGTCGCCACTACCCTGTTTGCGCGCCTGTCGTCCGAGCAGGAAGGCAAGATCGAAGCCATCTTGCGCCTGATCCGCCTGCATGGCCACGAGGCGCGGCTGGCCGGGCTGCTGTCGCACGGGCAAAAGCAGTGGCTGGAAATCGGCATGCTCTTGATGCAGGAGCCGCAACTGATCTTGCTCGATGAACCCGTGGCCGGCATGTCGGACGCGGAAACCGCGCGCACGGCCGAGCTGCTCAATGAATTGCGCGGCAAGCATTCCATCATGGTGGTCGAGCACGACATGGGATTTGTCAAGGAAATCGCCCAGCAGGGCATCGTCACTGTGCTGCACGAGGGTTCGGTGCTGGCGCAGGGGCGCATGGATGAAGTGCAAGCCGACGAGCGCGTCATCGAAGTCTACCTGGGAAGATAAACATGCTGGAAGTGACGCAACTGAACCAATACTATGGCTCCTCGCACACCTTGCGCGGCGTGTCGCTGACGGCGAAAAAAGGCGAATGCCTGGCTTTGCTGGGGCGCAATGGCGTCGGCAAGACCACTTTGCTCAAATGCCTGATGGGCGTGCTGCCGGTGGCGCAGGGCAAGGTGGTGTTCAATGGCCGCGACATCACCAAACTGTCGCCGCATGCGCGGGCCAAACTGGGCATCGCCTATGTGCCGCAGGGGCGCGATATTTTCGCGCGCCTGACGGTCGAGGAAAACCTGCTGATGGGCATGGCCGTGAAAAGCGGCCACCAGGCCTCGCGCATCGACGAGATGGTGTATGACCTGTTTCCGGTGCTGAAGGAAATGCTTGCGCGGCGCGGCGGCGATTTGTCCGGCGGCCAGCAGCAGCAACTGGCGATCGCGCGCGCCTTGCTGGCCAGCCCGGAGCTGATCATTTTTGACGAACCGACCGAAGGCATCCAGCCGTCGGTAATAAAGGATATCGGCCGCGTGATCCGCCTGCTGAAACAGCGCGGCGATATCGCCATCGTGCTGTGCGAACAGTATTTCGATTTCGCGCGTGAACTGGCCGACCAGTTCATCGTGCTGTCACGCGGCAGCGTGGTGGCCAGCGGTGGAGCGGAGCTGATGGATGGCGAGGATGTCAAACGGCATCTGGCGGTCTGACTACACCAATTGATACCATCCCAGCACGGCGCCTGCTGCCAGCAGCCACAGCAGGTGGATTTTCGTGCGCCAGATAATCAGGCCGGCCACCACCGACAAACTCCAGATCGGCCAGTCGGTGGTGAAATTATGGTTGGCGCCGCCCAATATCATGCCGGTGGAAATCAGCAGGGCGACGACGATGGGCGCCATGCCCTGCTTGAAGGCGCGCACGCCGCGCAGGTGGCGGTTGCGGTGGCCCCAGCTGGCGGCCAGGTAGGTGAGCGTGGTGCTGGGCAGCATGATGCCCACCATGGTCACCAGCACGCCCATGCAGGCGGCGGCGGTGCTGCCGGCGTTCATGCCCACGTTCCAGCCCATCAGTGCGACAAACAATACATTGGGACCAGGTGCGGCCTGGGCGATGGCGATCGACTCGTTGAACTGCGCCTGCGTCAGCCAGCCATGCTGTTCCACCAGGAAGCGGTGCATTTCGGCGGTGGTGGAAATGGCGCCGCCAACCGACATCAGGGACAGCATCAGGTAGTGGCCGAAAAGGCTGAGCCAGTCGGAGGTGCTCAGCACCAGTTGCAATGGCGGGTTCATGGCGGCAGCCTGCGCCAGGTCAGTGTGCAGCCCAGGCCGCCCAGCACCAGCAGCACATAGACCAGCGGCAGGCGCAGCACGGCCACCGCCAGCACGCCCAGTACCACCAGGCTCAAGGTCAGCCACAGCGGCAGCGGGTGTTTGACCAGCGCGGCGGCCAGCTTGACGCCGGTGGCGGCAATCATGCCGGCCGACACGGCGGCCATGCCGCGCAGGGCGCCTGCCAGCTGCGGGTCGGTACCGAAGCGCGTGTAGAGCACGCCCAGCACCAGCACGATCAGCAGTGGCACGGCCAGCATGCCGGCCAACGCCGCCAGCGCGCCGGACAAGCCGAAATAGCGCCCGCCCACCATCAGCGACAGATTGACCACATTTGGCCCGGGCATGATTTGCGCCACCGCCCAGTCTTCCAGGAACTGTTCCTGCGTCAGCCAGCGCTTGCGCTCGACCATCTCGCGCTGGATTACGGCCAGCACGCCGCCAAAGCCCTGCAGGGCCAGCCAGGTAAACGAGAAAAACAGATCGGATCGGGATGCTGGCCGTGGCTGGCTGGCGTCATCGGCGAAGGTGGGGGAGTGGTGCTCGGTCATGGCCGATTATGGCCGTGCCGGCCCCACCTTGTCCATCTCTTCCTAGCCGCCGCCGATGCCGGCGATCACCACGCCGCTGCCGGCGCACATGGGGCAAACCTGGCCATCGGGCATGGTGCCCACGCCATTGCAGTGGGTGCATACGTCTTCGCCGGTGCCCGGGGTGTCGGGCGGGGCGATATCGCCAGGGTTGACATCGTCGCTGGCGCTGCGGTCTTGATCCTGTTCCTGGTTCTGATCCTGATTGGCATTGGGCATGGCAGTCTCCGTTGGCACATAGGGTGATTGGGTGATTGGGTGATTGAGTGATTGGACAGCGGCCAGCCAGGAAGATTCCCCATCGCGCTAACTCGCGCATTGTGTCTTGCCGCTTGCTGTTCAGTTATACACAAATGATGAGTTGGTGAAACAGTGGAAATAATTTTCCGGCGATGAAGCTTGGGTTTGCAAGTCGTTGATTTTGCTCGGTAATTTTTCTGCTGCTTGATTGAGCAGTTTATTGAAAGCCGCACCGGCTGTGGCTTTGAGGGCTGTCAATAGGCGCTTATCCACAAAGATATCCACAGTCCGTGTGGATATCTGAAAAAGCGCTTAACAATCCGCCACTTAGCGTCATTGCGCGGAGGAATCAGGAAATTTTCAGCACCAGCGGCCGCTGCTGATACTGCTGTATGCCCATCCAGTGCGGGTGGGAAACTCAGCGCGCAGGGTCTATGCAGTGTTCCAGCGCCGCCGCCAGGTCGGCTACCTGGCGTTCCGCATCGCGCAGGCTGGCGTAGGTGCGCAGCGAAGAAATCACGGTCGTAAACAGTTTGCGCGTGGTGAGATCGGTCTTGCACCAGAAATCGTTGATGTCGTAGTCGATGATGATGCGGTGTTCGAGCGCCTGGCCCGGCTGGCCGGTGCGCAGGATAATGCGCACCGCACTGTTGTGCAGGTCTTCGCGGATCTGGCGCGCCACGTGCAGGCCGGCATCCTGGGTTTCCATGATGACGTCGAGCAGGACCACGGCGATGTCCTGCGTGCTGCGCAGCAAGGTGAGTGCTTCCTCGCCCGTATAGGCGTGCAGGAAGCTCAGCCTGCGGCCTTCGAAGCTGGCCTGGCTGAGGGCGAATTTGGTGACCACGTGCACATCGACATCATCGTCGACGATCAGCACCCGCCACGGTTGCGCACTGGCCTGGCCAGCATCGTCGTCATCTTCGCTGCGCGGTTCGTCGACCAGCCAGTCGGCTTCATCATCCGCGTTGGCGGTTTTTACAGTATCTGTATTCATGCATTTCCCAGCGTTGAGCGTGCGCGCCGCATCTACCTTAGGCCAGTGTGCGCGCTTTGTCAAAGGGCACGGCGGCCGCAGGCGCGTTGCCTGCCGATGCTGATGCTCAGAAAATATATTTTTCCTCATGGACAAAAAATTACTGCGCCAGCGCAAAGCTTGCCTTGCAAGTCATTGATTATATTCAGGAAAAAAATTGCCTGCGAATTCAGCAAATTATTGAAACCCGCACCAATACTGGCGTTGCGGCTTGTCAAGAGGGGCTTATCAACAACTTTATCCACAGTTGCTGTGGATATCTGAAAAAACCGTGCAAAAACCGTGGCTTAGCGCAACAAGCCGGCGCCAGGTTGGCGGCCCTGGGGCGCGCGCAATTCTTCGAAGCGCTGCAGGAAGCGCTGCTTCGCTTCACTGGGGTCCATGGCAACAATTATAGCGGGCAAGGGGGCAATGCCGTCAAGATAGGCCCAGCGCTCGGCCGAATGCGGCATCAGGTCGCGCTTTTCCGTCGCCAGCGCGATCAGGTCGGCCCGCTTGATGGGGGCGTAGTCGGAAAAATCGATACCGTAGGTGGCAGCGATAATGGCCGTCACCCGGTCTTCCAGCGCGGCAAATTCAGGCATCAGCACTTTCAAGGGCTTGACCATGTCGCCCAGGTAGGCTTCGGCCGCGTCATGCAGCAGCGCGGCCAGGCGCAACGGCGGCGGCACCAGGCCGGCAACGATCAGGCTGTGCTGGGCAACTGAATAAAAGGTTTTCGTCTGGCCATTGAAACGACACTGGTAGGCCAGGCCGTGGGCGATATCCTCGATGGCGACCCGGTCGATATGGGGCCGCAGCGGATAGAAGCGGTTGCCGGAAAAAGTGGAAACGTAATCGGTGGTAATGGCGGTGGATTGCATATCGATAGTCTGCGGGGCGCGTGCGTTAGGCATGCCGCCATCGTACACCGCGCGCCGTGCGGGGGAGGGTCTTGTTGGCAGGCCCGGCAATTAATTTCATAACGTCAATCTTTCTTTTTCATCTAGACTATATCGAACATCCATTCCTAACCGGCGGGAGCAGGCGATGACGGCAAGACCTTCTTATATCTACCAGGGCGGCTCGGTGATGATGCACTCGCCGCTGCAGCTGAAGCAGGCCGAAATGTATGGCTACTTTGTCAAGGGCGACCTGGCCAAACTGCAGGCCACCATCAACACCAGCTTGAACCAGGTGGCCGGCAAGCGCATGACGTTCAAGGCCTTGTCGCCGTATGTGATGCTGACCTTTACGCGGGTCAACCATGCCGATTCGGCCAACCCGGTCGACCAGGCCAAGGGCTGGATCACGGAAGTCGATATCGTCACCTGGATTATGGTCGGCCAGATGGATGAGCACGGCAAGCTGGCGCATATCTTCTGGTACCCATGCCATATCTTTGTCGACGACGCGATGGCCCTGATCAACGGGCGCGAGCTGTTCGGCTACCCCAAATACCTGTGCGAATACGAGATCCCCGAACCCGGCAGCGAACCGCTGCGCTGCTCGGTGGCCACCAAGGGTTTCCACCCTTTTTCGCCCGAGACGAAAATCGCCCTGCATCCGTTGCTGGAAATAAACGCCACCGTGCAGACGGGGCCGCACAAGCCGGTCAGCAGTTTCCTGGACCTGATCGAGCAGGCCTTCAGGATGTTCCTGTCGATTCCCGATTTCTTCGACCTTGATCACGCTGGCTGGCACGATATCCTGTCGCTGCTGCGCAAGCCGCGCATCGGCCAGATCTTCCTCAAGCAGTTTCCCGACAGCGCGGGCGTGAAAGCGGTCTACCAGGCGCTGGTGGCCGCGCCGGCCGACATCAACCGCCTGCACAGCGGCCGTCTGCTGGGCCATGAATACGAATGCACTTTGCACGCTTTTGACAGTTTTCCGCTGGACCAGACCCTGGGCTTGAAGCTGGGCGCGCAATCGGCGATCCTGCCGTTCAACGTAAATTTCGACTTTACCGCCATGCCGGGCGAGGAACTGCTCGACAATTCGGCCATCGCGCCTGAAAAAATTGCCATTCTCGGTGGCGGCGTCGGCGCGCTGACGGCCGCTTATTACCTGACCGACCAGCCGGGCTGGCAAAACCAGCACGAAATCACCGTCTACCAGCTGGGCTGGCGCCTGGGCGGCAAGGGTGCCAGCGGGCGCAATGCGCAACTGGGCCAGCGCATCGAGGAACACGGCCTGCATATCTGGTTCGGCTTCTATGCGAATGCTTTCAAGATGATAAAGGAGGCCTATGCCAGCCTGGATCGCCCGCCCGGCTCGCCGCTGGCCACCTGGCGCGACGCCTTCAAACAGCAGGATTACGTGGCGCTGTCGGAAGACGTGCGCGGCCAATGGCGCAACTGGTCGATCGTGTTTCCCACCTTGCCGGGCGAACCGGGCGAGGGCGGCGAAGACGTCACCCTGTGGCAGATGGCGGTGGCGATGGTGGGCTGGATCGAACAGTGGATACGCCAGATCCGGCAGGTGGCCGAAGCCGACGCGCGCATCGCCCGCGCCGCGGCCGGCCTGGACCAAGGAGGCGAAGGCAAGTGGCCGGGCTGGCTGCGCCGGCTGGCCGATGAGGTGGTGGAGCAGGCCGATGAACTGGGGCTGGACGTGGGGCTGTCGGTGGGCGCACTGGTGGCGCTGGTGGCCGACCTGGCGCCCGATTCCACGCGCCACGACGGCGCCCGCCACCAGCTGCTGGCCGGCACTCTTTCCGGCATCCGCGCCTGGCTGCGGCTGCGCTACCGGGCGCTGATCGACGCCGACGATGAACTGCGCCGGCTGTTCACCTGCCTGGACCTGGGCATCACCGTGATGAAGGGCTGTTTCGAGGATGGCGTGTTCAAACACGGCTTTGACGTCATCAACGATATCGATTTCCGTGACTGGCTGCGCAAGCACGGTGGCGACGAGCGCTTCAGCATCGACTCGGCCCCCGTGCGCGGCTTCTACGACCTGGTGTTTGCCTACGAAGGCGGCGATTTTTCAAAGCCGAATATCGAGGCCGGCACCTTGCTGCGCTCGATGGCGCGCATCGGCCTGGCCTACAAGGGCGGCATCATGTTCAAGATGCAGGCCGGCATGGGCGACACCATTTTCACGCCCCTGTATGAAGTGTTGAAAAAACGCGGAGTACAGTTCAGATTCTTCCAGCGCGTGGAAGAACTGGTGCCTGCCGATGGCGAGATCGACAGCATCCGCATCACCGAGCAGGTGGCACTGCGCGACAGCGCCGCCGGCTACGCGCCGCTGGTCGACGTGAAAGGCCTGGCCTGCTGGCCCGGCGCGCCCGATTACGCGCAGTTCGAGCCGGCCCAGGCAGCCCTGCTGCAACAGGCTGGCATCAACCTGGAATCGTACTGGAGCGACTGGCCGCAGCGTTACCAGCAGGCGTTCGGCCAGCCGCTGCCGGTCACTGTATTGAAGAAGGGCGTCGACTTCGACAAGGTGGTGTTCGGCATTTCCATCGGCTCGCTGCCGGCCCTGTGCCCACAGTTGCTGGCGGCCAGTCCCGCGCTGGCGCAGACGGTGGACAAGGTGAAAACGGTGGCCACGCAGGCCTACCAGGTGTGGCTGAACCAGGACCTGGCGCAGATGGGCTGGACCACACAACCGGGCGGCCAGCAGCCGGTGCTGTCGGCATTTATGGAACCCTACGATACCTGGGCGCCGATGGACCAGCTGCTGGCGCATGAAGACTGGCCGGTGGGACATGAGCCAAAAAATGTGTCGTACTTTTGCAGCGCCTTCCCCGTCGACAGCTATCCGCCCGTGACCGATACGGCGTTTCCCGCCCGCTGCGCGGCGCAGGCAAAGCGCGGCGCCGTCAATCAGCTGGAAAGCCAGATCGCCGCGCTGTGGCCCGAAGCCGGGCCAGCCGGCGCCTTTCCCTGGCACTGGCTGGTCGATGCGAAAGAGGCCAGCGGCCCGGCGCGTTTCGACAGCCAGTACTGGCGCGCCAATGTCGACCCGTCCGAGCGTTATGTAATGTCGGTGGTGGGCAGCACCCAATACCGGCTGGCCGCCGACCAGTCGGGGTTTTCCAATCTGTTCCTGACCGGCGACTGGCTCAAAACGGGGCTGAACGCCGGCTGCGTCGAGGCAGCCGTGATGGCGGGCATGCAGACCTCGCGCGCGATGACCGGGCATCCGGCCGTGATCAAGGGCGAGACCGATTTTTAGTCTTGCTATGATGGCGTTTCCTTTCAATCGGAGCGCCCATGAAACGCCTGCCTGGTCTTTGCCTTGTGTTTGCCAGCCTGCATGCGCTGGCCATGCCGCCCGGCGCGATCGCCCTGTGGCCTGGTGCGCCACCCGGTGGTGCGGCTACCGGGCCGCAACAAGTCAGCGGCAAAGGCTCGATTACGCAGGTGGCGCAGCCATACCTGATCGCCCACCTGCCGGCGCAACCGAATGGCATGGCGATGCTGGTGATCAGTGGTGGCGGCTATGCGCATATCGAGGCAGGCAAGGAAAGCGCGCCGGCGGCGGCCTGGCTGCAAGAGCAGGGCATCGCCGCCTTTGAACTGGTTTACCGCTTGCCGCGCGAAGGCGGCGGTACCCAAGCCCCATTCCAGGACGCGCAGCGCGCCATGCGGCTGCTGCGCTTCCATGCGACGCAGTGGAAGATCGATCCGGCGCGCATCGGCGTGCTCGGTTTTTCCGCCGGCGCCCACCTGGCCGGCATGACGGCGGTGCGGCCCGATGCGCCACTC
Source organism: Janthinobacterium sp. 1L-D-8-B-C4 (assembly GCF_057291295.1). Taxonomy (NCBI): domain Bacteria; kingdom Pseudomonadati; phylum Pseudomonadota; class Betaproteobacteria; order Burkholderiales; family Oxalobacteraceae; genus Janthinobacterium; species Janthinobacterium sp. 1L-D-8-B-C4. Next base: position 43,009 of record NZ_JBXAVX010000021.1, read on the forward strand.
GCCACCGCCATCGACAAGGTCGATGCGGTGTCGGCGCGGCCCGATTTTGCCGTGCTGCTGTATCCGGTGCTGACCATGCAGGCGCCGTTCGACACCACGCATGCGAAAAAAATCCTGCTCGGCGCCGCGCCCGGGCAGCGCGCGCGCGACGCGCTGTCGGTCGAATTGCTGGTCGATCGCCACACGCCGCCGGTGTTCCTGGCGCAGGCGCTGGACGATCCGATTGCGCCGGTCGACAACAGCCTGCTGATGTTTGCGGCGCTGCGCCGCGCACAAGTGCCGGTGGCGCTGCATCTGTTCCAGCGCGGCGGCCATGGCTGGGGCATGGGCAAGGCTGGCAGCGAGCTGGCCGCGTGGCCGTTGCTGCTGCAGGCCTGGCTCAAGGCCGGCTCAGATTGACGCGCCCAGGTCGCGCCGCGCCTCGTCCAGGGCCGCCTCGATCTGCGGCAGGTGTTCTTCCACCTCGTCCAGCAAACCATTCGAGGCCAGCGTTTCCATCTGGTGGCACAGGGCGTGCAGAGTAGGGCGGCTCAGGTAGCCGGCGCTGCCTTTCAGGGCATGGAAGGCGGCCGCCACCGCGCTGGCGTTGCCGTCATGCACGGCGTGGCGGGCCAGTTCGAAGCGGCGCGGCGCTTCATCCAGAAATGCCCGCGCGATGCGCTGCAAATGCTGCTGCGACAGGCCGGCCAGCGGCAGGATATGCACCGGCGCCGTCATCGGATTGCTTGCCGCTTGCTGGAACACATCTTGGTTGACCGGCTTGCCCAGGCCGAACTGGCGCGCCAGCGCATCTTCGTCGGCCTGCGCCGGCGGCGAGGGCACGGTGCAGGGCAGCTCATGGCCGCGCGCCAGCAGCAAGTCGATCACGGCGTCGATTTTCTGGAACAGCAGCGCTTCATCGACCGGTTTACTGAGGAAGTCGTCCATGCCGGCGTCCAGGTAGCGCTGGCGGTCATGTTCGCTGGCGTTGGCCGTCAGCGCGATAATGGGGATCTGCGGGTCGGGAACCGGGAAGGCCTGGTTGCCGCCGGCGCGTATCAGGCGCGCCGCCTGCTCGCCATCCATCAGGGGCATGCGCCCGTCCATCAGCACCGCGTCATAGGTGCTGCCGGCCAGCGCGCGCAGCACTTCCTCGCCGTTTTCGACGATGGTGACGGTGTGCCCCATGCTTTCCAGCAGGGTGCCGATAATGATCTGGTTGGTGCGCACGTCTTCGGCGCACAGGATGTGCAGGCGGCAGCCATGGCGCGCATTGCGGGCGACGTGGCGCGCGTCTGCCGGCGGCGCGCTGCCTTCGGGCAAAGGCAGGCTGAAATGAAAGCGCGAACCGACGCCAACCTGGCTTTCCACGCCGATGCTGCCTTGCATCAGTTCGACCAGCTGCTTGCAGATGGCCAGGCCCAGGCCCGTGCCGCCATAGCGGCGCGTGGTGGAATGGTCGGCCTGCTCGAATTTCTGGAACAGGCGCGGCAGGGTGTCGGGGTCGATGCCGGCGCCGGTGTCGCTGATGACGAAATCGATCTGGTGGCAATCCTTGTGGTTTGACGGCGTGCGGCTGCAGCGAACTTCGAGCAGCACTTCGCCGTTGGCGGTGAACTTGATGGCATTGCCCAGCAGGTTGATCAGGATCTGGCGCAGGCGCGTCGGGTCGGCGCGCACATAACGTGGCAGGTCCAGCGCCAGTTCGCGCCGCAACAGCAGGCTCTTGGCGTCGGCCTGGCCCTGCACGATGCCGGCCGCGTCGCCGATCAGCGCCAGCAGGTCGAAGTCCACCGTTTCCAGGGTCAGCTTGCCGGCGTCGATCTTGGAAAAGTCGAGGATGTCGTTCAATATCGTCAGCAAGGATTCGCCGTTGTGCAGGCCGATGCGCAAGTATTCCTGGGTGCGTCCGCGCACGGTCTGGTCGCGCAGGGCGAATTTGAGCATGCCGATCACGCCGGCCAGCGGGGTGCGGATATCGTGGCTCATGGCCGACAGAAAATCGATGCGGTGGCGGCTGACCACTTCGGCCTGGGTCTTGGCCGTCAGCAGCGCATCATTGCTGTGCGTGAGCGCCTGCGTGCGTTCCTGTACCCGCTGTTCCAGGTGATTGCGCAGCAGGCGTATCTGCTCTGCCAGCGCAAACGCCAGCAGCAGGCCATCGAGCGTGCCGCCCAGCAGGGTCCACAGCTGGGCGTTGTTGACCAGCGCAGGTATCAGGCCCAGGTTGGCCGGCAGGATGATCAAGCCGGGCAGTATCAGGGCAACAAAGCCCAGCACGAAGAAGCGCGCCGGCTGGTAGCCGCCGCGCCACACGACGATGCCCGATACCAGCGCCATGACCATCCAGATGGTGATGGCGATGGTGGCCAGCGCATGCGCATACTGCAGCGCGAAAAAGCAGCTGGGCATCAGCAGCAGCGGCAATGCCAGGTTCAGACGGCTCCAGCGATGCAGCCGTGGCGCCAGTTCGCGCAGGCGCAGGAACTGCGCGTAGAAGAGGGTGCTGAGGATGGGCAACAGGAAGAAGGGCACATAATGGAACTGCAGCCAGCGCCAGTCCAGCAGGTCCGAAAACACATGAAACGTCATGGCCCACGCCAGGCCATACGTCAGCACATACAGTGCGTAGTAGAGCGAGGCTGTTTCCCGCGTCAGGGAAAAAATGAAGAAATTGAACAGGCCCAGCGCCAGCAAGGCGCCGATCGAGGCGATGATCAGGAAGTTTTCCTGGCCCACCAGTTTGCGGTATTGAAGCTGCGTCTTGACGGCAAACAGCGGCGGGCGCGCGTAATACGGGCTGGAAAAATGGATCAGGATGTCATACGTGGCGCCCGGCGCCAGGGTGACGTTCTTGCCATAGTGCAGCAGGTATTCATGTGGCCGCTGGTAACCGGACAGCAAGGTGACCGGCGCGCCTTGCTGGCCGGGGCCATATACCCGGATATCGACCGTGTCGATCAGGGTGTCGTTCGGGTCGATCACCCACGCCGTTTCGCCCGTGGCATTCTGCACGCGCGCATGCAGCCAGTAGGCGCCACCGAACAGGTCCACTTCCTCAGCCGGCCGCTGGCGCGCCAGCCAGGCCGGCAGGGCGCTCGCGGCTGGCGGTGCCGCCTCGGTGCCGGCGCTGTAGAGTTTCCCTTGCGCGCCCAGGTGATGGATGCCCTGCGGCGGCAAGGCGATGTTGTCCGCCTGCGCGCCGCGCGCGATGCAGAACAGGGCCAGCACGAGCACGGCCAGCCACGCCGCCACGCAGCGTCGTGTCAGGCAAGGGCGGCGGTGGAATGGTAAGTAAAGGGCTGGCATCGGTTGGTATGGTGGCCCTGCGCTGGGATCTCTTATTCTAATCGACAAGTACAGGGCGGACGCAAGTGCTTGCAATTAAGGCATTAAAGCTGATGCAGCCGCAACAGTTTCTGTATCATGGCAGTTTTTCCTGCGAGCGCGCGCATGCTGAGTCCCGAACAATTGATGGCCTTCCTGGCCGCTGCCGTGCTGGTCACGGCCAGTCCCGGTCCCGACAACCTGATGGTGCTGGGCGTGGGCATGTCGCGCGGACGGCGCCAGGGCGTGGCCTTCGGCCTCGGTTGCGCACTGGGCTGCCTCACGCATACCCTGCTGGCAAGCATCGGCGTATCGGCTTTGCTGGCCGCCTTGCCGACGGCGTTTACGGTCTTGAAAGTGGCAGGCGGCCTGTACCTGGTGTGGCTGGGCCTCGGCGCCATCCGCAGCCGCGGCGGTGCGAAAGTCGACGGGGCGGCCGCCTTGCCCGACGAATCGCTGGGCCGCCTGTTTGCCAAGGGCATGTTCGCCAACAGTATCAATCCGAAAGTCGTGCTGTTCTTTTTGTCGTTCCTGCCGCAATTCGTGGTGGCGTCACAAGGCAATGTCAGCTGGCAGACGGCGCAGCTGGGCCTGGTCTTCACGGCCCAGGCCTGCGTGCTGTTCGGCCTGCTCGGCTATTTTTCGGGCGCGGTCGGCAAGTGGCTCAACCGCCGCCCGCGCGCCGGCCTGTGGCTGGACAGGGTGGCCGGCGCCATCTTCATTGCGCTGGGACTGCGACTGATCCTGGCGCGCTAGCCTGGTTATTGGCGACGATCTCGAAAGCCAACTCCATCGGGTCCTGCACCGCCATGGCGCCGCCGAGGATGGCGAACGGCACGATGCCGAAATCGCTTTGTTTCAGCACGAAGGCGCCGCTGGCGCGCAGGCTGCGCCCGTCTGGCGCTTGCGCCAGCGTGACCGGCACCACCACCTGGCGCGTTACGCCGTGCAGGGTAATGGCGGCGTCGACGGCGTTGCCGCTGGCCTGCAGCCTCGCTTGCACCCTGACATCCGGATAGCGTTCGGCGTCCAGTACGCGCACCAGCATATTGTGGCGCGTGCCGGCAATCGCCTCGGCTGACGGCGTCGTTTCCAGTCCCGCGCTGGCGCGCAGCGCGCTTTCATCGACTGTCATGGCGTCGAGCCGGAACTGGAAGTCGGCCTGTTGCAACCCGGGCGCCACCCAGCCCGTGACCGTGCGGCTGGCCACCACATGATCGTGCCCCAGCCGCGCCAGGGCGCCGCCGCGCCGCACGGTGATGGTCAGCAAGGTGGCGCCGGTGTCGATGGTCCATAACTTCGAGTCCCTGGCTGGCGCCGCCAAAGGCACGCTGAGCGCCTGCGTGCTGGCGGGGGCGGGCGGTGCGATGGTCATGGGAGTGCAGGCGGCAAGCAGCAGGCAAGTCAACAGCAGGCAGGGGTGGCGCATGTGGGTTCCTGGGCAAAAGTAATGTGCCGATGGTAAGCGATTGCGAAAAATCCGGGAAGTATGCAGGAAAGTTGGTGCGCGTCATGCTGGCGTCATATCGCGCTGTTATCCTTCTTTCGTTGGCACAGCATATGTGGCGCAGATCACTACGCTCGGGGAGCGATAGGATGCTCATATGACTCAACAGCTTAGCCGGTGAGCTCAACCATCGGCACCAATTTCCGCAGGGAAATCAGTCAGGCTTAATGAAGTCCTAAGCCTGATTAAAGGAAGGACTGGCATAGTACGTACATGGCGCACGGACATACCGGGCGCAAGGTTGCCGGACACCTCAATGACCGGCACGAATGTGTCGTTCTGCAGTACAGTACTGCCCTCCTGTTTATCCCTGCGCTCTGAACAAGCGTTTCAACCGGCTGCCGCTAACGCGAAGCCGGTTTTTTTTTATTTCATGCAAGCCGGTGACGTTCCTTTTACCTCAAAAGCAAGATCTTGGGTCAGACCCGGCGGGTCTGACCCCGGCATTTCAGCTTTCTGACTTCGGTATCATTGCCTTTACGATTGGGTGGCCAGCCACTTGTCAATCGCCGGCAACCTTTGCTCCCGCACCTTGATGCGGTACTGGATGTCGGCAATCGAGGTATCGGCGTCGCCGCGCGCGGTGGCGGCCAGATGCGCTTTGGCGTAGGCGTCCAGCTTGCCGAGCATGGCCGGCTCGCCCGATGCCGCGGCCAGGCGCGGGAAGTAGCGGCTGCGCGAGCTGGCATCGATGCGGGCGTTGACCTGGTCGAGATGGGCCAGCGCAAAGTCAAACGCCAGGTCCGGGTGGGCACGGGCCACGCGGCTGATCATGGCCGGGCTGTTGGTCAGGCCAGGTTCGTCCGTCAGCGCCAGCGCCAGCGCGCGCTGCGCCAGCGCCGTGTCGTCGCTTGAGGCCAGCAGGTCGTACAACTGATTGCGGATCAGCGGGGTTTTCTCGGCTTGCGCTTCGGCGTGCAGTTGATCCCAGGTGGCGCTGTCGGCATGCTGGGCCACTACACCCAGGATGGCGCGGCGCAGCGGGGCCGGCATGGCGGCCGGGTCGCCGCTTGCAGCGGCATGGCGGCGGCGCGCTTCGGCGATCACGGCCTGGTCGCCCAGATCGCTCAGGGTGCCGATCAGCTGGCTGCGCAGGGTAGCCACTGTGGCCGCCTCGCCATCACGCGCCTGCCAGCCGGTTTGCGCCATCACCGGCGCCAGGCGGGCGATGGCCCAGGCGTCGAAGCGGCGCTGGCGCGGCTGGTCACCCGCGTACTGGTCATGCAGGCCATTCAGGGCGCCGGCCACCTTGCCCCACACCTGCGGATCGGCGGCCAGCGGCGTGGCTTTCACCAGTTCCAGGAAGTCGGCCGGGTTCTGCAAGCCGGCCATGCCCAGCGACTGGCTGTCCGACAGCAGGCCCAGTTGGTCGATGGCGGGCAGTTTTGTAAAGTTTGACGCCAGCGCGCCTGCCTGTTTCGGTGCGTACAGGGTGCGGTAGTAGCCGCTCTGGCCGGCGTTCACCAGCAGCGTGCCGCAGCCGGGCACCGTCAAGGTGGCCTTGCCGTTCTGTACCAGCACGCGCGCCAGCTTGTCGCTGCCGACGGTCTGCGCGATCACCGGCACGCGCCAGGACAGCGGTTTTTTCTGTTCGCGGTCCTTGGTAAATTCGCCCTGGCTCAAGGTGACGGTGGTATTGCCGGCCTTGCAGACGGCTTCGCCCACGCGTATCAAAGGCACGCCCGGCTGCAAGGTGAAGTCGTGCGCAATCGCGCTGACCGGCTTGCCGGCGGCGGCGTCGACTTCGCGCCACAAGTCGTTCGAGACAGTATTGCCGTAGGCGTGCTTGCGCATGTAGCTGCGCACGGCGGTGCGCCAGGTGTCCGCGCCCACATAGGCTTCGAGCATGCGGATCACCGATTCGCCTTTTTGATAGGTGATGGTGTCGAAGGCCTGGCTGGCCTGTTCCACCGTGGCGATGCGCTGCACCACCGGATGCGTGGTCGCCAGCGCGTCGCGGCTCATCGCGCCTTCGCGCACCCGCACGCTGGACAAGGCCGAGTTCCACTCCGGGTGCATGCGTTCGGTGGCGCGGCTTTCCATCCACGAGGCAAAGCCTTCGTTGAGCCACAGGTCGTCCCACCAGCGCATGGTGACCAGGTCGCCGAACCACTGGTGCGCCATTTCATGCGCCAGGGTGGTGTAGATGTTTTCCTTGTCGGACTGGGTCGAGATGGATGGGTCGAGCAGCAGGCTGTATTCGAAGGTGAACACGGCGCCCCAGTTTTCCATCGCGCCGAAGAACTGGCTGCGGCCCGGCGCGGCGATATTGTCCAGTTTTGGCAGCGGGTAGCGCACGCCGAAATAATCGTTGTATTCGCGCAGCAGGGCGGCCGATTCATCGAGCGCGAAGCGGCTTTGCGCCAGCGCGCCTTTCTTGGTGATGACGCCCACTTCGGTGCCGTCGGCCATGGCCGTGGCGCGCTCGAAGTCACCCAGGCCAAAGAACAGCAGGTAGGTCGACATGCGCGGCGTGACGCCGAACGTCACGCGCTTTTTGCCATTGCCCAGTGCCGTGCTGCTGGCAATGGGCATGTTGCCGACCGCCATTTGATTGCTGGGCACTGTCACATCGAGCGCGAAAGTGGCCTTGTAGTCGGGCTCGTCCCATGACGGAATCACGCTGCGCGCATCCGAGTTTTCAAACTGCGTGTACAGCGCACGCTGGCGGCCGGTTGGCGTGTCGTAGTCGAGCGAGAACAATCCCGTGGCCTGCGTGCCGATCTTGCCGCTGTAGCTGATCGCCAGCGTATGCTTGCCCTTGGCCAGCGGCCGGGCAAAATGCAGGGTGGCCGTCTGCGCGCTTGCGTCGACATCGATCTTGCTGGCCTGCTGTGTACCGCCCGCGCCTTCGGCGGTGGCGCCCATAAACGCCAGTTCCAGCGCATTGAGCGTAACAGCCTTGGTCGGCGCGGCGACGTCCACCGTGATCACCACATTGGCGGTAAACGTGGCCGCCTGCGCATCGGGCGTCAGCGACAGCGCGTAGTGGCTGGGCGTGACGCCGCGCGGCAGCTGCGTGGTGGTGGAAAGGGCGTGGCTGGCCGACGCGAGCGTGGGCGCGGCGTTGGCGGCGTGAGCGGTCAAGGACACCAGCGCCAGGACGGCGGCGGCGATACGGCTGCGTGAAAGATTGCGGTGCATGGGAACCCTGTTGATGAAGAGTGTCGCACCAGCCGGCTGGTAAGCGGCTGGCGCACTGGAAGGTTGGCGGCACGCTGGCATGGTTGGTCAGCATTCCGTCAAGCAATCTAAGTGCAAACGCAGGCAAAGTCAAACATCTGGGGGCAGGTATGATACGGCACGATCACAATAAACAGGAGACCCTCATGAAACTGTATGTCAGCCCCCGCACGCCGAACCCGCGCCGCGTCACCATGTTCATTGCCGAAAAGGCCATCACCGGCATCGAGGAAGTGTCGCTCGACCTGATGGCGGGCCAGCACCGCGATCCGGCATTTCTCGAAAAGAACCCGATGGGCAGGGTGCCGGCTTTGGCATTGCCGGACGGGCGCGTGCTGGCCGAAACGCGCGCCATCTGCACCTATCTGGAAGGGCTGCAGCCGCAGCCGAACCTGATGGGCGAGGGGTTTGAAGAGCGTGCTTTTATTGAAATGGCCGACCGCCGCGTGGAACTGCATCTGTTCCTCGGCGTCGCCAATTGCGTGCGCCACAGCCATCCGGCGCTGGCGGTGCTGGAAAACCCGCAGTTCCCCGACTTCGGCGCGGCGCAGGGCACGAAAATGCGCGAGACGGCGCAGTGGCTGGACCAGGTGCTGGCGCGCCAGCCCTACGTGGCCGGCGAGCGCTTTACCATCGCCGACATCACCGCTTTCTGTGCCCTGGAATTCGCGCGCGGCCTGATGAAATACCGCCCGGGCGCGGAAGGGCTGGAACACCTGCAGGCCTGGCGCGACCGCATCGCCGAGCGCCCCAGCGCTCTGGCCAGGTAGGTCGGGTTAGCCCGCAGGGCGTAACCCGACAACATGGTTGGCTTATTTCAACTGACCCTGCAGGAAAGTATACGTCAGCGCCCACATCAGCGCCTGCTGGTCGTTATTGGCGGCGCCCGCATGGCCGCCTTCCGTATTTTCCCAGTACAGCACGTCGTGGCCTTGTTCTTCCATCTTGGCCACCATCTTGCGCGCATGGCCGGGGTGGACCCGGTCGTCGCGGGTCGAGGTGGTAAAGAACACGCGCGGATATTTTTTATCCTTGAAGACGTTCTGGTACGGCGAGTACTTGCTGATATACGCCCATTGTTCCGGCACGTCCGGGTCGCCATATTCTCCCATCCACGAAGCGCCCGCCAGCAGCTTGTTATAGCGGCGCATGTCGAGCAGCGGCACCTGGCTGACCACGGCGTTGAACAGGTCCGGCCGCTGCGTCAGCACGGCCCCCACCAGCAGGCCGCCATTGCTGCCTCCCATGATGCCCAGGTGGCGCGGGCTGGTCAGCTTGCGCCTGATCAGGTCCTGCGCCACCGAGATGAAATCGTCATAGGCCTTCTGGCGGTGTTCCTTCAGCGCTGCCTGGTGCCAGCGCGGGCCGAATTCGCCGCCGCCGCGGATATTGGCCAGCACATACACGCCCCCCTGCGAAAGCCACGCCGTGCCGGTAATGCCGCTGTAGTTCGGCTTGAGCGACACTTCGAAGCCGCCATAGCCATACAGCACGGTCTGGTTCTTGCCGTCGTATTTGGTCTTCTTGTTCATGATGACGAAATACGGCACTTTCGTGCCATCCTTCGAGGTCGATTCGAACTGCTCGACCTTGTACGGACCGGCGTCGAAATAGGCGGGCAGCGACTTGATTTTCGTGCGCGCGTCGCTGCCGGCCGTGGCCAGGTACAAGGTGGTGGGCGTGAGGAAGTCGGTCACGGTCAGGAAGTACTGCTCCGAGTCGACCGAATCGAGCGGGCTGGCCACCAGGGTGCCCAGCTTGGGCGCGTCGACCACGCGGCGCTGCCACTTGCCGTTCACATGGCGCAGTTCCGTCAGGCGGTTCTTCACCTTGTCGAGCGTGGTCAGCAAGATAGCCGATCTGGTGGCCGACACGTTGTCGAGCGAGGTGGTGGCGGTCGGCGCGAACAGCACTTCGAACGCCTGCTTGCCCTGCATGAAGGACTTGAAGTCGGTCGCCAGCAAAGCGCCTTGCGGGTAGGTCGCGCCGTTCACTTTCCAGTCCGAGCGCAGGTTGATCACCAGCTGGTCGCGTACGGTGAACGCCGTGGCGTCGTCCGGTTTCGGCACTTTCGTCAAGCTGTCGCCTTCGCGCAAAAACATCTCGCCGCTGTAGAAATCGATCTGTCGTTCGACGAACTGGTATTCATGGCCGGGTGTGAAATCCTTGTAGGCGCCGGCACTCATGTCCTCTGGTTTGGCTTCGTACAGCGTTTTGGCCTGCTCCAAAGGCGTGCCGCGCTTCCATTCCTTGATGATGCGCGGATAGCCGGAACTGGTCATCGAGCCGGGACCGAAATCGGTAGAGACAAACAGCGTGTCTTCGTTGATCCAGCTGGCATTGCTTTTCGCCTCTGGCAGAGTGAACCCGTCCGCCACGAAGGCGCGCCTGGCAACGTCGTATTCGCGCACCACCTTGGCGTCACCGCCGCCGCGCGACAGCGAAACGAGGCAGCGTTCGCCTTTCGGATACAGGCAGGACGCGCCGCCCCAGACCCAGTTTTCGTTCTCGCCGGCGGCCAGCTGATCGAGGTCGATCACGGTTTCCCAGGCAGGTTCGGGCAGCTGGAACTGCGCCAGCGTGGTGCGGCGCCAGATGCCGCGCACATGCTGGGCGTCGCGCCAGAAATTATAGTAATAATCGCCTTCCTTGCTGACGTAGGGAATCCGCTCTTTCGAGTTGAGAATGGTTTTCAGCCGTTCCTGCAGCGCAGGGAAGGAAGCCTTGCCTTCCAGTTCCTCGAGGCTGACGGCGTTGTGCTGGCGCACCCAGTCCATCGGCTTTTCGCCAGCGACTTCTTCCAGCCATTGCAGCGGATCGGTCGGGGGATTGGACGCGGCGGCGGCACCAGGCGCTTGCGCATGGGCGACGCCCGCTGCGGCCATACCGAGCAGCATGCTGCCGGCAAACTTGCGATAAAAAGACATGGACAGGTTCCTTGACGATGGTCGGTTGCGCAGCTTTGCTTGTCAAAACGGCGCAGCCATGTTGCCATGGATTGCCGGCCGGAACCAGAGGCCGGGGGCGCCTGGCGAGGAAAAACCATGTTTTTCCAATATTGTTTGCTGGAATGGACGATGGCCGCAGAATCTGCGGCTGCCGCTCATTTGACGCATGGCGAAATTGCGGGCCGGCTTGCCAGTAACGGCGCAATGACGCTATGCTAAATTCCTTTGAGGAATAATTAATGGATAGACTGTCCTTGATGGAAGCCTATGTGTGCGTGGTCGAGACGGGCTCGTTTTCGGCCGCCGCCAAGCGCCTCGGCGTCGGCCAGCCGGCCGTCTCGAAATCGATCGCACAGCTTGAGCAGCGCCTGGGCACGCGCTTGTTGCTGCGTTCGACGCGCGGTTTGACGCCGACCGAGGCGGGACAACATTTTTTAGAGGGCGCACGCCGCACCATCGCCCAGGCTGACGAGGCCGACGACGCGGCGCGCGGCTCGGGGGCCAATCTGGCCGGCCGCTTGCGCATCTGCGCGGCCGTCACCTTCGCGCGCCTGCATGTGGTGCCGCACATCAAGGCCTTTCTCGACGCCCATCCCGCGCTCGATATCGACGTGGTGCTCGATGACCGCCATATCGACCTGCTGGAACAGGGCATCGACGTGGCCCTGCGCATGGGCGAGCTGAGCGACTCCTCGATGACGGCGCGCCGCATCGCCCGCGGCCGGCGCCTGGTCGTCGCCACGCCCGCTTATCTGGCCGCCCGCGGCGTGCCGCTGGTGCCGGCCGACCTGGTCGCGCATGCCGCCGTCGTGTATGGAAACGACAACGGCGGCAGCGGCAGCTGGTCGTTCCGCCAGAACAGCACGGCAGTGTCGGTGGCCGTCAATGGCCGGCTGCGCGTCAGCGCGGCCGAGGGCGTGCGCGCCGCCGTCTTTGCCGACATGGGCATCGCCATTGGCTCGGAATGGATGTTTGCGCCGGAACTGGCCAGTGGCCAGGTGCGGGCCGTGCTGACCGACTGGGAGTTGCCGGCGATCGACCTGTGGGCCGTGTACCCGTCCGGCCGGCTCGCCAGCGCGAAGGCGCGCGCGTTTGCCGCCTTCGTCGAGCACATCATGCAGGCGCATGTGGCCGATGCGGCCTTGGCCTCAAACGACTTGGCCAGCCCGCAGGAAAAGGCCGGCGCGGGGCCGGCCATGTAATAACGAGGCGTCAGGGCTCAGGCGGCGCGGGCCTGGTGGCGCAGCACGGGCAGCATGCTGGCCGGCTCGGGGCGCAAGGTGTAGTCGGGGTTGACCTCGGCGTACACGATGGTGCCGTCCTGGGCGATGACGTAGCGGGCCGGCATCGGCAGGGTCCAGCTCGGATCGCCGTTAAATGCGGGCAGGTCGTTCTTCAGCATCTTGTAGAGATCGACCAGGTAGCCGGGCAGGGTGAAGCGCAGGCCGAACGCGGCCGCCACGGCGTTTTCCGGATCGCCGAGAATCGGGAACCCCAGCTTGTTCTGGCGCTGCGATTTGCGGCTGTTGGCCGCCACCTGCGGCGAGATGGCCACCAGGCTGGCGCCCAGTGCCACGAATTGCGGCAGCGTTTCCTGCAGCGCCTGCAATTCGAGGTTGCAGTACGGACACCAGACGCCGCGATAAAAACTGATCACCAGCGGTCCCTTTGCCAGCAGCTCGGCCGAGGACACGGGCTGGCCTTCCGGATCGTCGAGAGTGAAGGCGGGCGCCTTGTCGCCCGCTTGCAGGGCCCGCCCTGCCTGGCCGGAGGCGATCAGTTCGGCGGTGGCCCGCTCCATGATCGGATGGATCTCCGGCGGCGCGAAATACGGCGCCTTGCCGCCCTTGAAGTCAGCCTTGAACGCGTCCAGTTTTGCTTGCAGTGTCATGATGGCGCTCCTTTGTTCAGATGGCTGGGGCGGCAGGGAAATCGACCGGCACCTGGGTCAGCGCGTGCAGGTAGTTGGTGATGATCTTGTCGCCGATGACGATGACGGTGTCGACCAGGTTGCCTTCGTTGTAGCCGGCGGCGAAGAACGCGTCCACCGTCTCCTGCGCCGCGTGGCCGCGGTGCTCGGCCGTGCTCCTCACCAGCCGCGCCAGCGCGTCCAGCTTCGGATCGAAGCTGGCGCCGCCCTTGCGGATCTCGATGATTTGCTCGGGCTTGAAGCCGACCATGCCGCCCAAGGCAGTGTGGGCCGCCAGGCAGTAGACGCACTGGTTGACCTGGCTGACCACCAGATTGATCACTTCGCGCTCCTTCGCGCTCAGCGAACTTTTGCCGTTTTGCAGCGCCAGGTAATTACCCAGGCCATGTTCGGAATACGCCAGCGTGGCGTACAGGTTCGGCACCATGCCGAGGCCTTTTTCAAGCTGTGCGAAGATGGCCTGGTTGGCTGGGGAAACGCTGGCTGCGGTGGGGACGGTGATGGTGTTCATGTAAAGCTCCTGTGGTTGGTTGAGCTCTACTCTGGGCGTTTTTGACCGGGCGGGGTAGCCCGGTGCGTGGCATAGCGTTTATTCCTGGCGGGAATGATCGTGGGATTGGTCCGGCAGTACGGCATGCAGCCGTCGGTGTCGATCAGCTATTTCGGTCAGCTATTTGAGGTCGGTATTTTGGCCACCACCTTGATCTCGAAGTCAAACCCATACGACCACGTCACGCCCACCGCCGTCACGGTCGGATGCGGCGCCACGCCCCAGTAGTCGGCCTGCACGATATCCCAGATGCGCTGGAAGTTCGACTGCGGGTCGACGATAAAGATGGTGACGTCCTGCACGTCGTCGAAGGTGCAGCCGGCGGCGGCAAGGATGGCGTTCAGGTTGTCAAAGGCGCGCCGCACTTGCGCTTCGAGTTCGGGTTCGGGCGAGCCATCTTCGCGGCTGCCGACCTGGCCTGAGACGAACAGCAGGCCGTTGGCGCGCACGGCGGGCGAATAGCGGTTCTTTTCATACAGGGCCTGGCGGCCCGGGGGGAAGATGACGTCGCGTTTCATGGGGTTTCCTTGTTTGATGCAGCGAAGCTGCTGCCTGAGGAACACTGTAGCCATCAATCGATTGCGGATAAAGCGGCAAGACCGGCCTGGACTATTTGTATAATCCAAACAATCGGCTGACAAAGGGGCATATGGACAGGTTTGATGCGATGAAGGCATTCGTGCGGGTGGTCGAGACGGGCAGTTTCACGAAGGCGGCCGCGACGCTCAATATGAGCCGCACCACCGTGACGCAGCTGGTGCAGCAGCTTGAAGCGCGTCTGCGCCTGAAACTGTTGAACCGCACCACGCGCAAGGTGAATGTGACGGCCGACGGCGCCGCCTATTACGAGCGCATCGTGCAGGTGCTCGATACGCTGGAAGAAATCGAAACGAGCTTGCCGCATGCAGCCGCCTTGCCACGGGGCCCGTTGCGGATCGACGTGCCCAGTCCGCTGGCCGCCTTGCTGCTGGTGCCGGCGCTGCCGCGCTTTCATGCGCTGTATCCCGATATCGTGCTCGACATGGGCGCCAGCGACCGCATGGTCGACGTGATTGGCGACAATGTCGATTGCGTGATACGCGGTGGGGAACTTGCCGACCAGTCGCTGATGGCGCGCAAGATCGCCGACTTGCAACTGGGCGTGTATGCGGCGCCAAGCTATCTGGCACGGCTCGGCACGCCCTTGCATCCGCTGGAGTTGCAGGACAGCGCGCACCGCATCGTGCGCTTTCGCTGGGCGCGCACTGGCAACGGTTTTCCGTATGTGATGCACCACGAGGGCAAGAGCGTCAGGATCGAGGGCCAGCATGTGCTGTCGATCGACGACGGCAATGCTTATCTGGCGGCCGGGGTGGCGGGGCTGGGAGTGCTGTGGCTGCCGGACTATATGGCGCGCCCGCATGTGGCCAGGGGCGAGCTGCTGCCCCTGTTCGAACAATGGACGGTCGACCCCATGCCCTTGTTCCTGGCGTACCCGCCAAACCGCCATGTCAGCAAGAAGCTGCGCGTCTTTATCGACTGGGTGGTCGAATTGATGGCGCGTGACGGCGGCGCGGTGGCGCCGAGTTAATTGCCCAGGATAATCTGCGCGATCAGGCCGGTGGCAGCCGCCATCAGCACATAGTCGTTATCGACCTTTACCCACTGGTGGCCGCGTGGCGGTGCGCTCAGGCGGCGGGCGCGCCAGTCGTTGACGACATGTTTCCTGTTGCGGTATTCGGCCGGCAACCGGTTGCCCTTGTACAGATTGTGGCGCGGGCCGACGCCGCGGTTGCGGGCGTGCGGGTTGCCGTTGTTGCCGTCATTCGGGCGCGCATGGTCGTCACGGCGGTCATCGTGGTGATCGCCACGTTGGTCGTGCTGTTGCTGCCTGTTGTCATTCCGGTCATGGCGGTCCTGGGCAAAGGCCGAGGTGCTGCAAACCATAAAGGCTGCGATCAGGGAGGAGACGAGGATTTTCTTGTTCATGTGGTGTTCCTTTTTAACAGGACTAGCAAAGCAGCTGGTCAATAGTTGCAGTAGAACACTGTTGACGTACGGTTTCAGTCTGCTGGCGCACATAGTTTTCAGGGCAGCTGGTTGACCCACACGGGCGCCGACCAGAGCAGGTTGCCGTCGTCCTGCGTTATGCGCGCGTAGTAGAAGTGGGGGCCGGGTGCAGGTGTCAGGCTGATGCTGGCCTGGTCCGACAGGGCCGTCACGCTGCCATTGGCGCCAGGTACTCCCTGGACAATGGCAATGGCTGCCGCCTGGCGCCCGCGCGTATTGCTGAAACTGACGGCCAGTTGCAAGGGGCCCTGGTTGTCGAAGCGCTCGCCCATCATCCTGCCGTTGGCGGTAAAGATCAGTTGACCATGCTTGTCCATGGTGGCAAACACGCGCCGCGCGCGCAGTGCCTCGAACAGGCTGTCGCGCGACAGGGCGGCGTCGCGGTCGATCAGGATGGCGGTGCGGTTGCCATAGGCGGCGCCCCAGTTGGCGCAGTGATTGTCCTGGTTGCTGCTGAAGGCGACATGGTAGCCGGCCGCCAGGGCCTGGTTGCAGGCCGCTTCGAAATTGCTGCGCCGGGTTTCCGTTTCCTGCTCGTTGGTGGAAAAAGCCGACGTATTCATCACCTCGCACAGCACCATGGCCGCGTCGCCATCGGGCGTGTAGCCGAGCGGCTGGCCGCCCACCAGGAACTGGCCCGAGCGCGCCGGGTGGTTGAACTGGCCCAGCCAGCCGCGCTCGCGCATCAGGGTGTACAGGCCGGCGTAATCGCCTTTCGGCGTGTCGATTTCGGCAAGCAGTTCGCCACGGCCATTTTTTTCCCAGCCCAGCAATTGCTCGCTGTTGAAGATATTCAGGTGGCCGCCCTTGTTGATCACGCCCCATTCCATGCCGTACAGGGCCAGGAAGCCGGGGTGGGCCGCGGTGTAAGCGGCCGCTTCGGCCAGGCCGGCGTGGTACAGCGCGATCGTATCGAACGGTTCGGCCGCCGCGTTGGTACCGTCGGAGCCGTCATACATATGGTTGTGCTCGGACGTCAGCAGCACGTCCAGCCCATGCTGTTGCGCATAGCGGTAGGCGTCCAGCGGGCCGTAGGGCGCTGATTGCGGCTCCTGCGCGCCCTTGCAGGCGTCCAGCGCGGCGCCGCCGTCGCTGTGGCGGGTCTGGCTGTGCAGGTTGGCATGGACGATGCGATAGGGGAAGGTGCTTCCCACCACTGGTGCGGACATGGCCGCCATGCGTGGCGCCGAGGGTGCGTCACGGTCGACGGCGATCTGCCATTGCTGCTCTACCGTGTCGTCGCCGCTGCTGGCCAGCAGGCTAAGCGAGTACAAGCCTGCCGGCGCGCGGCGCCGATCAACGCCGCGGCCATCCCAGTGCAGGCGCAGGATGGCGCTGCCGCCTTCCAGCACTTGCCGTCCCGACCAGCTGCGGCGCAGCAGCCCCTGTGCACCGGGACCAGACAGGTTCAAGCTCCAGTCGACGGCGTGCGCGCTGCCGCCATCGGGATGCTCCAGGCGAACCACAAAAGTGCGTGCCTGCGTGCGGCGCTGTGCCGGTGCCGCCCGGAATGGCGCTTCCACGGTCGCTTCCAGTTCGCTGTGTTCTTTCGGTTCGGCCGCCTGCGCGGGCAAGGAGATCAACACCAGCGCACAAGCCCAGCTTGCCACCATATACCGTCGCCCGGCCATGATTGCCTCCACAGGGATGACTTCGATAACGATTAGACAAGCTCTGCCATCTTTCGGTTCCGTGCATGCACCACGAAGTGGCAATGCTGCACCGCGATAAACCATGAGCGGGCGCAAACGGCCTGCATTTCAAGGGCTAGCCCTTGGTGAAAGCTGGCACGGCGTTTGCTAAAGGATAGATACGGATCAACGGCGATCCCCTGAACAAACAACGGTCCAACGACGGACCACCATGGACAACGGCGTCCGCTCAACTGATTTTGTGATCGGTGGGAGCGGGCGCCGTTTTTGTTTTTCTAACGGGATACTTCGGGAACCATCATGGCCAGCAAAGCTACCAGCATCACGCTCTTTTCCCTCGCCACGCCACCCATGCGCGCCTTCCACCTGACCTGGATGGCGTTCTTCGTCTGCTTTTTCGCCTGGTTCGCCTGCGCGCCGCTGATGCCCATCATCAAGGGCGAGTTTGGCCTGTCGCTGGCGCAAGTGGCCAATATCAATATCGCCGCCGTCGCCATCACCATCCTGGTACGCCTGATCGTCGGCCCCATGTGCGACCGCTACGGCCCGCGCAAGACCTATACCGGCTTGCTGCTGCTGGGCGCGATTCCCGTGCTGGGCGTGGCCGCTTCGCAAAGCTATGAAAGCTTCCTGTTCTTCCGCCTCGGCATCGGCGCGGTGGGCGCCAGTTTCGTGATCACCCAGTACCACACCTCGGTAATGTTCGCGCCGCGCGTGGTCGGCACGGCCAATGCGGCCGCCGCCGGCTGGGGCAATGCAGGCGGCGGTGCGGCGCAGGCGCTGATGCCGCTGATGTTGGGCGCACTGGTGATGCTGGGCGTGTCCGAATCGATGGGCTGGCGCGTAGCGCTGCTGGTGCCGGGCGTGCTGATGCTGGTGATGGCGGCCCTCTACTGGCGCTTTACGCAAGACTGCCCGCAAGGCAATTACTCCGACATGCGCAAGGCCGGCATCGCCATCGAAGGCGGCAAAAAGGGCGGGTGGGCCAGCTTCAAGGCCGCCAGCGCCAACTACCGCGTGTGGCTGCTGTTCGTCACCTATGGCGCCTGCTTCGGCATCGAGATCTTTATCCATAATATCGCCGCCGTCTACTACGTCGACCATTTCGGCCTGTCGCTCAAATCCGCCGGCCTGGCCGCCGGCAGCTTTGGCCTGCTGGCGCTGTTTGCCCGCGCCCTGGGCGGCTGGATGTCCGACAAGCTGGCGCTGCGCGGCAACCTGAACAGCCGCGTCACCCTGCTGTTCATGCTGATGATCGGCGAAGGCGTCGGCCTGCTGTGGTTTGCCAAGGTCGACAGCGTCACCTGGGCCGTGATTGCCATGCTGGTGTTCGGCCTGTTCACGCACATGGCTTGCGGCGCCACCTACGCGCTGGTGCCATTTATCGACAGCAAGGCGCTGGGCGGCGTGGCCGGGATTATCGGCGCCGGCGGCAATGTCGGTGCGGTGGCGGCCGGTTTCCTGATGAAGGGCACGGGCGACATCCGCCAGACATTGATCATCCTGAGCGTGCTGGTGGTGGTGTCGGCCCTGTGTGCGATCGCGGTGCGTTTTACCACCAGCGCGGCCGAATCGAAGATGGCTGCGGCCTGAGGAGAACAGCATGAATCACCCCCTGAAAATCGTCGTCCTCGGCCATGGCATGGTCGGGCATAAATTCCTCGAACGCCTCGCACTGGAAAACAATACGCGCCTGTCCGTGACGGTGCTGTGCGAAGAGCCGCGCCCGGCATACGATCGCGTGCACCTGTCCGAGTTTTTCAGTGGCAAATCGGCGCAAGACCTGTCGCTGGTGGCGCCCGGCTTTTTCGACCAGGGCAACGTGGCCTTGAAGCTCAATGCCCGCGCCATCGCGGTCGACCGGGCGGCAAAAACCGTCACCGTCAGCACCGGCGAGATCCTGGCCTACGACAAGCTGGTATTTGCCACCGGGTCGACGCCGTTCGTGCCGCCGCTGCCCGGCAAGGACCGGGACGGCTGCTTCGTCTACCGCACCATCGAAGACCTGGAAGCCATGCTGGCCTGGGGCGACAAGTCGAAAACCGGCGTGGTGATCGGCGGCGGGCTTTTGGGTCTGGAATGCGCGAAAGCGCTGCGCGACCTGAAACTCGACACCCACGTGGTGGAATTTGCGCCGCGCCTGATGGCGGTGCAGGTCGACGAAGGCGGCGCGCGCGTGTTGCGCCGCAAGATCGAAGAGCTGGGCGTGACCGTCCATACGCAAAAGAACACGCTGGCCATCGTCGACGGCGAAGCCGCCACGCACCGCATGCAGTTTGCCGACGGCAGCCACCTGGAAGCGGACATGATCGTGTTTTCGGCCGGCATCCGCCCGCGTGACGAACTGGCGCGCGCCTGCGGCCTGGAAGTGGGGCCGCGCGGCGGCATCGCCATCGATGACAGCTGCGTTACTTCCGACCCCGACATCTACGCCATCGGCGAGTGCGCGCTGTGGGGCGGGCTGATATTCGGCCTGGTGGCGCCCGGCTACGAAATGGCCCGCATCGCGGCGCGTCATGTGCTGCAGGAAGAGGGCGAAGCGTCGTTCAAGGGTGCCGACATGAGCACCAAGCTGAAACTGATGGGCGTGGACGTGGCCAGTCTGGGCGACCCGCACGGCAATGCGCCGGGCAGCCGTTCCTACCAGTTCATGGACGAGCGCAAGCAGATCTACAAGAAAATCGTCGTCTCCGACTGCGGCAAATACCTGCTGGGCGGCGTGATGGTGGGCGACGCCAGCGAATACGGCACCTTGCTGCAGATGATGCTCAACAAGATCGAGCTGCCCGAGTCGCCCGAGTTTTTGATCTTGCCGCAGGCCGATGGCCAGCAAAAGGTGGGTCTCGGTGTCGACGCCTTGCCCGATGGCGCGCAGATCTGCTCGTGCAATGATGTTTCAAAAGGTGCGCTGTGCGCGGCGGTGGCCGATGGCGCCACTACCATAGCCGCATTGAAATCCTGCACGAAGGCGGGGACGGCCTGCGGTGGCTGCGTGCCACTGGTAACGCAGATCATGAAGGCGGAAATGAAGAAGCAGGGCATGGCGGTCAACAACCATGTCTGCGAACATTTTGCCTATACGCGCCAGGAGCTGCACCATTTGGTGCGGGTCGGCAAGATTCGCAGCTTCGGCGCGCTGCTCGAAGCGCACGGCCGTGGCCTCGGTTGCGACGTGTGCAAACCACTGGCGGCCAATATCCTGGCCTCTTGCTGGAACGATTTCGTGCTCACGCCGGTCCACGCCAGCCTGCAGGACAGCAACGACTACTTCCTTGGCAATATCCAGAAAGACGGCACGTATTCGGTGGTGCCGCGCATGGCCGGTGGCGAAGTGACGGCCGATGGCCTGATCGCGGTCGGCACGGTGGCGAAAAAATACGGCCTGTACACCAAGATCACGGGCGGCCAGCGGGTCGACCTGTTCGGCGCGCGCGTCGATCAACTGCCAGCGATCTGGGAAGAGCTGATCGCCGCCGGGTTCGAATCGGGCCACGCCTACGGCAAATCGCTGCGCACGGTCAAATCGTGCGTCGGCTCGACCTGGTGCCGCTACGGCGTGGCCGACAGCGTGGGCTTTGCAATTGAACTGGAAAACCGCTACAAGGGCCTGCGCACGCCGCACAAGATCAAGTTCGGTGTCTCTGGCTGCACCCGCGAATGCGCCGAAGCGCAAGGCAAGGACATCGGCCTGATCGCCACCGAAAAAGGCTGGAACCTGTACGTGTGCGGCAATGGCGGCATGAAGCCGCGCCATGCCGAACTGATTGCCTCCGACCTCGACGAAGCCACGCTGGTGCGCTATGTCGACCGCTTTTTGATGTTCTACGTGCGCACGGCCGACCGCCTGCAGCGCACCAGCGTGTGGCGCGACAACCTCGAAGGCGGCCTCGATTACCTGAAACGCGTGATCATCGACGACAGCCTGGGCCTGGCGCTTGAGCTGGAAGCGGACATGCAGCACGTGGTCGACACCTATGCGTGCGAGTGGAAAGCCGCCGTCAGCGACCCGGCCGTGCGCCAGCGTTTCCGCCATTTCGTCAACAGCGACAAGAACGATGAAAACGTGGTGTTTGTCGAAGAACGGGGCCAGATCCGTCCCGCCACCGAACTTGAACGCCGCAGTACCGTGATCCCCATCCTTGCCGTGGAGGCTTGATTCATGAACGCGATTAACGAACTTTCCGGCATCAGCGCCGACAACTGGATGGCCATCTGCCAGCTCGACGATATCGTGCCCGACACCGGCGTCTGCGCGCTGTTAAAAGGCCGGCATGTGGCCGTGTTTCGTGTCGGCGACGCCAGTCCGAAGATTTTCGCCATCGATAATGTCGACCCGAATGCGGGCGCCTCGGTGCTGTCGCGCGGCCTGGTGGGCAGCCTGGGGGAGCGCATCGTGGTCGCCTCGCCGATCTACAAGCAGCATTTCGACCTGCACACGGGTGAGTGCATCGAAGCGCCCGAGTATTCGGTGGCCGCCTGGCCGACGCGCGTGTTTGGCGGCATGGTGTGGGTGGCACTGTGAACCCGGCCAAACGACCATCGCTGGTGGTGGTCGGCAACGGCATGGCCGGCATGCGCACGGTGGAAGAGCTGCTGAAACTGGCGCCGGATTTGTACGACATTACGGTGTTCGGCGCCGAGCCGCACGGCAATTACAACCGCATCTTGCTCTCGCCGGTGCTGGCCGGCGAAAAGACGGTGGACGACATCATGCTGCATACGCGCGAGTGGTATGCGCAGAACGGCATCACCCTGCACGCGGGCGACCCGGTGGTGCGCATCGACCGCAAGGCGCGCACGGTACACGCGCTGTCCGGCATCAATGTGAGCTATGACCGGCTGCTGCTGGCGACCGGCTCGACGCCGTTCATCGTGCCAGTGCCCGGCCATGAACTGCCTGGCGTGATCGGCTTTCGCGATATCGACGACGTCGACACCATGCTGCGCGCGGCGCGCGAACACCGCCACGCGGTGGTGATCGGCGGCGGCCTGCTGGGCCTCGAAGCGGCCAACGGCCTGCAGCGCCAGGGCATGGACGTCACCGTGGTGCACATGAGCGGCAGCCTGATGAACCAGCAGCTCGACGCACCGGCCTCGATGCTGCTGAAAACGGCGCTGGAGGCACGGGGCCTGCGCTTTTTGATGCAGGCGCAGACCGCCGAAATTCTCGGCACCGAGCGCGTGCAGGGCGTGCGCTTTCTCGACGGCAGCAGTATTCCGGCCGACCTGGTGGTAATGACGGCCGGCGTGCGGCCCAATATCGCGCTGGCGAAAGAGGCCGGCCTGCACTGCGAGCGCGCCATCGTCGTCGACGACTGCCTGCAAAGCTATGATCCGCGCGTGTATGCGGTCGGCGAATGCGTGCAGCACCGGCGCGCCACCTTCGGCCTGGTGGCACCGATCTGGGAGCAGGCGCGCGTCTGCGGCGCCCACCTGGCCGGCGCCGGCCATCGCCGCTATGTGCAGCAGGCCAGCGCCACAAAACTGAAAGTGACCGGCATCGACCTGTATTCGGCCGGCGACATTATCGGCGGCGAAGGCAGCGAAGACCTGGTGCTGCGCGACCCGCGCCGCGGCGTCTACAAGCGCCTGGTGGTGCAGGGCAACCGCCTGGCCGGCGCCGTGCTGTATGGCGAGGTGCAGGACGGCCCGTGGTATTTCGACCTGATACAGAAGCGCAGCGACATCAGCCGCCTGCGCTCGCACCTTTTGTTTGGCCAGGCCTTGTGCGACCTGGCTGCCTGACTGGAAAGCTCCCATGACGACCTGCACGCCCGTGAAAACCACTTGCCCTTATTGCGGCGTCGGCTGCGGCGTCGAAGCGACGCGCCTGCCCGATGGCGCGATCCGCATCGCCGGCGACGCCAAGCATCCGGCCAACCTGGGGCGGCTGTGCGTGAAAGGCTCGGCCCTGGGCGACACCGTCAGTCTCGACGACCGCTTGCTGTACCCACAGCTGCGCCAGGACGGCGCGTTGGCGCCGGTGTCCTGGGATGATGCGCTCGATAAAGTCGCCGGCGGCCTGCGTGCGATTATCGACGAACACGGTCCCGATGCGGTGGCATTGTATGTCTCGGGCCAGTTGCTGACGGAAGACTATTACATCGCCAACAAGCTGATGAAAGGCTATGTCGGCAGCGCCAATATCGACACCAATTCTCGCCTGTGCATGTCGTCGGCGGTGGCTGGCCACAAGCGCGCGTTCGGCGAAGACATCGTGCCGGGCTGCTACGAGGACCTGGAACTGGCCGACATGGTGGTGCTGGTCGGTTCGAACACGGCCTGGTGCCATCCGATTCTGTTCCAGCGCATCGCGCGCCTCAAGGAAAGCCGGCCGAATCTGAAACTGGTGGTGATCGACCCGCGCCGCACCGCCACCTGCGAACTGGCCGACCTGCACCTGCCCGTCAAACCGGGCACCGACGTGTGGCTGTTCAACGGCCTGCTGTGTTACTTGGCGAGAGAGGGCGTGATCGCCGATGATTTCGTCACGCGCCACAGCGTTGGCCTGGACGAGGCGCTGGCCGCTGCCCATGTCGACTGCGCCGACCCCTTGCAAGTGGCGAAGATCTGCAAGGTCGACCCGCAGGCGCTGCTCGGTTTTTACCGCGATTTTGCCGCCACGCGCAAGGTCGTCACGGCGTTTTCGCAGGGCGTGAACCAGTCCTCGAGCGGTACCGACAAGGTCAACAGCATCATCAACTGCCACCTTGCGACCGGGCGCATCGGCCAGCCGGGCATGGGGCCATTTTCGCTGACAGGCCAGCCCAACGCCATGGGCGGGCGCGAAGTGGGCGGCCTGGCAAACATGCTGGCGGCCCACCTGGACCTGGACAAACCGGCGCACCGCGAGGCCGTGCAGACGTTCTGGGATTCGCCGCGCATCGCGGATAAGCCCGGCCTGAAAGCGGTCGAGCTGTTCCAGGCGATCGAGGCGGGTACCGTGAAAGCGGTGTGGATTATCGCCACCAATCCGCTGGTCAGCATGCCCGACGCCGACCAGGTGCGCCGCGCGCTGGACAAATGCGAACTGGTGGTGGTGTCCGACATCAGCGCGCAAGCCGATACCAACAGCTATGCCGACGTGCTGCTGCCGGCCCTGGGCTGGGGTGAAAAAGACGGCACGGTGACCAATTCCGAGCGCCGCATCTCGCGCCAGCGCGCCTTTTTGCCGGCGCCGGGCGAAGCACGCGCCGACTGGCAGGTACTGTGCCAGGTGGCCACGCGCATGGGCTACGAGGGCTTCGATTTCACGGCGCCGCAAGCGATTTTCAATGAACACGCGCGCCTCTCCACCTATCGCAACGAGGGCGAGACGGCGCGCCTGTTCAATCTGTCGCACCTGGCGGCGCTCGACGCCGAACAGTACGATGCTTTGCTGCCGCAGCAATGGCCGCACAATCAGCCACGCTTGTTCGGCGACGGCCGCTTTGCGCATGCCGATGGTCGCGCGCGCTTTATTGCCACCGCGCCGCGCGCGCCGCAGAACCTGCCGGACGAGGACTTTCCGCTGGTGCTCAATACCGGGCGCGTGCGCGACCAGTGGCATACCATGACGCGCACCGGCAAGGCGGCGCGCTTGTCCGGCCATATCGCCGAATCGTTCATCGACATCCACCCGCAGGATGCGCTGCTGTACAGCGTGCGCGAAGGCGAGCTGGCGCGCATTTCCAGCCGCTGGGGCGCGATGGTGGCGCGCGTGGTGCATGGCGGCGGTATCGCGCGCGGCCAGGTGTTTGTGCCGATCCACTGGAGCGACGCCAATGCGTCCGACGCGAGGGTCGGCGCCGTCGTC
Source organism: Janthinobacterium sp. 1L-D-8-B-C4 (assembly GCF_057291295.1). Classification (NCBI taxonomy): domain Bacteria; kingdom Pseudomonadati; phylum Pseudomonadota; class Betaproteobacteria; order Burkholderiales; family Oxalobacteraceae; genus Janthinobacterium; species Janthinobacterium sp. 1L-D-8-B-C4. The sequence goes on from NZ_JBXAVX010000021.1 coordinate 67,929, forward strand.
AACCCGGTGGTCGATCCGGTCTCGGGCGAACCGGAATTCAAGCATACGCCGATTTGCATCGAGCAGTTCCGCGTGCACTGGCATGCGTTTGTATTGAGCCGCACGCCCTTGAATCTGGACGGCGTGGCGCACTGGACGCGGGTGCAGGGCGAGCAGTTCCTGCGCTACGAACTGGCCGGGCGCAATCGCCTCGACGACCTGGCCGGCTGGGCGCGCGGCTTGCTGGGCGTGAGCGATAGCGACGCCGACTGGCTCGATTATGCCGACGCCAGCGCCGGCGTGTATCGCGCGGTGCACCTGGTCGATGGCCGCATCGCGCAATGTGTGTATGTGTCGCCACGGCCGGACCTGCCGTCGCGCGCCTGGCTGGCCGGCCTGTTTGCGCATGATCAGCTCGACGCGCTTGATCGCGCCGGCGTGCTGCTGGGCCAGCCGATCGTCAAGGGCATGGATGCCGGCGCCACCGTGTGTTCGTGCTTTGGCGTGGGCCGCAATACCATCTGCGACGCGATCCGCAAGGACAATTTGACGACCGCCGCGCAGGTAACCGCCTGCGTGAAAGCGGGAGGCAATTGCGGTTCCTGCGTGCCGGAGATACGCCAGCTGATTGCGGTAGTGGCGGCCGAAGCGCTGGCCGAGCGCGCTGCATAGGCTGTAATGCCGTTCAGTTAAGCTGTCCGACGCATGTCAATGCGTAAGGCTTACAAACGTAAAAATGGCGGGCCGGAGACGCGCGTCTGAGAAAATGCCGATGGCGGCGTTGCAGCTCCTCGCCGTACATGCGTACTGTCTTCGTCGCTGCGCCTTGCCCTCGACATTTTTCAGCCTCGCTTGGCCCGGTGGGCCTGTGCGGGCGACTGGGGTTTTAATCCGTTTTGCAGGTTTGCCGGGAGCGTAGGAACACTAACTGAACGGCACTACGGCGTAGGCTGTCTTTTTTGTTCGTGCTTTGTTATATTTCCTGTCACGACAGGAGAGCACATGAAGCAAGCACAAAGCAGGGCGGCCACGGTCTGGCTGACGGGGTTGAGCGGCGCCGGCAAAACCAGCATTGCCGAGGCGCTGGCGCGGCGCCTGAAGGCCGACGGGCGCCCGGTTGTCGTGCTCGATGGCGATCTGCTGCGCCATGGCCTGAACCGCGACCTGGGCTTTACGCCGCAGGACCGGCACGAAAATATCCGCCGCACGGCCGAAGTGGCGTGCCTGATGAATGATGCGGGGCTGGTGGTGATCGCGGCCCTGATTTCGCCCAACCGCGCCGACCGCGCCATGGCGGCGGCCATTATCGGCGACGCCCAGTTTATCGAGGTGCACGTCAGCACGCCGGTGCAGGTGTGCGAGGCGCGCGACCCCAAGGGCCTGTATGCGCGCGCCCGCGCCGGCCAGATCCCGCAATTCACGGGCGTCTCTGCCCCCTACGAAGCGCCGCTGGCGCCGGCCCTGACGCTCGATACCCAGAGCCAGGCGCTGGAAGACTCGGCTGGCCAGTTGTACCGTCACCTGCTGGCGCATGCGACACTGTTGTAAGTCCGCCCGTGTTGCGCGTAGGCATGGACAATTTGGTATCATATCGTAAAGCAATATTATTTTTTGCCTGCCGGCGCATGCGCCAGGACTGGCGACGACGATAGCAGGGGCGCAGCGCCAGGAAGTCCCGGACCCCTGATTCCATGAGAACGAGACTACGCAAGAGCATCGGCAACATCCTGCCCGCCAGCCTGAAGGCGCGCATGAGCGTGGTGGTCTTCCTGCTGGTGCTGGGCGCCGTCGCGCTGCTGGCGCTGGCCACGCTGGCGGTGGCCGAACGCGACATGCGCGGCGTGACGGGCCAGCAGCAATATGCCTCGCTGGCCAGCGCCGCCGTGTTCATCGATGAAGAGCTGGCCGCCAAGCGCAATGTGCTGCGCGTGATGGCCGACAGCCTGGCCGCGCAGGACCTGCCCGACCAGGCTGGCCTGCAGCGCTTCCTGTCCGCCCAGACGATGCTGGGCAAGGAGTTTTTCACGGCCGGACTGGTCGATCTCGACGGCCGCGTGCTGGCCAGCCTGGGCCCGGTCAAGCCGCGCACCGGCACGACGGTCAGGGACCGGCCGTATTTCACGCAGACACTGGAACAGAAGCGCTCGGTCATTTCCGAGCCGCTGCAAGGCAGCATCTCCGGCATGCCCATCGTTGTCGTCACCCAGCCCGTATTCAACGCGCAGGGTCAGGTGCGCCTGGTGCTGGCGGCCAGCGTCAACTTGCGCCAGCCCGATTTCCTGGGCCGCCTCGATACGCTCAAGCCGGGACCTGGCGGTCATCTGTACATCATGACGGAACAGGGCATCGTCATCGAGCATCCCGACAAGACGCTGATCATGCGCCATATCGGCGCGCTCTGCCCGCCCAGCGTGCCGACGCGCAGCGCAATGCAGGGCTTCCAGGGGGCGATGGCGGGCAAGACCAGCAATGGCGACGACGCCCTGTTTGCCTACCACCGCATCGCCAGCACCGGCTGGATACTGGCCTCGGTCTACCCTACGCGCGAGGCCTTCGCGCCGCTGCGCGCCATCCGCAGCAAGATCTTGCTTGCGGCGCTGCTGCTGGCGGCGCTGGCGGGCCTGGCGGGCTGGCGCGTGGTGCTGCGCCTGCTGCGTCCGCTGGAACGCCTGCGCAGCCAGGTGCACCAGATTCGCCGCCACCGGCTTGGCATCGAGGCGCTGCAGATTGAAAGGCGCGACGAGATCGGCGACTTGAGCCGCGATTTCTACACCCTGGTGGCCGAACGCGAACTGGCCGAGACGCAGACGCGCGACAGCGAACGGCGTTTGAAACTGCTGACCGACCATGTGCCGGTGGTGATCGTGTATATCGACCGCGAACACCGCTACCAGTTCATCAACGCCACGTTTGAAAAATGGTTCGGCGTCTCGGCCGAGGAGGGCATGAGGCGCCCGATCAGCGAAGTGCTGGGGGTAGCGGCTTACCGGCTGCGCGAGCAGTACCTGCGGCGCGCATTCGCCGGCGAAGAGGTCGAGTATGAATTCACGGTCGAGGACGAGCGCCACGGCTACGCTGGCGACGGCCGCGCCTTCCAGGCCAGCTATGTGCCCGACATCGATGAGCATGGCGTGGTGATCGGCGTGTATGGGCTGATCCATGAAATCACCAAGGTCAAGGCGGCGCACTCGGCGCTGCGCTTCGCCGCCGCCACCGACACCCTGACCGGCATCGCCAACCGGCGCCGTTTCGACGAGCACCTGGCGCAAAGCCTGGCGCGCACGCAGGCGGCGGGCGCGCCGATGGCGCTGGCCTATCTCGATATCGACCGCTTCAAGGCGATCAACGACAGCCTGGGCCACCAGGCCGGCGACGAAGTGCTGAAGGAATTTGCCCAGCGATTGCTGCGCAGCGTGCGCGCGACCGACCTGGTGGCGCGCCTGGCCGGTGACGAGTTCGTGATTATCTTCGAAGGGGTGAAAAGTGCGGCCGAAGTGCGCCAGATCGGCGCCAAGATCGTTGCCGCCATCCGTGTGCCGTTCGCGCTGGCCAGCGGCCCGCTCAGTGTCACCACCAGCATCGGCATCGCCGTCTGCCGCGAAGGCGGGCTGACGCCGGAGCAGTTGCTGCACCTGGCGGACCAGGCGCTGTACCAGGCCAAGGGCCAGGGCCGCGATGGGATGGCCCTGCTGGACGCTGCCGCCTAGTTGAGCGGGTCGCTTTTGAGCTGGTGCGTGCGCGCCACTTCCTTCATCGCCACCAGCAGGTTTTCGCGCAATTCCGGCGGCAGCTGGCCGAAGAATTCTTCGTCGTTCTGGTCGGCCATGTCGGCCAGCACCGGCACCAGTGCTTCGCCTTCGGTGGTCAGTTCGATCGAGTGCTGGCGGCGGTCGGCCAGCAGGATCGATTTGCTGACCATGCCCTTGCCTTCCAGGCGGTCGATCAGTTTCGAGACGGCGCCCTTGCTCATGCCGGCCACTTGCGCCAGCACGGTAGGAGAGGTGCAACCGAGGCGGAACATTTCGCGCAGCACCACCCACTCGGACACCGTCACGCCATTGGCTTCGGCTTTTTTCTGGAAACTGTGCGACACATGGTTGGAAACAAAACGCAGCCAGTAGCCCAGGTGGGCTTCCAGTTCGCTGACGCTGGCGGCGTTGGCGGCGTTGCTGGCGCTGACGGCGGGCGGCATGGTGGCCGATTCGATATTGTGGTTCATCTGTTTTCCTTCACTGGGCGGCATCGGGCAGGGTCGGGGCGCTTGCGGACGAGTGCGTTGTTGTCGGTATGCGTACGGAAGAAGGCGCTTTTGCGTATCGGCAAGGCGCTGCTTCACCAGTTTTTCAGCCTTCCGCCAGCGGCGCGATCAACAATATTAATCACGCAATAGTATTGCCAAAGAGGAAGATTAAAAAACCAACTCATGTTGCCTCAATGGTAACAGGAATTTTTTGAGCTTTGCTAACTATTTCACAGTGTTAAGTGAGATTGTCCACACATGGCGGCATTGCACCGCCACTTTTCCGTCCCGCCCAGGAAATCAGCCAGCCACCACCAGCTTGACGGCCGCGTCGCGCAGCACCTGGGCAAACAGCGCCGGCGGCGGCGCATCGGTAAACAGCATGTCGACCTGGGCCAGGTCGGCCAGGCGTACCAGGGCCTTGCGGCCGAACTTGTGCTGATCGGCCACCAGCCATACTTCACGCGATTGCTCGATGATCGCTTGCGCCACCTTCACTTCGCGCGCATCGAAGTCGCGCAGGCTGCCGTCTTCATCGATGCTGGAAATGCCGATGATGCCGATATCGACCTTGAACTGGCGGATAAAGTCGATGGTGGCTTCGCCAACGATGCCACGGTCGCGTCCGCGCACCACGCCGCCGGCAACGATCACTTCGCAGCCGGGGTTGTCGGCCAGGATGGCGGCCACGTTGAGGTTGTTGGTCACCACGTGCAAGCCCGTGTGCTGGCCGAGCGCGCGCGCCACCTCCTCGGTGGTGGTGCCGATATTGATCAGGAGCGAACAGCCATGCGGCACCTGCAGCGCGACGGCGGCAGCGATGCGGCGCTTGGCCTCGCTGTTGAGCACCTGGCGCTGGCTGTAATCGATGTTCTCCACCGACGAGGGCAGGCCGACGCCGCCGTGGTAACGCGCCAGCAGGCGCGCTTCCTCCATCTGCTTGACGTCGCGGCGCACGGTCTGCGGCGTCACTTTCAATTGCTGGGCCAGTTCTTCAACCGAGACGGTCAGGTGCTGGCGCACGGCGTCGAGCAGGCTGCGCTGGCGGGGATTGAGGATCATGATGCATTCTTTCTTATAATCGAACAGAAACGAACAAATAGTGATGAAAATATGTTGCCATGAGTTCGTATTCTGGCGTAATCTTATTCATCTGGCATATGAATTATATCGTTATTGATTACTACGAATGGAGTTTTGATGGTGGCAGCACAGGCAGACACAATCATGGAATGCGATCTGCTGGTCGTTGGCGGCGGCATCAATGGCGCCGGGATCGCACGCGATGCGGCGGGGCGTGGCCTGTCGGTGGTGCTGTGTGAAAAGGATGACCTCGCATCGCACACCTCGTCGGCCTCGACCAAGTTGATCCATGGCGGCCTGCGCTACCTGGAATATTACGAGTTCGGCCTGGTGCGCAAGGCCCTGATCGAGCGCGAAGTGCTGCTGCGCTCGGCGCCACACATCATGTGGCCGCTGCGTTTCGTGATGCCGCATGCCGAGGGCCAGCGCCCGGCCTGGCTGATACGCGCCGGCCTGTTTCTTTACGATATGCTGGCCAAACGCGAATTGCTGCCGGCGTCCGCCAGCATCAACTTGCAAAACCATCCGGCCGGCAAACCATTGAAGCCGCAGTTCAAGCGTGGCTTTGTGTATTCCGACGGCTGGGTCGACGACGCCCGCCTGGTGCTGCTCAACGCCATGGACGCGAAAGAGAAGGGCGCCACGGTTCTCACGCGCACGCGCTGCACCAGCCTGGCTCGCGAGGCCGATCACTGGCTGGCCAGCCTGCAGCGCAGCGATGGCGGCACGCTGCAAGTGCGCGCGCGCAGCGTGGTCAACGCCACCGGCCCATGGACGGCCGACTTCCTGCGCCAGGCCGCGCCCACCGCGCAAGGGCGCAATCTGCGCCTGATCAAGGGCAGCCATATCGTCGTCAAGCGGCTGTTCGAGCATGATCACGCGTATATCTTCCAGCACCATGACGGGCGCATCGTGTTTGCGATTCCCTACGAACAGGATTTCACCCTGATCGGCACCACCGATCTCGATTACCAGGGCGATAGCGGCAAAGTGGCGATCGACGATGCGGAAATTAGTTACTTATGCGAACTTTCCAGTTACTATTTCAGCAAGCCCATCGTGCCTGTCGACGTGGTCTGGACTTACTCGGGCGTGCGTCCGCTGGTCGAAGACGCCTCGGCCCAGGCGAAGGCCGTGACGCGCGACTACCGCTTCGAGCTGGACCGTGAAGGCGCGCCGCTGCTGAGTATTTTCGGCGGCAAGATCACCACCTTCCGCAAGCTGGCCGAGGAAGCGGTCGACCTGCTGGCACCCTTGCTGGAAGCCAGACAAGGACCCTGGACCGCGCAAGCCTGTTTGCCGGGCGGCGACGTGACCGGCAAGTTGCCTGACAACCGTGCGGTCAGCGGCTTTGGCGACTTTATTGCTGGCTTGCAGCGGCAATACGGCTGGCTGCCGGCGCCGCTGGTGGCGCGTTACGCACGGGCCTATGGCACGCGCATCCATGCGCTGCTGGAAGGGCGGGCCAGAGTGGAACAGATGGGCGAGGAAGTGGCCAGCGGGCTGTACGCGGCCGAGATCGATTATTTGCGGCGCCATGAATGGGCCACCGGCGCGGCCGACATCTTGTGGCGGCGCTCCAAGCTGGGCTTGCATTTGCCGGTCGGTACGGAACAGTTGCTCGATGCCTGGCTGGAGACGCATCCCATGTAGACCTGTGTAGCAGAAGCAAGCGGCAAACGACCATGCCCCGTCAGAGGGTGCGGCGACCATACCTGGAGGAGAAGACGTGCAACTTGACTTGAGCGAGATCAGCAAGCAGCAGGGTGCTGACACTTATTTGTATCCGATGTCGCTGGCGCTGGTGCCGGGCGCCATCAATGTACTGCTGGGCACCACGCGTGCCGGCAAGACCACCCTGATGCGCGTGATGGCGGGCCTGGACAAGCCCACCGCCGGCAAGGTGGTGGCCGATGGGGTCGACGTGACGGGCGTGCCGGTCAGTCGACGCAACCTGGCCATGGTCTACCAGCAATTCATCAATTATCCCGCGTTTTCCGTCTACGACAATATGGCCTCGCCCTTGCGCCTGCGCAAGGAGCCCGAAGCGCAGATCCGCAGCAAGGTGCTGGCGCTGGCCGAACGCCTGCATATCACGCCCTACCTGGAACGCCGGCCCGGCGAACTGTCGGGCGGCCAGCAGCAGCGCACGGCGCTGGGCCGCGCGCTGATCAAGGATGCGTCCCTGCTGCTGCTCGATGAGCCGCTGGTCAATCTCGACTACAAGCTGCGCGAGGAATTGCGGCGCGAACTGACGGAACTGTTTTCCAGCGGCAGCACCACCGTGGTCTACGCCACCACCGAGCCGCTCGAAGCGCTGCAACTGGGTGGCCATGTGGCCGTGCTGCACGAAGGCCGTTTGCTGCAGCAGGGCCGCACGCTCGATGTCTTCAATGCGCCCAACAGCATCGCCGTGGCGCGCACCTTCAGCGATCCGCCGATCAACCTGATCGAAGCGCAGCTCGATGCCAACGGCGTGGCGCAGGGTGCCGATGGCCTGGCAATTCCCTTGAGCCCACAGCAACTGGCATCCCTGGCCGGCCAGCGGCAAATCACCCTTGGCGTACGCGCCCACAGCCTGCATCTGGCGCCACAGTCGCCGCTTGACCTGGCGATCGCGGCGCAGGTCGACCTGGCCGAAATCAGCGGCTCGGAAACCTATGTCCACGCGCGGCGCGGGGCGCTGTCGCTGGTGGCGCAACTGGGCGGCGTGCACAACCTCGATATCGGCAGCGATTGCACCGTGTATTGCCAGCCGCAATCGTTGTTCATCTTCGGCGCCGATGGCGCCCTGTTGTTCGCTCCGCAGGGAGGGGCTTGAGATGGCGCGCATCGAACTGGTTGACCTGGCGCACGCCTACAAACCGAACCCTTCCGCGCCCACCGACTATGCACTGCGTCCGATGAGCATGAGCTGGCAGGATGGCGGCGCCTATGCCTTGCTGGGGCCGTCCGGCTGCGGCAAGACCACCTTGCTCAATATTATTTCCGGCCTGGTGAAACCCTCGCATGGCAAGGTGTTGTTTGACGGCAAGGACGTGACCCAATTGCCCACCGAAGCAAGGAATATCGCGCAGGTGTTCCAGTTTCCCGTCATCTACGACACCATGACCGTGCACGACAATCTGGCGTTCCCGCTGCGCAATCGCGGCTGGAAGGAAGCGGACGTGAAAAAACGCGTGCAGCAGGTGGCGCAGATGCTGGAACTGTCCGGCGACCTGAAAATGCGCGCGAGCGGCCTGTCGGTCGATGCCAAGCAAAAGATTTCGCTGGGCCGCGGCCTGGTGCGCCCCGACGTGGCAGCGGTGCTGTTCGACGAGCCGCTGACGGTAATCGATCCGCACCTGAAATGGCTGCTGCGCAGGAAACTCAAGGAAATCCACCACGAACTGAAACTCTCCCTGATCTACGTCACCCACGACCAGGTCGAAGCGCTGACCTTTGCCGACCAGGTGGTGGTGATGACGCAAGGCGAAGTGGTGCAGACGGGCAGTGCGCAGGCGCTGTTCGAAGCGCCCGAGCATACGTTTGTCGGCTACTTTATCGGCAACCCGGGCATGAATTTGCTGGAATGCAGCGTAGAGGATGGCCAGGCGCGCATCGCTGGCCAGTCCCTGGCCCTGTCGGAGCCAGCGCGCGCGGCCCTGCTTGGTGCGCAAGGCAAGATCACCCTGGGCGTGCGGCCCGAATTTGTCGAATGCATCGCTGCGGGCCAGGCTGGCGACGATAGCCTGGCCGCCACCGTATTGGCCGTGCGCAATATGGGCACGCACTACCTGGCCGAATTCCAGCTGGGCGCGGTAACGGTGGCGGCGAAATTGCGCGCCATCGACGCTGCCGCAGGCCAGTCCGTGCGGCTGCGCTTTCCGCGCGAGCGCACCTTGTACTACCTCAACGACAAACGGGTGGCCTGAATGAAGACCGATAACAACCGCGCTTGGTTTTTGATCCTGCCCGTGCTGCTGTGCGTGGCGTTTTCCGCGATTTTGCCGTTGATGACGGTGATTAATTATTCCGTGCAGGATATTTTGAGCCCGACGCAAAAAGTCTTTGTCGGCACCGAATGGTTCCGCATGGTCATGCTCGATGGCGACCTGCACAGCGCCTTGCTGCGCCAGCTGCTGTTCTCCGGTTCGGTGCTGGCGATCCAGATTCCGCTGGGCATATTGATTGCCCTGTGCATGCCGGCCGATGGCTGGAAGGCCTCGCTCGCGCTGGTGTTGATCGCGCTGCCGCTATTGATCCCCTGGAACGTGGTCGGTACCATCTGGCAGATCTTCGGCCGTGGCGATATCGGCCTGATGGGCTATACACTCAATTCGCTGGGCATCAACTACAACTACAACGGCAATTCGCTTGACGCCTGGCTGACCGTGATGGTGATGGATATCTGGCACTGGACGCCGCTGGTGGCCTTGCTGTGCTATGCGGGTCTGCGCGCGATTCCCGACGCCTATTATCAGGCGGCGCGCATCGATGGCGCCTCGCGCCTGGCCGTGTTCCGCTATATCCAACTGCCGAAACTGCGCAATGTCCTGATGATCGCCGTGTTGCTGCGCTTTATGGACAGCTTCATGATCTATACGGAACCGTTCGTGCTGACCGGCGGCGGGCCGGGCAATGCCACTACCTTCTTGTCGCAATACCTGACGCAAAAAGCCGTGGGGCAGTTCGACCTGGGACCGGCCTCGGCCTTCTCGCTGATTTACTTCCTGATCATCCTGCTGTTCTGCTTCGTGCTGTACACCTGGATGCAACGCGTTGGCACGGGAGACCAGAAATGATGCAGCATAAACTCAAGAGCCTGGTACTGGTCGCCTTTCTGTTCGCTTCCATGCTGCCGATCTACTGGATGCTGAACATGTCCTTGAAAACCAACGAGGAAATCGTTGGCGTGCTGAGCCTGTGGCCGCAGCAACTGACGTTCTCCAACTACCACACCATCTTTACCGACCCATCGTGGTACAGCGGCTATATCAATTCGATGATCTATGTGGCGCTGAACATGGTGCTGTCGGTCACCGTCGCCTTGCCGGCCGCGTATGCTTTTTCGCGGTACAACTTTGTCGGCGACAAGCACTTGTTTTTCTGGCTGCTGACCAACCGCATGACGCCGCCGGCCGTGTTCCTGGTGCCGTTCTTCCAGCTGTACTCGACCGTGGGCCTGATGGACACCCATTTGGCCGTGGCGCTCGCGCACATGGTGTTCAACGTGCCGCTGGCCGTATGGATACTGGAGGGCTTCATGTCGGGCGTGCCGAAGGAAATCGACGAGACGGCGTATATCGACGGCTACAGCTTTCCGCGCTTCTTTATCCGGATATTCCTGCCGATGATCAAGTCGGGCGTGGGCGTGACGGCTTTCTTTTGCTTCATGTTCAGCTGGGTGGAACTGCTGCTGGCGCGCACCTTGACGTCAGTCAACGCCAAGCCGATCGCTGCCACCATGACGCGCACGGTGTCGGCGGCCGGCATGGACTGGGGCGTGTTGGCGGCCGCCGGTGTGCTGACCATCGTGCCCGGCGCGCTGGTGATCTGGTTCGTGCGCCATTACATCGCCAAGGGCTTTGCCATGGGAAGGGTCTGAGATGGAAAACAATAGCGACAGCACAACCAGCCTGTTCGGCTGGATGGCGTGGACGCCGGAAGTGGCGGTGTTCTTTATTTGCATAGGCTTGATGCTGGCCGGCATGACGATCTGGCAGATTCGTTCACCGAGCATCGAACGAAAAGGTTTTTTGCCGATGCCGACCACGCGCGGCGACCGCCTGTTTGTCGGCTTGCTGGCGGCGGCCTATGTCAACCTGGCCTGGGCCGGTTTTACTGAATTTCAACAAACGATAGGAGCGGCGATCAGTTTTGTACTGTTGTTGGTAGTAATGCGTTGGGGATAAGTCGTAGAAGTAGTCGTAGATAAAGGCGCTGGCTGGTGCGACCGGCCGGATGACAACTATAAAGGAGAATCACGATGAAATTGCAGTTTACGGTAGTTGCGGCGGCAGCCGCGCTGTTGATGTCGGGCGCGGCGCTGGCCGACGTCAAACAGGCGCAAACCTGGATCGACAAGGAATTCCAGCCGTCGAGCCTGAGCAAGCAGCAGCAGATGGAGGAAATGAAATGGTTTATCGACGCCGCCGCCAAGCTCAAAGCCAAAGGCATCAAGGAAATTTCCGTGGTGTCGGAAACCATCGACACCCACGTCTACGAATCGAAGACGCTGGCCAAGGCGTTCGAGGAAATCACCGGCATCAAGGTGCGCCACGACATCATCCAGGAAGGCGATGTAGTGGAAAAGCTGCAAACGTCCATGCAGTCCGGCAAGAGCATCTATGACGGCTGGATCTCCGACTCCGACCTGATCGGCACCCACTACCGCTATGGCGCGGTCGAACCGCTGTCCGACTATATGGCGGCCAAGGGCAAGGAATTTACCAATCCGGGCCTCGACCTGAAGGACTTTATCGGCATCAGTTTTACCACCGCGCCGGACGGCAAGGTGTATCAGTTGCCCGACCAGCAGTTCGCCAACCTGTACTGGTTCCGCGCCGACTGGTTCGCGCGCAAGGACCTGCAGGCCAAGTTCAAGGCCAAGTACGGCTATGAGCTGGGCGTGCCGCAGAACTGGTCCGCCTATGAAGACATCGCCGAATTCTTTACCAATGACGTGAAAGAAATCGACGGCAAGAAGGTGTATGGCCACATGGATTACGGCAAGAAAGATCCGTCGCTGGGCTGGCGCTTTACCGATGCCTGGCTGTCGATGGCTGGCGCTGCCGACAAGGGCATTCCAAACGGCATGCCGATCGATGAATGGGGCATCAAGGTGGCAGCCGACAAGTGCACGCCGGTCGGCGCCTCGATGTCGCGCGGCGGCGCCACCAATTCGCCGGCGGCCGTGTTTGCGCTGACCAAATATATCGACTGGATGAAGAAATACGCGCCGCCGCAGGCGAACGGCATGAATTTCTCCGAGTCCGGCCCGGTGCCGGCCCAAGGTGAAATTGCCCAGCAGATCTTCTGGTACACGGCCTTTACGGCCGGCATGGTGAAACCGGGCTTGCCGGTGGTAAACAAGGACGGCACGCCGAAATGGCGCATGGCGCCGTCGCCGCATGGCCCGTACTGGAAGGACGGCATGCAGAACGGCTACCAGGACGTCGGTTCCTGGTTCCTGTTCAAGTCGACGCCGGACGACCGCAAGGCCGCCGCCTGGCTGTACGCGCAGTTCGTCACGTCGAAAACGGTGTCGCTGAAAAAATCCATCGTTGGCGTGACCTTCATTCGTGATTCCGATATTCGCCACGAGTATTTCACCAAGCATGCCAATGAATACGGTGGCCTGGTCGAGTTCTACCGCAGCCCGGCCCGCGTGGCCTGGACGCCGACCGGCAACAATGTGCCCGATTATCCGAAGCTGGCGCAGCTGTGGTGGAAGAACGTCGCCACCGCGATTACCGGCGAAAAATCGCCGCAGGCCGCAATGGACAACCTGGCCGAGGAAATGGACCAGGTCATGGCGCGCCTGCAGCGCGCTGGCATGAAGGCCTGCGCGCCGAAGCTGAACGCCAAGGGCGACCCGAACCAGTATCTGTCGGACCAGCACGCGCCGTGGAAGAAGCTGGCCAATGAAAAACCAAAAGGAGAGACCATCGCCTACGATAAATTGCTGCAAGCCTGGAAGGAAGGCAAGGTAAGGTAAACTGCCGCGCTGTCATGAGGGCGCAAGCACACGCTGCTTGCGCCTGTTTTTACCGGTTTTTTTGTAGTAGCAGACAATGACTAAATACATACTCGCTTTAGACCAGGGCACCACCAGTTCGCGCGCCATCCTGTTTGACCATGCCGGCCATCTGCATGCCTGCGCCCAGGGTGAATTCCGGCAGATTTTTCCGCAGCCGGGCTGGGTAGAACACGACGCGAACGAGATCTGGGAATCGCAGCTGAACGCGATGCACCAGGTCATGCGCGACAGCGGCGTGGCCGCGACTGACGTGGCCGCCATCGGCGTGGCCAACCAGCGCGAAACCACCGTGCTGTGGGACCGCGCCACGGGCCAGCCGGTAGCCAACGCCATCGTCTGGCAGGACCGCCGCAACGCCGCTTTCTGCGAGCAATTGCTGGCAGAAGGCAAGGCCGGACTGATCCAGCAAAAGACCGGGCTGGTGCTGGACGCGTATTTTTCCGCCACCAAACTCAAATGGCTGCTCGACAACGTGCCCGGCGCGCGCGCGCGGGCCGAACGCGGCGAGCTGGCTTTCGGCACGGTCGACAGCTGGCTGATCTGGAAGCTCTCCGGTGCCCACCTGACCGACACCAGCAACGCCTCGCGCACCATGCTGTTCAATATCCATACCCTGCAATGGGATGCGGACCTGCTGGCGCTGCTCGATATTCCCGCCTCGTTGCTGCCGCAGGTGGTGCCGTCGAGCGGCGTGGCCGTGCACACGCATGCCGAGCTGCTGGGCGTGTCCTTGCCGATCGCCGGCATCGCCGGTGACCAGCAGGCAGCCACCTTTGGCCAGGCCTGTCTGAAGTCGGGCATGGCGAAAAATACCTATGGCACCGGCTGCTTCATGCTGATGAATGTCGGCAAGAAGCCGCTGCCATCGAAAAACCGTTTGCTGAGCACGGTTGGCTGGCGCCTCGGTGACGGCCCTGACAGTACCGATTACCTGCTTGAAGGCAGCGCGTTTGTTGCCGGTGCCGCCGTGCAATGGATGCGCGACGGCCTGGGCATCATCCAGCATTCCTCCGAAGTCGAAGCGCTGGCCACCAGCGTGCCCGACACCGGCGGCCTGGTCTTCGTGCCGGCGTTTGCCGGCCTGGGTGCGCCGTACTGGGACCCGTATGCGCGCGGCACCCTGATCGGCATCACGCGCGGCACCGGCAAGGCGCATATCGCGCGCGCGGCGCTCGAGGGCGTGGCATACCAGAACGTCGACGTGCTGTCGGCGATGCGCGATGACGCCGGCATTGCGCTCAGTGAGTTGCGCGTCGACGGCGGCGCGGCCCGCAACGACATGCTGATGCAGTTCCAGTCCGATATTCTGAACGTGCCGGTGGTGCGGCCCGTGGTGACGGAAACCACGGCGCTGGGCGCGGCCTACCTGGCCGGCCTGGCCGTGGATTTCTGGAGTTCGCTCGATGAAATCGCGTCACAATGGCGGGTGGCGCGCCGGTTCGAGCCGAAAATGGCCGATGACGAGCGCTTGACGCGCCTGCACAAATGGCAACGTGCGGTCGAGCGTTCGCGCGACTGGAGCGAGTGAGTCAAAGCAGTTCGAGCGTGGCCGGGTCGCGCTGGCCATTGAAATACCGCGCCAGGCAGGCGTTAAACAGCGGCTGCCCGGGCGCGGCCTGCGCAAACAAGGTCAGCGACGAATGCAGTTTCAGATCATCGGGATAGCCGAAAATCTGGCTGGCCGTGCGGCCTTCGGTGGCCGCCAATATCCGGCAACATTCTTCCAGCCGCTCGCCCAGCAGCGGATGCGCCAGGTAGGCCTGCGCTTCGTCGATGCCGGACAGCGCAAAGCGGCGCGCCGTATCGCTGCGGCCAAGGCCGGCTATTTGCGGAAAGATGTACCACATCCAGTGCGTGCGCTTGTGGCCGGCCCGCAGTTCGGCGCGCGCCGTTTCGTACATGGCTTGCTGCGCATCGATAAAGCGTTGCAAATCAAATAGCTGCGTCATGCCATCATCCCCTGAAGTAATACAGCAGATAAGCCACGGTTTCGCGCGGAATCGAGTACAGGTCGCGCAGTTCAACGTAGCGCGCATGCGCGTGGCCGGCCACGTCCACGCCCTGGCGCGCCATTGCCAGTTCGAAGCGCGGCACATGGAAATACTGTGTGGCAACGATAGCCGTGGTTTGCCCCTGCGCACGCAGATACGCCGCCGCGTTGGCGGCAGTCGCGCCCGTGGTCCAGCCCTGATTGTCCTCGATAATGGCAGCCGCTGGCACGCCCTTGCGCCGCAGATAGGCCGCCATCGACGCCGCTTCATCAAAGCCTTCCTTGCCCGTACCGCCACTGACGAAGATGCGCGGCGCGCGGCCTTCCCTGAACAGCCTGATGGCCGCATCGAGCCTCGCTTGCAGACGCGGACTTGGCGTGCCGTCAGGCGCGATCGTATTGCCTGGCACTACGATCAGCTGGGCCTGGCCCGGCTTGTCGTTGAGTCCTGCCACGACGAGGGCGATGGACGCCAGCATGAAAGCCCCGAGGGCAAGAAGGACAAGGCGATTGATGAATCTGAGCATGGATGGTCGGCAAGGGTGAGGATATCAGCGCTGCATCATACGCCAGCGTCCTTTTTTGCCGCGCGCTGGTTGGACAGATAAATATTGTCCTTTTCCAATGGCTGGCCTAGTTCGACAGCCTTGAGCCAGTCGGCCGTGCTGGCCACGGCGGCAAAGTTTGAATGAAATACAGTGCTGTAGACACGGTGGATTTCCTCGGCGCTGGCCTGGCCGGCCGCATTGGCGTAGGGCAGGGAACCGCTGGCGTCAGACAGGAATTCCACGGCGAGGCCATCGTGCGATGCCTGGTAGATGGTGGCTGCGTCGCAATTGTGCGTCATGTAGCCGACGATGGTCAGCGTATCGATGTTCTTGCCAGAGAGCCACTCGCGCAAATCCGTGCCGGCAAAGGCGCTGCCCATGGCTTTGTGGACATGATGGTCGGCCGCGATGGCGGCCACTTGCGGATGCAACTGCCAGCTGTCGCTGCCCTTGGCAAACACGGGCGAACCTTGCGGCGCGTCGTGCTGCACAACGATCACGGGTACGCCGGCAGAGCGGGCGGCCTGCATGGCGGCCGTGATATTGGGCAGGGAAATGTCGACCGGTGGATATTCGATCCGCAGCTGGCCCGTGAAATATTCGTTCTGGACGTCGATGACCAGCAGGGCGCGGCGCGGGGTTGTATTGGACATGGGGTTTCCTTTCAAGGTGGACAGTGTGCTTATTCTGGCCCGTGCCGCATTGTACGGATAGTGGCCTGAAGGCCTGTCTGCGATATAATCGGGCCATGCTTGCACTTTCCGCCACCCGTCCCCTCGAAGTTGCCGTGATCGCCTATGAAGGCATCACGCCATTCCACCTGTCCGTGCCCTGCCTGGTGTTCGGCACCCGTTTCGACGAAGCCGAAGCGCCACAGTTCGTGGTCAGGGTCTGCGCCGCCATTGCCGCGCCGTTGCCCACGGCGGCCGGCTTTGCCATCGTGCCCGAGCATGACCTGTCGCTGCTTGAGACGGCCGATATCGTCATCATGCCGTCCTGGCATGACGATTGCCGCGCCGCGCCGGGTGCCCTGGTCGCGGCGCTGCAGGGCGCCCACCGGCGCGGGGCGCGTATGGTGGGCCTGTGCCTGGGCGCGTTTCCGCTGGCGCAGGCGGGGCTGCTCGATGGCAAGCGGGCCGCCACCCACTGGGGTATGGCGGCGATCCTGGCGGCGCGCCATCCGCGGGTGATGGTCGAGCGGGAAATGTTG
The DNA here is from genome assembly GCF_057291295.1 of Janthinobacterium sp. 1L-D-8-B-C4. Classification (NCBI taxonomy): domain Bacteria; kingdom Pseudomonadati; phylum Pseudomonadota; class Betaproteobacteria; order Burkholderiales; family Oxalobacteraceae; genus Janthinobacterium; species Janthinobacterium sp. 1L-D-8-B-C4. Next base: position 84,720 of record NZ_JBXAVX010000021.1, read on the forward strand.
TATGTCGACGATGGCGAGGTGCTGACGTCCGCTGGCGTGGCCGCCGGCCTCGATTGCTGTTTATATCTGCTGCGCCAGCTGGTCGGCGCCGAGCTGGCCAACCGCGTGGCGCGCCGGCTGCTGGTGGCGCCGCACCGGCAGGGCGGCCAGGCGCAATTTATCGAGCGGCCGCTGCCGGTATCTAGCAGTGAAGGACGCTTTGCCGACGTGCTCGCCCATGTGGGCGCGCATTTACATGCCGTGCACGGCATCGATGCGCTGGCGGAACGGGCCGCCATGAGCCGGCGCAATTTTACCCGTCATTTTCGCCAGGCGACCGGTACCTCGTTCAAGCAATGGCTGCTGGCCCAGCGCCTGGCGCACGCCCAGGGCCTGCTGGAAAAAAGTGACGTCGCTATCGACATGGTGGCGCACTCAGCCGGTTTTGGCACGGCCCTGTCGCTACGCCAGCATTTTCGCGCCAGCCTGCAGACCTCGCCGTCGGCCTACCGCAAGCAGTTCCGCCAGCAAGGTGCCTGTATTACTCAGACGGACTGAACTTTCCACAGCCTGGCCGGATCGCGCCCGCCCTCGGCCAGCTGCGCGCCGACGGCGATCTGGCGCGCGATGAACGCGGCCTGGTCGAAGCCGTAGCGTTCTTGAAACGATACGGTTTCCGCGCTCATCAGTTCCGCATAGGTTTGCATCAGGGTCGAGGCGGAGCGCAGATTGCCTTGTTCAAGATAAGTGTCGATGGCGGCGGACAGCAGCGGGTAGTCGGCGTTTTCCTTGCTGCCGCCAAAGTTGAACGACAGCTGTGCGCACTGGCGCCAGATCGGGTCGTGCTCCGTCCCGCTCTGCGTTTGCTGGCGCAGCCAATGCAAGGCTTTCAGTGGCGGACCGCCAAACGATGGCGGCGAAATAATGGCCTGGATTGCCACTTTCACTGCCTCGTCGATTCTTCCCGCGCGCACATATTGGCCGTGCAGTGCCACCAGCGCGTCGGTATATTCGGGCAGGATGAGCAGCGTCGCTTCCAGCAGGGCAATGGCCCCGGCGCTATCTTGCTGCGCGATCAGCTCCTTGGCTGCCAGAAAGGAAGCGCGTGGTGAAGCGGGGTCGTCGGCGAGCGTCGGCGTATCGACATAGCCGCCATCTTCGTCGTCTTCGTCCAGCTGGGCGTGCGCCTTCAGGAATGCCGCCAGGCTGGAAAAGTGCGGCTGGATGCGCCATTCGTCGTGCCAGGTCTCGACCACGATCGGTTCCTTCGCTTCGCGGCCGATCGGCCAGTACAGGCCGAAGCTGTCGCCATTGCCCAGGGCGGATTCGGAAAAGGGCATGAAACCGAGTGGCGGATAGGACTTGCCGTGTTGCCAGTCCTTGTCCAGCGAGATGAAATGGAGGTTGGCAGGTAGTTGCATAACGCTACAGGGAGATAAAACGCCACTGTAACGCAGCGGCCGGTGTTACGGCGGACAACTGCTTATTTGCGCGGTTCGTGGATGCGGAATTTCCTGACCACCCCGGCGCGGTCGAACATCACGGCCACTTCGCGCGTGCCCTTGGTGCCCGGCAAAGGCAGGTAGCGGCTGGCGGACGGCGCTTGCAGCTGGTTCTTGTAGACCCAGACTTCATAGCCGGGGTCGAAACTGACCACCGTGGCGCTGCCCAGGGCCGCGTCGAGGTCGAGGCGGGTGGTCTTGCCGACGGTAATGTTCTGGTAGATGGCGCCGTTGGCGGGCGCGCGGTTGACGGTATATTCGCTGGCGGTGCACATGGCCATGCTGAGGCCTGCGAGGCAAGAAAACGCCAGTTTTAAAAAATTATTCATAGCAGTAGTCCCGGTGCGCATCACTGCTTCCAATCTCAGAGGGGACGGGCGTGATGTCGAGGGGGAGTGTGCTTGCGTTTGTAACGTTCTGCTACATGAATATACAAAGGCGCATGAAACGATGCCGACGGTACTGGAAAGCGCTACCTTCAGCGGCCCTGCAGCACTTCGGTCGAGACCGCCAGGGTTTCCTTGATTTCTTCCATCACCACATAGCTTTTCGATTGCGCCGCGCCTGGCAGCTGCAACAGCATGTCGCCCAGCAATTTGCGGTATTCCGCCATTTCATGGATGCGCGCCTTGATCAGGTAGTCGAAATCGCCCGATACCAGGTGGCATTCCTGCACCTCGGGAATCTGCAGCACTTCGCGGCGAAATTGCTCGAAGGCCGATGCCGATTTCTGATTGAGCGTAATCTCGACAAAGACCAGCAGTTTGGCGCCCAGCGCGGCTGGATTGACCTTGGCGTGGTAGCCGGTGATGACGCCATCGCGCTCCATGCGCTTGACCCGTTCGATGCACGGCGTGATCGACAACCCCACCTGTTCGCCCAGGTCTTTCATCGAGATGCGGCCGTCCTGTTGCAGGATGCGCAGGATATGCCGGTCCAGCTTGTCCAAGCCGCGTGATGATTCTTTAAGAATTCTCATGGATTTTATGATTATTTGCTGAATATCTCGATTTATACGTGAACATATACTGGGGACTTGGCAATATCATAGCGGTAAATCTGGCAATCTGCCCTAAAATAAATAGAGGAAATTATGCGTATCGTGATTCTGGGTAGCGGCGTCATCGGCGTCACCAGTGCTTACTATCTGGCCCGGGCAGGGCATGACGTGACCGTCATCGACCGCCAGCCGGGGCCGGCACTGGAAACCAGCTTCGCCAATGCCGGGCAAATTTCTCCTGGTTACGCTTCGCCGTGGGCGGCGCCAGGCATTCCCCTGAAGGCCGTGAAATGGATGATGCAGCGCCACGCGCCTTTGTCGATCTCGCTCGACGGCAGCATGTCGCAGCTGAAATGGATGTGGCAGATGCTGCGCAACTGCACCCCCGAGGCGTATGCCGTCAACAAGGAGCGCATGGTGCGCCTGGCCGAGTACAGCCGCGATTGCTTCAAGGTATTGCGCTCTGAAGCCGGCATCACTTACGAAGGCCGCCAGCAGGGCACGATGCAATTGTTCCGTACCGAAAAGCAGTACAACGACGCTGCCAAGGATATCGACGTGCTGCGCGACGCCGGCGTGCCGTTCGAGGTGTTGCAGCGCGATCAATTGTCGCGCGCCGAACCGGCCCTGGAGGCTGTCAAGGACAAATTGTTCGGCGGCCTGCGCCTGCCCAACGATGAAACCGGCGACTGCCAGTTGTTTACTACACGCCTGGCCGAAATGGCCGTCAACCTGGGCGTGCAGTTCCGCTATGGCGTGTCGATCGACGCGCTGCTGACGCAGGGCGAAAACATTGCCGGCGTGCAGTGCGGCGGCGAAGTGGTCAAGGCCGACGCCTATGTGGTGGCGCTCGGTTCCTATTCGACCTCCTTGCTCAATCCCTTGCTCGGCATCCCCGTGTATCCGCTCAAGGGCTATTCGATTACCGTGCCCATCGTCAACGCGGCCAAGGCGCCCGTCTCGACCATCCTCGACGAGACCTACAAGATTGCGGTGACGCGTTTCGACGACCGCATCCGTGTCGGCGGCATGGCCGAGATCGCCGGCTACGACCTGCGCCTGAACCCGCGCCGCCGCGAAACCCTGGAAATGGTGGTCAACGACTTGTTCCCGGGCGGCGGCAATACAAGCGAGGCCACCTTCTGGACCGGCTTGCGGCCGATGACGCCGGACGGCACGCCGATCGTCGGCCGCACGCCGCTGCGCAATCTGTACCTGAACACGGGCCACGGCACCCTGGGCTGGACCATGTCCTGTGGTTCGGCCCAGTTGCTGGCCGACCTGATGTCGTCGAAACAGCCGGCGATCCGCGCCGACGACCTGTCCGTGGCCCGCTACAATGGCGGGGAGCAGCATGGCAAGCTGCACTATGCGGAGGCGTAATTCCAGATGTCCAAGATGAACAATGTAACGGCAAAAGAGCGCAGCGGCGCCATCCTTACCATCGATATCGACGCCGTGCGCGCCAATTACCGGCTGCTGCGCGAGCGTGCGCAACCGGCCGCCTGTTCGGCGGTGGTGAAATCGGACGCGTATGGGCTCGGTGCGGCGCAGGTGGCCGCTGCCCTGCATGAAGAAGGCTGCCGGCATTTTTTTGTGGCCCACCTGGAAGAGGGCATCAGCCTGCGTCCGTACGTGGCGCCGGACGCGGCCATTTTTGTCTTGCACGGCCCGCCAGTCGGCACGGAGGGCGAATTCACGCGCCATGGCCTGATACCTGTGCTGAACAGCGAAGCGCAGGTGGCCGGCTGGCGCGCCCATGCCGCAGCACTCGACCGCGAGCTCGACGCCATCGTGCAGGTCGATACGGGCATGTCGCGCATGGGCATGTCGCCGCAGGAAATCGATGGCTGGCTGGCGGATGTGCATTTTCTCGACGGCATCAAGGTGCTGTACCTGATGAGCCACCTGGCCTGCGCCGACGAGCGCTACCACCCGGCCAACGCCCAGCAACTGGCGCGTTTCCTCGAGATCCGCGCGCGCTTGCCGCAGTATCGCTGCAGCCTGGCCAATTCCTCGGGCGTATTCCTGTCGCCGGACTATCATTTCGACCTGGTGCGCCCCGGCGCGGCCTTGTACGGCATCACGCCGCAGGCGGGCGAACCGAACCCGCTGCAATCTGTCGTGCGCCTGCAAGGCAAGGTGATCCAGACGCGCAGCATCAATGCCGGCGACCATGTTGGCTACAGCTGCCGCTACACGGCCACCGGCCCTTGCGTGGTGGCCACGGTGTCCGTCGGTTACGCCGACGGCTGGCTGCGCAGCATGAGCAACCAGGGCGTGGCCGTGATCGATGGGGTCAAGGTGCCGCAGATCGGCGCCATTTCCATGGATTCGATCACGCTCGACGTCAGCAACATCGATGGCGAGCGGGTGGCGCCGGGCCAGCTGGTCGACCTGATCTGCCCGGAGCACCCGGTCGATGCGGTGGCCGCCATGGCCCACACTATCGGCTATGAAGTGCTGACCAATCTCGGTGGACGGTATTTCCGTGTATATACCGGGTTGGCAGAAGGCTCCAACTGATCTTCTGGCGTGCAGACGCCTGTGATATTTGTGTGGCAAGATAGGCCTGTCGTGAACATCACCACAGGCCTTTTCTTTAACCATCACAGGGGGATTTACATGAGTCAATACCAAGTTGCAATTATCGTCGGCAGCCTGCGCAAGGATTCCTTCAACCGCCAGCTGGCGGACGCCATCGTCAAGCTGGCGCCACCTGAATTTTCATTCAAGCATATCGAGATCGGCGACCTGCCGCTGTACAACCAGGACGACGACGGCGCGCAGGCCCCGCAAGTAATGCGCCTGAAAACCGAGATCGCCGATGCGCAGGCCCTGCTGTTCATCACTCCCGAATACAACCGCTCGATTCCCGGCGTGCTGAAAAACGCCATCGACCACGCCTCGCGCCCTTACGGCCAGAGCGTGTGGGGCGGCAAGCCGGGCGCCGTGCTCGGCGTGTCGGTGGGCGCCATCGGCACCGCGCTGGCGCAGCAGCATCTGCGCAATGTGCTGGCCTACCTCGACGTGCCACTGCTGGGCCAGCCGGAAATGTTTATCCAGGCCAAGGAAGGCCTGTTCGATGAAAACGGCAATATCGGTGAAGCCAGCTTGGGCTTTTTCCAGGCCTGGATGAAGCAGTATGTGTCGTGGGTACAAAAGCACGCGATCCACGCTTGAGCACGCCTTAGCCTGAACTTGACGCGTTTCGATATCGCTGGCAATAAACGGTTGCCACTGACGTTTGTTGCTCTATAGATATGTATAATGCGTCATTTTCAGGCGCGTCCTCCTCATGCCGCATCACCCCAAGTTGCCCTTGCGCATCAACCTGCGCCGCCTGATCGTGCTGGTGGCGTTCGCCAGCGCCATTCTCGCGCTGGCCAATACCTTTTACGCCGCCTATCGCGTGCAGCGGCAGTTGCTGATCGATACCACGCTGGAAGCGAACCAGGCATATGCGCACAAGCTGGCCGGCAGCACCGAGGATTTTTTGCAGTCGACGCGCCAGCAACTGGCGTACAGCGCCGGGCTGCTGGCACGCCGGTTTGACGACGCGGCCGCCCTGACGGCCGAGGCCGAACGCCTGCGTGGCCAGACCAACAGTTTCAACTCGGTTCTCATCGTCAACGCCAAGGGCGTGGTGATTGCTGTTTCGCCGGAAACCTTGTCGGTGCAGAACACCCAGCTGGCATCCGAAGGCGCACGCCAGGCGCTGCGCGAGCGCCGCCCTCTGATCAGCAAACCGTATTTATCGTCGGTTGGCAACCTGCTGATCTTCATCTCGCATCCGATCTTTGACGCCAGTGGAAACTACCTGGGCTATGTCGGCGGCTCGATTTACCTGAAGCAGAAAAATATCCTGTCGAGCCTGCTGGGCCAGCATTATTACCGCGACGGCTCCTACCTGTACGTGGTCGACCAGCGGCGGCGCCTGCTGTACCACCCCGATCCCGGCCGGCTCGGTGCCACCGCCGGCGCCAATGTGGTGATCGACGCCATCGTGCGCGGCGAAAGTGGCAGCGGCAGCACGGTCAATACGCTGGGCGTCGACATGCTGGCCGGCTACGCCGTGCTGCCGTCGACAGGCTGGGGCATCGTGGCGCAGCGCCCGACCTTGGCCACCCTGGCGCCATTGAACCAGCTGATGCTCAATACCTTCTGGCATACCCTGCCAATCGCCTTGCTGAGCCTGCCACTGATCTGGTGGCTCGCGCGCCTCATTTCGCGGCCACTGGTGCAACTGGCCGAAGGTGCCAGCCGCATGGATGCGCCCGGCATGGCCGAGCGTATCGGCCGCATCGGCGTGTGGTACCTGGAAGCGGCGCAGATCAAGCGTGCCTTGCTCCTGGGCATGTCCTTGCTGCAGAAAAAGATCGGCAAACTGAAGTCCGACGTGCAGACCGACCCGTTGACCGGGCTGGCCAACCGGCGCGGCATGGCGGCCGCGCTGGAAGCGTGGCAAGCGCAGCTGCGGCCATTTTCCGTGATCGCCATCGATATCGACCATTTCAAGCAGGTCAATGACCGCTGCGGCCACGCCGTGGGTGACGCCGTGATCCAGCGCCTGGCCCACCTGATGCGCACCTGTTCGCGCGACGCCGACGTGCTGTGCCGCAACGGCGGCGATGAATTCATCATGCTGTTGCCCGACGCCAGCCTGGATATCGCCTTGCAGGTGGCCGAACGCCTGCGCGCGCGGGTCGCCGAGGCCGAGATCCCGGGCGCCGGTTCCGTGACTGTCTCGCTGGGCGTGATTTCGTCCAGCGAGCAGGACCGCGACAGCGCCTCGATCCTGCTGGGCGCCGACGCGGCACTGTACGTGGCCAAGGAGCGCGGGCGCAATTGTGTCGGCGTCAAGGACACCCTGGTGCGCCACGCATGAACCAGCTGAACATCCGCTGCGAGGTGGACGGCCAGCCGTTCGACCCGCGCTGGCTCGGTTGCCGCGACATGGGGTATGGCCAGCGCAGCGAACTGCCCTTGCGGCCGTTTCGCCTGCGCCTGCCGTCCGGCATGCTCGACAGCCTGGTCGGCGAGGCCTGCGACGAGTTCGTGCAGACCTGCCGCGAAGACGATGCCGTGCTGGACGAGTCCGACCTGCCGCACTTGCGCGACGCCGGCTACCCCGGCCTGGCCGCCATGCTGGCGCATCACCAGCCGCTGCTGGCCGAATTGCTGGTCGATTATCTGTACCGCGACCTGCTCGACGCCATCGCCCTGCGCTGCGGCGCGCAACTGTACCGTCCGCGCCGCAGCGGCGACCCGCGCGGCGCCGACGGGCGGCGTTACTTCACCGTCAACGCGCTGCGGAAAGTGCATTTCGCGGAGGGCGAGATCGTGCTGGAAGGGCAGGGCTATTTTGGCACCTGGACCATCTGGCTGGCCCAGCCGGCGTAAGCGCTTGACCTTCCTCCCATGTCAAGGTTTATCATGCTGCCATGAACCGTGTCTTCCATCATCACCTCGTCCGCTCGCTGCTCTGGCTGCTGGTCGCCGCGCTGCCCTTGCAGGGTTTTGCCGCGGCCATGCGCAGCTGTTGCTGGCAACAGCCCGCCGCGGCGGTGTCGATGCAGATGACACAGCAAGAGGCGCCGCATTGCCACTCGATGGCCGATATGGAAAACCATGCCGGCAAAGTCATGGACATGGGCCATGGCCATGATTGCGGCAACCATGGCGCCTGCACCGTGGGCGCCACGGCGCCGCCACCGATGGCCGCGCTGCATCCCTTGAGGCCGGGCACGCCACAGCCGCCGGGCGCGATGCCGCTGCTGTTTGCCGGCCATATACCATCCGGGCCCGAACGTCCTCCCAGAAGCCCCCGCTCCGCCTGACCGCCCGTGAACCTGGCAGGGAGTTTCCCTGCGCCAGTGTTTTATTTCCGTGCCCATGCCGCACGACCGTCCTGTTACCGAGATTAACCATGAAGCAATTGTTCAGCCTGGCCCTGGCCGCGTGCCTGCCGCTGGCCGCCCATGCGCAGGTCCAAGCCCCTGCGCCCGCACCGCACGATGCGCAGGCATCCGTGCCGTCCATCGTCTACCAGTCCGCTGTTGATACCTATCAGCCCGCCGCCGAAGACGAGGCCACGCCCGACCAGACCTGGCGCGCCGTCAACCGGAAAGTGGGCGAGGCCGGCGGCCATATGGGCCATATGATGAAAGACCATAAAATGCCGATGAAGATGCCTGCAGTGCCCGCGGGCCCAGCCGAGCCGCATCATGAACACCAGGGGCACTGACATGGCCAGCTTCCGTCCTTTTTTACGTTTCACGCCGCTGGCGGCCGCCTTGCTGCTGGCCGGTTGCACCAGCTTCAGCCCCGATGGCGGCCTGCGCGATGTCGCCGCGCTCACCGACGCCCGTAGCGGCGCGCCAGCCGCCTTGTCGCCAGGCAATGGCGAAGACCGCCTGGCGCCCCTGCTGGCCCGGCCCCTCGATGCCGACAGCGCCGTGCGCATCGCGCTGATGAATAACCGGGGCCTGAAAGCCGACCTGGCCGCGCTCGGCGCTTCCGAAGCCGACCTGGTGCAGTCCGGCCGCCTGCGCAATCCCGGCCTGTCGTTCGGCCGTTCGCACGGCAGCGAAGGCCGGGAAATCGACCGCGGCGTCACTTTTGATCTGGCCGGCTTGCTGACGATGCCGATGCGCGTGAAGATCGAGCGCGGCCGTTTCGAGCAGGCCAAGCTGCAGGCGGCCGGCAGTGCCGTGCAACTGGCCAGCGAAACACGCCGCGCGTATTTCACGGCGGTGGCCGCCGTGCAGACCGAGCAGTTCATGCAGCGCGCGCTGGTGTCGGCAGAGGCCGGCGCCCAGCTGGCCACGCGCATGCAACAGGCAGGCAACTGGAGCCGGCTTGACCAGGTGCGCCAGCAGGTGTTTTACGCCGATGCGGTCAGCGACCTGGCGCGCGCGCGTCACCAGGCCGGCGCCGCGCGCGAACGCCTGACGCGCTTGCTGGGCCTGTGGGGCCGGCAAACAGCGTTTATCCTGCCCGACCGGCTGCCGGACTTGCCGGCCAAGGCGGAAGAGGCCGGCAATATCGAAGCGCAGGCGATGGAGCAGCGGCTCGACGTGCAGATGAGCAAACTCGACGCGCAAGCGACCGCCAGCGCGCTGGGCCTGTCGAACGTGACGCGCTTTGTCAACGTGCTGGGCGTCGGCTACACCAACAAGAGCACCAGTAGCGCACCGCGCGAAAACGGCTACGAGGTGGCGCTGGAACTGCCGCTGTTCGACTGGGGCACGGCCCGCCACGCGCGCGCGCAAGCCGTCTATGAGCAGGCGCTGCAGCGCACGGCCGGCACCGCGATCAATGCCCGCTCGCAAGTGCGCGAGGCGTATTCCAGCTACCGCACCGCCTACGACCTGGCGCGCCATTACCGCGACGAGGTGGTGCCGCTGCGCAAGACGATTTCACACGAAGTGCTGCTGCGCTACAACGGCATGCTGGCCAGCGTGTTCGAACTGCTGTCGGACGCCCGCGAACAGGTGGCCAGTGTCAATGGCGCCATCGAAACCCAGCGCGACTTCTGGATCGCGCAAACCGAATTGCAGTCGGCCATCAATGGCAGCGGCGTAGCGACAAAGGAATAATGATGATTACACGTAGAAATTTTTTCATGAACGCGGGCGCCGTCGCCCTCGGTGCGGCGGCCGTCAGCCGGGTTGGCGCCGCTTCCCTGCCCGAAGCGGCCAGCATGGCCGGTGCCGGGACCCAGGCGCCGCCACCGCCGCCGAATGGCCGGCCCTACAATCCGGTGGTCACCCTGAACGGCTGGTCCTTGCCCTGGCGCATGAACAACAACGTCAAGGAATTCCATCTGGTGGCCGAGCCCGTCGTGCGCGAACTGGCGCCCGGCATGATGGCCAATCTGTGGGGCTATAACGGCCAATCTCCGGGTCCGACCATCGAAGTGGTGGAGGGCGACCGCGTGCGCATTTTTGTCACCAATAAATTGCCGGAACATACCAGCGTACACTGGCATGGCCAGCGTTTGCCCAATGGCATGGATGGCGTGACGGGCCTGACCCAGCCCGGCATCGCGCCAGGCAAGACTTTCGTCTATGAATTCGTTGCAAGGCGTCCCGGCACCTTCATGTACCACCCGCATGCCGATGAAATGACGCAGATGGCGATGGGCATGATGGGTTTCTGGGTCACCCATCCGAAAGACCCGAACTTCATGAAGGTGGACCGCGACTTCGTCTTTTTGCTGAGTAACTATGACATCGATCCGGGCAGCTACACGCCGAAGATCATGACCATGAACGACTTCAACCTGTTCACCTTCAACAGCCGCGTGTTTCCCGGCATCGATCCGATGGTGGTGCGCCAGGGCGACAAGGTGCGCGTGCGCGTGGGCAACCTGACCATGACGAATCACCCGATCCACATGCATGGCCATGAATTCGAAGTGACGGGTACCGACGGCGGCTGGACCCGGCCCGAATCGCGCTGGCCCGAAGTGACCACCGACGTGGCGGTAGGCCAGATGCGCGCCGTGGAATTCATTGCCACCGACCCCGGCGACTGGGCTTTCCATTGCCATAAATCGCACCATACGATGAACGCCATGGGCCACGACGTGCCGACCATGATCGGCGTCGACCACCAGGGCGTGGCGGCGAAAATCAACCAGCTGGTGCCCGGCTATATGGTGATGGGCGAGCGCGGCATGGCCGACATGGGCGAGATGCAGATGCCGATCCCCGACAATACCTTGCCGATGATGGCCGGCGATGGGCCGTTCGGCGTGATCGGCATGGGCGGCATGTTTACCACCGTCAAGGTGCGCAAGGATCAAAAACCGGGCGATTACCGCGATCCGGGCTGGTACCGGCACCCGAAAGGCACGCTGGCCTACGAATGGACGGGCGCCTTGCCGGAACCGGTGCGGGGGCAGGGTTCGGGCAAGCCGGCCGCGCCCGCAACGGGAACCTTGGAAATGAATGTCAGAAAGCCTATCGGTCACGGTGGACACTGATTTTCTTTGATCAAGATCGGTGGCTTTAATAGCATGATCAGCCACCGATTGTGTTGCGCAGCGTCAAGGAATTGTCGTGGGGTGACAATCCGAGCATTTGTGCCAGTACTTTTTCTTTATATTCGACTGCGTCAATGAGCAGGCAGCAATGCTGAAGAATGGAGAGAAAATGTTGAATCAAATGAAAGTGGGAACGCGCCTGCTGGCGGCGTTCTTTTGCGTGGCCTTGCTGGGCGCCATCGTGGCCGGCATCGGAATTTATAACATGGGCAAGATCGACACCATGGCCAGCCAGATGTACCACAATGAATTGCTGGGCCTGTCGTATATCAAGGAAGCCAATATCGCCCTGATCAAGGCGGGCCGCGCGCGCAGTAATTTTTTGCTGGCCACCACCGATGAAGAGCGCGCCATGCGCCGCGACGATATTGCCAAATTTCTGGCCGCTAACAAGGATAACCTGGCCAAGGCGCAGCCGCTGTTCGTCTCGCAGTCGTCCAAGGAATTGTTTGCCCGCTTTGCCGTGGTGGAGGCCGATTATGCCAGCAGCATGGCGCAGGTGCTGACGATGGCGGCCGCCGCGCCGCTGGCGCAGCGCAGCCCGGAATTGACCGACTTGCTGAATCGTACACGCGCGCATGCGGATGAACTCGACAGCGTGCTCGACAAACTGTCGCAACGCAAGGAAGTGCGCGCCAAAGAAGCGGCCGAGCAGGCCAGCAGTGTCTACCGGACCAGCCGCAGCTTCATGCTCGCACTGGTGCTGGGCAGCGTGGCGGCCGGACTGTCGCTGGGCGCGCTGATCACGCGCGGCCTGACGCGCCAGCTCGGTGGCGAGCCGGGCTATGCGGCGCAGATCGCCGGCGCGATTGCCGAAGGCGATCTGACGGTGGTCATCCGGACCCGCAGCGGCGACAGCAGCAGCTTGCTGTTTGCCATGAAAACCATGCGCGACAAGCTGGTCGGCATTGTCAGCCAGGTGCGTTCGGGCACCGAAACCATTACCACCGCATCGAGTGAAATTGCCCAGGGCAACCTCGACCTGTCCTCGCGCACGGAAGAGCAGGCCAGCTCGCTCGAAGAAACCGCCTCGTCGATGGAAGAGCTGACTTCCACCGTACGCCAGAATGCGGAAAACGCGCGCCAGGCCAATACCCTGGCCGGCGCCGCCTCGGAGGTGGCCGGCAAAGGCGGCGCCGTGGTGGGGCAGGTGGTGCAGACCATGGAGTCGATCAACGCCTCCTCGCGCAAGATCGTCGATATTATCAGCGTGATCGACGGGATTGCCTTCCAGACCAATATCCTGGCCTTGAATGCGGCGGTGGAGGCGGCGCGTGCCGGCGAGGAAGGCCGTGGCTTTGCCGTGGTGGCGGCCGAAGTGCGCAACCTGGCGCAGAGGTCCGCCGGAGCGGCAAAAGAGATCAAGGCCCTGATCGGCGACTCGGTCGAGCAAGTCGAAGTCGGCAGCAAACTGGTGCGCGACGCCGGCCTGACGATGGACGAAGTGGTCGGCAGCGTACGCCGGGTAGCCGACATCATGCAGGAAATCACCGCCGCCAGCAGCGAGCAGAGTGCCGGCATCGAGCAGGTCAACATGGCCATCGTGCAAATGGACCAGGTGACCCAGCAGAACGCGGCCTTGGTGGAGCAGGCTGCGGCCGCCGCCGAATCGATGCAGGACCAGGCCACGGCCCTGAGCGAGATTGTCAGCGTGTTTCGCCTGGAAGGCAGCACGCTGGCCGCGCCGGCCAGCAATGTCACGCCGCTGCGCCGTCCATCCACTGCACGGCCGCAGCCCATGCGCCGCCTCGCCTGAGAGCAGCGCCGTTCCGCGCGGCCCGCTTGCCGGGCCGCGATTGCTTATGTGTCCTTGCGAACATACGACTTTTACTCGGAGCACTACAATCGGGGCATCTTATAAGGAGTGCCCCCATGAAAACCTTCGTTCTTGCCGCCAGCCTGTTGCTGGCCGCCGCCAGCGCGGCCACCGCCACTGCCGCCGTCACGGTCAGCATCGGCCAGCCCGGCTTTTACGGGCGTATCGATGTGGGCAACTATCCAGCACCGGAATTGATCTACGCCCAACCAGTCATCATCGAACGCCCGCAATATTATTCGGCGCGTCCGATCTACCTGCGCGTGCCGCCAGGCCACGCCAGAAACTGGTCAAAAAACTGCCGCCGGTATAATGCCTGTAACCAGGAAGTTTATTTTGTCCAGGATAGTTGGTATAACAATCAGTATGCGCCCCGTTACCGCCAGCAGCATGCGCGTCCGCCCATGCACAGGCCGCATCCGCAGCAGCATGGCCGTCCGGATCACGGACCGGACCGCGGTCATGGACGTGACCGTGACCGTGACCACCATGACAACCGGCCCGGCAATGACAGGGGACACGGCAACGGTCATGGCAACCGGGACAATGGACACAGGAATTAAGCAATCATCCAGGAGGACCTTTGCACAGTAAAATCGTTATCGTCGGTGGCGGGGCAGGCGGGCTTGAGCTCGCTTGTAAACTCAGCCGCAAGCTCGGCGCCGGCCAGGTGACCCTGGTCGACAGCCGCCTCTACCATATCTGGAAGCCTTCGCTGCATGAAGTGGCGGCCGGCACGCTCGATATCCACCAGGAAGGCCTGTCCTACCAGATGCTGGCGCACGATAATGGCTTCAGCTATGTGTACGGTCCCCTGATCGGCCTCGACGCCGCCTCGAACAGCCTGACGGTGGGCGCGATTGCCAGTGACAAGGGCGAGCAGTTGCTGCCCGAGCGGCAAGTCGGCTACGACCAGCTGGTGCTGGCCGTCGGCAGCACCTCGAATTATTTCGGCGTGCCGGGCGCGCAGGAAAACACGATTTCCCTCAATGCCACCGAAGACGCCGAGCGGTTCCGCCTGACCCTCTTGAAACTGCTGGCCATGGCCGAGCAGCGCCGTGGCGACGCCGGCCACCCCGGGGTCGATATCGTGATCATCGGCGGCGGCGCCACCGGCGTCGAGCTGGCGGCCGAACTGCGCGAAGCGAGCGATGTGTATGCGGCGTATGGTTTCCAGAACCTGAACGCCATCAAGGACGTGCGCATCACCTTGCTTGAAGGCGCGCCGCGCATCCTGGCGCCGCTGCCCGAGCGCGTCTCGCGCGCTGCCAACAAATTGCTGCTGCAGCATGGCATTACCGTGGCAGCCGATACGCGCGTCACGTCGATCGACGCCGACAAGGTCAATGTTGCCAACGGTGCCAGCTACGCAGCCGATATCGTGGTCTGGGCGGCCGGCATTCGCGCCCCCGAATTTCTCGCCACCCTGGGCTTGCCGACGAATCGTGCCGGCCAGCTTGAAGTGACGGGGATGCTCAATGTGCAGGGCCACGCAAATATCTATGCGCTGGGCGACTGTGCCGCCTGCATGGGCGAAAATGGCAAGCTGGTGCCGCCGCGCGCGCAGGCTGCCCACCAGCAGGCCGATTACCTGCGCAAGACCTTTGTGCTGCAGGCGAAGGGCAAGCCGCCGCAAACCAAGCCTTATGAGTACCTCGATTACGGCTCGCTGGTGTCGTTCGGCCGCACGACCTCGGTCGGTACGCTGATGGGTTCGCTCAAGGGCCTGAGCTGGTTTGTCGAAGGCTTTGTGGCGCGCATGATGTATGTCAGCCTGCACCTGATGCACCACAACGCCGTGCTGGGCAGCGTGCGCACGGCCGTGATGGCCATGGGTCGCTTCCTGATCAAGCGCAGCACGCCGCAGGTCAAGCTGCACTGATATCCCAAGCCCCCTACCGGAGACAAGATGAAACAATCGTTGAAGATGCTGATTGCAGTAGCGTTGTGTTCGGCATGGGGGCTGGCACAGGCCGCCACCAGGGCTGCACCGCCGCCGGAAACGGTGGCCAGGCTGGCCTGGCTGAGTGGCTGCTGGCAGGTCGATGGTGCCGAGCCCGGTTCCGGAGAACAATGGAGCACGGCCGCTGGCGGCACCATCCTGGGCGCCAGCCGTACCGTCAAGGGCGGCAAGACCACTGCCTTTGAATTCGTGCAGATCCGCCTGACCGTGCCGGGCCAGCTGGCCTATATCGTGCAGTCGTCAGGCGCGGCGCCGGTCGAATTCAACCTGCTGCGCCAGGACAAGCCGGATGAATTCGTCTTTGCCAACCTGGACAATGATTTCCCCAGCCGCATCATCTATCGCCACATCAGTGACCGTATCGTGCATGCCAGCATCGTCGGCACCTTGAAAGGGAAGCTGACCACCATTGATTTTCCCATGAAGCGCATCGGCTGCGATGCGCGCGCCGGCGAGCGTGCCAGGTAAAGACGGTTACTGCCCCGCGCTGCGCGGCAGCACCACCGTCAGCGCCGTGCCGCCTTGCGGATTGGCCGACAGCGCCATGGTGCCACCGAGGTAGCCGACCCGTTCGCGCACGGCGCGCAAGCCATGCTTGTGCATGTCGGCGGGCTCGCCGTATGGCAAGCTCGCTGGCAAGCCGGCGCCGTTATCCTTGACCGTCATCATCAGCGCCTCGTCATTGTCGTCGACGATGACGTCCACTTCCGTGGCCTGGGCATGGGCCGCGATATTGGCCAGCCCTTCTTCCAGGGTGCGCAGCAGGGCCACGCCCACGTTGCGCGGGCAGACCAGTTCATCTTCGGGCAGGCTGCAGCGCACGGTGATTTTATGCTGTGCAGCAAATTGCGCCGCCAGTTCGCCCAGCGCCACGTTTACGCCCAAAAACTCCAGCTTGTCATTCCACAGCTTGATCTGCATCTGCCGGTTGGTTTCGATCACATTCAACAGCAGCTGCTTCATTGTTGCCGCACGGTCCAGCAGCACGGGTTCCTGCGGCATTTTTTGCGTCAGCAGCGACAGATGCATGGTCAGCGCCGTCAGCGACGAGCCCAGGCTGTCATGCAACTGGCGCGACAGCAAGCGCCGTTCGTTGTCCCAGCTCGTATTGATGTGTCCCAGCAATTCGCTGAGATCGGCGGCACGCGCCGCATCGGGGTGGACCGCTTCATTGCTCTGATCTGTTTTTGCGGACATGGCGCCCCATGAATGGTAAAAGATGTCGACGAAATGAGGGGATCATACATGAGGATTTCGTTGCGGGGCGCATGGCAGGAAAATTCCTGACATTCCGATAACCATGATGTCTTTTGGTTAATATCGTGATGGGCAGGGAGCGTTGGACTGTGCACTGTGCGTACGCTTGCGCACATACCAGGGCGTGCGCGCCTGCCATAGTAAGACTGTGCGCAAGCCTTGCAGCAGATGCGGCACCGCCGCCATTGCGGCCCGGGCGCAGTACCGGCCCTCACCAAACGAAAGGACATGCCATGAATATCGATACCATTGTAGATCAAGAATACTGTGCCAAAAGCTTCCGCGACATCGTGAACGCCCCTATCAGCGCCTTGCGTGGCGTGAGCGCCAAGGATGCCAAGGCCCTGACCCAGGCCTTCGGCGTGACCACGGTACGTGAACTGGCCAACCTCAACTTCGTCAAATGGGCCAGCGCGCTGGCCATCCTGGCTGACGAAGAAGGCATGACGGGCGAAGAAAAAGCCAAGGAAGAGCTGCTTGACGACGCCGTCGAAATGACGTTCCCGGCCAGCGACCCGATTTCGGTCGACGCCGGCATCACGCGCATCGAAGTGGCGCCTGAAAAAGTCAGCGCACAGCTCGATCACCAGCATGCTGGCAAGCACGAAGAAGCGGCAGGCAAGAAGTCGAAGTAAGCCTGATTGCTGGAATAAAAAAACCGGGATGCCGCAGTTGCGCCATCCCGGTTTTTTTCATGGGAGACGATGCTGATTCAGGCGAGCGAGCTGACGCCGTGCGTGTTGGCCTGTGTCATGGCCAGGTCGTGCGGCGCGCAGCAATAGCGGTTCTTGCCGGCCCGCTTGGCTTCGTACAGCGCCGTGTCGGCTGCGTTCAGCAGGGCGTCGACGGTGGTGGCGTCGTCCGGGTAGATGCTGATGCCGATGCTGGTCGACAGGCGCAAGGTCAGGTCGTTGATGAAATACGGTTCGGAAATGACTTCGATCAGCTTGGCGGCCGGTTCGCGCGCGTCGCCCTTGCCGGCCAGGTTGCCCAGCACGATGACGAATTCATCGCCGCCGATGCGCGCCACCGTATCTTCCTTGCGCGAGGCGCTGACCAGGCGCGCCGCCACCAGTTTCAGGATTTCATCGCCATAAGCGTGGCCATAGGTATCGTTGATGGCCTTGAAGCCGTCGAGATCGAGATACAGAATGGCCGACTTGCCGCGCACGCGGGCCGAATGCTGCAAGGTGTGTTCGATGCGGTCTTCCAGCAGGCGGCGGTTGGGCAGGCCAGTCAACGGGTCGTGCAGCGCCAGTTCCTGCTGCTGCTTGCTGTATTGCGCCAGTTCCTTGTACAGCAGGCGCACTTCGAGCATGTTATGGATGCGCTTGTGCACCTCCATCAGGTCGAACGGTTTGCTGATGAAGTCGCGCGCGCCCGCTTCCAGGGCGGCGATCTTGAAACTCGGCTGCGCCGTCAGCGCCAGCACCGGAAGATAGCCGCCGTGTTCGATTTCCTTCAGGCCTTTCATGACCTGGAAACCGTTCAATTCGGGCATTTGCAGGTCCAGCAAAATCAGGTCGTAGCAATGTTCGAGGTGCAGCGGGCAGACCTGGGCTGGGCGCATGGTCGCCGTGACGTTGCTGTAGCCGGCCTCGCGCAGGATTTCCAGCATCAGGTCGACATTGTCCGGTGAATCATCAACGACCAAAATCTTGGCTTTCAAAATTTCATCTTGGCTTGGCATGGGGTGTCCCGGTGAATTCTGTAAGGTCATCGCAAGCATCGTACGCGGCGACAGCGGCCAGCGAAGGAGCGCGACGATAGTAACCGCTTGCATCAAGATGGGGCGCACGGAAGCGGATGTGTCCGGTTTATGCTTGCATGGCAAGCTGGCGTGCCTGTACTTGTGGATAGCTGCGCTTGTCTGATCCAGTGTAGCAAACGGGTTTGAAGTTGCTTGTAGGACAGTGCCGCGTCTGAAAGTAGGAAGTCTAAACCAGATTAATGAATTTTTGACCTGAATTATTTATTTCTTTGCATCACTTTTCCTGCCTCAATTTTTCTTCCCGTCAGCAGCCTTGCCGGCGCCGGGCACGGCGAGCCAGGCCACGGCGGCAAGCAGTGCGGCCGGATCGAGTGGCTTGGCGATGTAATCCTGGAAACCGCTGTCGAGTGCGCGCTGGCGGTCCTGAGGCCGCGCAAACGCCGTCAGCGCCAGCGCGGGCAGGTCGCCGCCCTGGCCGCTGGCGCGCGCGCGCAGCCGCGCCAGCAGGTCGAAACCGTCGATATCGGGCATGCCGATGTCGCTCACCAGCACATCGGGCAGTGTGCTGTCCAGCAACTGCAGTGCTTCTTCGGCGCTGGCGGCGCTGATGACTTGCGCATGGGCGTCGCGCAAGATGCGTTCTGCCAGTTCGCGCGCATCGGCCTCGTCGTCGACTACCAGCACCCTGACGCCGGCCAGGTCCTGTGGCGGTGACGGCTGCCCACTGTCGTGGGGCACAACCGGTGCCCGGCTGTCGGCGGGCAGGCGCACGGTAAAGGTGGCGCCCTGCATGTCGCCGGCACTGCTGGCGGCCACTGTGCCGCCATGCTGCTCCACCAGGTGCTTGACGATGGCCAGACCCAGGCCCAGGCCGCCATGCTTGCGGGTGGTCGAGGCGTCGGCCTGGCGGAAGCGGTCGAACACATGGGGCAGGAAGTCGGCGCGGATGCCGATGCCGTTGTCGGCGATTGTCAGCACCAGACGGGTGCCGTCGCGTACCACGCTGATATCGACCTTGCCCCCTTGGGGCGTGAACTTGAGCGCATTCGACAACAGATTCCAGA
Organism: Janthinobacterium sp. 1L-D-8-B-C4; assembly: GCF_057291295.1. Classification (NCBI taxonomy): domain Bacteria; kingdom Pseudomonadati; phylum Pseudomonadota; class Betaproteobacteria; order Burkholderiales; family Oxalobacteraceae; genus Janthinobacterium; species Janthinobacterium sp. 1L-D-8-B-C4. The sequence goes on from NZ_JBXAVX010000021.1 coordinate 104,064, forward strand.
TCACCTGCTGCATGCGGCTGGGGTCGCCCGTCATGGTACCGGCGTTGTCGGCGATCTGCGTGTGCACGGTGATTTGCTTGGCATCAAAGGCCGGCCGCAGGGTTTCAATCGCCGAGGCGATCACGGTGGCCGGCACGATGGTCTGCATCTCGAGCATCACCTTGTCGGACGTGATGCGGCTCATGTCGAGCAAGTCTTCGATCAGCTGGGCCTGGGCGCGCGCATTGCGCTCGATGCTGTTCAGTCCGCGGTGCAGATCGGCCTGGTCGCGCGTGCCGCGCCGCAAAACCTGCGCCCAGCCCAGGATGGCCGACAGCGGCGTGCGCAATTCGTGCGACAGGGTGGTCAGGAATTCGTCCTTCAGCTGGTTGGTGCGTTCGGCCTCGGCACGCGCTTCGCGTTCGCTGTCGAGCAGCACCTTGCGTTCTTCGGCGGCGCGCCGCGCTTCCACGTACAGGCGTGTATTGTCGAGCGCGACGGCGGCCTGGGCGGCGATGGCCGCGACGATGCGTTCGCTGCGCAGGCTGAACATGCCCGGCTGCGGATGGCCCAGCAGCAGCCGGCCCAGCAACTGGCCCGAGCGTGAGCGCACAGGCAGGCTCAGGCAGCTGCGCAGCTCGGGCGCGCCGTCGTCGCCATTTCCATTGCCGTCGCCTTGCGCCGTCTGCAAATCGTTGTGGCGCGTGGCCGGCCCCATGCGCAGATCAACGGCGATCGCTTCGGCCTGCCGCGCCGTCAGGCCATTGACGGCCTGCGCCACCGGCAGCAGCGGTTCGGCGCCGCTGCCGGGCTCGCCGGCGGGATGGGCCTCGTGCTCGGCATCATAATAAAAGGCGCCGAAGCGCGCGCCGCTGATGCGCGTGGCGGCGTCGACGGTTTCTTGCAGCAAGGAGGGCAGGTCGAGCGTGCCGGCCAGCGTGGTTCCCGTGTTATTGAGCAATTCCAGCACCCGCGTTTCGTCACGCAGCGCTTCTTCCACATGCTTGACTTCATCGACATCGGTGCTGGTGCCGAACCAGCGCAGCAGCTGCCCGCCGCGGTGCACGGGATTGGCCCGCGTGAGAAACCAGCGGTACTGGCCGTCGCTGCCGCGGATGGGGAATTCCATTTCGAACGGCGTGCCGCTGTGCAACGCGGCTTTCCAGCCCTCCAGCATCTGCGGCAGGTAATGCGGGTCGTACGCCCTGTCCCAGCCTTCGCCCTCCATCTCGCCGGGCGTGGTGCCCGTGTAGTCGTGCCAGCGCTGGTTATACCAGGCCATGGTGCCGTCGAAATTGGCGGTCCAGGCCAGTTGCGGGATCGAGTCGGCCAGCGCGCGCAAGTCTTCTTCGCTCTGGCGCAAGCTGTCTTCGGTGGCCCGGCGCTGGCTGATATCGTGGAGTTGGATGGTCAGGCCATCGGCGGCGGCAAAGATGCGCACTTCCAGCCAGCGTTCCAGCGGCGCATGGAACAATTCGACACTGCCGCTTTGCCGTAGCGCCATGGCGCGCCGGAAATGCGTTTCCAGTTCCGTGCCCTGCAAATCAGGACAGGCCTGCCACAGCCTGGCGCCCGCCAGGGCGGTGCCCGGGACGTGCCCGGGCGCCAGCATCTCGGCGCCGCGCGTATTGATATAACGTATGTTCCAGTGCGCATCGAGCACGCAGAAGCCATCGGTAATGCTGTCGAGCACATTGGCCAGGCCCGCATCCGGCAGGCTAGTCGGCGCCGGGGAAGGGGGCAGGTTCTGCTGGAGGTCATGCTTAACCATCGGAAATCCTGTGTGGCGGGCCTCCACGTCCATCGCCGCACCTTGGCGGGCAGGCGATGCGGGCTACCGTCGCTGAGTTCAAATAAATGGGTCATGATGAAACAGCTGTCATGAATAGTACCAGCCCCGCGCTGCATGCAGGCGTTGCAGTCATTGTAGCCCCAACATCAAATTGGACTCCACACGCTTGCCATTGTCACATTTCCAATGTTGTGAGCATCCCGTCAACCCGCCTGCAGGCGTGATTTGCCAGGCTTGTACAGATAGCACTGGACAGGCAGTGATGCAGTCCCTATAATCCCGCTTCTTTCGAGACAGCAACTTCTCGAAGCACTGGAGGCCTTCCGTGAAAGCGGAAAACGACGGTGCGAATGGCGTCAGCTTTTCAGGTGCGAAAAGGGTTGGGTCTTGCAGTGCGGTACTTTGCAAAACACGGCTAAGCGATTGAAAAATCGAACTTTTCAAAGCGAAACGAATACGCTATAATGTTTGCCTGCGCGGCTGTAGCTCAGCTGGATAGAGTACTTGGCTACGAACCAAGGGGTCGTGGGTTCAATTCCTGCCAGCCGCACCAACATTTCAGGAATCAGAGTTTCTCTGGTTTCAAGTAAGAGTTTCAAGCTTCATGTTGTGAGTGAAGTGTACTAGTTTTGCGGCTGTAGCTCAGCTGGATAGAGTACTTGGCTACGAACCAAGGGGTCGTGGGTTCAATTCCTGCCAGCCGCACCAGTATCAACCATCAGTGGCGTCCGTCTGCTGATGGAAACAAGTTGTGACTTCATGCAGTATGGTGAAGAGTAAGTTTTGCGGCTGTAGCTCAGCTGGATAGAGTACTTGGCTACGAACCAAGGGGTCGTGGGTTCA
>NZ_JBXAVX010000022.1:0-96179 GCF_057291295.1 Janthinobacterium sp. 1L-D-8-B-C4
ATATTTTAAGTTTTACAGCGATCCGAAGATCACTGCTGCACTTCATCAAATGCCCACACTTATCGACTGTTAATTGTTAAAGAACTGTATTCGGTGCTACTTTCGCGCTATCGACAAAGCGTTGTGTTTGTCAGCTGCGAAGAAGGAAGAGTATGAAGCTTTTTCAGCATTTCGTCAACCTTCTTTTCTACTCTCGCTTTACTGTGCAACACGCTGTTTTGTGTGCATCGTTTTGCGAGGAGGCGAATCATATCAAAGGCCGTCGAAGTTTGGCAAGCGCTTTTCCAAAAATGCGTGCATGCCTTCTTTCTGCGCCGGCGTGCCGAACGCTGCCTGGAACAGCCGGCGCTCATAGGCGACGCCATCGGTCAGGGTGGTTTCAAATGCGCGGTTGACGCAATCCTTGATCATCATGGCAACCGAAGTCGGCATGGCGGCGATGGTTTTGGCGGCCGCCAGGGTTTCTTCCAGCAATTTATCGGCCGGCACCACGCGCGACACCAGCCCGATGCGCTCGGCTTCCTGCGCATCAATGGTACGCGCCGTCAGCAACAAATCCATGGCCTTGGCCTTGCCGATGGCGCGCGGCAAGCGCTGCGTGCCACCCGCGCCTGGCGTGACGCCGACCTTGATTTCCGGCTGGCCGAATTTGGCGCTGTCGGCGGCAATCAGAAAGTCGCACATCATGGCCAGCTCGCAGCCGCCGCCCAGGGCGTAGCCTGCGACCGCACCGACCACCGGCTTGCGCACGCGCAGGATATGCTCCCAGTTGCGGCTGATATAGCCTTGCGTAAACGTGTCCGGATAGGTGTAGTCCGCCATGGCGGCAATATCGGCGCCGGCCGCAAACGCTTTTTCGCTGCCGGTCAGCACGATGCAGCCAATATTCTCGTCAGCATCGAACTTGAGCAATGCGTCGCCCAACTCGTTCATCATGCGTTCGTTCAAGGCATTCAGCGCCTTCGGACGGTTCAGGCGTATCAGCGCGACTTTGTCCTGGATGTCGATGATCAGGTCTTCGTATTGCATGGGTGTCTCCTCGGGTGAACGGTGCTGACGATTGTAGCGGCTAATGGCAGCGTTACCACAGCCGCGCTGCTATTATTGTCAACCTTCTCACCCACCTTCCAGCGTGCCGTATTTTCTCCACTTTCTTCCAGTCCGCCATCGGCCGCCTGCGCGGTGACGGTTCCGCCGCCACCGTCGATTTCCGCCGCCTATGGTTCAGCAACGGCCTCAATTGCTTTGGTGCTCAGATCACCTCGCTGGCCCTGCCCCTGTGCGCGGTATTGCTGCTGCATGCGACGCCGGAACAGATGGGCATCCTGGTGGCCTTGCAGGCGCTGCCGTTCGCCCTGTTCGGCTTGCCCGTCGGCGTGCTGCTGGACCGGCGCAGCAAGCATCCGATCATGTTACTGAGCGAAAGCATGTCGGGCCTGGCGCTGGCCAGCGTGGCGCTCGCCTGGTGGTGCGGCGTGCTGTCGATGCCTTGGCTCTATATAGTGGGTTTCATCATCGGTACCGGTTTCGTCGTCGGTGGCGGCGCCGAGCAGGTGTTCCTGACTTTCCTGGTCGGGCGCGACGGCCTGATCGATGCGCAATCAAAATTTGCCGCCACGGAATCGGCGTCGCGCCTGATCGGCCCGGGCATGGCGGGCGTGCTGGTGCAAACCCTGTCGGCACCGGTCGCCATCCTGTGCACTGCCTGCGGCTATGTGGTTTCCGTATTCAACCTGCGCGCCATGAGCGTGCGCGATCCAAGGCCAAAGCCGTCCCTCAACCACCCCTTGCGCGATATCGCCGACGGCTTGCTGTTTGTCTGGCGCGAACCGCTGCTGCGCGCGCTGGCCTGGGGCGCCGGTATCTGGCACTTTTTGTTTTATGCCAGCATGGCCCTGACGGTGCTGTTCGCTACACACAACCTGGGCATGAGTCCCGGCGTGCTGGGCATGGCGCAAATGCTGGGTGGCGCCGGCGTGCTGGTCAGCGCGATTGTGGTCAAGCCGCTGACGCGCCGTTATGGCGCCGGCAGGGTGATCCTGATCGGCCTGGCGTCGACCTCGCTGTGCTTCGTTCTGACGCCGGCGATACCGGCCAACCTGTTAGGCAGCGCCACCGCCAGCGCGGCGGCGTATGCCGTGCTGATGTTCTTTTTCGACTGCGGCGTGATGCTGTTCTTTATTCCCTACCTGGGCTTGCGGCAGAAAGTCACGCCTGACGCCATGCTGGGACGCATGACCTCGACCATGCGCTTTTTGACGGTGGCGACGGCGCCGCTGGGCGCGCTGGCCGCCGGCTGGGTGGCCGAGCACTTTGGCGTGCGCAGCGGCATGGCCTGCATCGCGGCAGGCAGCATCGCGCTCACCATTGCGATGGTCTGGGGCACGCCGCTACGCAAGGTGCGCGGCTGAAGCAGGAAATCGATATAGCGTGTATAAGATTGCTTTGCCGACACTATTTAACACGAAGCCGGCCAGACTTGATTTACATCAAGGATTTCCCCCGGGTAAATCCATAAGCTGCAACTATTTCCAAGGAGCACATTATGTTCAAGACGATACTCTTCCCTACCGATGGCTCGCCTCTGTCCGACCAGGCCGCCGCTACCGCCATCGCTTTTGCCCAACTGAACCAGGCCAAGCTGGTCGCCGTCAGCGTGGTGCAGCCGTTTCCGTTTTCGCCGATGGCCGACGGCGGCATCGTGCTTGACGCCAGCCTGTACGAGCAGCAGATGAATGAGTCGGCGCAGCGCGCCATTGACAAGATCAGCCTGGCTGCGCGCGCCGCCAACGTGGCGTTCGAAGGCGTGGTCGCGCTGTCGCCCAGTCCGCATGAGGAAATCGTCAATACGGCGCAAGCCTACCAGTGCGACATCATCCTGATGGCCTCGCATGGCCGCAAGGGTCTCAACAAACTGTTCGTGGGCAGCGAAACACAAAAAGTGCTGGCGCATACCCACTTGCCAGTGATGGTCTTGCGTTAATTCAGCGACCCGGCGCAGGGGCTGCCGCCAGCTTCGGCAACAACACCCATACCATGCCGGTCTGCTTCATGCGGCCGGCGTTCTCGGCCGCTTCCGCGCCAAAGCCAAAGAAATAATCGACCCGGATCGGCCCGCGGATGGCGCCGCCCGTATCCTGCGCCATCACCAGGCGCTGCATCGGGATATCGCTGTTCGCTTGCGTGGTCGACAGGAACACGGGCGCACCCAGCGGCACATAGCGCGAATCGATGGCCACCGAGCGCTGCGGCGTCAGTGGCACGCCCAGCGCCCCTTTCGGCCCGACTTTCGGATCCGGCAGGCGCTCTTCCTTGAAGAAAACATAGCTGGGGTTGGCGTTGAACAGCTCATCCTTGCGGGTCGGGTGGCCGGCGATCCAGGCCTTGATGCCCTGCGCCGACGCCTGGCTCATGGTCAGCTCGCCCTTGTCGACCAGGTAGCGCCCGATCGACTGGTAAGGGTGGCCATTTTGATCCGCATAGGCCACGCGCACGGCTTCCTGGGTATCCGTCAGCTGCACCCTGCCGCTGCCCTGCACTTGCAGGAAAAACGCTTCGACCTCGTCGTCGACCCACATCAGCTCCTTGCCGGCAACCGAGGTAGCGCGCTCGATCTCGGCGCGCGTGGCGTAAGGCACCACTTTCTTGCCCACCAGCTTGCCGCGCAGACGCATGTTTTTCAGTTCCGGATACACGCTGGACAAATCGACCGTGACCAGGTCATCGGGCACCTTGTACAGCGGCGTCTGGTACGGCCCACCGCGTTTGCGCGCGCCATGCAGCAGCGGTTCGTAATAGCCTGTCACCAGGCCGGAACTGGCGCCGTCAGCGGCGACTATCTGGTTCGGCACGAAAAACGCTTCGAAGAACTGGCGGATTGCCTTGTCGCTGTCGGCATTGACCTGGCGCGCAATCGTGCAAGGCTCTTTCCAGTCGGGCCGCTTGACCAGCACGCCGCACGAGGCCATGAAGGCGGGCCAGGCCGCGCGCACGTCGTCGCGGCCCCAGCCGGGCAAGGCGGCAAAGCCGACCGGCACAAATGTGGGCGCCTGCGCGTCCTTGGCGTCAGGCGCGGCCGGCTTGGCCGGCACGGGATTGACCACCGATGGCGTAATGGCCGGCGGCTTGGCCGGCGCGGGCGTCGGCGGCGCCGTGGCGGTACAGGCGGATAAAGCCAGCGCGACGGCGGCGCTTGAAACGAGTAGACTGAAGCGTAAAGACATGGGAGCGTGTATGTGGATCTTGGTAATGGAAGCGATGGTGGCGTTTTTCCTGCTGGCGTTTATCGTCTGGTGGACCATGTACTCGGGCAGGAAGCCCGCGCCGCCGGCGCAGAAACAGGTAGGCGTCGACAAGGACGCCACCGAAAAACTGAAGTAACGCAGTTTAGTGCAGCGTGCGCGGCAGCGACAACACGAACTCGGGAATCTTTGCTTCAAACTGATGGCCGTCCTCGGCCACGCAGAAGTATTCACCGAGCATCGAGCCTTGCGGCGTTGCCAGCACGGTGCCGCTGGTGTATTCGAACTGCTCGCCCGGCTGCAGCAGCGGCTGGTGGCCGACAGCGCCCAGGCCGCGCACTTCTTCGACCTTGTTGTTGGCGTCGGTGATCACCCAGTGGCGCGAGATCAGCTGCGCGCCGGCCGTGCCCGTATTGACCACGCGGATGGTGTAACTGAACACATGGCGGCCCTGTTCGGGCGCCGACTGCTCGGGCAAATACTGTGTCTTGACCGTTACCGTAAATTCATAAGTCGCCATCGTCGTCCTTGTCTGGTTCATGAGGTGTCGCGCCACAGCCTCGCCGGCTGCCGCGCAAGAGGGTATTCTGTGTTTCAAAAGGCATGGCAGCGGCGTCGGGCGTAAAATAGCGCAACTTTGCATCTTCTACCCTCTGGCCCTACTACCATGACTACATTTCGCATCGCTCCCAGCATCCTGTCCGCCGACTTCGCCCGCCTGGGCGAGGAAGTGCGCAACGTCGTCACCGCCGGCGCCGACATCATTCACTTCGACGTGATGGATAACCATTATGTGCCGAACCTGACGATCGGGCCATTGGTGTGCGAAGCCATCCGCCCGCATGTGCAAGTGCCCATCGACGTGCACCTGATGGTCAAGCCTGTCGATCGCATTATCCCGGATTTCGCCAAAGCCGGTGCGAACATCATCACCTTCCACCCGGAAGCGTCGGAACACCTGGACCGCTCGCTGCAGCTGATCCGCGACAACGGCTGCAAGGCCGGCCTGGTATTCAACCCCGGCACGCCCCTGCACTACCTGGAACACGTGATGGACAAGATCGACATCATCCTGATCATGTCGGTCAATCCCGGCTTCGGCGGCCAGTCCTTCATTCCACAAGCGCTGAAGAAAATCGCCGAAGCGCGCCGCATGATCGATGAATCGGGCCGCGACATCATGCTCGAAGTCGACGGCGGCATCAAGATCGACAATATCGCCGCAGCCGCAGCCGCCGGCGCCGACACCTTTGTGGCCGGCTCGGCCATCTTCGGCAAGCCTGACTATAAAGCAGTGATCGACGCCATGCGCGTGGAATTGGCCAAGACCGTGGGCAACTGATGGTGACGCATCCAGTGCTGGCCGGCGTGCGCGCCGCGATTATCGACCTCGATGGCACGATGCTCGACACCGTGCCCGATTTCCATGTCGCCATCAACGGCATGCGCGCCGAATTCAAGCTGCCACCCATCCGCGCCGAGGCGATCTCGCTGATGATCGGCAAGGGCTCGGAAAACCTGATCCGCACGGTGCTGGCGCTCGACTTCGATGCGGCCGGCGTGCAACAGCGTTTCGAGCAAGCGATGGACGGCTACCAGCGCCACTATCTGGCCATCAATGGCCAGTACAGCACCCTGTATCCGGATGTGGAAGCAGGTCTGGCGGCGATGAAGGCGGCCGGCCTGCGCCTGGCCTGCGTCACCAACAAGCCGATCGCGTTTGCCCTGCCGCTGCTGAAACTGAAAAACCTCGATGGTTATTTCGAGATCGTCTATGGCGGCGACTCGCTGGCAAGGAAAAAACCGGACCCGCTGCCCTTGCTGCAGGTGTGTGCGGATTTCGACCTGGCGCCGGCCAAAGTGGTGGCCATCGGCGACTCGTCGAATGACGCGCAAGCGGCTCGCGCTGCGGGTTGCCCGGTGCTGACGGTACCCTATGGCTACAACCACGGACACTCTATACACGAGACCGACTCCGATGGTATAGTAAATACGCTACTCGACGCGGCGCAGCTGATACGCGCGCAAAACTGACCCTACACCACACTTATCGTGAACACGTTTCTCATCAAAAAACACAACGTCACCGAAACCGGCTCGATTGAGGCCTGGCTCTGGCGACGCTGGCAATCCTGGCAGGCCTGAGGCCAAGCCGTCACTGATTGCTGCCGCATGCACCACGCATGCGGCAGGTTTTTTGATAACTCACCGCAAGCTACGGTGTGCTCAACGCACACTGCACACTGTTATGCTGGCGGCATGGAGAGAAACATGACCGAACTCGAATTTAAATCGCTGGCCCAGCAAGGCTACAACCGCATCCCCCTGATCGCCGAAGCATTCGCCGACCTGGAAACCCCGCTCACCTTGTACCTGAAACTGGCGCAAACCCAGCAGGGCGGCAAGAACACCTTTCTGCTTGAATCGGTGGTTGGCGGCGAACGCTTTGGCCGCTTTTCGTTTATCGGCCTGCCCGCCACCACCGTGCTGCGCACCTTTGGCAGCCGCACCGAAATCGTCAAGAACGGCACAGTGATCGAAGAGCACGAAGGCAATCCGCTCGACTTCATCGAACAGTACCAGTCGCGTTTCAAGGTCGCGCTGCGCCCGGGCATGCCGCGTTTCTGCGGCGGCCTGGCCGGCTACTTCGGCTACGACACGGTGCGCCATATCGAGAAAAAACTCGCTGGCGGCGCGCCCAGGGATGATCTGGGCCTGCCCGATATCCAGCTGATGGTGACCGAAGAACTGGCCGTGATCGACAACCTGTCCGGCAAACTGTACTTGATCGTGTATGCCGACACCACCGCGCCCGAGTCGTTTTCCAAGGCGCGCCAGCGCCTGAAAGACCTGCGCATGATGCTGCGCCGCGGCATCGACGCACCGGTCACCAGCAGCTCGGTGCGCACCGAAACGATCCGCGATTTTTCCAAGGAAGACTACCTGAAGGCCGTCGCCAGGGCGCATGAATACGTGATGGCCGGCGACCTGATGCAGGTGCAGATCGGCCAGCGCATCCGCAAGCCCTATGTCGATTCGCCGTTGACCCTGTACCGCGCGCTGCGTTCGCTGAACCCGTCGCCGTATATGTACTTCTATAACTTCGGCGACATGCAGATCATCGGCGCCTCGCCCGAGATCCTGGTGCGCAATGAAAACACGCCGGACGGCGGCAAGAAAGTCACCCTGCGCCCGATCGCCGGCACCCGTCCGCGCGGCGCCACGCCGGAACGCGACGCGGAACTGTCCGCCGAACTGCTGGCCGACCCGAAAGAGATCGCCGAACACGTGATGCTGATCGACCTGGCGCGCAACGACATCGGCCGCATCGCCACCACCGGCAGCGTGCAGGTCACCGACCGCATGGTGATCGAAAAATACTCGCATGTGCAGCACATCGTCTCGAACGTCGAAGGCACTCTGAAAGATGGCTTGTCGAACCTCGACGTGCTGCGCGCCACCTTCCCGGCCGGCACCCTGACCGGCGCGCCGAAAGTGCGCGCCATGGAAGTGATCGACGAACTGGAAATCACCAAGCGCGGCATCTATGGCGGCGCCTGCGGCTACCTGTCGTTTGGCGGCGAAATGGACGTGGCGATCGCAATTCGCACCGGCGTGATCAAGGACGGCATGCTGTACGTGCAGGCGGCCGCCGGCATCGTGGCCGACTCGATTCCCGAAATGGAATGGCAGGAAACCGAAAACAAGGCACGCGCCGTATTGCGCGCCGCCGAACAGGTGCAAGATGGGCTGGACGGAGAATTCTGATTCCCGTCCCGGCCCCTGAAGCGGCCCGCACCGTGGCCACGCGCGCCTGAACCGACACCGACCAGGGGATAGCACGTGGCGTTGAGCGCAATGTTGAAACGCGACCTGCTGTGGTCATGGGCCGCCATCGCGGCCATGGTCGCGCTGCTGATCTGGCTGCTGCTGCAGCTGGGACGGCAAGGCGCCGACGCGCAGATCGTTGCGGCGCGCACCCGCGCTGCCGCCATCTGCCAGATCATGCGCGCCGGCAGCGGCAAGATGACACTCAATGACACCGGCGGCGCGATGGGCGAGGCGGTCGAACGCGCCGTGGTCGACATGGCCCTGCGCGAGGACGCCGGTTTTGAAGGCGGCCTGTGGACCATGGAACGCGGCGTGTTTGCCTATGCTTTCCCCACGTATGACGGCAGCGGCGTCAAGGACGATGCGCCGGCGGCCGAACTGCCGCGCATCGCCGCCGTGGCCAGGCGCACCCTGGCGGTGGGCGCCGGCGTCGACGAAGTGCGGCCAGGCCTGCGCGAAGCGGTGGTCTATACCGCCTGCCCACTATCGAAGAACCTGGCTGGGTGGACCATGACGCGCGTGGCCACCATTGCCGACAGCGCCCTCAATCACCTGATCCTGGCCGTCAGCCTGCTGCTCGGCTCACTGGTCATGGCCGGCGCCTGGTTTGCCTTTTTGCTGATGCGCTGGGGCCGCGAGGCGCAGCGCCTGTCCGAACTGCTGGTGGCCAGCGAACGCATGGCGGCCCTGGGCGGCCTGGCCGCCGGCCTGGCCCATGAAATCCGCAATCCCCTCGGCACCATCCGCATGAAGGCCGAAAACGCCCTGGCCGCGCCGCCGGCCAAGCGCCAGGAGCGCATGGAGGCCGCCTTGCAAACCACGCTGGGCCAGGTGCAGCGCCTGGAAACGCTGGTATCGAGCCTGCTGGCGCTGACGCAGTCGTTCCATCCCCGGCGCGAACCGGTGGCGCTGGCCGGCTGGCTGGAACAGTGCCGCCTGGCGCACGCCGAAGCGGCCGATGAAATGAAGGTGACGCTGACGCTCGATGTCGAAACAGGGCTTGACGAGGCCACGCGTGACATCGCCCTGTTCGACCCGGCACACATGCAGCGCGTGATCGACAACCTGCTGCTCAACGCGCTGGCGCATGCGCACGCCGGCGGCCATATCACACTGGGCGCGGCGCGTGGCGAGACCAGCCTGCGGCTGTCGGTCAGCGACGACGGCAGCGGCGTGCCGCCACCGCTGCGCGCCACGCTGTTCGATCCGCTCGTCACCGGCCGTGTCGGCGGCACGGGGCTGGGCCTGGCCGTGGTGCGCGAAGTGGTGCAGGCGCATGGCGGCAGCGTCGCGCTGGATCCAACCCACACTCAAGGAACCCGCATCGTGCTGGAGCTGCCATGGCCATGATACTGATCGTCGACGACGACACCGCTTTTCGCGACACCCTGGCCGAGGCGCTCTGCGACCTGGGCTACCAGGTCAGCCAGGCCGCCAGCTGCGAGGCCGGACTGCGGCGGCTTGAAGCGGGCGGCATCGACCTGGCGATTGTCGACCTGCGCCTGCCCGGCGACGACGGCCTGGCCTTCCTGCGCGCGGCGCCGGGCCTGGCGCCCGGCGTGCCGTGCATCATGCTGACCGCCTATGCGGTCGGCTCGAATACCATCGAGGCGATGCGCCTGGGCGCGTTCGACCATCTGACCAAACCGATCGGCCGCGAGACCCTGGCGCAGACCCTGGTGCGCGCGCTGCGCGCCAGCGAGAATGACAATGGCGAGACCGCTACCAAGGCCGATGCCAGCCAGGCCGGCGAACAGATGCTCAGCAACAGCGAAGTGATGCGCGCCATCTTCAAGCGCATCGGCCTGGTGGCCGACAGCGACAATTCGGTGTTGGTGCTGGGCGAAACCGGCACCGGCAAGGAACTGGTGGCGCAGGCGCTGCACGCCAACAGCGCCAGGCACGCCGGCCCTTTCGTCGCCGTCAACTGCGCGGCGATTCCGGCCGACCTGCTGGAAAGCGAATTGTTCGGCCATGTCAAAGGCGCGTTTTCCGGCGCCACGGCCGACCGCGCCGGGCGTTTTCGCGAAGCCGATGGCGGCACCCTGTTTCTCGATGAGATCGGCGACATGGCGTTGCCGACCCAGGCCAAGATCCTGCGCGTGCTGCAGGAACGGGAAGTGACCCCGCTCGGTGGACGCCATGCGCTGCCGGTCGACCTGCGCATCGTCGCCGCCACCCACCGCGACCTCGAGGCCGACGTAGCGGCCGGCGCATTTCGCGCCGATCTCTGGTACCGCCTGCAGGTGATCACCATCCATCTGCCGCCGCTGCGCGAACGCCCGGAAGATATCGACCTGCTGGCGGCGCACTTTTTGCAGCAGGGCGCCAGTGGTCGCGCCAAGCGCCTGTCTGGCGCCGCGCTGGCCGCGCTGCGGGCGCATGCATGGCCGGGCAATGTGCGCGAACTGCGCAACACCATGCAGCGCGCGATGGCGCTCAGCGAAGGCGAGCTGATCGAAGTGGGACACCTGGGCCTGAACGCCGCACGCACCCCACATCAGCAGACCGCCACCACCACCGCCAAAGCCAACGATATCGACTGGGACGGCCCGCTCGACGCCGCCGTGGCGCGCCTCGAAGTGGTGATGCTGTTGCGCGCGCTGGAAGCTTGCGCCGGTAACCGCAGCCAGGCCGCACGTCGGCTCGGCCTGTCGCGCCAGCAGCTGTACCGCAAGCTGGACCAGCACGGCCTGCAATAAGCTGCATGCCAGACGGACAGCTGTCCGCCACGGTGACAGCAGACTGTCACAAAGCCGGACACCACCCCTGTCAACAAGCACATCAGGCATGCAAAATAGCGGCCTGTGGCGCTGGCACACAATCTGCATAGTCATGGCTACCACCCTTTCAATCCGAACAAAGGAGTTAGCCATGACCGTACTCAAACCTTCCATGATGGTGCTTGCATTTGCCCTGTCGACCCTGTCCGCCAGCGCCTTCTCGGCGGCCGTGCCGGTGCGTCCCGTGACCCTGGCGCAAGCCGAGCCACCACCACCACCGGCAGACCGCGCGCTGCCGCCACCACCGGCGCCCGGTGCGGACATGCCTCCGCCGCCAAAACCGCCGGCGCGCAAGCCACGGGCACCACGCCCACCGGCACCGGGCACCGATACGCCACCACCACCGCCGCCAGCCCCACCGGCAGGTGAAGCACCACCGCCACCACCTCCGCCACCTGCCGGCAGCATCCAGCTGTAAGAGCGGGCTCGATGAAACTGCATGCAGCCATGCTGGCGGCGCTCCTTGCCTTGACGGGTGTCGCCTTCGCCCAGGCACCACCTGGCGCCGAGGGCGTGGTGGCGCGCTACCTGACCACGCCCTACGGCGAGGTCAATGGCCTGCGCCTGGACAATGGCACGCTGGCCCTGTTTGCGCCGCACCTGGCCCAGCGCTATTTCGAGTCGACCACGGTCGGCGACCAGGTGCAGCTAAGCGGGCATGGCGGCGCCGATGGCGTACTGCGCGCGACGAGCCTGGTCAATCTGACGACGCGCAAAACGGTGGCCGACATGCCGCCAGTGCCGCCATCACCACCCACCAACCGTCCACTGGCGGCGCTCGAACGCATCGAGGTAGTCGGCACCGTCGACCTGGTGCTGCGCGGACCGCGCGGCGAAGCCAATGCGGTGATCCTCGACCAGGGCGCGGTGGTGTATTTCCGCCCCGACCTGATCCGGATACCGCTGGCGCGCCAGCAGCCATTCGCGGCAATCGGCATCGGCACGCGCAGCAGCTGGGGCCCGGCGCTCGAAGCGGTGGCAGTAGGCGCCGACCTGGAACAGGCCCGCGCGGCGATACATGCACCACCACCCCTACCCTGAACCAACGCCCGGAGCGTACTACGCATGTCGACTGAAATTTTATTGTGGATGATTACCGGCCTGACCATGGCCGGCATCGTGCTGCGCCCGGGCGGCCTGCCGGAAGCCCTGTGGGCCAGCCTGGCGGTGGCGGCGCTGTTGCTGCTGCGCCTGATCGTGCCACACGATGTGCTGGTGGGCGCGGCGCGCGGCGTCGATGTGTATCTGTTTTTGGGCGGCATGATGCTGCTGGCCGAAATGGGCCGGCGCCATGGCGTCTTCGACTGGCTGGCGGCGCACGCCGCGCGCGCGGCCGGCGGCTCGGGCAGCCGTCTGTTCTTGCTGATTTACCTGGCCGGCACCCTGGTCACCGTGTTCCTGTCGAATGACGCCACCGCCGTGGTGCTCACGCCCGCCGTGTATGCGGTGGCGCGCGCGGTCGATGCGCCGCCGCTGCCCTACCTGCTGGTGTGCGCGTTTGTCGCCAATGCGGCCAGCTTCGTGCTGCCGGTATCGAATCCCGCCAACCTGGTGATGTTCGGCGCGCACATGCCCAGCCTGGGCAACTGGCTGATGCTGTTCTTGCTGCCGTCCTTGGGCGCCATCGTGGCCACTTACCTGGTGCTGCACCTGCGGCTGCGCGCCACCTTTGATGTTGCCATCCGTACCGACGTCGAGGTGCCGCGCCTGGCGCCGGCCGGGCGTTTGACCATCACCGCGCTGGCCGGCACGGCACTGCTGCTGGGCTGGACCTCGGCGCGCGGCATGGAGCTGGGCGCCGTCACGCTGGCCGCCGCCGCGCTGGCGATGCTGCTGACCTGCCTGGTCGCACGCAGCTCGCCGCTGGCGCTGCTGCGCGCCGTATCGTGGGATGTGCTGCTGATGGTGGCCGGCCTGTTCGTGCTGATCCAGGCGCTGCAGCAGCATGGCGTGGTGGCCATCCTGGCCAGCCAGCTGCACATGCTGCAGGCGCAGGCGCCGGCCATGGCCGACAGCGTGATCGGCGTGGTGCTGGCCTTCGCCTGCAATCTGTTCAACAACCTGCCGGCCGGCCTGCTTGGTGCCGCGACGCTGGACCATGTGGCGGCACCCGCCCCGCTGCGCGCGGCGGCCATGATCGGCATCGACCTGGGGCCGAACCTGTCGGTCAGCGGATCGCTGGCTACCCTGCTGTGGCTGACGACCCTCAAGCGCGAAGGCGTGCAGGTCGGCGCCTGGACCTTTTTGAAACTGGGTGCGCTGGTGATGCCGGCCAGCCTGCTGGCGGCCCTGCTGCTGCTGTGGGCGCAGTCATGAACGCGCCGGGCACGCTGGACCGGGCGGCATCCGTGCCCACGCCGCTGGGCGGCAAGCTGATGGCGCTGGCGGTGCTGAATTTCTTCCTGGCCGATTCGCGCGATGGCCTGGGGCCCTTCCTCGACGCCTATCTGACCACGCAGGGCTGGCGGCCGATGGACCTGGGCCTGCTGGCCACCATCGGCGGCGTGCTGGGACTGGCCGCCGGCATGCCGGCCGGCGCGCTGGCCGACCGCAGCCGCCACAAGCGATTGATGATCATCGCGCCCGTCACATTGATCACGGTAATGAGCATGCTGTGTATCGCCTTTCCCGGGCGCGCCGTGGTGTTCTCGACGCAGACCCTGGCCGCGCTGGCCGGCGTGCTGATCATGCCGGCATTGTCCGGCATCACCCTGGGCCTGGTGGGACCAAAGCGTTTCGGCGAACAGCTGGGCAGGAACGAAGCGTACAACCATGGCGGCAATATGGTGCTGCTGGGCGCCACCTGGGGCGCCAGCGCCTGGTTCGGCCTGCCAGGCGTGGCCGCGCTGATGGTCGCCACCACCATCGCCACGGTGGCGGCCACGCTGGCCATCGATCCCCACGCCATCGACCATGTAGCGGCGCGCGGCGGCGAGCGCGGTGAACATCTCCCGGCCTCGACCTGGCGCGTGCTGGTCCACAATCGCCCGCTGCTGCTATTGAGCGTGGCCTTGCTGCTGTTTCACTTCGGCAACGCCCCGCTGGCGCGTTTGATCTCGCAGCAGTTTGCCCTGCAAATGCAGCGTCCTTTCGAGACCACGGCGATCATCACCATGGTCTCGCAGACGGCGGCACTGGCGGCGGCCGTGGCCGCGCCCTTCATCATCCGCCGCGACCGGGTACGCATGGCGGCGGTGCTGGCCATGCTGACCCTGCCCCTGCGCGGCGTGATCGCCTGGGCGTTTTCAAGCTTCGGCATGATCTATCCGGTGCAGCTGCTCGATGGCCTGGGCGTGGGCCTGCTCGGTATTCTGACGCCGTTCCTGGTCGAGCGCCTGACGCGCGGCAGCGGTCACTTCAACCTGGCGCTGGCGGCGGTAATGGTGGTGCAAGGCGTGGGCGCGGCATCGAGCAATATGGTGGCCGGCTACCTGGTCACGCACTATGGCTACAGCGTCACCTACCTGCTGCACGGCGCGATGGCGCTGGTGGCGCTGGCCGCCCTGCTGCCGGCGCTGCGCCCGGCCCGGCCAGATGCGCCCCGATAAAAATCGCTTGCGCACCCGCACTGCATGGCCGGATATTGGTGTAATATTAGGCCATGCAACAATTCTCCATCCGCTTCCTGTCCTTCCCTTGCTGGTGCTGGCGTCAAGCCTGACCACAACTCCCCCTATCGCTCGTGCAAACTGCGCGGGCAGCAAAAACAAACTGTGTCACAACGCTGCCGAACTGGAAAGTTTGCGGCCGTGCGCGGAAAACCAGTCACCAATTCAACCAGGTTAGGCACCCAACATGCTGCTGATGATCGACAACTACGACTCCTTCACCTACAACATCGTGCAGTATTTCGGCGAACTCGGCGAGGATGTGCGCGTGTATCGCAACGACGAAATCACGATCGAACAGATCGAAGCGCTGAACCCGGACCGCATCTGCATTTCGCCCGGCCCGAAAGCGCCCGCGCAGGCAGGCATTTCGGTGGCGGTGCTGAAACACTTCGCCGGCAAGAAGCCGATCCTCGGCGTGTGCCTGGGCCACCAGGCCATCGGTGAAGCGTTCGGCGGCAAAGTGATTCGCGCCAAGCAGGTCATGCATGGCAAAACTTCTGTTATCGCCCATACCGGCGTGGGCGTGTTCAAGGATATCCCCAGCCCCTTCACCGTGATCCGCTACCACTCGCTGGCAATCGAACGCGCCTCGCTGCCGGCCTGCCTGGAAGTGACGTCGTGGACGGACGATGGTGAAATCATGGGCGTGCGCCACCGGCAATTCGATATCGAGGGCGTGCAGTTCCACCCCGAATCGATCCTGTCGGAGCACGGCCACGCCCTGCTGAAGAATTTTCTCGAGCGCTGATTTGTTCTCGCACGCGCCAGCGTGCCCTCAGTGTCCTCCTGCGCCATCATTGACGAAAGAAGCATCATGCCGATCACCCCACAAGAAGCCCTGCTGCGCTGTATCGAACACCGCGAAATCTTTCACGACGAAATGCTGTACCTGTTCCGCCAGATCATGTCCGGCGAAATGTCGCCGACCATGATCGCGGCCCTGACCATGGGCCTGCGCGTGAAAAAGGAAACCATCGGTGAAATCGCCGCCGCCGCGCAAGTGATGCGCGAGTTTTCCACCAAGGTGCCGATGGCCGACACCACCAACCTGCTCGACATCGTCGGCACCGGCGGCGACGGCGCGCACACCTTCAATATTTCCACCGCCTCGATGTTCGTGGCCGCCGCCGCCGGCGCGCGCGTGGCCAAGCATGGCGGGCGCAGTGTCTCATCGTCCTCGGGCAGCGCCGACGTGCTGGACTCGCTGGGCGTCAACATCAACCTGCAGCCCGAGCAGATCGCCCAGTCGATCGCGCAAACCGGCATCGGCTTCATGTACGCACCGAACCACCACGCCGCAATGAAGCATGCGGCGCCGGTGCGCCGTGAACTCGGCGTGCGCACGATTTTCAATATCCTCGGCCCGCTGACCAATCCGGCCGGCGCGCCAAACATTTTAATGGGCGTATTCCACGCCGACCTGGTCGGCATCCAGGTACGCGTGCTGCAGCGCCTTGGCGCGCAGCACGCCATCGTCGTCTATGGCCGCGACAATATGGATGAAGTGTCGCTCGGCGCCTCTACCCTTGTCGGTGAACTGGTCAACGGCGAAATCCGCGAATACGAAATCCACCCGGAAGACTTCGGCCTGCAGATGATCGCCAGCCGCAACCTGAAGGTGGCCGATTCGATCGAGTCGAAAGCGAAGATGATGGAAGCGCTGCGCGGCGAGCCGGGCGCCGCCTCCGACATCGTGGCCCTGAATGCGGGCACGGCGCTGTACGCGGCCGGCGTGGCCAGCTCGATCGAAGACGGACTGGCGCGTGCGCGCACGGCCGTCAGCTCGGGCGCAGCGCTGGCAAAGCTCGATCAATTCGTGCAAGTGACGCAGCAGCTGGGCCAGCCGGCCCAAGCGTAGTTCCCACCGCAACCTTTTATAAAGCAGCGACCACCATGTCCGATATTCTCAATAAAATCCTGGCCGTGAAAGCCGATGAAGTGGCCACGGCCAAGGCCCACCGCAGCCTGGCCAGCCTGCGCAACGACGTGGAGAACGACCATGACCTGCGTGCGGATTTGCGTGGCTTCGAAGCGAGCCTGCGCCAGCATATCGCCGATGGCAAGCCCGGCATCATCGCCGAAGTAAAAAAAGCCTCTCCGTCGAAAGGCGTGATCCGTGCCGACTTCCGCCCGTCCGATATCGCCGCCAGCTACGCGCAACACGGCGCGGCCTGCCTGTCGGTGCTGACCGACGTGCAATTCTTCCAGGGCTCGGTCGAGTACCTGCAGCAGGCGCGCGCATCCTGTGCCATTCCTGTGCTGCGCAAGGACTTCATGGTCGACATGTACCAGATCTATGAAGCGCGCGCGATGGGCGCCGACTGCATCCTGCTGATCGTCGCCGCGCTCGATCATGGCCTGATGGCCGAGATGGAAGCGTGCGCCCACGAACTGGGCATGGGTGTGCTGATCGAAAGCCACGACGGCGCAGAACTCGATGCGGCGCTGAAACTCAAGAGCGCGCTGATCGGCATCAACAACCGCAACCTGCGTACCTTTGAAACCTCGCTCGACACCACCATCGGCCTGCTGCCGCGCATTCCTCAGGAAAAACTGATCATCACCGAGTCCGGCATCCTTGGCACTGCCGATGTGCAGCGCATGCGCGCTGCCAATGTGCACAGCTTCCTGGTGGGCGAAGCGTTCATGCGCGCGCCGGACCCTGGCGTGGAACTGGCGCGTTTGTTCAGCTAGGACTCAGGACGCTGCGGCACCGGCGACGGCCTCGGACTTCACGGCGGTGAGCCCGCCGATATCGAATTCGATGCGGTCACGGCCATTTTCCTTGGCCAGGTACAGCGCCGCGTCTGCGCGCGACAGCAACTGCTCCAGTTCTTCGTGCTCCGACGCCTGGCAGGCCACGCCGATGCTCACGGTGCAAGACGGCAGCCCCTTGCCATTCGGTTCGCACAGCAGCATGCGGAGTCGTTCGGCCGCATTGAGCGCATGATGCGGCGCCATGTCGGGCATCAGCACGACAAATTCCTCGCCACCGAAACGCGCCACGCAGTCCGATTCACGCAGCGCGCCGCTGATCACCCCGGCCACATGGGCCAGCACCTGGTCGCCCACGGCATGGCCGTGGCGGTCGTTGATCGCCTTGAAAAAATCGAGGTCGATGCTGAGCAAGGTCAGCGGACGGCGGTGGCGCCGCAGACTCACCTTGGCGCGCGCATAGCAGTCGCCAAAGCCACGCCGGTTCAGTACCTGGGTCAGCGGATCGTGGGTCGAACGGCGTTCCAGGATGGTCTGCAGGCGGCGCGTGGCCACCGTCATGAAACCCACCGTCAGCAGCAGCGCCATGAAATTGGCGGCAGCCAGGTAGATACTGGCGCGCGTGCCGGCCGCCAGCAAATCCACATGGGCGCTACCATACAGCGCGGCCGACATGCCGCGCACCAGCACCACGCAGGCCTGCACGAACATCAGGCCACCAAAGAAAAAAGTCGAGAAATGCCGTTCGCCATGCAACCAGGCCAATTGCACCTGGCGCGCATAAAACAGAAACACGGTCAGCGAAAAAATCGCCACGCGGAAGGCAAAATTGACGTCGACCAGCAACCACCATGCCAGGCCAGCGGTCGCCAGGCAGCATGCCAGCAGGTACAGACGCAGGCTGGGCTCCCGGCCATAGAATTTTTCCGTGCCCAGCATCGACAGGCCGATGCCCAGCAGCAGGCTGGCGTTGGCGCCCAGCAGCGACACCGCATCGGGAAAGGTGCCGCGCGTGCCGAACAGGATCGATGCACACACCAGCAGCAGCAGGCCGGCCGACCAGTGGCCCAGCCCATGCACTTCGCTGCGAAAGCTGCGATACACGGAAAACATGACGATACTCATGGCTCCGCACATCAGGGTAGTCATCAGCATGATGGTGCGGGGGTCGAGTGTTTCCACAGTGCGGTGAAACCTAAAAATTAATTACAATGATTTTAGTTCACTTATAGCCAGTTTCAGGAAAATATCATGCTGCGCCCTTCATCGCGCAAGCCATGGCCGGCGCCAGTGCTGCGGCTGCGCTGGCGTCACCGGCAATTTCGACCCGGTCGCGGCCCAGTTGCTTGGCACGGTACAGCGCCTGGTCTGAGCGCAGCAGCAGGCTGTCGAGTTCTTCGACATGCACGCGCTGGCAGGCTATGCCGATGCTGAGCGTATAGGCCGGCAAGCCCGGCACCGCACGCGGCTGGCGCAGCGCATGCCGGATGCGCTGCGCCACCAGTTCGGCGCGCGCCTGCCGGGTATCGGATAGCAGCACCACGAATTCCTCGCCGCCAAACCGCGCCACCGCATCGCTGCTGCGCAGCACGCCGCTGATCACGCCTGCCACATCGATCAGCACCAGGTCGCCCACGGCATGGCCATGCACATCGTTGATGGCCTTGAAAAAATCGAGGTCGATGCTCATCACGGCGATCAGCGTGCCGCTGCGCCGCATGCGCGCTGTTTCCCTGGCATGGACTTCGGCAAAGCCGCGTCGGTTCAATACCGACGTGAGCGGATCGCGGTTCGAGCGCTGCTCGAGCATCATGTGCAGATGGCGCGTGGCCACCGTCATGAAGCCGATCGGCAGCAACAAGGTCATGAACGACAGGGTCGCCAGGTACAGGCTGTGATGGGGGCCGCCATGCATGATGTCGTAGCCGGCGCCGCCGGCCTGCAATAGCGCCGTTCCCCCGCGGTGCAGCAGGGCCAGCGTCGGCAGCAGGCTCAGGATGGCAAAGAACCATGTGCTCAGATGAGGCTCGCCATGCTGCACGATGACCAGCGTCTGCCTGAACAGCAGCGCCATCATCAAAAAGGAATACATGGCCACGCGCATCGGAAAATCGGGGCGCCAGTACAGCCAGATCAGCATCACCACCAGGCCCAGCAGCCATACCGCATGGAATAATCGCCAGGATGCCCGCTTGCCGTAAAATGCCTGCGTGCCGATCATCTGCATGCCGGCGCCCCACAGAAACACCGAGTTCGCCACGGGCAACAAGATCACATCCGGCACGATGCCGGTCAGGGCGAACAAGGCGCTGGCAAGGATCAGCCCCACCAGGCCAATCAGCCATTCCCGCAGGCCGCACACGGATTGAGGAAACGTCCGCTGTGCAGAAAACATGACCACGGCCATGGCAATCGCCATCACAGTGGACATTAAAATAATGGTGGCGGGGTCGAGTTTCACAAGAAAAGATACGGTGGCGGAGAGTCGCGCCGAGCATGCCGAAAAGCACGATAAATTTCGCGAGAGAAATTGTACCTTGAAATTCCGTATTAAAACTACTGACAGGGTGGAATCTTGCCGTCAGCATGACCCCACCCCTGCCATTGACAGGCTTTTACAACAGCTGAGCGCTTGGACGTTTCCAAGCTGATAATTTTTTCGATGTCGGCAAGACAACCAGGCTGACAGCCGGTACGCGGTCGCCTTGCAGGCTGGCCTGGAATGTCATCAGCTCGTCACGGCGGAACGCGTGGATCGTCACTTCCACACCAACCGCGTAGCGCGACAGCAGGGCTTCCAGATTGCCGGACGTCACGCGCAAGCCATCCAGCGCCACCAGCACATCGCCCGCCGACAGGCCGGCCTGGTGTGCGGCGCCGCCCTGGTGCACCTGCGCCAGCCTGGCGTCGCTGGCCAGATTGATATCCAGGCTCGGTTTTTCGGCCTTGCGCGCATCGCTGTACTTCACGCCGAACGGTGCCAGCAAACGCGCCAGCGGCACGTCGTCGGTGCCGCGGATATAGCGCTCGAAGAACGGTTTCATGCGCGTGCCGCTGATTTCATCGAACAGGGCTTCGACTTCGGCCGGCGTCACGCCGCGCGCTTTGCCCTGGTAGAAATCGCGGCCATAACGCTGCCACAGCGCCAGCATCACATCGTCCAGCGATTTCTCGCCGCCGGTCTTGCTGCGGATGGTCAGGTCCAGCGCCAGCGCAATCAGCGAACCCTTGGTGTAATAGCTGACGATCGCGTTCGGCGCGTTTTCATCCTGGCGATAGTATTTGCCCCAGGCGTCAAAACTGGAATCGGCCACGCTTTGCTTGTTGCGACCACTGCCGCGCAAGACGCTGTTGACGGTCTTGCCAAGCAGCTTGAAATAGGCCGCTTCGTCAATCAGGCCGGCGCGCACCAGCATCAGGTCATCGTAATAGCTGGTGAAGCCTTCGAACAGCCACAGCAGCGGCGTATAGCTTTCCGCCTGCAGCTGGTAGGGCGCGAATGCGGCCGGCTTGATGCGCTTGACGTTCCAGGTATGGAAATACTCGTGGCTGCACAGGCCCAGGAACTTCAGGTAGCCCTCGCCGATCTCGGTGCTGTTTGACGCCGTGGTCGGCAAATCGGCGCGCGCGCAGATCAGCGCGGTCGAGGCGCGGTGCTCCAGCCCGCCGTAGCCGTCGCCGACCGCCATGGTCATGAACACATAGCGCTGCATCGGCGCTTTTTTGCTTTTTGGCTCGAAAAACGCGATCTGGGTTTCGCAGATCGCTTTCAGGTCGCGGCACAAACGGTCCAGGTCCAGGTTCGGCACCTTGCCGGTGACGACGATGTCGTGCGGCACGCCATGCGCCTTGAAGGTGGCCAGCGCAAAGTCGCCCATCTCCACCGGGTGGTCGATCAGTTCATCGTAGTTGGCGGCCTGGTAGCTGCCGAAGCCATAGCGTTTGGCCTTCAGTTCCGGCAAGGTGGTGGCCACGCGCCAGCTCTTGCAGGCGGCGTCTTTCGGCTGCACGAGATTGACTTCGTGCGCTTGCGACTCCTGCCCCAGCACGCTCAGGAACACGCTGGTGCCGTTGAAAAAGCCGTGGTTCTGGTCCAGGTGGGCGGCGCGCACCGACAGGTCCCAGGCGTAGACATCATATTCCACCACCAGGGCGCCGTCGCAGGGCGCGGCCTGCCACGAGTGTTTGTCGAGCTTGGTCAACGCCACCGCCTTGCCGCCGCACTCGGCGCGGATGCTGACGATATTGCGCGAAAACTCGCGGATCATGTAGCTGCCCGGAATCCAGGCCGGCAGCGACAGGATCTGGCCGATCGCGGCTGGCTGCTTGACCGTCAAACTGACGCGGAACAGGTGGCCGGCCAGGTCCAGCGCGGCGATGGTGTAGATGATGCCGGCGGCAGGCGCCTTGGCAACGGCTTTCTTGAGCGGTGCTTTCTTCATGTTTTCCTCGTGATTACAAATCGTCTGGCGTATCGATGTCGCGCAAGACGCCATTATCGGTCACTGCCACTTCGCGCGCCACATGGCTTTGCACGATCGCGCGTGCGCCCTGGTCGCCGTCGAGCGCCAGCAGCAGCGGCAAATGAAAAGCGCCAAACGCCACCGGATTGCCGCGCCGGCCCTGGAACACCGGCACGGCGATCTGCGCGCCGTCGCCAATCGCACGCGACAGGGCCGCGATCGTTGACGGCGCCACATACGGCATGTCGCCCAACGCGATCAGCCAGCCCGGCGCGCCGCGCGCATGATCGATGGCGCAGGTCAGCGAGGCGGCCATGCCGGTATCGGCGTCATGGCAGACGCGCACCTCGCAGCCCATGGCGCCCAGCAGGCGCGCCACTTGCGTGTCGTCCGGACGCACCACGGCAATCACGCGCGCCAGTGCGGCGAGCATGTTGCTGGCCGCTGCCGCCACCACCGCCTGACCCGCATGCGGCCCCTCGGCCAATGGCTGCAGCAGTTTGTTCTGCACGCCGGAAGGGTCGAAACGCCGGCCCCTGCCTGCGGCCAGCAGGATGCCGACCGTACTCAAAGGACCTCCTTCATGCCCTGGCCAGGTCGAACGGCAGCTTGCGCAGGCGCTTGCCGGTCAGCGCAAACAGCGCATTGGCAAACGCCGGCGCCAGTGGCGGCACGCCCGGCTCGCCCATGCCGGTAGGCGCGTCGCCAGACGGCACCAGATGCACTTCGATCACCGGCATGTCGGTCATGCGCGGCACCGGATAGTCGCCGAAGTTCTGCTGCTCGACCACGCCGTCCTTGAGCGTGATGGCGGCGCCCGGGATCGTCATGCCCAGCGCCATCAGCGCGGCGCCCTGCACCTGCGCCTCGATCGTCAGCGGATTGACGGCCAGGTTGCAGTGCACGCCGGCCCACACCTGGTGTAGCTTCGGCGCGCCCTGCACCACCGACGCCGTGACCACATAGGCGACCACGGAATTGAACGATTCATGCATGGCCACGCCCCAGGCCTGCCCTTTCGGCAGCTTCTTCCTGCCATAGCCCGATTTCGCCACCGCCAGGTCCAGCGCGGCCAGGTGGCGCGTGTGTTTGGCGTCGATCAGCTGCCTGCGGTAGGCAACCGGATCCATCTTTGCCACATGTGCCGCCTCGTCGATCAGGGTTTCCATCACAAACGCCGTATGGGTCGAGCCGACCGAGCGCCACCACAGCACCGGCACGTTCGCTTTGGCCGTGTGCACCGACAGTTTCATCGGCAGGGTGTAGGGCTCGCCCATACCTTCGACCATGGTGCCGTCGACGCCATTTTTCACCATGAACGCTTCGAACGGCGTGCCGGCCATGATCGACTGGCCGACGATGGTGTGATCCCAGGCCACGATCTTGCCCTTTGCATCGAGGCCGATCTGCGCGCGGTGCACATGCGAGGGCCGGTAGTAGCCGCCACGGATGTCATCCTCGCGGCTCCACATCAGTTTCAATGGCCCGCTTTTTCCCGCCGCCCGATACGCCTTGGCCACATTGACCGCTTCGACCACATAATCCGACGATGGCACGGCGCGCCGTCCAAAGCCGCCGCCGGCCATCATGGTGTGCAAGGTCACATGTTCGGGCTTCAGGCCCGCAGTGACGGCGATCGCCGCCTGGTCGCCGGTCTGAAACTGCGAGCCGACCCACATGGTGCACTGCTGGTCGCCCAGGTCGACCACGCAGTTGAGCGGTTCCATCGGCGCGTGCGCCAGGTAGGGAAACTCATACACGGCGTCGATCTTTTTCGGCGCCGACGCCAGTTTCGTCACGTCGGCCGGGCGCGCGACGATGCCCGGCGTTCTGGCCAGCGCCTTGAACTGGCCCAGTTGCGCCTCGCTGCTGACCTTTTCCACGGCGCTGCTGTCCCACTCGACCACCAGCGCGTCGCGGCCCTGCTTGGCCGGCCAGTAGCCGTCGGCGATTACCGCCACGCCGCTGCCGCCACGGTCGGTCTTCACTTCCAGCACGGCCACCACGCCGGCAATCGCCAGCGCTTTGGTTGCATCAAAGCTGGCGACCTTGCCGCCAAAAACCGGCGGGCGCGCCACCACGGCCACCTTGGCGCCGGGCGGCTTGAAGTCGATGCCGAACTGCTGCTTGCCGCTCGACTTGGCCGCCGCGTCGAGCCGTTTGACCGGTTTGCCGATCAGGCTGAAGTCGGCAGGATCCTTCAGCCTGACGGTGGCAGGTATTGGCTGGCGCATGGCCGCCTCGGCCAGTTCGCCATAGCTGGCCTTTTCGCCACCTGGCCCATACAGCATGCCCTTGCTGGCGCGCACTTGCTCCGGTCGCACTTTCCACTGCGCCGCCGCAGCGGCCACCAGCATGGCGCGCGCCCGGGCGCCGATCTCGCGGTACTGCGTGTACGAGTGGGCGATGCTGCCCGAGCCGCCCGTCATCTGCATGCCGTAGGCGGCGTCCTTGTACGGCTCACCGGCCGGCGCCAGCGTACCCTTCACCAGGCTCCAGTCGGCGTCGAGTTCTTCGGCGATCAGCATCGGCAAGCTGGTTTGCACGCCCTGGCCAAATTCGAGGCGGTTCACCTGCACCGTGACTGTATTGTCGGGCGCGATATGCACAAAGGCGTTCGGCGCCGAAGGGGCGGCTGCCGGCGCGCCATCGGCCGCGCCTGCCTTGCCGGCCGGCAGGAACATGCCCAGCATCAGGCCGCCGCTGCCGGCCGCGCCGATTTTCATGAAGGCGCGGCGCGATACTGCCTGCGAGCCGCCTGCCAGCGCCGCACCCAGCGTGACGCTGCCGTTTTTCAGCGCTTGCTGATTCAACCATTCGATACGCATGTCGTTCTCCTCAGGCCAGGGACTTGGCGGCGTCCTTGATGGCGGCGCGTATCCGTTGATAGGTGCCGCAGCGGCAGATATTGCCGCTCATGGCGCCGTCGATATCGGCGTCGCTGGGCGCCTTGTTGGTGCGCAGCAGCGCCGTCGCGCTCATCACCTGGCCGCTCTGGCAGTAGCCGCATTGCGGCACGTCGTGGCGCACCCAGGCCGCCTGCACCGCCTTGCCCACCTGGTCGTTTTCCATCGCTTCGATGGTGGTAATTTTTTGCTTTCCCACCGACGATATCGGCGTGATGCACGCGCGGATCGGCTGGCCGTCCAGGTGCACGGTGCAGGCGCCGCACAGCGCCGCGCCGCAACCGAACTTGGTGCCGGTCAGGTTCAGATTGTCGCGCAACGCCCACAGCACCGGCGTCGAGGGATCGGCATCGACCTGCATGTCACTGCCGTTGATATTCAAGGTAATCATGGACTGCCCCTTTGGATGACTGCCAGTTTTAGTTATGAATTTGAATAAAAAAAAGCGCGCCTTGCGAGGGCGCGCCGTCCAGCCTTCCTGGCGACAGCCCGGAATTACTTGATGGTCGACAGTTTCTGTTCCAGCGTCTTGGTATCGATCGCGCCCGGAATGCGGCTGCCGTCGGCAAAGAAGATTGCCGGCGTGCCCGAGACGCGCAATTGCTGGCCCAGCGCCAGTATCTTGTCATGCGGGTTGGCGCAGCTGGCGGCCACCGTGGCCGGCACTTTGCCGTTCAGCATCCAGTCGTCCCAGGCCTTGTTGCGGTCGGGCGCGCACCAGATATTGCGCGACTTGGTGATCGAGTCCGGCGACAGAATGTTGTACATGAAGGTGTAGACGGTGACGTTGTCGATTTCCTTCAGGGCGTTCTGGCGGAAGCGCTTGCAATAGCCGCAGTTCGGATCTTCGAACACGGCGATCACGCGCTTGCCATTGCCCTTGACGGTTTTCAGGGCCGAGCCCAGTGGCAGGTCCGAGAACTTGATGCGGTTGACTTCGTCCAGGCGTTCCTTGGTCAGGTCCTGCGAGGTCTTGGCGTCGAACACGTGGCCAACAAACAGGTATTGCGCATTCTTGTCGGTGTACAGGATGTCGCCGCCGGTGCGCACTTCATACAGGCCGCCGTACGGGGTTTCCTTGATCGAGTCGACCGTGGCGCCTTCGCCCAGGCGTGGTTCGATCAGTTTCTTGATATTGGCTTCTACCGGGGTCTCGGCGCCGGCGCACGACATCAGCAGGCCGGACGTCACCAGCAATGCCATTTTGCTTATTTTAATCACTTACTTCTCCAATTGATCACAAAACAATCGCCGCAGCCTTCCAGCTGCGGCGATCTTGTCCCGGTCCTGCCGTTATCGTTGATTGCCGAGCGCGTGCGAAATCATTTTCCGCTTCAATGCCGGCAATTTATCAAGCAAGTTTAAACCCAAATTGCGAACCACGCGCAGCGGCTCGAGATCGGCGCCGAACAAACGCGCCAGGCCATCGGTCGCCAGCAGCATCAGCGTCACGTCTTCCTTGCGCGCGCGCGCATAGCGGGCCAGCACCCTTTCGTCGCCAATGCCGCGGTGCGCTTCGCGCTCATGAATGGTTTTCACCAGTTGCGCCACATCGGCAAAGCCCAGGTTCATGCCGTGGCCGGCCATCGGATGGACCACATGGGCGGCGTCGCCGACCAGCGCCACCCTTGGCGCCACCATCGCATGCGGACGGATCAGGCGCAGCGGAAACGCGCGTATCAGTTCGGGCTGCAGCGGCGTGAGCGCGCCCAGCTTGTCGTGGCACCAGGCCGACAGGCGCGCAGCCAGCTGCCCGGCCGATTCGGCCTGCAAGGTGTCGGCCAGCGCATCGGGCGCCGACCACACCAGCGACACGCGGTCGCCCGGCAAGGGCAGCAGCGCGATAATGCCGTCGGCGCCGGTGAACCACTGGTGGGCGGCGCCATGGTGCGGCTTTTCGCAGGCGAAGTTGCTGACCACGCCGCGCTGGCCATACGGGCGGTAATCGAGGCCGATATCGCACTGGCCACGCACCCACGACTGCGCGCCGTCGGCGCCCACCACCAGCGACGCGGTGACGGTGTCGCCGCCTTCCAGGTGCACGATGGCGGCATCCTGCGTCCACTCGATGCGCGTGGCGTGGCCCTGCACCAGGTTGACGTTCTGCGCAAATCTGAGCGCCGCGTCCAGCGCCTGGCCCAGGTTGCGGTCTTCGACGATCCAGGCCAGCGTGCCGACATGGGCGCCGTAAGCGTCAAAGCCCAGCGCGCCTGCCTGCGCGCCGTCGCCATTGACCAGCATGGCGTCGACCGGCGCCACGCGCGCGGCATCGAGCGCGCCCCACACCTTCAGCGACGACAGCAGCTGATGGGCCGTGTGATTGAGCGCGAACACGCGCACGTCCCAGCTGGCATCGTCAAGCGGCGCGGACGGCTTGGCCGGGCACAGCAGGGTGACGCTCTGTCCTGCCTGGGCAAACGCCAGCGCCGTGGTTTTCGCTATGGCGCCGTCGCCGACGATGCAAACGTCGCTGTGGCCGTGGATCGAGCGCCGCATGATGGGGGAGGATGGACTGTTCATGCGGTCATTATAGCGTTTGCCACCGTGTTTTCCGCACGATAGAGGCCCGGTGTACCGGAAGCGGCATGCGCCATTTTCTCTATTCTTGATCCTGGCGCAGGAATTGGCGCGCCCGTTCCAGTACCTCGTCACGCCCGGCGCGCAAGCCGGCGACGGTGGGCGCGACCATGATATGCGGCTGCACGCCGAGCCGCTGCAGCTGGCGCCCGTCCGCATGGCGCACTTCCAGGCCTGAATACCAGACATGCACATTGCCCGGCAAGACTACCTCGCGCAGGTCGCCATTCGCGCCCGCGCTGGGCATGCCGACAAAGGTGACGGGCGTGGCCGCCTCCACCATCAGGGCCAGGTGCTCGGCCGCGCTTTGCGTGTGCTCGTCGATCAGCATCACCACCTTGCCCCGGTACAGCGGGCCGGGCGCCAGAAACAGCCGGTCGTCATACGCCAGTTGCGCGCCATGGCCCGCTTCGTACGGTAGCGCCAGTTGCTGGTACGAGGTGGCGAAGCTGGTCGCATGGTTCACATTCAGGCGCCGGGCGATGGCGCGGCCGGTACCGTTCGGATAGCCGCGCATGTCGAGGATCAGCGCGCGGCTGTCCTGGATGGTGGCAAACATGGCGTCGACCTGGTTCGCCTGCAAGCGGCCGAGATCGACATAGGCCACGCCGTCTGCCACGCTGACGGCAGGCAGCGCATGGCGCAGCGGCAGTGCGTTCCCGAGCGGCGCGGGCGGCAGGCTCACGCTGCGCTGCACGCCGTCGGCGCCGGCAAGGCGCAGCTGGACGCTGGCGCCGCCGGCAGCCAGCGTCATCTCGAACATCGCCTTGCGCCAGCGGCCCGCCTCGGTCGATGCCGCCACCTTGCCAGCCAGGCGCGCCAGGCGCGTGGCGATGTCTTCGCCATCGATGGCGGTGATCTCGTCGCCCACGCGCAGCACGCCACTATTGTCCAACGCAGGATCCGTCACGCCGGCCACATACACCCGCCCGCCGATACGCGCCAGCTGCAGGCCGATGCCGTGCGTGCGCTCATTCCAGCCCAGCGCGCGGCTGCCGGTGCCGACATGGCTGTCGTCCAGGTGAACCGCCATCGCTTCGAGCGCCTGGCCGTATTCGCGCGCATCAAGCACATCCTCCATGCGGCGCAGGCAGGCCTGCAAGGCGTCTTCCCAGGAGCCGTCCATCAGGCGCCGGGCGGGAAAATAGTTGTACATGGTGGCCCACAGCTTGATCGCGGCCAGCTGGCGCCATTCACGCGAGGGGAAACGCATGTCGCGATATGCGGCGTCATCCTGGCGCACCGCATACATGGCAGGCGTTGCCAACGATTTGTGGCGCCTGGGCTTGTTCGCCAGCAGCGCCAGCGCCGCCGTTACCGGCGCGCTGCCCTGCCCGGTAGCGCGGTCTTGCGGCAAGCGCCGGTCGGCCTGCCACAGTACAGCGCTGCCGTCGGGCCAGGCCAGCTGGCCGGCCGCAAACTCCACCGGCAGATCTTCTTCCAGCCACAGTGTCTGCAGCGGGCCGGCGCGGCTTGGGCTCGCGCCTTCCTCGGCCACGATGTAAGCGCGTTGCGTGCGCTGCAGCGCCAGCACTGCCGGCGGCACCGGCTGCGCATCGTTGACGATCACCGCCAGCGGCAAGGCGCGCGCGCCGGACGCCGGCGGCAGGGTCCGGGTTTCCACCTGCATGAAACCGGGCAGCACGCCCTCCCAGTTTTCCGGGTCCTGCGGACGCGGCCCGGTGGAAAAACGATAGCGCGGCGCCGGCGGCAGCAGCGGCTGGACGATCAACTGCGCCAGTACCGCATGCAGCAGGGCCGGCGATGCCAAGTAAGGAATCTCGGCAACCGGACGCAAATCAAGGATCACGCGCCTGGCGCGGGCCGGCAGCACGAACGGCGCCGCGCCGGCGCGCATGCCGGCATGCAGGTGCAGCAGCGCCGTGTCGCCCGGCAGCCATTCCAGCACCGCGCCATCCGCCGGCCAGCGCACGAATGCCGGCGGTGGCGGACCGATGCGCAGTGCAGCGTCGTCCAAGGGCGCCATCAGGGTGGCCGCCGCCGCGCGCAAGCTGGCCTGATTGTCTTCGCCCTTCACTTGCGGCAGGGCCGCCACCAGAGCACGGTCCCAGTCGATGCGGCCATCGGCCAGTGCCGGGTGGGTAGCGCGCACCTCGCTCCACAGGCGCGCCAGCGCCAGCACATCGTGTTCGCCGGCCAGCGCGGATCCACTCAGCCATAATCCCAGCACTGCGCACGCGCCCCTGCTCCACACTGCCATCGCATCACTCTCAAGATTGAAACGTTAATTATCCGGCAATGGCTATGTGGTCACAAGAGAAGATCCATGAAACAGCGGTAAAACATGCTCCGCGATTTCCTGCATGGTCTCGTCCAGCGGCCGGCGGTTCTGCCGCAGCTGCAGGCCGATATGGCGCACGCCGGCGTCCCGCATCGCTTCGAGCTCCGCCAGCAGGCCGTTTCGCCCTGTGCGGGCGCCAAAGCGGAAGCGCTGCAGCGACATGGCGGGGTCCTGGTCCAGGTCCAAATGGATGAAGCTAACATACGGCTTGTCGCCACCGGCAACAGCGCGCCACTGCGCCGCGCGGCGTGCATGGTCGTCGGGCGTGCCCGGATAGGCTAGCCAGCCGTCCATCTGCTCGCCGATCCAGGTCGGCGTTTGCTGCGCCAGCCCTGCCACCAGCAGCGGCAGCGTCGTGGCCGGCCTGGGCAGCAGGCGGATGCCGGCCGGCAGGTGCGCCGCACCCCAGTCGCGCAGCATGGCGACCTGCTCGCGAAAGGCCGCGCCGCGCTGGTCGAATTCGCGCCCGAACAGCGGATATTCGACGGGCCGGTCGCCGCTGGCCACACCCAGCAGCAAGCGCCCGCCACTCAGCTGGTCGACGCTGGCGGCCGCCTTCAGCGTCAGCACCGGTTCGCGCAGCGGCAGCACCACGGCGGCCGTGCCCAGCAAAATGTGCTCGGTGATGCCGGCCAGGTAGCCCAGATAGGTAAACACCTCGAACACCTGCGCCGCGTCGCCGAACGAGGGGTCGTACAAGGGCACGTCGCGCAGCCACAGCGCGCGAAAACCGAGGCGGTCGGCCAGCCTGGCCAATTCCCCATGGCGCCGCAGGTCCGGCTCGCCCGGCACGCGGCTGGACGCAGCGTTGGCCTGGCGACCCATGGCCGACCAGTCATTATCGAGTGGCAGTTCCAGGCCGATGCTGAAACCACCCTGGCCCAACTTGTTCATGGCGCCCATATCAGTCCCACTGCGGCGCCAGGCCGTCCGGATTGCCCAGGCCGATGTCGAGAATGGCAATCTGCTGTGTAGTGTGGTTCATGTGAAGATTTCCTCAAACAGGTTTCGATGGCCACACTATGCGCCCAACTTTTGTTGAGAAAAATACCGCTTTTCTCAATTCATATTTGACTCTAAAGCAATGAATGGCGCTTGATCGCAAAAAATCGCCGCCGCCTCTTGCATTCATGTTTTGGTCTGCTATAATTCGCCACCTTGGCCTGGTAGCTCAGTCGGTAGAGCAGAGGATTGAAAATCCTTGTGTCGGTGGTTCGATTCCGCCCCGGGCCACCAAGAATTGGTTTTACTTTCAAAAACGCCACCTTCGGGTGGCGTTTTTGTTTTCCACCTCGCCAGCCGCGCATCAGTTCGCTGGCAATCTGTCGGGCAGGCAACGCTGCGCCCGGTCATGGATTTTTTATCCATACTGGTGCCATGTTCGATCAGCCGCCAGCACCATGACTACTTCGAAAGGAACCCTTCCGGGCTCTCAGCTGGCGCTATGGGGCGGCGTGGAAGCGACCGTCAATCGCGTGGGTGACCGTTATTTCAGCCAGATGGCGCAAAACGGCCACGACAAACGGATCGCCGATCTCGACCGCTTTGCCGCGCTGGGCATCAGTGCCCTGCGCTATCCGGTACTGTGGGAACTGATCGCACCGGACGGCCTGCAGCGCGCCGACTGGTCCTGGCCCGACGAACGCCTGCCGGCCTTGCGCGCGCTGGGCGTCACGCCGATCGCCGGGCTGCTGCACCATGGCAGCGGCCCGCGCGACACCAGCCTGCTCGATCCTGGTTTTCCCGGCAAGCTTGCCGCCTATGCCGGCGCCGTGGCCCAGCGCTACCCCTGGATCGAGTACTACACGCCTGTCAACGAACCGTGCACCACCGCGCGCTTCAGCGCCCTGTATGGGCTGTGGTATCCGCACCGGCAAAGCGACCGCGACTTCGTGCGCGCGCTGCTCAACCAGTGCCACGCCGTGCTCTTGTCGATGCGTGCCATCCGCGCCGTCAATCCGGCGGCCAGGCTGGTACAGACGGACGACCTGGGCAAGACCTACAGCACGCCGCCACTGGCGCGGCAAGCGCGCTTTTACAACCAGCGGCGCTGGCTGACCTGGGACCTGCTGTGCGGCATGGTCGGCCCCGGCCATGCGCTGTGGGGCTACCTGACCAGGCATGGCGCCAGCGCCGAAGAGCTGGACTATTTCCGCCGGCACCCGTGCCCGCCGGACATCATCGGCATCAACTACTACATCACCAGCGAGCGCTGGCTCGATCACCGGCGCGAACATTATCCGGCCGGCGCCATCGGGCCGGAAGGCTATGCCGACATTGTTGCCGCGCGCGCGCTGGCCCTGCCCGCCCCCGGCATCGGCCCGCTGCTCGAGGAAGCCTGGCAGCGCTATGGCCTGCCGCTGGCCGTGACCGAAGCGCATATCGACGCCCGCCGCGACGACCATCTGCGCTGGCTGCTGGAGATCTGGCAGGGTGCGCAGCAAGCCCGGCGCCGTGGTATCGACGTGCGCGCAGTCACTGTATGGTCCCTGCTTGGCGCCTACGACTGGAACTGTTTGCTGCTGGAAAACAAGGGCTATTACGAAACCGGCCCCTACGACCTGCGCAGCCCGCAACCACGCCCGACGGCGGTCGCCACGCTGATGCAGGAACTGGCCAGCGGCCGTGCACCGTCGAGCCCGGTATTCCAGGGCCTGGGCTGGTGGCGGCGGCCCGAGCGCCTGCATTGTCCGCCGACCGGCGTGCAGGCCGGCACCTGGGACCAGGCCGAGGCATGCCCGGCGCCTGCGCAGCCGTTGCTTGTCAGCGGCGCCAGCGGCACGCTGGGCAGCGCCTTCGCGCGCCTGTGCGCCGAGCGCCACCTGGCCTGCCACGTGCTGACACGCCATGAAATGGATATTGCCGACCCGGCCTCGGTGGCGGCCGCCATCCGCCGCTATCGCCCCTGGGCCATCATCAACGCCGGCGGCTATGTGCGGGTGCAGCAGGCCGAACTGGACGCCGAGCGCTGCATGCGCGAAAACAGCCACGGCCCGGTGGTGCTGGCGGCAGCGTGCGCGCGCCATGTCATTGCACTGCTGAGTTTTTCAAGCGATCTGGTATTCGACGGCGCCAAGGGCAGCCCCTATGTGGAAAGCGACCCGGTGGCGCCACTCAATGTGTATGGTCACAGCAAGGCACAGGCCGAGCAACGCGTGCTGGCAATTTACCCGGCCGCGCTGATGGTACGCAGCAGCGCCTTTTTCGGCCCGTGGGACCAGCATAATTTCGTCACCTGCGCGCTGCGGGCGCTGGCGGCCGGCCAGCCGTTCAGCGCCGCCAGCGACCTGATCGTCTCGCCCACCTACATTCCCGACCTGGTCCACACCTGCCTGGATCTGCTGATCGACCGCGAGTCGGGCATCTGGCACCTGAGCAACGGCACGGCCCTGAGCTGGCTGCAACTGGCGCAACAGGCGGCGCAGCTGGCAGGCCTGGACAGCCGGCAACTGATAGCGGCGCCGGCCACAGCGCTGGCGCCCGGCGTCACGCAGCCGCGCTTCAGCGCGCTGGGCAGCGAACGCGGCACGTTGATGCCGCCGCTGGACGATGCCCTGCGTCGCTATCTGGCAGCGCTGGGCGAACTCAAGCCGTCCATGATGAGTCCTGGCCTGCCAACCGGCACATGCTGAATTACCTGGAGTTTCGATGCCGCCTCGTTCCGCGTCTTGCATGACCCGCCGTGCATTCAAGCGCCTGCGCGGCCTGCTCGCCTGCCTGGGCGCGACCAGCCTGCTGTCCGGCTGCGCCAGCATGCTGTCGGCAGGCATGACGTACGAGCATGCGGTTGCCTATCCGATGCGCAGTCCCGAATATGTGCTGCGCGACCTGGGCGGCAAGCGCTATCTGCTGGCGCAGTGGGACGTGCCCCTGAACGGCAATGCGGTGCAGCGCGTGCGCTATTACGACCGCAATACGGGTGGGCTGGCGCCGTTGCCGGAGAGCGTGACGGTATTTCGCTACGACTATCTGGGCAAGGCGATCGGCGCCGTGCGCCATGAAAGCGACAACCCGCAGGTCGTCGCCTTCTTCACACGGCGCGAACCGGGCCGCAACAGCTATTGCGAAGAGACGCCTTCGTCCGCCGCCATCGCCCCGCCGCGACAGCTGTGTGGCAAGCTGGAGCTCGTGCTGTCGCTCGATGGCGGACGCAGCTTTGGCTTGCGGGAAATCGCGATTCCAGAATCGATGGGGCGCGGCATTTCCGCGCGCCGCTACGAATTCATCATGGTGCGCAACAACACGCTGTACGTCGGCATCTTCGTCAATTCAAACAACCTGCCGCGCATCTGTTGCAGTTCCAGCAGCGGCGGCCTGGCCGACGCCAACGGTGTCATCTATGCCCGACGCTTCGATGGCCCGGCTACCACCGATGGCGACCAGGTTTTCCTGGCGGTGCTCAGCCTGCCCTTGCCTGGCGCCAAAGGCACGCCGCTGCCGGCAGCGCAGATCCCCAGGCAGCTGTCGGCCGATTTTCTCGGTGGCCCGGCGCTGGAGGCGTTCGACCTGGGCCAGCCGATGGCGCGCCTGGCCGCGCCGTCCACGCCGGAACCGGCCGCGCCGATCGCGCAATACCGGCGCGCCGACCGTGAAAACTACATCGCCTCGCTGCGCGCCGCCTACCCGCAATGGGCCGCCCACCAGCGTCTCGATACCATTCCGCTGCGCGAACAGACCATGAGCACGCAGGAACTGCAGGCCCTGCGCGCAAAACAGCTGCCGCGCGAAGACGATCCCGTCGAATGGATCAGGTTCGACCAGCCCTTGCCTTGATTACCACATCAAATCGTCAGGGATCTGGAACGCCGCATACGGATCATCCTCTTCCACTTGCGTGCTGGCCTGCTTGACGCGCACGACGATGGCCGGGTCGCGTTCGGCGATCTTGTCGGCAATAATGCGCGGCACCAGTTCCACCGCGCCCGCCAGGCAGACGATTACCAGGCGCCCTGCCACCAGATGGCCTTGCACGGCCGGCGTGACGTAGATGCGTTCGATCTTGTTGTTGAAGGTAAAGTTGTATGGCACTTCAGCATGGTTGCCCTTGCTCTGGCGGTTCTTTTGCACCATCTGCGCGATCTGCGCAACGATGGCTTTCTGGTTGGCGGCCGCGTCGCGCTGGGCGTTCAGTTCGCGCGCGCGCTCGGCGTTCTTGCGCTGGGTTTCCAGTGCCGCCAGGCGTACTTCGTCGACGCTTTGCGTGCCGCTCTTGCGCTCGTCCTTCTTTTGCTTGCTTTTGTCCTGGTTGGCCAGCTTGACCTTTTTCTTGTCGACCAGACCGGCCTTTAAAAACTGCTCTTGCAACGAGACCATGATTACTACTCCGTATTGAACATGCGCCGGCGACAGCCGGCGGAAAGACGTAAGCATAGCGCAGGACAAAATCAGCCGCTAACAAAAAGCTGGAAAATAGGCAGATTTGCACGCCAAAGTTGTTGATAAATGTCATATAGTTAGTTACGTACCGCATATTGATGCGCACGCTCAAGCTCTTGCCCCTAACCGCCTTCCTGCAAGGATCTGCCATGAAACAACTGATCGCTCTGTGTATCGCCGCCTCGTTTGCCAGCGCAGGGTTTGCCGTCGCTCAAGACGCGGCCCCGGCCGCCAAGACGGCGCAACAAAACAAGATGACCACCTGTAATGCCGATGCCACCGGCAAGAAAGGCGACGAACGCAAAGCGTTCATGAAGGAATGCCTGAGCGCCAAGCCGGCCGCGGCGCCAACCCAGCAGAATAAAATGAAAACCTGCAATGCCGATGCGAAAGACATGAAGGGCGATGAACGCAAGGCCTTCATGAAGTCGTGCCTGAGCGCGCCTAAAAAATAAGCCGCACCACCACCTTGACCGGCCAGCCCCGCGCTGGCTTTTTTCATGCGCGCCGCTCAGGAATGCATGTTTAATGATCAAGGTGACATGATGTTTGATAACGCGTACTATTTACTAAACAGCAAGCATGGCAGCGCAGTGCTCACGTAAAGAGGACGGCAGCGTGGCGGTATCGACTGATCTCGCGCATTGGCGCAGCCAGATTTTTGCACGCCTGCTGCGGGCGGTGCTGCTGCTCGGCATCGCTACCGCCATCCCCAGCGCCCTGCTGGCTGCGCGCGAAGGTATCTGGCCGATCGTCATGCTCGATACATCATCGATCGCCTGGATCGCCATCATCTGGTATCGGAGTGGCACGCCCTGGCGCTGGCGCGTATGGCAGTTTCTTGCCGTCATCTATATTGTCGGCATCGGACTGCTGCTGAAGATCGGCCCGGTCAGCCAGATCTACCTGCTGGCCATTCCCGTGCTGGCGGCACTGCTGCTGGGCTTGCGGCCGGCGCTGTGGGTGCTGGCGCTGACCTCTAGCTCGCTATTCCTGCTGGGCCTGCACCCCGACATCAGCCTGCAATTGCAGGGCGTGCCCGATTCGCCACTGCTGCGCTCGCTGATCGTCACGCTCAATTTCATGCTGATCGCTGCCGTGCTGACCTTGTCGACGGCGTTTTTGCTGCAGCACCTGGAGCGCTCGCTCGACCGGCTGCACGCCAGCATGCAGTCGCTGGAACACGAGATCGGCCAGCGCAAGCAGTCGGAACACGACATCCACCAGCTGGCCTTTTATGACGTGCTGACGGGGTTGCCGAACCGGCGCCTGCTGATGGACCGCATCGGCCAGCTGCTGGCGGCCGCGCCGCGCGAGCAGGCCATCAGCGCGCTGATGTTTGTCGACCTCGATCACTTCAAACACATCAACGACGCGCGCGGCCACGCCACCGGCGACGCGCTGCTGCGGATTGCCGGCGAGCGGCTGGCGCAGCTGATGCGCAAGGCCGACACGGTGGCGCGCCTCGGCGGTGATGAATTCGTGGTGCTGCTGGCCCACCTGGCCGACGACATGGACAGCGCAGGCCAGGCAGCAGGCCTGGTGGCGGAAAAAATCCGCGCCGCGATCGCGCGCGACTTCGAGATCGGCGCGCAGTCGTATCACTGCTCGGCCAGCATCGGCGTCACCCTGCTGCCGAAGAGCGGGCAACAGGCGCACGATTTGCTGCGCGAGGCCGACATCGCCATGTACCGCGCCAAGGCCGAAGGACGCAACGGCATCGCCTTTTTTGAAGCCGGCATGCAGGCTGGCGTGGAGCGCCGCCTGACCATGGAACGGGCGCTGGCGCGCGCGCTCGACGCTGGCGAGCTGTGCATGTACGTGCAACCTCAGCTGGACCGCCACGGCCAGGTAACGGGCGCCGAAATGCTGATGCGCTGGCCGCAGGCCGACGGCGGCATGATTGCGCCGTCGCTGTTCATCCCGATCGCCGAAGAAACCGGCCTGATCCTCAGGCTGGGCAACTGGGCGCTGCACCAGGCCAGCCAGGCCGCAGTACGGCTGGCACAGGCCGGCCACCACTTTGCGCTGTCGGTCAATGTCAGCCCGGCCCAGTTCCGCCAGCCTGATTTTGCCGCCCATGTACGCGCCGCCCTGCTCGAATCGGGTGCGCCGGCCAGTTCCCTGGTGCTGGAACTGACGGAAGGGCTGCTGGTTGACAAGCGCGACGCGGCGCTGGCGCGCATGCGCGAACTGGCGGCGCTGGGCATCCGTTTTTCAATCGACGATTTCGGTACCGGCTATTCCAGCCTGGCCTATCTGACCTCGATGCCGTTGTACGAACTCAAAATCGACAAGAGCTTTATCGACGCCACGCCGCACGAGGCCAGCGGCACGGCCATCGTGCAAGCCATCCTCGGCATGGCCGGCCATCTGGGCTTGCGGGTGGTGGCCGAAGGCGTGGAAACACAGCAGCAGGCTGACTTCCTGGTGGCGCACGACTGCGCCGGCTTGCAGGGCTATCTGTATGCACGGCCGATGCCGCTGGGCGACTTTATCGACTGGTTGGCGCGGCGCCAGACTTAATCTTCCGCTATTTCCCTGACGAAACCCTTTCGCTAGAATACCGGGCTTCCGGCCGGGCTCTTTTCCGCCTTTCTTCATGCCGCCGTTTACTTCCTGCAAAGCGATCTCCGATGCGTCTGGTACTTCCCCTGCTATTGTCGGCCCTTGCCGGCCCCCTTGCCCATGCCGCCCCTGTCACCACGCCGACACCCATTTCACTGGACCAGGCCATGGCCGACCCGGACTGGATCGGCACGCCCGTCGAAACGGCCTGGTGGGGCTGGAATGGCCAGCTCTACTACAAGCAAAAACGCATCGGCTCGCCTTTGCGCGACACCTACCAGCTGGCCAGTGCGGGCGCCGCCATCAATAGCGGCAAGCCGGTGGCCGACGCGCAACTGGCCAATCTCGATGGCGAACAGATGGTCTACCAGCGCGATGGCAAGCGCGCCATCCTGCTGCGCAATGGCGACCTGTTCGAGCGCGACCTCAAAAACGGCACGCTGACGCAGATCACGCGCGGCGTATCGGCCATCAGCGACCCGCAGTATTCCAGCGACGGCGCCGCGGTGCAGTACCGCAGCGGCGACAACTGGTACAGCTGGAACCGGCTTGACCGCCTGAGCGCGCCGGTGGCGCTGCTGCGCGCGGCCAAGGACCCGGATGCAAAACCCGAGGCAGACTCCCAGCGCGAGCTGCAGCTGCGCCTGATCGTCAACCTGGCGCGCCAGAAAGAAAACCGCGATACCAGCCTGGAACGCCGCAAGGAAGAACGCCGCCTGGACACCACGCGCGCACCCGAGCCGATCTGGCTGGGCGAAAAGGTCACCATCTCCGGCAGCGTGCTGTCGCCGGACGGCCGCTGGCTGCTGTTCGTCACGCAGGACAAGGGCGCCGAAAAAGGCAAGCTGGGCAAACTGGCCCGCTATGTAACCGAGACCGGCTACCCGGAAGCGGACGATGAACGCACGCGCGTGGGCCGCAACATGCCGATCGCGCAAACTTTGAGACTGGCCGACCTGCGCAGCGGCAGCGTGCGCGAGATCGCCTTCGATACCCTGCCCGGCATCGCCATCGATCCGCTGGCCACCCTGCGC
Organism: Janthinobacterium sp. 1L-D-8-B-C4; assembly: GCF_057291295.1. Classification (NCBI taxonomy): domain Bacteria; kingdom Pseudomonadati; phylum Pseudomonadota; class Betaproteobacteria; order Burkholderiales; family Oxalobacteraceae; genus Janthinobacterium; species Janthinobacterium sp. 1L-D-8-B-C4. The sequence goes on from NZ_JBXAVX010000022.1 coordinate 38,408, forward strand.
GCCGAACAGAAACTGCCGCCGTTGAAAGGCAACCGCCCGGTGCGCGTGGACGCGCTGCGCGACGGCATCGTCTGGAGCGCCGACGGCAGCCGCGCCGCCGTGCGCGTGCGCGCCATCGACAACAAGGACCGTTGGCTGACCACCGTGGACCTCGCCAACGCCGCCCTGGTGACAGCCCACCACATCAGCGACGCGGCCTGGGTCAACCGCCGCGCCGACGAATTCGGCTGGCTGCCCGACAACGCCACCTTGTGGTACCTGTCCGAAGAAAGCGGCTACGCCCACCTGTACACGAAGACCGGCGCTGCGCCCGCACGCGCCCTCACCCATGGCAACTGGGAGGTGAGCAATGTGGAATGGTCGCGCGACGGTGCGCGTGCCTATTTCCTGTGCAACCAGCAGCAACCGGGCACCTATGAAGTGTGCGCAGCGAGCGCCAAGGACGGCGGCGCGCGTGAAGTGACGGCCTTGAAAGGCGTGGAAAGCTTCGCCCTGTCGCCCGATGCGGGCAAGCTGCTGGTGCGCTATTCGGCCAGCTACCTGCCGGCGCAGCTGGCCACGGTGCCTGCCGCAGGCGGCAAGGCCAATATCCTGACCGACACCCGCAGCGATGCCTTCAAGGCGCGCAACTGGGTCATGCCGCAACTGGTGCAAGTGCCGTCCACGCATGGCGCCGCGCCGATCTGGGCCAAGCTGTATCGCCCGGCGCAGCTGGAAGCGGGCAAGCGCTATCCGATCGTCATGTTCGCCCACGGCGCCGGCTATCTGCAAAACGTCACCGAGCGCTACCCGGTGTATTTCCGCGAACAGATGTTCCATAACCTGCTGGTCGAACAGGGTTTCATCGTGCTCGACGTCGACTACCGCGCCTCGATGGGTTATGGCAGCGCCTGGCGCACCGCCATCTACCGCCAGATGGGCCACCCGGAACTGGAAGACTTCATCGACGGCGCCCACTGGCTGGCCGCGCAGCACCAGGGCGACCTCCAGAACGTGGGCATCTACGGCGGCAGCTACGGCGGCTTCATGAGCCTGATCGCCCTGATGCGCGCACCGGACGTGTTCAAATCCGGCGCCGCCCTGCGCCCCGTGACCGACTGGACCACGTATAACCACGAGTACACGGCCAATATCCTGAACACGCCGGAGCTCGATCCGCAAGCGTATAAAATCTCGTCGCCGATCGAATACGCCGACCAGCTGAAAGGCAACCTGCTGATCGCGCACGGCATGATCGACGACAACGTGTTCTACCAGGACTCGGTACGCCTGTCGCAGCGCCTGATCGAGCTGAAAAAGGATAACTGGGAAATGGCCAGCTACCCGATGGAGCGCCACGGCTTCGTCCAGCCGGAGGCGTGGTATGACGAGTACCGCCGGATTTACCAGCTGTTCCAGCGGACGTTGAAATAAGCCTCGATGCCCGCGCAAGCGGGCATTTTCATATCGGCATTAAAGGTCTGACCCCAGCGGTCACGCCTGGGGTTAGCAAATCACGCTTGCCATGGCGGCAAGCCTGGCACATCATGCAACGATGAAAACACCTACTTTCCCCACGCTGCTGCGCGCCGCCTGCGCCAGCCTTTTCGTGCTGAGCATCACTGCCTGCGGCAGCGCGCCCACCGCCATGCCGGCACCCGCGCCTGGCAACGCCTCCCTCGCCGAACAGATCAAGAAGGAAGCAGGCGACCCCGCGTGCGACACGCCGCAGCAATGCCAGACCATCGCCATCGGCGCCAAGGCCTGCGGCGGCCCCGAGCGCTACCTGGCGTGGTCGAACAAGAGCAATGACGGCAAGCAATTGACGGCGCTGGCCCAGGCGCAAGCCGAGGCCAGCCGCAAGCTGCAGCAGTCGGATGGCATGATGTCGACCTGCGCCATCGTCACCGACCCGGGCGCCACCTGCGAGGCGGGCCGCTGCGTGCTGAACAAAGGCGACACCACCGCGATGTAAGCGCGTCAGGACTGCAGCTGCAAGGTCTTGACGAGTTTGGTTTCCACCTTTTCGCCCGCGCCCGAGATCGCATGGCGGCTTTCCTTGCGCAGCAACAGCAGGTGGTCGCCGCTGACGCCATACTGGCGCGTCTCGTCGGTTTTTTGCGCAAAGCTGACCACCACGAAAGCGCGTCCGCTGACATCGACGCGGAAACTGCTGGCCAGCGGCGTGCCGTCGGCGGCGATCCACACATCGATGCCGCCGTCGAATTTCTTCACATACTTGCGGTCTTTTTCCGGCACCTTGTCGATTGACAAGGTAAAACTCAGCCGGCGCGCCGGCTTGCCCTTGTAGCTGTCCATCTTCTCGCCGCTGAACACCGCCTCGTCCAGCTCGCGCGACAAGGCGCCCGCCGCCGACACCATCGCGCGCAACTCCGTGCCCTTGAGCTCGCCCAGCGCAAAGTCGGTCGAGGTCTTCGCCTTCGGATCTTTCACTTTCGCGCGCTGCTCGGCCTCCACCTTTGCCAGCAACTCCTTGCTGTAGAGCACCTGCAAGCCCGCCGCGCCGCTGTCGACCACCACGCTGGCCTGGCCGTTGTCCTCCTCGGCATCCTTGCCCTCGCCTTCCCTGCGCCAGGTGCTGGACTCCACCTGTGCTTTCACGGGCGACTGCCCTGCAGCTTAGCCAATACCGCTTTCAGGTCGCTCAGTCCATCGGCCCGCGCCCCTCCGCAAACTGCACTCAACAGCCCGGCCGCAGCCAGGCACCGCACGCCACAACGTAACTTCATCGCCGCATCCCTTCAGGTCGTACAAGGATGCCAAAACACCATGTTTTGGCCATCTGTTGCATTTGAACACAGGATGCACTGGTCAGGTTGAAACTCTTTCTGCTATAATTCGCCGCCTTGGCCTGGTAGCTCAGTCGGTAGAGCAGAGGATTGAAAATCCTTGTGTCGGTGGTTCGATTCCGCCCCGGGCCACCAAGAATAAAAAGAAAACGCCACCTCCGGGTGGCGTTTTCTTTTATCAGGCACCGCCGTTCACTATCTGGAAAAACCATACGCGTGACTTTTTCTGTCGCCGCTGAATCCATTGTGCGAGAATGCCCATCCCCTCCGGATGGTGCGCATGATGACCAAACTTGCCGCAATTGCAATGACACTGGCGCTGGCAGCTTGCAAGCCCGCAGCCACAGCACCTGCGCATGACATTCCTGCGGCAATGAGCCAGACCGCGACCACCCTGCTGCAGTCAAAACTTCTACACGCGACCTCGATTGCTGTGGTTTATCGCGGCAAGGAATTCATTCTGCATCAAGGCGAACTGGAGACCGGCAAAGCCAATCCGCCGAACGATACAACGCTGTATGAAATCGGCTCAGTGAGCAAAACTTTTGCTGGACTGCTACTGGCGAACGCTGTGCTTGACGGGAAGGCGACGCTCGACGATCCCATACAACAGTACCTGGCGGCCGCCTACCCGAACCTGCAGTCGCAGGGGCAGCCAGTTCGCTTGCGCCATTTGATCACGCACACCAGCAATATGCCGGGCATGTTGCCATTGCAGGTGAACACCGTATTGCAGGATTTCACCGCACACGCCACGCCGGCAAAGCTCAACGCAGCTTACGCCAACTACGGACAACAGCAATTCTGGCAGGACTTGCACACCGTCAGCATCAAAGGTCCGCTTGGCAAGGACTACGCCTATTCAAGCGCCGGTAGCGAACTCATTGCGCATACTCTCGAAAAAATCTACGCAATGCCTTATGACGTTCTGCTCACGCAATTCGTCGCGCGCGAAGCCGGCATGCAAGATACCAGGCTGAGAATCACAGCCAAGGATATAGGCCGGCTAGCGCCCGGCTACCACAGCGACAATCCCGTCACGACAACACCGATGCCACAACTACCCTGGGGGGCGGCCGGCAACCTGAAGTCGACCATGCCGGACATGGCGAAGTACCTGCGACTGCAATTGAGCGCCAATCCTGCGGTCGTCGAATCGCACAAGCCGCTGGTACGCTTTCAGGACGACTTCAGCATTGGCTATTTCTGGAACATCGGTAGCAATCGCCAGCTGGGCACGCATTATGTACACCATGGCGGCGTGCCACGTGCGCAAAGCTACGCCTGGGTCGTTCCCAAATATCAGCTTGGGGTTTTCATCATCACCAACCAGAGCGGCGACGCTACTGCCGGCGCCATGGAAAGCGCGCTGGCGCATATTTTCGACACAGTGGAAGCAATGGAAAGCGCGAAGTAGGCCGGCTCTTGTTTTGAAAATCCTTGTGCCGGTGCCTCGGTTCCGCCATGGGCCACCAAGAATTCAGCAGCACAGATCAAAAATGTCATTTTCTCTGCGCCTGGCAGAAACAACCGCAGCGTTTGTGTTGCTGCTATCCTGCAATCCCTTATAGATTGCTATTTGAAAAGTGAAAGCAAGGCGGACAAGAATGGACGTTCATGGATAAGCGCGCGCAAAAGATTCTTTTCGATACGTACTGGTCGTCAGCCGGCTGGCATCGCGCCGGCCAGGAAACGCCGTCGGAAGACGATTATGCGTACGCAAAGTCCAAAAGGATCATGTTCGATCCGCAACGGCTCGAACATGCCGATGCCGTGGAACGCCTGCTGAACGCTACAGCAAAATTGAGCAGGCGGGTCGTGGCGGATGCATTTCTCGCCAGCCTGTCAACGCGGCGCCTGGACTGGCGCTCGGCCTTGGGCAGCTACGCAGTATTCCAGCACCTCCATCTGCATGTTGCCGCAGGCCCGTTGCACGCATGCTCCAGCTGTGGCGCCGATATAAAACCTGCCGTGCAGGATCTCAACCTTCTGAATTTTCAGCGCCTGAAATGGGGAGGCGTACAGCACAGCGATGTGCTTTACGCGATGCTGGATCTGGAACTTTTTCTGGAGCAGCCGTCGCCCCTTCCGACAGCGCAAGACAAACAAATTCTTCGTAATATTGTGTCCAGCATCCACGATGCACCGGCAAAAGTGAGCAGCGCTTCATTGCACAAGGAGTTTTCCACCTGCCTGAAGTCGAACAAGGCGGAGCGCGACATGATGATCGCTATCCTGGGGTATTGCGGTATTCTCGCGACGCCAGAACATCCTGGATTTTCGGACAATTTCATACCGGTCGCATCGAGGTCGCTACCGCATCGGCACTTTGTCGATATGGCCTACCCGGCTTGCTGGTGGGGCCGCAGCACAGGACTCAATTTGCTCAAGCTGCAGGAGTATTTTGGCCATGCGCTCTAAGTGACCGCATGGGGCGGCACGGCATCCGTCCCGTGCGCGCTTTCCATGCCCACCCCCATGCCACCGCCGCCATTGCCGCTACCGCCGCCCCCACCTTTATTCCCCGACTTGTCCCCATCCGCTTTACCCCGTCCCGTACTCCCCTGCGTGCGCGTCGGCCCCTGCAGCGGAATCAGCACATCGTCCGGCATCGGCCCCAGATCGAGCGCGCTGCGGATAAAGCTGCGCAGGCTGATGACCAGTTCGGCCGTATGGATCGGACGGCCCGCCGCCAGGTCGCTGGCCGCCTGCCCGGCCAACCGGCAATGCTCTTCGGTACCGAGCAGCAGGATGTCCGCCAGGGCGGCTTCCACCGCGTCGCGGATGCGGCGGGCACGTTCGGAACTGGTGGTCGCGGCATCCGGCTGCCCTTCCCCGTCTGCTTGAGCGCGCTGGCGCAGGTCGCGCATATGGGTCGGGTCGACCGTCAGCTGCCCGGTAAACGAGCCACCCAGAGTGCGGTAGGCCGCCATCAGGGTTTTCACGCGCTCGTTGATCTGCCGGTTCATCCGTTCGCGGCGTTGCTGGATGGTCTGCATCATCAGCATGCGGATACCTACGCCCAGCAGGGTAAATACCGCCAGTCCGACGATGGTCGTCATGGCAGCTTCCCAGGAACTGAAATCGATATTGCGCATGGCGGCCTCGCTACTGATTTTCGATACGAAACAGTGTACATGGTCAAATATTGCCCGGTGCACGGCCACCACGCCGGTGCGCCAGATGTCGTCTATCGTGACTATACTGGTCTTCCGGTTATCACCGTTCCGATTGATTTTATTGATAGGAGGGAATATGGAAACCACCTGGATCATCGCCGCCAATGCAGGCAGGGTACGATTTTTTTCCGAAACCAGTCTGGCAAAGCCGCTGGCCGAACTCGAAGACATGGTCAATGCCGCCGCGCGCTTGCGCGTGGCCGAAACAGAAAGAGAGACTGACAGGATAGGCAACACCGCTGCCGGAAAAAGCAGCCACAACATCGGCGGAACCCAGGGCGTGGGCCAGGCGCACAATGCGAATGTGGGCGCGCCAAACAAGACTTACCAGCCAGCACACACACCTGAAGAGCTGGAAGCAGAACAGTTCGCGCGCGATATTGCTGCCTATCTGCTCAAGGCGCACCAGGAAGGCCGCTTCCAGCACCTGGTCATCTCCGCTACACCACAGTTCCTGGGCCTGCTGCGCGCGTCGCTTGATAGCCACTTGCAGCCGCTGATCAAGCTTGAGGTCAACAAGGACTATACACAGTGCAATGGCCAGCAGTTGCGCGAGCAGTTGCAAGCACATCAATCCCGGCAAGCATAGCCCCTGCCAAGCCGCACGCTCGCCGGTATCGGCAGCGTGCGCATGAGACCGTCTTGCGTTTATGTCCGATAACTAACAGTCACCCCAGTCGCTTTCATTTATTCTGCTCAACATTAATGCTGAGCAATTGTCAACGCCACCTTTCTGGTCACGCGGGCTACAGCCACACCACTCCAGAAGGATCGATTCATGCTTTCCACTACACAACCGTCCGCTGCGGCGACGCCGCCCGACACCAAGGAAAGCCGCTTTGTGTTCAAGGTCGCCATCGCCGCCACCATGGGCGCGCTGGCGTTCGGCTACGACACCGGCGTCATCTCGGGCGCGCTGCCCTTCATGAGCACGCCGCTGGCCGAGGGCGGCCTCGGCCTCACCCCCGTCACCGAAGGCATCGTCACGTCGGCGCTGGTATTCGGCGCCGCCATCGGTTCATTGATGGCCGGCACGCTGTCGGACAAATACGGCCGCCGCACCACCTTGCTGGGCCTGGCGCTGGTGTTCCTGATCGGCGTACTCGGCACCACCCTGGCGCCGTCGGTGGCGATCATGGTCGTCATGCGCTTCGTGCTGGGCATTGCCGTCGGCGGCGCCTCGTCCACGGTGCCGGTATTTATTGCCGAAATGGCGGGGCCGAGCCGGCGCGCCAGGCTGGTCAGCCAGAACGAATTGATGATTGTCGGTGGTCAATTGATTGCGTATATCCTCAACGCGGCGCTGGCGCACTTTTCCGGCTCGCCGCATGTCTGGCGCTATATGCTGGCGATCGCTGCCGTGCCGGCGATTTTGCTGGGACTGGGCATGCTGTTCGTGCCAGCCTCGCCACGCTGGCTGGCCAGCAAGAACCGCATGAAAGAAGCGCGCGCCGTGCTCGAACAGATCCGTTCGAGCGACAAGCAGATCGAACTGGAGCTGGACGAGATGGTCAAGCTCAACAAGATCGAGCATGAACAGACCGGCTGGTCGGCCGTGCTCGGTACGCCATGGATACGCAAACTGCTGTTGATCGGCATCGGCCTCGGTTTCGTGGCGCAATTTACGGGCGTCAATGCCTTCATGTATTTCACGCCCATCATTCTGAAGTCGACCGGCCTCGGCACCAATGCGGCGCTGACCGCCACCATCGGCAACGGCGTGGTGGCGCTGATCGCCACCTTTATCGGCATCTGGCTGATCGGCAAGCACGGACGCCGGCCGATGCTGATCACCGGCCTCGGTTTCGTGGTCGCCACCCAGGCCGCACTGGGCGCCGTGCTGCTGTTCATGCCCGAAGGCCTCATGAAAAGCTACGCCGCGCTGGCCTGCATCCTGTGCTTTTTGCTGTTCATGCAGATGCTGATTTCACCCGTGTACTGGCTGCTGATGTCGGAACTGTTCCCGATGCACTTGCGCGGCGTGCTGACCGGCACCGCCGTGGCATGCCAATGGGTATTCAACGGCCTGGTGGCGCTGCTGTTCCCGATCGCCATGGCGCAGTTCGGCAGCGCCACCTTCTTTGTGTTTGCCGGCATCAATGTACTGTCGCTGATCTTTGTCGCGACCTGCCTGCCCGAAACAAAGGGCAAATCGCTGGAAGCGCTGGAGAAATTCCTGGAGAACGAACTGGGCAAGCCGGCTTGAACGACGAAAAACATGGCTATGTCACCATCAAATGTGGGAACGTACCCAAGGTGGCCCTGAGCAAACTTTCAGGGGACAATATTCTCCTCGCGTCCAATATCCAGCGCCAGCCCAGGTAGTTGGGCAGGTAGCGCGTCGCGACGCCATGAAAGGCGCGCAGCCAGCCACGCAGCCGGCTGTGATACGCGTTGACATTCTGCACGTGCACTGCACAGCGCACACGGATGCCGCCCCGCAAGTTGACGGCTTCATGCTGGATGCCGAGGTCCCTGGCAAACACGGGATAGGCCGGATTGCCATCGCTCACCAACAAAATGTCGCGGTCAATCACCGCTGACAGGCAGGCGTGCAGCCTGGCCTTGGTCAGCTGGCCCAGAGCAGTGACGAAATCGACGGTTTGCCCGGTGCGGTCACGCGCCATCAGGACACACACCTGTTCATTGGAAATGCCACGTTTGCCTGCGTGGCCACCGCGCTTGCGTGCCGGCCGCGTCATGTGCCGAGACCCTTTCTGCGACTCCAGCACATACATCTCGTCGGCCTCGGTGATGCCGTGCAGGCAGCGTGGCCGGTCGGTCTTGGCCAGCGCCAGAAAACGATGGTGCCAGCGAAAGCTGGTGTTCCGATGGGTAGTCACCTGCAGGGCGGCCTTGCGTACCGAAAACGAATTCAGCAAACAATCCGCGTAGGCCAGCCATCGTTCCTTGTGGTGCAAATGTGTCAGCGGCGTGCCGGTCAAGGCGTTGAACGTTTTGCCACAAGGAACGCAGCGATAGCGTTGCAGGCCATGGGCCTGGCCGTGGCGGTGGAAATGGGTCGATTGGCAGGCGGGGCAATGCAGTTGCCCTTGTGCTGTCTGCTCAATCAGGGCCACGGCCGCCTCCTGCGGCGCGCTGCTGCGCAACAGGCTGCCGCTGGCAATACGCTGGCGATGCGATAGTTGTGAAAATTGTTGGACGAAAATCTGCCACCGGGCTGTGTCCATGATCGGCTCCTGGAAGGAAATACCTGATCAGTTAGACCCCAGCAACTGCTTGGCGTTCCCACAGCTTTCGATGACATAGCCAAAAACATGGCTGCAAGGGCAGGCAGTTCCCTCATCATCTCACTGAGGGGGGAAGCAAATCGTTCATCAACACTGGCATGGGGATAGGCAAATTACCACTTATCAATTTTAGTTTCTTTTGATACAATAATTGTGCAATATTTCCCTATACCCACAAGAAAAATGACGACCATGATCCGTTTTATCTGCTCCATTCTGGCTTGCTGCGCCATCACCGGGTGCGCGACCGTCAACCCCATGGCATTCGACAAGAATACCGCCAAGATCGATACAAAAGAAAAATCGATCGTGCTCGTCACTATCGACGTCTCGCGTGCGGACGATAGCCGGTATGTGCCGGAACCGCTCATCATGAAGATTGCGAAGCCCTACGCCACGACCAGGCAAGAGCGTCAAAACTTCAAGCTCGACAAAAATCTCGACACCATGAAGGAGGATGGCCATACAGTTTATCTGGCCCGTATCGCGCTGGTGGCGGGCGAATACAAGCTGTTTGAGGTCTTTGGCTTTGCCCGGGCATTTCCGTTCAACGGCGCGTTCAGCGTGCCGCTTGCCATGAACCTGAGCGTTGCGCCAAACTCGGTCGTGTATGCGGGCCGTATCAGCGCCAGGCTGCGTACGCGCCAGGGAGAAGAATTTCGCGCCGGCCCGCTGCTGCCACTGATCGACCAGTCCGTGACCGGCATGTCCGGCAGTACCTGGGAGGTGTCGGTAGACGACAAGGCGGAAAAAGATGTCGCTCAATTCCGCACGTCATTTCCAGCACTGAAAGACGTCAGTATCGAAACCCGGCTGCTGCCGGCATTTGACCGTGCCGCCGCCCAGAAATTGTGGGACAGCGGCGAGGGCGAAGCGAAAAAAGAACCTGTTACTGCGGCCCTGTCGGCGCAAGCCGCAGTCCAGTAACTCCTGAAATACTCCAGGAGCAGGGCACCGTGTCCCCGCTCCTGTCATATGGCGACGGTGACAGGATCAACGTCCTGGGCCTGCCGCCTTCGGCAACACCTTCACCACCGCCATATCCTGCGCCAGCCTGAACTCCTGCGCAAACGCGCGCATGCTCTCGGGCGTCAACGTGCCAGCCAGTTGCTTGCTGTCCGCCAGATAGCGCGCGTCGCCGTATTGCGTGTAGCTCAGCTGTAAGCGGTTGAACTGGGTGCCGCTGTCCGTCACCCGTTTCGATTCGTCGCTGCGCATCTTGGCGATCTCTTCCTTCAGCATGGCCGTATCGAGCTGCTCCGGCAGGCGTTCGAGCACGCGTTTGGCCGATGACCACAAGGCGTCCAGGCGTTCCGGCGCGGCCGTGAACGACAGTTCGCTGTTGGCACGGTGGTGCGGGTCCAGGCTCAGCTTGTAGTTGAGGCGATAGATGCCGGCCTCTTTTTCACGCAGTTCCTGGCGCAGGCTGCGGTAGATGATGCGCGACAAAATTGCCGTACGCATGGCGCGCTCCGGGGTCCAGTCCATCTGCTGGCTGCCTTCGGCGCGCACGCTGCCTTGCGGCTCGATGCTGACGGCCAAACGGCTCTCGCGGTAGCCGGTGCGCTGCGCCAGCGCGATTGGTGCTTGCGCGGCGGCCTGGCGGGCAATGCCGGCCAGGTAGCGCCCGGCCAGTTCCTGCACCTGGGCCGCATCCATCGGGCCGCTGACAAAATAGGTCACCGGCTGGCGGCGCAGTTGCAGCCATTGTCCGCGCACTGTCTGCAAGCCCTGTTCCGTCATCAATTGCTTCAGGGCGCCGGCATCGGGGTAGCCGTCCAGCGGCAGTTCGCCATAGCGCAGCAGGCTCATTTCGCGGCCCGCGCGTTCGCTGGCGCTGTCCGGACGGCGCGCAGCCTGGCGTGCCAGTTGCTGGCCGACACTGGTAAGCGCCTCAAGGCTGATCTCGCTTTGCAGCTGGCGCGCCGCATACAGGCGCAGCAGGTCTTCCAGCTGCGCCGGGGCTACTTGCGCGGTGTAGCTGAGCTGGGTCGCGCTTTGCTGCTGCGACAGTTTTACCTTGCGCTGCGCTGCCCAGCGATCAAGCTCGCCTGGCGTTTGCCCGCTCAGGTCGGCGTCGCGGCCCAGCTGCGCCGCCAGCTGCCATTGCCAGGCCGGCGCACCGGGCAAGCGGTAGCCGGCCGGGGCGTGGGCGGCAAAACGCAGCAGTTGATCCTTCTCGTCTTGCGGCGTTTGTTGCCACACCACGATATCGCCATTGTCCAGGGTCCAGCGCTGCACGCCGTTACCGAGCTCATCCTGGCGCACGATCTCGCCATTCGACGACAGCTGCGGCATGCTGGCGGCGGTGACCACTGACGCCACTTTCAGCAGCGCCGGCAACGGTGCCATGGCAATTTTTTGCTGCACCGCCAGCACCTCTTCTTGCGACGGCAAGGTCAAGGGACTCAGGCCCGGCGCCAGCATGAACAGCGCGCGGTCCGACGCGTTGATCCATCGCAGCGCGCGTGCATTGATGTCAGCGGAGCTCAGGCCTGCCAGTATGCGGCTGATCTGCGCCTGTTTTTGCAGCGGGTCCTGCAGTGCCCGCTCGGCCTGCACCGCCTCGCCCAGCATTTGCAGCCAGCCATTGAAGTCGCGCGCGCCCTGTTGCGCCGGGCCCTTGCCGTTCAGGCGGCGCACATCGGCAATTTCGCGCGCCATATCGTCCGGCTTCAGGCCATTGCGGCGCAGGCGTTCCTGCACCAGCAAAATCTGCTCCATGCCGGCCTGGTGGGCGTCGACGGCCACGCTGGAGGCAAAGCCCAGCGAAGCCGTCGATTCGCCCAGTTCGCCCTTGCTGACCGTCAGCGAAGTCACTCCGGCAGGCAGGCTATCGCTGGAGTCACGCACCAGTGCACGCAGGCTGCGTTCGGCAATGCGGTCGATGATGCGCTCGCGCAGGCCGGCCTCATCCTGGCGCTGGTCGACCGTAAAGCGCGTGACCCAGCCAACCTGGCTGGTGCCGCTTTCCGCATCCTGCAGGCGCGTGATGCGCAGCTGGTCGCGCAGCACCGGATCGGGCGAATTGCGCTGTGGCAAAGTGGCCGGCACCAGGCCGCCAAAGTGGCGTTCGATCACGGGTCTGAGCGCAGCGGCATCGACCTTGCCGACGATCAGCAAAGCCATATTGCCGGGGCGATACCAGTCACTGTAGAACTTGCGCAGGTTCTCGGCCGGTTGCTGGCGGATGCTCGCTTGCGTGCCGATGGTTGGCCGCTGCGGGTACAGCGAACCCTCGCGCAGCATGGCGCGGCGCTGGCGGTCCATGCGTTCGCGCACGCCCAGCTTGGTGCGCCATTCTTCGAGGACGATCTGGCGCTCGCGCTCCAGGCCGTCGGCGGGAATCTGCGCGCCGCCGGCGATCTCGGCCAGCACGCCCAGGCCCGCGTCGACGCGGCCTGGCGGCGCCGTCAGGAAATACAGGGTGCGCTCGAAATTGGTCTGCGCGTTGTAATGCGAGCCTATACGCCAGCCCAGGCTTTCCATATACGTCTTCAGGCCTTCGGGATGCGCCTTGGTGGTTTGAAACACCATATGCTCGACCATGTGTGCCACGCCCGACTGGTCGTCCTTTTCATCGAGCGAGCCGACGCGCACCAGCAGTTGCAGCGCCACCGGCGTAGCGGCCTGTTTGCCAGCGTCGCTGGCATCATCGACGATGTAATACGCCAGGCCGTTGGCCAGCTGGCCGCGCTGCACCTTGCTGTCCCAGCGAAATGCTTCGGCCGTGGCCGCCATGGCTGGCGCCAGTACGGCGATGCAGAGGGTAAAGAAAGCGATGCCCTGCAATTTTTTATGTGTAGTCATCATCTTAGAATCCATAGCCGATCTCCAGCGCGAAGGTACGGCCCCGTTCGTAGGTGGCATAGGTATCGCTGACCGTCATCTTGTTCTTCTCGTTGCTAATGTTTTCAATCGTCAGTTTCACGTCGAGGCGCTGGTTGCCAACCACGCGTGGATTCCAGTTCACCACGGTATCGATGGCGTTCGCCTGTGGCAGGCGGGTCTTCTCGTAGTTTTCCAGTGTCGCGCCTTCGTAGACAAAACTGCCGTTGCGCAAAATCTGCTGGTAACCACCACGCAGGCGCAAAATATTGCTGACGGTCAGGCTATGCGCAGGCCAGGTGGTCATGGCGCCGATGCGCAAGGTCCACGGGCGGTTGTAGTTGTCCGCCGGCCGATCCCCATACCGGATCACCTTGCCGTCGTAGCGGATCAGGTCGTCGCGCAGCATGGCGCTGCTGTAGTTCTCGGCGTAGGTCGCGTAATTGGATTTGATATCGCTTTTATTGAAGGCCACCCACAGGCGGTTGGCCGTGTCGCCGATCTTGAAGGCGCGCGCATTGGACCAGCTGACAGTGATGTCCTTGGTCACGCTGCCGCCGTCATTGCTGAAAATATAGCAGCTGCTGCCGTTGCAATCGGCCTGGCTCGTGCGCAACAAACGCACCACCTGGTCCTTGCCGTCACGGTGCGTGAAACGCAGGCTCAAGGGGCCGGCCAGCAGGTCCGATTCATACGTGAGGCCGGCGGTCAGCTCATCGTCATAGGGCGACTTCATGTCTTCCAGCCGGTTCAGGGGTTTGCTGGTGGTGGCCGCGCCCCACACCAGGTTGCTGGTGCGCGTTTGCGTGCTCAAGAGGGTATTGGCTTTTTCCTGCAAGGCATAGGCAAACAGATTGCGGCCGTAGTAGCGGTTGGCGCCCACATCGAGGGACAAAGCTTCGTTGACCTGCCAGCCCAGTTTCAGGCGTGGCGCGAAGTTGGTGCCGCCGGCCAGGCTGTCCCTGTCGCCGCGTACGCCGACCCTCAGGCTCAGGTTGCGCCACGTGGCTTCGTCTTCCGCATACGCTGCCAAGGAATTGCTTTTGACATCAAACTGGCCTGCGTGATACAGCATCAGACGGCCAAAATACTGGCCTGCGTTATAGCGCAGGGTTTTAGTGGCCGAGCACGCTTGCGTATCGCCCGTGCCATCGGGCAAGGTGCAGCGCGAGGCGGCGCCGGTGGTCGGCAGATTGGCTGGCGTCAGATAGTAAAAATGGTCTTTCAGGCGCTCGTAATCGGCTTCCTGGTGGCGCAGTTCGGCGCCCGCGGTTGCCCGATGCCGGGTCTGGCCCAGATTGAACGGTGCGAACGCAGCGCGCAATTTGTACTGCATGGTCTGGATTTCCTGGTCGATATCGCCGCGTGCACCCTCGCCACTGGTCGGATTGGTACCGGCAGGGTCGCCCCAGTTCTTGTCGGCCGACCAGCGCCAGGCGCGGTAATAATCGACGTCGCTGCGGCGCGACTGCTCGTTCCTGGAATACGACAGCTGGTGCGTGACCTTGGCCAGGTCGTAGCGCGATTCCCACTTGCCGCTCAGGTTCAGGCCACCGGCATCGATGGTGTAATTGCTGTCGCGGTAGTTTTCCATGAAATAGGTATTCGACGAAGGCGCATAGACCATCGTCACTTCGCCCTTGTGGCGGCTATCTGGTGGCGAGTAGTCGGCCTTGAGCAGCAAGGTATCTTGCTGGCGGGTCTGCGTGACTTCGCGGCTGGCGGTGGTGTTCGCATTGTCGGTACTGAAGCGCTTGAGCGGAATCTCGGACTTCCTGCGCACCACATTCATCAGCACGCCCCAGCTGTCGCTGGGCCGTGCCTCGACCGTGGTTTTATAGGTCCATTTCTTGAAATGCGGCTGCAGGTCGGCATTGCTTGAATCTTCAAATTCTTCCTGCCGCGCCGGATCGATAAACAGCTTGCTCCAGCTCGAAGAGCTGTAGCCCACCGACATATTGCCGCCGAACTTCTTGCGCGCCGAACAGACGGTGGCGCTGACCACGCCGCCCGTAAAACGGCCGTACTCGGCCGAGACATTGGAATCCTTGACATCGATTTCGCACAGGATGCTGCTGTCGATCGCCAGCGCCTGTGCGCCGCCCGGGATCTGGTCGACGCTGGTGGTGGTGACCTTGTTGCCCGGATCGAGATCGTTGGCAATCGAGATGCCATCGACCAGGATCTCGTTCTGGTACGGCTTGGCGCCGTGGATGCTGATCTCGGCCGGCGCGATTTCACCGCCGGTGGCCGACGCCAGCGACGCTTCGCTGTACTGGATATTCGGGTTGAGCTTCAGCTGGCTGGTCATGTCGCCGTTAATGGATGGCATGTTGCGGATCATTTCGCGGTCCAAGCGCTCGACCGTGGGCAGCGTTTTTGCTTCGACGGTAATTCCCGACAGCGTATGCGCCGGCCGCTTTTCGGCCGCCGAACGCTCGTCGCGCACAGCGGCTGCAGCCGGACGGGCGCGCAGGATATAGCCGCCCGAGGCGCCCATCACGACTTCAAATTTCGAACCGGCCAGCAGTGCCCGGAAGCCCGACGGCACATCATGTTTGCCTTGCAATCCCTGCGATTGCAGGCCTTGCAGCAAGGCCGCGTCAAACACCAGGATGACGCCGGACTCGGCAGCAAAGCGGTTCAGCACATCGGCCAGCGGCTCGGCAGCAACGCCTGGCAGGATCACGCCGGCACTGAGCAAGGCGGCCAGTAGCGGGCGCAGCTTGCGGCGCCGGGCAGGAACAAGGGGTAAGGCAGGAACAGCGCGAGCGGCAACAAGAGTCATTTTTTCGTCTACAAATAATGGGCTTATCTGTAGGCCGAAGCACAATCGAAAAAGGACAGCCGATGGTAAAAAATAGTTTAGCGTGGCCGCAATCGCCAGCCCGCCGCGCTGCGTTCGGCACGGATCGCCAGCACCTCGGCCAGCGTGTCGAGCGAACGTTCCGGCGCATCGATCTGGTAAGTACCGGAAACGCGGCGGCCAGCCAGGGCCGGCGCCACCTCGACCGCCTGCCCCGAATACAGGGCAAACTGGGCGGCAAATTCGGGCAAGGGCGTATCGAGCGCCATCAATAAACCCCTGGTCCAGGCATCGTCGGCAACCGGCGACTGCTGCAGCCGGCCACAGCCGGTACTGGCAAAGCGCACGCGCTGGCCCGCTTGCACCGTCACCACCGGCCCTTGCGGCGTTTGCACCCGGGCTGCATGCTGCTGCACCGTCAGCACGGTATGCGCGCCAAACTGGCTGATGGTCAGACGCGTGCCGAGCGGACGCACCACGCCATCGCGCGAAATGATGCGCAAGGGACGTTGCTGCGCATCGCTGCCGGTGGTCAGCTGCAGCACGCCCTGCGCCAGGTAGATATCGCGGCGGTGCGCATCATAGGCCAGGCCCACGCGCGTGTTCGAACCGAGCCAGGCGCGGCTACCGTCAGGCAAACTCACCAGGCGGCGCTCGCCGCGCGCGCTGGCCAGCCAGCGGATAGGCGCGCGCTCGGGCGCGGCCGGCAGCAAGGCCCAGCCCATGCCGACGGTAAAGGCCACGCCGATACAGGCCATCAGCTGGCGCCGTGATCTGCGTTCGGGTTTCTGCGCTTGGCGCACAGGCGCGCGCAAAACATGGGCCGCCTGCAGTGGCGCGCCGGCCAGCAGGCTTTGCAGCCGCTCGACTTTTGCCCATGCCTGCTGGTGCGCCGGCGCCGCGTCATGCCACAGCTGCCAGCGGCGCAGCGCTTCGGCGCCGCCCTCCTCCGCCAGCGAAACAAACCATTCCGCAGCCGCTTCCAGGTGCAGGTCGTCGACGTCTGCGGCGCTTACCGCCGTGCTTATAGACATTTCAGACATTGCAAGACAGCCTTACGCATATATTGTTTGACACTGCTGACGGACACGTCCAGCTCCTGCGCGATGGTTGCATAGTCAAGGCCATCGATCTGCGCCAGCAAGAAAGCCTGGCGCACTTTCGGCCCCAGCCCGGCCAGCATCTGGTCGATCGTCAGCAAGGTTTCCAGCAAGATGGCGCGCTCTTCGGGCGAAGGCTGCAGCGCTTCGGGCATCAGCGCCAGTTCGGCCAGGTAAGCCTGCTCCAGGTCGCTGCGCCGGAAATGGTCGATCATCAGGCCTCGGGCGATGGTGGCCAGGTAGGATTTCGGTCGCGTGATGTCGGCGGCGCGGGTGCCGGACTGCAAGATGCGTACAAACGTATCCTGCACGAAGTCGGCGGCACGGTGCGAACAATGCCCGAGCCGCGCCCGCAGCCAGCCATTGAGCCAGCCGCGGTGCTCACGATACAGACTCTCATGACTGACCTCCACCCGACACCCTCCATCATTAAATGAGAACTATTATCATTTAAAAACGAGGTTGTCACAAGCCTTCCTTTACCATTTGTCACTTCCAGGCCACGAATGGGACCGCAATTCTTTGACCCAGGGCAATGCGTTTGCGCCGCCACCGGCCTACAATCGCCGGCTTTGCCGATTCCGCCATGCGCCACGCTCCCGAATTACTCCTGCCTGCCGGTTCGCTGGCCAAGATGCACGCCGCCTTTGACTATGGCGCCGACGCCGTCTATGCGGGCCAGCCGCGCTACAGCCTGCGCGTGCGCAATAACGATTTTTCCACCTTGCAGGCGCTGCAGGAAGGAATAGAAGGCGCGCATGCGCGTGGCAAGCAGTTCTTTGTCGCCAGCAATATCTTCGCCCACAACGCCAAGCTGAAAACCTATCTGCGCGACATGGAGCCGGTGATCGCCATGCGTCCCGACGCGCTGATCATGGCCGACCCTGGCCTGATCATGATGGTGCGCGACAAGTGGCCGGACGTGCCCGTCCATCTGTCGGTGCAGGCAAATGCCGTCAACTGGGCCGACGTGAAGTTCTGGCACCGCATGGGCCTGACGCGCGTGATTTTGTCTCGCGAACTGTCGCTCGACGAGATCGAGGAAATCCGCCAGCGCTGCCCGGAGATGGAACTGGAAGTGTTCGTCCACGGCGCGCTGTGCATCGCCTATTCGGGCCGTTGCCTGCTGTCGGGCTACTTCAACCACCGCGACCCGAACCAGGGCACTTGCACCAATTCCTGCCGCTGGGACTACAAGGTGAAAAACGCCAGCGAGGACGCCAGCGGCGATCTTGGCGCGATGCAGGTGATACCGCTGAAATTCGAGCAGGCATTGGAACAGGCCAATTCCTTCTCGGCCCTGCACCAGCAGCCGCGCCACCCGCTGGCCGACCAGCCCTATTTGATCGAGGAAGCGCAGCGCCCGGGCCAGCTGATGCCGATCCTGGAAGACGAGCACGGCACCTACATCATGAACTCGAAGGACCTGCGCGCGGTCGAGCATATCGAGCGGCTGGTGAAAATCGGCGTGCACTCGCTGAAAGTGGAAGGACGCACCAAGTCGCTGTACTACGCGGCGCGCACGGCGCAGGTATATCGCCAGGCGATCGACGACGCGGTGGCGGGCCGCCCGTTCGACATCAGCCTGCTGGGGCAGCTGCAGGGCCTGGCCAACCGCGGCTATACCGACGGCTTCTACCAGCGCCACCACACGCAAACCCACCAGAACTACATGCGCGGCGCGTCCGAGGCGGACCGCAGCCAGTACGTGGGCGATGTGTTGAATGTGGAAAACGGCTGGGCCAGGGTCGATGTGAAAAACCGCTTTGCCGTCGGTGACCGCATCGAAGTGATGCATCCGAGCGGCAACCGCGATATCGCCATCACGCGCATGCTGAACGATGCGGGCGAGGATATTCAGGTGGCGCCGGGCAGCGGACACTTCGTGCGCATCGAACTTGATGGATCACTGGACCGGGCCTTGCTGGCGCGGTATTTGTAACCGCAGCAGCAACATTGTTATAGGATACGGCCACGCCACGCCCGGGGCCGCTATCAGCATCCCGGCCGTCCCTGACACGTTCACCGGAATCCCCGATGCCACCTGCCACCCCTGCCCTGATCACCAATGACGCCGTTGTCCTCGGCCTGCTCGCCATGACCCTGGGGGCCGTTTTCTGGTCCGCCTCGCGCACCTCCGGTTTCTGGAAAAAATTCTATACCTATATCCCGTCGCTGCTGATGTGCTACCTGATTCCGGCGCTGCTCAACACCTTCGGCATTATCGACGGCAACGCCTCTGGCCTGTACGCCGTGGCGCGCGACTACCTGCTGCCCAGCGCGCTGGTACTGCTGTGTGTGGCCATCGATTTCGGCGGCATCATCCGCCTCGGCCCCAAGGCCATCATCATGTTCCTGACCGGCACCCTCGGCGTGATGCTGGGGGCGCTGGTGTCGTTCGAAGCCATGCGCCTGATCCACCCGGAAACGGTGGCCGGCGACACCTGGCGCGGCATGACCACCGTGGCCGGCTCGTGGATAGGCGGCGGCGCCAACCAGGCGGCAATGAAGGAAGTATTCGAAGTCGACGCCACCCTGTTCGGCCAGTTCGTCGCCGTCGACGTGCTGGTGGCCAATGTCTGGACGGCCGTGCTGCTGTTCCTGGCCGGGCGCGCCGGCGCCTTCGACCGCTGGACCGGCGCCGACCTGTCCGCCATCAACGCGCTCAAGGACAGCATCGAAAGCTACCGTGCCCAGCATGCCCGCATCGCCACCCTGACCGACGTCATGATCATCCTCGGCGTGGGCCTGGGCGTGACGGGCCTGTCGCACTTCCTGGCCGGCCCCACCATCGCCTGGATCAACACCTTGCCGGCCGAATGGCGCTTGCAGGATTACAGCCTGACCTCGAACTTCTTCTGGATCGTCGTGTTCGCCACCACCTTCGGCCTGCTGCTGAGCTTTACCAGGGCGCGCAGCCTGGAAGGCGCCGGTGCCTCGACCATCGGTTCGGCCATGCTGTACGTGCTGGTGGCCACCATCGGCATGCACATGGACTTGAAAGCCCTGTTCGACAAGCCGTTTTTGTTCCTGCTCGGCCTGATCTGGATCGCCGTCCATGGCGGCCTGATGCTGCTGGTCGCCAAGCTGATCCGCGCCCCGCTGTTCTTCATGGCCGTCGGCTCGCAAGCCAATATTGGCGGCGCCGCCTCTGCGCCCGTGATCGCCAGCGCCTTCCATCCGGCGCTGGCGCCGGTGGGCGTACTGCTGGCCGTACTCGGCTACGCGCTGGGCACCTATGGCGCCTATATCACGGGGCTGATCCTGCGCGGAATGGCGGGGTAAGAGTTTGCGTCTGGCGCAGTCCGCAGGCAGCCCTCGTGGCTGCCTGTGATCCTGCGCAATGTTTTGACCTTACAAACCAGCAACAATCATCAAACGCGCTGGCCTCTACGCGCACCTGGCTTTTCCCCACCAGACAGCGAACAGCGGAGACGGTGACATGAAATCGCTCTTCTTCCTGGCTCTCGCCCTTGTTTTCGGCGTCGGCCTGGCGCAATCCGCGCAAAAGTGGCGGTTTTCTTACCAGCCAGTCCAAGGACACTATGTGATCTACGGCGGCGGTCTGGGCGACCTGCTACCGCCCACCAGCAAGGACAAGCAGATTGCTTTCCGGATCGACGGCAAGGCCGCAAAGCAACTGTTCGATGCAATGGGTCCGGACTTGCGCAATACCTGCGGTGTGGAAGATGAAAACCGTTTGCGCCAACGGGCGCACGTGAGCTGCTCTTATCACCCACGCGATGGCCATCATTGCGACTTCGGTTTCGATCTGCTGAGCGGGCACAGCATCGGTGGCTCCATATGCTGAAACGCGCCAGCCTGCTTTTTGCCGCTGTGCTATGCCTGTTGCTGACACACCAAGCTCGTGCGATCTGGAAATATGTCCAAAGGGATTTTTCAGCTTCCTACGCCATTTATGGCGCTTATCTCGATGACGCCGTGCCTCCCGGTGCCGGCGATATAAAGGTCGCCTTTCGTTTGACGAGCACAGCCGCAAAAGACATGTTCGATGCCATCGGCCCCGATCTGCGCGATGGCTGTCCTGACCCACAAATACGCCTGCGCAACCGCGACATGCTGCTGTGCCGCCATCACGCCAAAGATGGCTACCGCTGCGAATTCGGTTTTGATTTATCGACCGGACTCAGTATCGGCGGTTCGATTGGTGGTGCGATGTGCTCCCGGTAAGCCCTTTTACTCTCGCCACGCCGCCTCAAAAACACCCCAAAAAGTAGCAGAATCCTCTCAAAACCAAATTTCCGCACCATTTTCGTGCGAAATCTGCGAAGATAGTTGCCCAAATAACCGTTTACCTCCATGGAATTCTGATGAAATACGCATCTGCTCACGAGTATGTCCAGCATGTCGCCGCACGCAATCCAGGTCAACCCGAGTTTCTGCAAGCCGTCACCGAAGTGATGGAAAGCTTGTGGCCGTTCCTGGAGCAGCATCCGAAATACGCGGAACAAGGCTTGCTGGAACGCTTGATCGAGCCTGAACGCGTAGTGATGTTTCGCGTGTCATGGGTTGACGACCATGGCCAGGTGCAGGTCAACCGCGGCTACCGCATCCAGCACAGCATGGCCATCGGGCCGTACAAGGGCGGCATCCGCTTCCACCCTTCCGTCAATCTGTCGGTGCTGAAATTCCTTGCCTTCGAGCAGACGTTCAAGAATGCGCTGACCACCTTGCCGATGGGTGGCGGCAAGGGTGGCGCGGACTTCGATCCCAAGGGCAAGAGCTCGGGCGAGGTGATGCGCTTTTGCCAGGCGTTTGTCAGTGAACTGTTCCGCCATGTGGGCGCGGACACCGATGTGCCGGCCGGCGATATCGGCGTCGGCGGGCGCGAGATCGGCTATATGGCCGGCATGATGAAAAAGCTCAGCAACCGCGCCGACTGCGTGTTTACCGGCAAGGGCGCCAGCTATGGCGGCTCGCTGATGCGCCCGGAAGCGACTGGCTACGGCACCGTGTATTTTGCCCAGGAAATGCTGAAAACCCGCGGCACCTCGTTCGAAGGCAAGCGCGTGAGCGTCTCCGGTTCGGGCAACGTGGCGCAGTATGCGGTGGAAAAAGCGCTGGCCATGGGCGCCAAGGTGGTGACGGTATCCGATTCGAGCGGCACCATCATCGATGAAGACGGCTTTACCACCGAAAAGCTGGCGACGCTGATGGAAATCAAGAACCATCTGTATGGCCGGGTCAGCGATTACGCCGAACGCACCGGCGTGCGCTTCGAGGCCGGCTTGTCGCCATGGCATGTACCGGTCGATATCGCCCTGCCCTGCGCCACGCAGAACGAACTGACCCTGGACGACGCGCGCACCCTGATCGCCAATGGCGTGCAGTGCGTGGCCGAAGGCGCAAACATGCCGACCACCATCGAAGCGGCCAAGGCGTTCGAGGCTGCTGGAGTGCTGTATGCACCGGGCAAGGCCAGCAATGCGGGTGGCGTGGCGACATCCGGCCTGGAAATGAGCCAGAACGCGGCGCGTCTGTCGTGGCCGCGCGAAGAAGTCGATGCGCGCCTGCTGCAGATCATGCAGGGCATCCATGCGGCCTGCAAGCGCTACGGCACGCGCAGCGACGGCACCGTCAGCTATGTCGATGGCGCCAATATTGCCGGCTTTGTGAAAGTGGCCGATGCGATGCTGGCACAAGGCGTGATTTAACGCCGCCAGTGATTAAGCCCGAAATTTGTCTTTTTTTTTGGGGGGGGGTATCACCTGCGGCCTCACGACACCTGACAAAACCGTAGCGAGCGGAAGAGAGAGGTGGCTAAGAAGCGCAACCGTACTCTAGTACGGTGAGCATCGCAGGCCGCCTATATCGACGCGCAGTAGGTTTGGTCAGGTGTCCTACGTTTCAGGTTTCATCAGGCTTTTGCGGCTGATGGTGCGGCCCGACACCATGAACTCGCCATTGCCCCGGTAATGCAGGGTTTCGGGCAGTTTCGGCGAGGTGGCCACATGCGCTTTCACGCATTCGAAAATGAAGAAGCCGCCCTTGGGGTTGCCCGCTACCTGGGCCAGTTTGCATTCGAAGTTGGCGTAGCATTCGGCGATCAACGGTGCGCCCACCTTGTCGGCTTTTTGCGCCGTCATGCTGAAGGTGGTGAATTTGTCGGTGTCTTCGCCGCTGCAGTTGCCAATCGCCACCACCTGGTCAACCATGTCGGCGGTCGGCAAATTGATCACGCACTCCATGCTGCGCTTGATCATTTCGTAGCTGTGGTTGGCGTCGGAAATAAAGCAGCCCAGCAGCGAGGGCGTGAACTCCATCATCATGTGCCAGCCCATGGTCATGATATCGCTCTCGCCCTTCCAGGTGGAGCTGACCAGCACTACCGGCCCCGGTTCGAGAAAGCGGCGGATATTGTCGACGGGGTAATCTTCTTTATGATAATTTTTCATGGCAGCTCCAGGACTCGTCAGCCTCCAGCATAGCCCAACCGTACACTGGCGGGCGCGCAGCTCAGGCCGTATTCTTGCCATGCATCGCAAATTTTCCCATTTGCTCAAATTGCAACTTAGAATAGACGGATCAACCTTACAAGGAAACCGCCATGCGCCACTTGCTCCTGTTCGCCGCCCTCGTTGCCAGCCCGCTGGTCCATGCTGACGAGCAGGCCCGACCGGTGACAGCCTTCAACGCCATCGATATCCGCGGTCCGATCAGCATCGAGGTGGAATCGGGCAAGGAGCACAGCCTGACTTTGCGCGGCGACCAGAAATTCCTCGGCGGCGTGATCACGGAAGTGGTCAATGGCGAACTGAAGATTTCCATGAAGGACAAGAACATCAAGAAGACCGACGGCGATCCGCGCGTGATCGTTACCATGCCGCAGTTGCGCAAGTTGATCGCCGAGGGTGCCGGCGAAAAGATTCTCACCAAGCTGCATGGCCCCCGCGTCGATATCAGCTACCAGGGTGCCGGACGTTTGCTGGCTGACGGCAAGATCGACTGGCTGCGCCTGAAAGCCCAGGGCGTGGGCGAAGTCGATACCCGTGCCTTGCTGGCAAAAAATGTCGACGTCAACTTCGACGGCATCGGTTCGGTGAAAGTGTATTCCTCGGGCGAACTGAACGCCGTGGTGCGCGGCATGGGCGAACTGGTGTACTACGGCAAGCCAAAGATCGTGCACAAATCGGTGGCCGGCATCGGCAGCGTCAGCGCGGCCAAATAGCCAGGCTGCCGTGCGCCGCGATGTGCAATTTTTACGGACACTTCCATGGATAGCGCCGGCATCGCGCCGGCCCAACCATGGAGCAGACCATGCCCGAAGGACCATCGATCGTCATCCTGCGCGAGCTTGCAGAACCATTTGAAGGCAAGACCATCACGCGTGCCAGTGGCAACAGCAGGACGCTGCCGATGGACGAGCTGGACGGCCAGCCCGTGCTGGCGGTGGCCAGCTGGGGCAAGCATTTCCTGCTGCAACTGGCAGACCGTTCCTTGCGCATTCACTTCCTGCTGTTCGGCAGTTACCGCGTCAACGAGCGCAAGGATGCGGTGCCGCGCTTGCAGCTGAGCTTTGACGATGGCGACGAGCTCAATTTCTACGCCTGCTCCATCAAGGAAATTGGCGCCGACCTCGATGCCGAATACGACTGGCGCGGCGATGTCATGAACGACGCCTGGGACGCGGCGCTGGCGCGCAAAAAGCTGCGCACCCATCCGGCCATGCTGGTGTGCGACGCGCTGCTGGATCAGACCATCTTTGCCGGCGTCGGCAATATTATCAAGAATGAAGTGCTGTTTCGCATCCGCGTCCACCCGCTGTCCACCATCGGCGCCCTGCCCGCGCCCAAGCTGCGTGCGCTGGTGGAACAGGCGCGGCAATACAGTTTTGATTTCCTGGAGTGGAAGAAAGCCGGCACCTTGAAGGCGCACTGGCTGGCGCATGCAAAAACAAGCTGTCCGCGCTGCCATATACCGTTGCACAAGGCAACGCTCGGCAAGACGCAGCGGCGCAGTTTTTTCTGCAACCGTTGCCAGAAACAATATGGTGCTGGCGATGTATCATCGTGAGACAAAAAAACACAAAAGGGAGACTGCATGAGCACTCAAGACAACCCCGCGCCGCTGGTGCTGCGCGACAACGCCGGCGGCCTGGTGACCCTGCGCCTGAACCGGCCGCTGCAATTCAATGCCCTGTCGGAAGCCATGCTGGCCGCGCTGCACGCCGAGCTCGACATCATCGCCGGCCAGCCCGAGGTGCGCTGCGTGGTGCTGGCAGCCGAAGGCAAGGCGTTTTGCGCCGGCCATGATCTGCGCGAAATGCAGGCCACGCCCAGCCTCGACTATTACAAGACGCTGTTTGCGCAATGCTCGCGCGTAATGCGGTCAATACAGGAATTGCCGGTGCCGGTGATTGCGCGCGTGCATGGCATCGCCACGGCCGCCGGTTGCCAGTTGGTAGCCAGCTGCGACCTGGCGGTGGCGGGCGCGTCGGCGCGCTTTGCCGTATCCGGCATCAACGTGGGCCTGTTCTGCGCCACGCCGTCGGTGGCGCTGTCGAGGAATGTGTCGACCAAGCGCGCCTTCGAAATGCTGGTCACGGGCCGCTTTATCGATGCGATCACGGCCGCCGACTGGGGCCTGATCAATACCGCCGTGCCCGACGAAGCGCTGGACGAGCAGGTGGCGCTATTGGCGCAAAGCATCATGGACAAGAGCCCGGCCGCCGTGCGCCATGGCAAGGCGATGTTCTACCGCCAGCGGCAGATGGCGCTGGCCGAGGCCTATGTTTATGCGGGCGAGGTGATGGCGAAAAACATGATGGAGGAAGATGCGCAGGAAGGCGTTGCCGCCTTCCTGGAAAAACGCTCGCCGAACTGGCGAGCGTAAGCTGAAGCTTAGCGGTTTTCCTTCATCTGCTGCTGCGCCGAGACACTGAGTTTATTCAGGTCGTCCTGGCCCAGCATCGGCAGTTGCGACAGCAGGTGCGACAGGGTCGAGCTGCCCTCCATGTCCAGTTCCGACGACTGCACCAGCACCGTGCCGGCGCCCGTGAAGTCGATCTGCTTCTCTTCGCCCGACAGGGTAAAACCGGTCAGCGCGCCGGCCGCCGAGGCCCAGCCCTGCACGTGCGCATAATCGTAATGGTATGACGGGCTGGGGCAATCGGCCCAGCCCAGCACGGCCTGTTCGTCGACCCGGCACGGCAGTTCCAGGAAATGCACCGGGCCGTTCGACGAGGCGATCACCTTGCCGGTGCCGATCATGGTCAGATAGCCGGGCAAGGTCGATTCCTGGCAGACCACGTCCTTGGTGAAACCCAGCAGGTTTTTTGCGCGGATGGTCATGTTGGCGTTGTCGAGGTCGTAGCAGGCCAGGTCGTTGCCGTTGTCGCCCAGTATCAACTGGCCCTGTCCGTTCGCCACCACGAAATGATGCACATACTTGGGCGCGTTGAAGGCGGTGCGCACGATCAGGTCAAGCACGCTGCTGCCCATGGCCTCGAAACGCAGCTCGCCATAAAAGGCGATCATCTTGCCCTTGCGAATAAAGATCTGTTCCTTGACGTCGATCACGTAGGAAAAGCGGTTCAGGTTGTCGTTTTTCGGCAAGGTGGAGGGATTGTAGATCGTCATGGCTTACCTTTCGCTCGCTTGGATATAGACCGTGCCCTGGCCCGTGAATTTCACCTGGTACGATTCGCCCGAGGCCTGGCCGACAAAGGTTTTCCAGTTCAGGTCGGTCACAATATTCGAACTCAGTTGCCCTGTATGGCCGATATAGGCTTGCGGGTCGACAAACACCGGCACGTCGTGCGTGACGGGCAGGCCGATGGTGTTGCCGTCGGACAGAATCGCCACTTCGCCGGTGCCCTGCAAGGTGGTGGTAAACAAGCCCTGGCCCGACACCGCGCCGCGCACCACGCCCTGGATGCCGCCCTGGTTGCCCAAGAACATGGTGCCGGCCGTCAGGCGCGCGTCGAACGCCAGCAGGGTGTCGCTTTCCACGTACAAGGTTTCGCCGCGCACGGGAATAATGGTGACGAACAGGCCAGCGTGCGCGTAATACACGCTGCCGCTGCCCTTGGCCGCCATCATGGCGTAGCCTTCGTTGGTGACGGCGCGCATGGCCAGGCTTTGCACGCCCTGACCCGCCAGGAAGGAGCGGCTGAACTGCACGTCGCCCTGGTAGGACACCATGGCGCCCTTGCGCGCGAACACTTCTTCGTTGCTGAGTTTGACCTCAAGCATTTTTTCATTGATCTGCTGATAAACCGGCATCGCGTGGCTCCTGGCTGCTTAACGTTCGGCGGGCTGGATATACACCACGCCCTGGCCGGTGAATTTGTGCTGGTAGGACTCGCCCGAGCTTTGCCCTATCATCGTGCGCCAGTTGACGTCGAACACGAACTCCTGGCGGATATCGCCCTTGAAGCCGACAAAGGCATCCGGGTCTACGCGCAAGGGGGTCGACGGCGTCACTTCCAGCATGATCAGGTTGCCCTGCGAAATGACGGCGATATTGCCGCTGCCTTCCACCGTGGTGGAAAACAGGCCCTGGCCCGAGCTGGCGCCGCGCAGGCCGGCAAAGCTGGTGCCGGTTTTGAGGCTGGTGTCGTAGGCCAGCAGGCTGCTGCTTTCGATGGTCAGCTTTTCGCCGGCCAGCGCCAGCACCGTGATCTCGAACGCATTGTGCGCGAAGAACACGGTGCCGTTGCCGGACGCCTGCATCAGCTGCATGCCCTCGTTCGTCACCTTGCGCTTGAGCGCGCCAAAGATGCCTTCGCCACCGAGCAGGGATTTTTCAAACTTGATGCTGCCCGTGTAGGCGACCATGGCGCCGGCGATCGCCAGCACTTTTTCGTCCTGCAGGCGCACTTCGAGCAGGCGGTCGGTATTGTTGCGGAAACTGGTCACTGGCGATTCCTCTGAAATGCCACGCACTGGCGCCATGGCTGAATAACAAGTTAACAAGAATCAACAAGATACCGTTGCCTTTGCCGTCATGCAAGCGCTATTCCTATCGTACGCGGCTGCCGCCCCTGGCTCAGCGCTGCAGCGGCAGATGACTATGCTTGAGCTGGCGCAGCACAAAGCTCGACTTGCTGTGGCGGATGCCGGGAATCTTGTACAGCCGCTCGCGCAGCAGCCGCTCGTAGTCGCGCGTGTCGCTGACCGCAATGCGCAGATAATAATCATAGTCGCCCGACACCAGGAACGCTTCCAGCACTTCGGGGATCAGCGCCAGCGCATGGCCGAATTCGAACAGCGCCTGGTCGGAATGGTCGTCCAGCGTGACTTGCACGATGACCGTGTCGGCCAGGCCGACCTTGGCGGCATTGACCTGCACCGTATAGCCTTCGATCACGCCGTCTTCCTCCATGCGCTTGATGCGGGCCCAGCAGGGTGAAGACGTCAGACCCACCTGGCTGCTCAGTTCCTGCAGGCTGATGCGCGCGTCCTGCTGCAGGGCGGCCAGGATGGCCAGGTCGAATTTGTCCAGTTTCATTTCGCACTTTCAGTATTTGACAGCAAATTTTGCTTTATTTCTTATTTTAATCGAGAAAATCAGCAGCCTTTTCTGTGCCTGGCCGCAGAAAATAAGGCATGCAAACACAACACTCAACTCTTCCCGCCGCCAATGGCGCCAGCGTGCTGCTCGACACCCTGCTGGCGCTCGGCATCGATACCGTTTTTGGCTATCCGGGCGGCGCCGTGCTGCCGCTGTACGACGCGCTGCATGCACAGCCGCGCCTGCGCCATGTGCTGGTGCGCCACGAGCAGGCGGCCGTGCACGCGGCCGAAGGCTATGCGCGCAGCACCGGCCGGCCCGGCGTGGTGTTTGTCACGTCCGGCCCCGGCATGAGCAATACCACCACCGGCCTGCTCGACGCCCTGTGCGACTCGATCCCAGTACTCTGCATCAGCGGCCAGGTGGCGACCACGGCGATTGGCACGAACGCCTTCCAGGAATGCGATGCGCTCGGCATTTCTCGCCCGGTCACCAAATGGAACCGGCAGATCCGCACGGTGGACGAAACGGCGGCGGTGGTGCAGGAAGCCTATGCGCAAGCAACGCAGGGCCGGCCCGGGCCCGTATTGATCGATTTCCCCAAGGACTTGCAACTGGCGCAAGTCACAGCCGCGACTTTGCCTGCACTCGCCGCAGCCACGCCGCGCTTGCCCGACAGTGCCGATATTGAAGAGGCGATGCGGCTGATCGCCAGCGCGCGCCAGCCCGTGTTCTATGGCGGTGGCGGCCTGATCAATTCCGGCGAGGCCGCCTGCGCCAGCTTCCGCGCGCTGGTCGACCTGGCCGGCGCGCCGTGCACCCTGACCCTGCTGGGCCTGGGCGCCTATCCGGCGTCGAGTCCGCGCTTTCTCGGCATGCTGGGCATGCATGGCACTTTGGAAGCGAACCTGGCCATGCACCATGCGGACCTGGTGGTGTGCGTGGGCGCGCGTTTCGATGACCGGGTCACGGGCAAGCTTGATGGTTTCTGCCCCGGTGCAAAGGTGATCCATGTCGATATCGACCCCGCCTCGATCAACAAGGTGGTGCGCGCCGATGTGGCCCTGCGCGGCGACTGCGCGCCGGTGCTGGCGGCCTTGCTGGAACGACTGCGCGGACGCGCCCTGCCCGGCCTGGCGCCATGGTGGCAGCGCATCGAACACTGGCGCGCGCAGCAATCGCTGGGGTTCGACGATACTTCCGAGGTAATCGCGCCACAGGCCTTGATGCAAAGGCTGCAGGCGGCGCTGATCGGCCAGGACGCCATCGTCTCGACCGATGTCGGCCAGCACCAGATGTGGGCCGCCCAGCATTTGCGCTTCGAGCGGCCCGGGCGATGGCTGACCTCCGGCGGCGCCGGCACCATGGGCTATGGCTTGCCGGCCGCCATCGGCGCGCAGGTCGCACATCCTGGCAAACGCGTGGTCTGCGTCAGCGGCGACGCCTCGATCCTGATGAATATCCAGGAGCTGGCCACCGCCGTGCAACACCGCCTGCCGGTCAAAGTGGTGCTGTCGAACAATGGCTACATGGGCATGGTGCGGCAATGGCAGGAGCTGATCCACGGCGGGCGCTACAGCCACAGCTACACGGAGGCGCTGCCCGACTTTGTTGCCCTGGCGCGCGCGTTTGGCTGGCAGGCCAATACGGTCGAACGACGCGAAGACCTCGACGCGGCGCTGGCCGAGTGCATGGCGTCCAGCGGCCCGTACTTTCTCGATGTGCGCGTGCATGGCGAAGAAAACTGCTTTCCCATGATGGCGCCGGGTGCGGGGCATCATCAGATTACTTTGGCAAAAGGAAAAATGTATGTCGAGCGTAGGTCGGGTTAGGTCCGAAGGACCGTAACCCGACAACATTGTTGGCGTCCGTGGTGTTGTCGGGTTACGGCCTGCGGCCTAACCCGACCTACGCCCAAATCCGGTAGATCCAGTAACTTTCGTCATCGCGGCTGGCGCGCGCCAGTTCGGTCGGGCTCAATCCCGTAATCTGGCGCGTCTCGCGGCACAGATGCGCCTGGTCGGCATAACCACCATGGGCGGCCAGGTCGGACCAGGACACCTTGCCTTGCAGCATGGCATCGCGTTCGTCGAGGAACAGCTGTTCGGCGCGGCGCATGCGGTG
This sequence comes from Janthinobacterium sp. 1L-D-8-B-C4, assembly GCF_057291295.1. Taxonomy (NCBI): domain Bacteria; kingdom Pseudomonadati; phylum Pseudomonadota; class Betaproteobacteria; order Burkholderiales; family Oxalobacteraceae; genus Janthinobacterium; species Janthinobacterium sp. 1L-D-8-B-C4. The sequence goes on from NZ_JBXAVX010000022.1 coordinate 68,960, forward strand.
CAGGGTGCGCATGGGCTGGCCGGCCCAGGTCTTGATGCGGCGCTCGATATTGCGCGCGCCACTGGCCAGGCCGCTGGACGCCGCCTGCACGCCCAGGCGCCGCACCCAGTCGTGAATGGCGCTGGCAGGATGGTCGTCCTGCTGGCGCGCCAGCTGCCAGCGCGGCGCGAGAAAACCTTCCACCAGCGCCACGCGCGCTTCATCGCTGGGCGCGGCCAGCACGGCCTGCGACAGCGTTTGCCATTCGGCATCGAACAGCGCATCAAACGGGCGGAACTGATCCAGCAGCGGCGCCATGGCCACGCCGGTAAGCGCATGCAGCGCGGCCGGATAAAACATCACGATAAAGGAATGCACGGGACCGGGGTTGTAGCTGACCAGCGGATACGAACGGGGGCCTCCAAACAGGGCCGGCGGCATGCGCACGTCAAGCAGGTCCAGCCCCGGCGCGGCCGCCTCCAGCTCGCCCGCCACGGTCCAGGCGATGCTGCACATGGGCGCGGCCGGAAAACGGTTCAGGCGCTGCGCCGGCGGCAACGGCGCGCAGCCGGTGGTGTCGCGCACCAGAAAGGCGCGCACGCAGGAGGCGAGCGCCAGGCGCGGCGGAATCAAGCGCGTAACAGGGGTGGATGCGATAGCCATGACAGCGATTGTAACGAGAATTGGAAGCGCTGCACGATGTCGTATACGTTCAAGACGTGTGCCATCATGCGCGCTACAGTCATGCCATTGTTCGCCGTTCACCGGAGTTTGCCATGCCGCCACTCGACCTCGCCGCCCAACCTGCCGCGCCCGCCGTTCCGCACACCTTGCGCCAGATCCGCCACTTGCCGGGGCCGTTCGCCCTGCCCTTCTTCGGCAACAGCCTGCAGTTGAAGTTGCCGCGCATTCACCGTGACGTGGAAGGCTGGGTACGCCACTATGGCCCCTACATACGCGCCTGGTTTGGCCGCACGCTGGTGCTGGTGGTGGCCGACAGCGATGCCGTTTCCGCCATCCTGCGCGACCGCCCCGACGGCTTTCGCCGCCCGCTGTCGAGCTATATCGTGTCCGAGGAAATGGGCGGCATCCCGGGCCTGTTCCTGGCCGAAGGCAGCGCGTGGCGCAACCAGCGCCGCATGGTGATGGCCGGCATGGCGCCTGGCGCCATCAAGGCTTATTTTCCTGCACTGGTAACGGTGGCGCAGCGCCTGCAGCGGCGCTGGCAGGCCGCCGCCGCGCAAGGCCAGGCGATCGGGCTTGATGGCGATTTGAAGCGCTATACGGTCGACATTATCGCGGGGCTGGCGTTTGGCACCGAGGTCAACACGCTGGAAGCGGGCGAGGACGTGATCCAGCGCCATATGGATGCGATTTTGCCGGCCGTGGCGCGGCGCAGCCTGTCGATGCTGCCCTACTGGCGCTACTTCAAGTTGCCGGCCGACAAGCGCCTGGATCGCGACGTGGCGGCGCTGGACCGGGAGGTGTCGAGCCTGGTGCGCCAGGCGCGTACGCGCATGGAGCAGGACCCGGCGCGCCGCCTGCGTCCGCCCAATCTGCTGGAGGCAATGATTGCCGCCGCCGACGAGAAGAACAGCGGCGTCGACGACCGCGCCGTGGCCGGCAATGTGCTGACCATGCTGCTGGCCGGCGAAGACACCACGGCCAACACGATTTCCTGGATGATTTATTTGCTGCACTGCAATCCCTCTGCCCTGGCCCGGGCGCGCGAGGAAGTGCGCCGGTTGGCGCCCGATGTGGCCGGCTTTACGATCGAGCAGATGGATAGCCTGGACTACCTGGGCGCCTGCGCCAGCGAAGCGATGCGCCTGAAGCCGGTGGCGCCGTTTTTACCGCTCGAAGCACTGCGCGATACGGTGGTGGGCGATGTGGCCGTGCCGGCCGGCAGCGTAGTGTGGTGCGTGCTGCGCCACGATACGCTGTCGGACGCGCATTTTCCCGATGCGCAGGCCTTCAAGCCCGAGCGCTGGCTGAAGCAAGGGCAGGAGGGCCAGGAAGAGCTCAACAACAAGCGCGCCGCGATGCCGTTTGGCTCCGGCCTGCGTACCTGCCCCGGCCGCTATCTGGCGCTGCTGGAAATCAAGATCGCCATGGCCATGCTGCTGGGCGGTTTCGATATCGCCGGCGTCGATACGCCCGATGGCGGCGAGGCGCAGGAACTGATGGGCTTTGTGATGTCGCCGGTAGGCCTGTCGCTGCGGCTGGCGCCGCCGCAGTGATACCATCGGCTTTTATTTAAGCTTGCCACCATCATGAACGACAGCCTGATCGATATTCGCCTGCGTTTGGCCGCCTTTGCGCAAGAGCGCGACTGGGACCAGTTCCATACGCCAAAAAACCTGGCCATGGCGCTGTCGGTGGAAGTGGCCGAACTGGTGGAACATTACCAGTGGCTGCCGACGGGCGTGGACACGGAACTGGACGACGCCAAACGCACCGGCATCCGCCATGAACTGGCCGACGTGCTGATGTACCTGGTGCGCCTGGCCGACAAGAGCGGCGTCGACCTGCATGCGGCAGTGCTGGAAAAGATGGAACTGAACGCGTTGAAATACCCGGCCGGGCAGGTGCGCGGCGACGCCCGCAAATATTCCGAATACTAGCCAGGCCGCCCATCCGTGCGTGGCCGATGCGCGAATCGGCGTAGCATCATGTCATGCGTATTCCATTCATTCTCCTTTTCGCGGCCCTGTTGCCGTGTGCGCCAGCCTTGGCGCAGACCGATGCCGTGCAGCAAGTCAAGGTCGGCGCCACGCGCGATCCGGTCGACAAGTCCTATCGCAAGATGATGCAGGGCGTGGACCGCTTCGAGCGCGACCGTGCGCTGGCGCCGCAGGCCAGCCTGCGTTTTCGCCTGCTGCCGCGCCAGCCTGGCGTCGACATGCAGGGCGTGAAATTGCGCATCGCCGGCGACACCGTCAGCGTGCCGCTGCCCTTGTCTGAGGATAATAGTTTCGCCCCCGTGCGCAATGCACAGGCGTTGCGCGAAGACGCGGTGCTGATCGCCAACCGCAAGGCCACCACCATGAGCTGGCGCGCCCAAGTCATCACGCCGGGCTTGCCCCCTGGCACGCGGCGCCTCGGCGACTTGCGCCTGGAATGCCGGGCCGGCATGGATTCCGGCCTGATCTCGAACGATCCGGCCATTATTTCCTGGCTGTCGAGCATGCTGTACAGTACCGACAAGGTCTGCGCCGAACCGGATGGCAATTACCTGTTCTTTACCGACCGCCCCTTGCTGGGCGTGACGCTGGTGCACGGCGAACGCCGCCTGGCCCTGCCCTTCAAGATGCTGTATGCGGGTGGCGAACAGACCCCCGCTTCGCTGCCCTACTGCGACTGCCAGGTGTTGCTGGATCGCAGCTACTACGCGCCGCTATGGGACAAGAGCTGGCCAGACGATACCCTGCTGGAGTTCGATTACATGGATGAGGTGGCGTCATGAAGTGGCTGATGTTTCCACTGCTGCTGTCACTGGCCGCCTGCTCCGGCACGCGCGCCCTGCAAGCGAGCAAATCCGTGCCGCAAGCCACGCTGGAGCAAACGGTGCAGGTCGGCAGCAGCACCCGTGAACAGGTGCGCGCCGCGCTCGGTGAGAGCACTTCGATACGTTTCGATAGCGGCAACGAGGTGTGGATGTATACCTATCCGGATGGTTCGGACGGAGGAGGGGAATTTGTGATTCTGTTTGGCGCGGATGGGGTGGTGAAGAAGGTGCGCAGGGGTGGGATTTATCAGGTGAAGAAGTAAGCTTTCGGCCCGCAGCAGAGAGCCGGGGTCAGACCCGCCGGGGGAATAAGTCCCAATGGGACTTATTCCGATCGCGAAGCGACTGACCCCAGATTTTTGCTGTAGCCAAGAATCAATTTAACGCGCTGCCAGCGCTCTTACCGCACCACCACTCGCCCTGCGCCTCGGCGACGGCTTTAGCTTGAACACGAACATCGACTTGGCCACGCTGTCGGTGCGCTGCGCCAGGTTGGTGGCGGCGGCCGCCGCCTGTTCGACCAGCGCCGCATTCTGCTGCGTGATGCCGTCCATGTGGATCACGGCCTGGTTGACCTGGCCGATGCCCTGGTTCTGCTCGCGCGTGGTCGACGAGATCTCGTCCATCACTTCCGTCACGCGGGCCACCGAGGCGATCACCTCCTGCATGGTGGCGCCGGCATTGCTGGTCAGCACGGTGCCGGCATTGACGGTGGCGATCGAATGGTCGATCAGATGTTTGACTTCCTTGGCGGCGGTGGCCGAACGCTGGGCCAGGCTGCGCACTTCGCCAGCCACCACCGCAAAGCCACGGCCGTGTTCGCCAGCGCGCGCCGCCTCGACGGCGGCATTCAAGGCCAGGATATTGGTCTGGAAGGCGATACCGTCGATCAGGCCGATAATGTCGAGAATCTTCCGCGACGAACCGCTGATTTCATCCATGGTGCTGACCACTTCCGTGACGATCGCGCCGCCTTTCGCGGCCACGGCGGACGCCTGCACCGCCAGGTCATTGGCGGTGGCCACATGATCGGCGCTGCTCTGCACGGTAGACGTCAGTTCTTCCATGCTGGCGGCTGTCTGCTCCAGGCTGGACGCCTGCGATTCGGTGCGGCTGGACAAGTCCATATTGCCGGTCGCGATCTCGGCCGTGGTAACGCGGATATCCTCAAAATTGGCGCGTACGTCGCCGATAATGCTGTGCAAGTTGATATTGGTCTGGCGCAAGGCTGCCATCAGCTGGCCCATGTCGTCGTCGCGCACCTTGTCGATCACGCCCGTCAGGTCGCCACCGGCCATCTTGCGCGCCACCAACACCGCCTCGCTCAGCGGCTGCACCACCGAGTTGTGCAGATAGGCCCAGAATACCAGCATGATCACCGACGCCATGGCGGCCAGCGCAATCAGCCAGCCGCGCGTGGCGGCATGGGTGTCGCTGTCGATATTCCAGACGGCGCCAGCCAGTACGGCCATGGAAACGCAGAAGAAGATGGCGTTGACGGCCATGCCCTGTGACAAGCTGGGCTGGCTCAGGGCTTTCAACATGGCGCCCAGGCCCTGGCCGACCACCCGGCCATTGCGAATCGCCAGCTTCGCTTCGTTGCCGTCCTTGAAGCCCTTGTACAACGCGGTCGCCTCGGCCACCTGCTCGCGCGTGGGCTTGGTGCGCACCGACATGTAGCCGACCGGACGGCCATTTTCGATCACCGGCGTGATATTGGCCAGCACCCAGTAGAAGTCACCATTCTTGCAGCGGTTCTTGACCATGCCGGTCCACGGCATGCCGCTCTGGATGGTGCTCCACAGGTCGGCAAACGCTTCGGCAGGCATATCGGGATGGCGCAAGATATTCTGGGGCGCACCGATCAATTCATTTTCCGAAAAGCCACTGACCTCAATAAAATACTGATTGGCATAATTGATGTTTCCCTGTAAATCCGTGGTGGAAACAATTGTCATGCCTTCATTGAGAATAGTTTCTTTTTGCGTGACGGGCATATTCAAGCGCATTCTCGCTCCTTTGTTTTTGTAAATAGCATAGCAAAATTATAAAAACAATATACCACATCAAGCCTCGCGCCCATACCGTTGTGCCAGCTTTGCCGCAGGCAAAGGAATAACATAAATATATGTAATTTATCTATTTATATTTTCTTTTATTTAATCAAATTGATTTTATTAACACGATAAATATTAATGCCTTGCGCCGACATCATTGCGTATTCGCCATCAATATTCAAATAGGCTGTGTAATGCACGGCGATGCCTGTCAGATACCAGCAGCCATTACCAACCGGCACGCCGCGATTCAAACCGTAAGTAGGAACACTTATTGCGCAACCGGAGCAAAAAATCGATTTCAACAGAGAAATTAATGTTGCCGATAGACGACAAAAAAGGCGCCCGAAGGCGCCTTTGCTCACTGCGGCTAAGGCTGCAGGATTACTTGTAGGTCTTGCGCGGTGCTTTCGGGCGCGGTGGCGCCGGTTTGCGTTCCGAGGTGCCGTCGTCGAGCGTAATGCGCAATTGCTGGCCAGCGACCATTACCGATTTCAGGTGATCGAGGATCTCCGGCGGCATGCCTTCCGGCAGGTCCAGCACGCTGTGCTTGTCAAAGATATCGATGCGGCCAATATGCTTCGCTTCCAGGTTCGCTTCGTTGGCGATGGCGCCGACGATATTGCTAGGCGTCACCAGATGATCGCGGCCCACTTCGATACGGTAGGCCGTCACGCCCGGACGTGGACGCTCTTTCTTCGGCGCACGCACGGGAACGTCGGCGGCTGGCGCTTCCGGCGCTTCCTTGAACGCTGGCGCAGCCTTGGCGGCAAACGGCTTGCGTGGTGCGGCCGCTGGCGCCAGGTCAGGCGCATCGCCATCGCGGCTGATGCGCAGCTGCTGGCCGGCAACCCACACGGTTTTCAGCTGGTCCAGCAATTCCTTCGGCATGCTGTCCGGCAAATCCAATACGCTGTAGTCGTCGTAGATTTCGATGCGGCCGATGTTTTTTGAATCGATGCCCGCTTCGTTGGCGATGGCGCCGACGATATTGCCAGGTTTCACGCCATGCTGATGACCCACTTCGATACGGAAGGTCTGCATGCCGGCGTCAGCCGGGCGCTGGACGCGTTCTTTTTTCGGGAAGGCCGGGCGCTCGCTGCGTTCGCCGCGCTCGAAGCGGTCGCCGCGTTCAGGACGGTCATTGCGCTCGAAGCGTTCCTGGCGTACCGGACGGTCGTCCTGCCAGGTGGCTTGTTCGCGCGCCTTGTTCTTGTCCAGCAGCAGCGGCGTATTGCCACGTGCCATCTTGGCCAGGGCGGCGGCAATTTCAATCGCCGGGATATTCTGTTCGCGTTCGAAGTCTTCGATCAGCGACTGGAACTGTTCCAGTTCGCCCAGCGCCAGGGTTTCCGTGATCTGTTCCTTGAACTTGGCGATACGCACGTCGTTGACCGCCTGGATGGTCGGCAGTTCGAGCATGCCGATCGGCTGGCGGGTCGAGCGTTCGATGGCTTTCAACAGGTTCTTTTCACGCGGAGTGATGAACAGGATCGCTTCGCCGCTGCGGCCGGCGCGGCCGGTGCGGCCGATACGGTGGGTATAACTTTCCGGATCGTGCGGCACGTCATAGTTGACCACGTGGCTGATGCGCTCGACGTCCAGGCCGCGCGCGGCCACGTCGGTGGCGACCAGAATGTCGATCTTGCCGTCTTTCAGTTGCTGGATGGTGCGCTCGCGCTGGGCCTGCTGGATATCGCCATTGATGGCGGCAGCCGAGAAACCGCGTGCCTGCAGCTTGCCGGCCAGCTCTTCCGTACCCAGCTTGGTGCGGGCGAAGATGATCATGCCGTCAAATACTTCCGCTTCCAGGATGCGGGTCAGCGCGTCGAGCTTGTGCATGCCCGACACCAGCCAGTAGCGCTGGCGAATATTGTCAGCCGTGCCGGTCTTGGCGGCCACCGTCACTTCGGCCGGATTGACCAGGTAGGTGGTGGCGATGCGCTTGATGACGGAAGGCATGGTGGCCGAGAACAGCGCCGTCTGATGGCCTTCCGGTGTTTCTTTCAAGATGCGTTCGACGTCGTCGATAAAGCCCATGCGCAGCATTTCATCGGCTTCGTCGAGCACCAGGGTTTTCAGCTTGGACAGGTCGAGCGAACCCTTGTCCAGGTGATCGATGACGCGGCCCGGCGTGCCGACAATAACGTGTACGCCGCGGCGCAGCGCCGACAATTGCGGGCCATAGCTTTGGCCGCCGTAGATCGGCAGTACGTGGAAACCCGGGATGTGGGCAGCGTAAACCTGGAACGCTTCGGCGACCTGGATCGCCAGTTCGCGCGTCGGGGCCAGGACCAGGGCTTGGGGTGAGCTTTGTTTCAGATCGATGCGCGACAGGATAGGCAGGGCAAAGGCGGCGGTTTTACCGGTACCCGTTTGCGCCTGGCCCAGCACGTCGCGGTTGGCGAGCAACAATGGAATCGTGGCAGCCTGGATAGGCGACGGTGTTTCGTAACCGACATCCTTGAGCGCGCGTATCAGCGGCTCGCTCAGGTTAAGGTCGGAAAATAAAGAAATTGGTGTATCAGACATGAAATCACTCACAAGTTCGCTCGAATCGCCCAATGCGAAAGAGTGTATCTGCTAGTTTACTCTTTACTGGCCCTGACCGGGTAGAACAGCAGCGCAGATCGCCAATTTTTGCTGCCCAAAACGCAGAAAAATCGGCGATCCGCACGCAATCGGTGCAATAACCAAGCAATATTACCTCTTTTGCAATATATCCGCGTCGTGTTACAAATGCTCGGGCGCCAGCGTTGGCGCCTCGGCCGCATGGCGCAGGAATTCCAGCAAGTCCGCATTCAGCTGATCCTTGTGGGTGGTGGCCAGCCCATGCGGCGCGCCCGGATACACCAGCAGCCGGCTGCCGATAATGAGTTCGGCGGTGCGCCGCGCCGAGGCGGCAATCGGCACGATCTGGTCGTCGTCGCCGTGGATCACCAGGGTCGGAATGTCGAACTTGGCCAGGTCTTGCGTAAAATCGGTTTCCGAAAACTGCTTGATGCACAGGTAGGCGGCCGGCATGCCGGCCTGCATGCCCTGCAACCAGAAGGCGTCGCGCACGCCCTGCGACGGCTTGGCGTCGGGCCGGTTATAGCCATAGAAGGCCTCGCTCAGGTCGCGGAAAAAACCGCTGCGGTCGGCTTGCACGCCGCTGCGGATATCGTCAAATGCGGAAATTGGCAGGCCCAGCGGATTGTCCGGTGTTTGCAGCATCAGCGGCGGGACGGCGCCCACCAGCACGGCGCCGGCCAGGCGAGCGGTGCCGTGACGGCCGATATAGCGCGCCACTTCGCCGCCCCCGGTGGAATGGCCGACCAGGGTCGCGCCCTGCAAATCGAGCGCCTCGATCAATTCGGCCAGGTCGTCGGCATAGGTATCCATGTCGTTGCCCTCGAAAGGCTGGCTGGAACGGCCATGGCCGCGCCGGTCGTGGGCGATCACGCGGTAGCCGTTGGAGGCGAGATAAAACATCTGGTCTTCCCAGGCGTCCGACGACAGCGGCCAGCCATGGCTGAACACTACGGGCGCGCCGCTGCCCCAGTCCTTGTAGTAAATCGTCGTGCCGTCAGCAGTGCGCAGGGTATTGCTTGCGACTACCTGGTCGGTGTTGCTGCGTGCGTCGGTCATGCCGGCCTCCTTGTCCATGGCCTGCCGGTTGGCGGCCCTCATGGCCATTGTGACCCGATACGGCACAGGCACGCCGCGCGCTACGTTCAGGAAAGATGATACGTAGAGTAAGATTGCTGCCGATGCATCATATTCATGCCTTGCCTTTGTTTATTTTTGGAGTCTTTATGCGTACCTCTTTCGCCCTCGCCGCCAGCCTTGCCCTGTTTGGCACTGCCGCCAGCGCCCAGCCCGTGCCTGTGGTTGCCGAAGCGCCGCTGCGTGCCCACCTGTCCTTTCTTGCCGACGACCTGCTCGAAGGACGCGGCACCGGCCAGCGCGGCGGCGACCTGGCCGTGCGCTACCTGGAAACCCAGGCGGCGCTGGCCGGCTTGCAGCCACTGAAAGATGGCACGTATCGCCAGGGCTTGATGATCGTTGGCAGCAAGGCCTTGCCCGACAGCACCGTGACCTTCAGCGCCGGCGGCAAGACCATCGCGCCCAAGTTTGGCGAGGGCATCGTGTTTGGCGCTTCCAATGGCCAGGCCAGGGTCGCGTTCGACACCCCCGTGGTGTTTGCCGGCTACGGCATCGACGCGCCGGACGAAAAATGGAACGACTTCAAGGGTATCGACCTGAAAGGCAAGCTGGTGATCATGATGGTCAACGACCCGCAGCCGACCGCGGCGGAACCAAATCGCTTTGCCGGCAAGTCGCTGACCTGGTATGGCCGCTGGGTCTACAAGTACGAAGAAGCGCTGCGCCAGGGCGCGGCCGGCGTGCTGCTGATCCACACGACGGCCTCGGCGTCCTACCCGTGGTCGGTACCGGCCAACGGCTTCGGCCATGAACGCTTCAGCCTGGCCGGCACCGGCAATGCGATGGAAGGCTGGCTGCAGGAAGACACGGCGCGCGCCCTGTTCCAGGCCGCCGGCCAGGACCTGGACGCCTTGCGCGCCAAAGCCGAGACACGCGAATTCCAGCCAGTGGCCCTGGACGCCACCGTCAAGGTCAGCCTCAACAGCACCATCCGTACCGTCGAGCAGTTCAATGTGGCCGGCATCGTGCCCGGCACCGATCCGAAGCTGAAAGACGAAGCGGTAATTTATTCGGCCCACTGGGATCACCTGGGCAAGGATGACGACGGTAGCGGCAAAGCCGGCAGCGACCATATCTATAACGGCGCGATCGACAATGCCTCGGGCGCGGCAGCCCTGCTGGCGATGGCGCAAGTGGCCGTGAAGCAACCGGCGCGCCGCACGCAGATCTTCCTGTGGCCGGCCGGCGAGGAAACCGGCATGCTGGGCGCCAACGCCTGGGTGCGCGCACCGCTGTGGCCGCTGGCCAGGACCGCCGCCGACCTTAACCTCGACAGCATGAATTTTGTCGGCAAGACGCACGACATCGGCGTTGCCGGCGCCGAGCGCAGCAGCCTGTACGCGAGTGCCGCCAAGGTCGCCAAGCGCATGGGCCTGCGCCTGGCGCCGGCGATTCCCGACCTGTCCGGCGCCTTCTACCGCGCCGACCATTTCGCCTTTGCCAAGGCCGGCGTTCCCGCCTTCAACGTGGGCTCGGCCGTATTCTCGGGCGACGGCTCGTTCGACTTCGTCAAGGACCAAAAGGCGTCAAGCGCGCGCCTCGTTGCGTTCAAGAAAGACTACCATCAGGTCACGGACGAATACAACCCGTCCTGGGATCTGTCGGGCATGGTGCAGCAGGCGCAGTTCACGCTGAACCTGGGCTACGAAGTGGCCAACGACAAGACCATGCCGGTATGGAACAAGGACGAAGCGTTTGGCAAGGTCAAGCGCTGAAAGTAGACCCATCGATTATCTGACAAGGAACAGAATGTCATTGCAAAAAGGCCAGAAACTCAAGCTCGACAGCAGCACAGTGGCGGCGGAAATCACCGTCAGGTGCACGCTCAAGGCACCGTTCCATATCGACGTCAGCTGTTTTGGCCTGGACGCGAACGGCAAGCTGTCCGACGACGCCTACATGGTTTTCTACAACCAGACCGCCTCGCCAAAAGAAGAAATCCGCCTGGTTGCCAACGTGCCCGACAGCCAGTTCGCGCTCAACCTAGCCAGGCTGCCGGCGCAGATCGACAAGCTGGTATTTGCCGCCGCCATCGATCCGGCGCACAGCCAGACCATGCGCGAGCTGGGCAGCCTGGAGTTTCGCCTGGGCGAGCATGTGTTCGCCTTGAGCGGCGTTGATTTCAGCGGCGAAAAAGCCATCATGATCGCCGAGCTGTACCGGAAAGACGGCGACTGGCGCCTCGGCGTCAATGGCCAGGGTTTCAATGGCGGCCTCGACGCCCTGCTGGTGCATTTCGGCGGCGCGGTCGCGCCTGCGGATGCTGCTGCGACGCCGGCAGCGCCGGCAGCGGCGGCACCCGCCAGGGTCTCGCTGGAAAAGCGCTTCGAGCAAAAGGCGCCGCAGCTCGTTTCGCTGGCAAAAATCGCCGGCGTCTCGCTGGCCAAGAACAAGCTGGAACGGGTGCGCGCCAAAGTCGCGTTTGTGATCGACGCGTCCGGTTCGATGTACAAGCAGTATGAAAGCGGCCAAGTGCAGGAGGTGGTGAATCGCGTATTTCCGCTGGGCGTGCATTTCGATAATGACGAAGAGCTGGAAACCTGGGCCTTTGCGCTCAAGAGCAAGCAGTTGTCGAACGTAACGTTCGGTAACTTCAAGGACTATGTCAAGAAAGACAAAGGCGGCTGGCAGAAATGGATGAGCGACCTGCAGTCGCAGTACAACAATGAACCGGTGGTCATCCGGCAAGTGATTGAGCATTTTTCCGGCCTGACGCCGCCCGGTCCCGAGGCCGAAAAGAAAGGCTTTTTTTCGTCGAAAAAAGTATTTCCCAAGGGCTTTGCTCCCGCCATTGCCGACAAGGCGCCGGTCTTCGTGCTGTTTATTTCAGATGGCGGCGTGTCGCACAACGACGAAATCCAGTTCCTGATCCGCTGGGCCAGCACCTTGCCGATCTTCTGGCAATTCATCGGCATCGGCGGCTCCGGCTATGGCGCACTGGAAAAGCTCGATGACCTGTCCGGCCGCCATATCGACAACGCCAATTTCTTTGCCGTCGACGACTTGCGCCAAATTTCGGAAGCCGAGCTGTACGACCGCATGATGAAAGAGTTCCCGGCGTGGCTGAAGGAAGCGCGCGCCAAGGGCATGATAGTCGACTACGAGTTGTAAACGCGTGTCAGATCGCCATGATCCGTTTCAGGTCGACAAACGCCGTTTCATACAGGTGCTGGAAGGCGCCGATCATCACCTCTTCCACGCCTTCGGCGGCGTCGAACTGGCTCGACCATTCGGCCACGCACGAGGCAGCGCCCGGCTCACCCGTGACGCGCAGGGTGGAACGGTAGTTTTTCACGGGGATCGGGCCCGAGACGATGGTGTAGCTGTAGCTTTTGTCCGCTTCGCTGAAGCTTTGCAGGCGTTCGGCGATGATGGCGCCGTCCGTGGTTTTCAGGCGGCGCACGCGGCCGCCCTGTTCCGGCAAGCTGGTCTTGATCGAACTCGACCATTCCGCCAGCGACTGGAAGCCGCCGATAAAATCCCACACGCGTTCGGCGCTTGCCGCCAGTGTCACAGAAACAGTTACTTGGGCCATCTTTGATTCGGTTCCTCATCCAGGTTTGCCGGGCGCCGAGGCGGGCCGGGCCGGCCGGAATGCCCGGCACAGCCGCTATTTTAGCGCCCATGCCGGTTTGCTGCCGAATGACTACAGATTTTCTGACAGGAAAATGAGCGAATTGCCGTGCGCCTGCACCGATGCGCGCTGGTGGTAGCTGTCGCGGTAATTGCAGTTGAAACCGTGTTCGGCTTGCGCGTAGACATGGATTTCCACTTCTTCGCGACCGTCGAAGCGTTCGGCGATGGCTTTTACGGCCTCGGCCGGGATATGGCTGTCGTTGCCGCCAAAATGCATCAGCAGCGGTACCTTGATCTCGTCAGCCAGGTCCAGCTTGTTCTGGATGCCGCCGCCGTAGTAGGCGATGGCGGTATCGACCAGGCCTGCTGCTGCCGCCTGGAATGACAAGCGGCCGCCGAAGCAGTAGCCGATCGAGGCGATCTTGCCGTCGACTTCAGGGCGCGCGCGCAGCACGGCGACGGTGGCGGTGATGTCGGCCAGCGCTTGCGGGTTGTCAGTAGCCTGCATCAGTTCGACGGCGCGCTTCCAGCCCGATTCGTCATAGCCCAGTTCGATGTGCGCGCCTTCGCGCCAGAACAGGTCGGGCACCAGCACCACATAGCCGTCAAGCGCGTACTGCTCGGCCACCGTGCGGATATGTTCATTGACGCCAAAAATTTCCTGCAACAGCACGATGCCGGGACCCTTGCCGATATGCGGCACGGCCAGGTAGGCCTGGAAAGTGGCGCCGTCGGCGCCGGTGATATCGATCCACTGCGTAGTGATGCTCATGAAGACTCCAGTTCTGTGAGGGAGAAGAAACAGAAAAGCATCTTACTGGTTTTTTCCGCTTCCTGCGCCCGCCCCGCCCCTGCCTTGTGACAGGCGACAATCCCGGAACCTAGTACATTTCGCGCAGATACAGCACCGGACCCGACTTGAACACACCGAACACCACGCGGCCCACGCTCGATGGCAAATAGGAAAAGCCGCCGACCGACACATCGACGCTGCCGGCCACGCGCGGTGCCTGGAGGGTCAAGCGCCCATTGCCTGCCAGCACGCCTGTACTGAACTGATACACCTGGTCGGCCACTACCAGATTGCTGCAGACCACCTGCTTGAGGCAGTTGGCCAGCACCACCTGGGCCTTGCCGAAACGGCTCAGGCCGTCGGCCAGGTTGGCGCGCCAGCGGGCACCATCCCAGTACTGCAGCTGTACTTCCAGCCGGATCGGCAGCAGTTCCGAGCCGTAGCTGTTGGGCACCATGAGGCGCCCGGTCACCACCGTCAGCGCCGTTTCCTTGCCCTGGGACGAAGGATTCGACGTGACCAGATTGTTGACCGAATACGTAAAGTTGGCGCGCAAGAGCACGCCTGTCGGCCCCGCCAGCGTCGTGGCGCCAGCCGACGGCGAATAAGCGCCGGGAAATTGATAGGCCAGCACCTGGCGCGCCACGCCGCTACTGAAGGCGCTCATCGGCACGCCACTCAAGACGGTGCCGGCCGCGCTGCCATCGGTCAGCTTGCCGCCGGCCGGACTGACTGGTGGCGCATTGCTCGTATCCTTGGGATCGCGCGCCAACAGCAGTACTTGCTGATTCTTCAAGTCACCATCGGCGCCATCGAAATTCTCCGTCGCCACGCCTTGCAAATTTTGCGCAGTGACGGCCAGCGCGAAGGGCTGGCGCGAATACACAAACCGCGGGTCTGCGCCGGTGTCAGGACAGGCCAGCTGGGTGCCGCACAAGGCGGGAAATTGCCTGTATGGTTCGGTGGACAGATCAACAGCAGTCTGGAAGTGATGGGGAATGAACAGCACATTATTGCTGGCGCCCGTCGCCAGCGGCGTGACCGTCCCGATTTTTTGCACGCCCAGGTAATTATTCAAGGTGGCGGTGAGATTGATGGTGCCGGTTTCCGCCCATGCCAGTGCGCTGGCGGTGCCAACGCCATTGCTGAAGACAAGCTTGCCTTCAAGCTTTGGATTGGCGACGACCTTGGGCGCATTGAAGACCGGTTTCACGAAAACACGGTCGAGTGCCATATCCGGCAGCCCCGTCTCACGACCGAAATTAGGCGTGGTGGCGCCCGCCTTGTTTTGCGCCGTGACCGTCACCGATGTCACTTCCTGGCCGGCACGCTGCGGGCTGGCAATCGCGCTGAAGGCAAACTTGGCCGGCGCGACGATCACACTGCCACTGCCTGACATCGTCAAACCATTGTCGGTGCCGCTGGCCGAAGTGTAGGTCGCTGTCAGTCCCACCTGCCCCACATCCGCATACAGCATGTTCGGCGCAGCCACGCCTTCGCTGTTGAATTTCAACAGGACGTCCGAGCCCGCCACGCTGCAGGCACTGCTGTTACTGGCACCCAGCGACACGTAAGTTCCATTCGTGCCCTGAATGCGCACAGGCAGCGTTCCGCTATCGGGATTGCTGTAAGTACACTTGAGCTTGATGGTTTTATCCTGGTTGGCAAACAGCGGCACGCAAGCCTTGGGATTGCTGCCCGAAGCCCGCACCGCGCTGATCGATACAGGCTGCGCATCTTCCGCATAGCGGGCGTCACCGCTCACCTGCAGGCCGCTGCTGTTGAACGGCATCTGGCAATTGGTGGTGCTGCCCGTGGTGCTGTCTTTGCACACCAGCGCGCCCGTGGTGGATGGCGTGCTGGTCAGGCTCAGGGTGGCCGTGCCCCCCGCATATTGCGCCACAGTGCTGTCGACGCTGCCGGTATTGCCCGTCTGCGCCGTGGCGCCACCAGGCGACAGGACGACGGTCGCGCCATTGGTATAGACGCTGCCGCAGCTGGCGTCGGCACAAGCCTTGACGGTGACTTTTTCCGGGGAGCAGCTTAGCGCTGCGGCCGGGTGGGATATCTCGAAATGGTGGGGGCCGGATTGGACGCCGGGACCGCATTTGGGGCCCTCAAAGGTACCCTCTGCGTAACCACTTCTTTTATTGTTCACGCAGCTGCACGGGTTGCTGGGAGTATAGGCTTTGCAAGTAATGATTTTTTGTACACTGCCGTGGTATCCGAATGTGATGTAATCGACCAGAGCGTTGCCTGTGATTGTCACATCCGAATCAGCGGTGGTCACATTCCCGCCTTCAATATTGCCCTTGATTGTCGTGCCTTGCTCCATCAGCAGCGATGTCTTGGCCTTGATATCGCCTTCGACCTGCGTGTTGGAAGCGAGGAGCTTGACCGTATCACCACTGATGGGACCCTTGATGGTCGAGGCTGAAGCAATCTGCACCAACCCTGTTGCAGTGATTTTTCCAGTTACCGTGACGGAATCCGTACCCATCATGATATTTGTGGCAAAGATGTCTGCTGTGATCGTTTGCCTCAATGCACCCATGCTGAAGGTAGCTCCCTGGGCAGTCAGGCGGCCGCCCGTCACCTTCAAATTGTCGGCATTGAGGCCCTTAATGTCCAAATTACCATTGACTGTGAGCGCTGCCGTGCCGCTCATAGTCAAACCTTGGTTAAATGTGATGGTCAAGGGGCTGTTGACGGTCACGCTGTAGCCGCTGGCAATGACAATTGCGTCATTCCACGCCATCGACAGAGACGGGCAACTGTAATTGGCGCCGCTCACGTCACAGCCAGTTACAGTCCCTCCATTAAAGTTCAGCGTTGCAGCCTGAACCATGCCAGTCCAGAGCGAGAAGAATAAAGCGGCAAGGAAAATGGGTATGCGCACGATGTCCGGCAATCTGAGGAGTGGAAGAGGATACGGCCTGTGCTAATCTAGCGTGCAGCCATCATTGCATTATGGCAGCATTTCTTTCCTTTATCCCTATCGCATGATCAAGCCCACTCCCCAGTCCTTCCCCCTGCGCACTGTCGACATCATCATTTACCCGGGCTTCAAGGCCCTCGAAGCCATCGGTGCCATGAAGGTGTTTGATTATGCCAACACCCATCTGCGCCTGCGCAACTTGCCGGGTGGCTATGACATGCGCATCGCGTCCACCGCCATCGGTCCGGTCGAGTCCGATACGCTGATGAGTCTGCATGCCAGCAAAGCCTTGTCGAGCACCAACCTGCCCGACCTGGCGGTGATTGTCGGCTGCCATAACGTCGAGCAGGTGCTGGACGAGATCCCGGCGATTGCCGCCTGGGTGGCGCAGGCGGCGCCGCGCATCGATACCCTGGCGGCGCTGTGCACGGGCTGCTTTTTCCTGGCCGAAGCGGGCGTGCTCGATGGCAAGCGCGCCGCCACGCACTGGAGCGCGGTGGACAGCCTGCGCCGGCGCTATCCGCGCATCGACGTCAATGCCGATGCGATCTTCGTGCGCGAAGGCAATGTGTGGACCTCGGCGGGGGTGACGGCCGGCATCGATCTGGCGCTGGCGCTGGTAGAGGAAGATTTCAGCCGCGATATCGCCCTGGAGGTGGCGCGCGACCTGGTGGTGTATCTGAAACGGCCGGGCGGCCAGTCGCAGTTTTCGGTGCACCTGTCGAGCCAGATGACGACGCACCCGACCATACGCCAGTTGCAGGCGTGGATCATGGAACACCTGGCCGAGGACCTGAGCGTGCCGCAGCTGGCGGCCAGCCTGGCCATGAGCGAGCGAAATTTTACGCGCGTGTTCCAGCGTGAAACGCAGACCAATCCCACCGAATTCATCGAAACGGCGCGCTTCGAAGTGGCGCGCCGGCTGCTGGAAGAAAATGTGTCGTCACTGAAACAGGTGGCCGCGCAAACCGGCTTGCATAGCGAGGAAAGGCTGCGCCGGCTGTTTCACAAGAAACTCGGCGTCACGCCGCGTGACTACCGCGAGCGTTTTTCCAGCACCAGCCGCTAGCGCGATTTTCCGGTACGCACATGGCGCGTCGCCAGTTGCTGGCGATGCCATTCCAGCGGCGTAAACATCAGCGCACACAGCAAATACGTGACCAGCAGCGCCAGCCAGATGACGGGCGTGGCGAGGATGGCGGCGTCGCGCCACCATAGCGCCAGCACGGCGGACAGGCTCGCGCCGAGCAAGACGGGCAGCATGCGCCGCAAGGTCAGCAGATAGGCAGTGGCGAACATCAGGGCTCCCGGCATCAAGATTTTACGCAACGATGCCCTGACATTAGCAGGGGCGGACGCCGAAGTACAGCGCACCGCCCCTGGCCTGCCACAAGTGTTGCTTTAGTACAGCACCACCGAGCGGATCGACTCGCCACTCTTCATCAAATCAAAACCTTCGTTGATGCGTTCGAGCGGCAAGCGGTGCGTGATCAGGTCATCGATATTGAGCTTGCCTTCCATATACCAGTCGACGATCTTCGGCACGTCGGTACGGCCGCGCGCGCCGCCAAAGGCCGAACCGCGCCATTCGCGGCCCGTCACCAGCTGGAACGGACGGGTCGAGATTTCCTGGCCGGCGGCCGCCACGCCGATAATGAATGACTTGCCCCAGCCCTTGTGGGTGCACTCGAGCGCCTGGCGCATCAGGCTGGTGTTGCCGACGCACTCGAAGCTATAGTCCGCGCCGCCATCGGTCAGTTGCACGATGGCGTCGACCACGTTTTCCACTTCGTTCGGATTGATAAAGTGCGTCATGCCGAACTTGCGCGCGATCGCCTGGCGCGCCGGGTTGATGTCGATGCCGATGATTTTATCGGCGCCGACCATTTTCGCGGCCTGGATTACATTCAGGCCGATGCCGCCCAGGCCGAACACGGCCACGTTGGCGCCCGCCTCGACCTTGGCCGAGAACAGCACCGCGCCCACGCCAGTGGTCACGCCGCAGCCGATATAGCAGACCTTGTCGAACGGCGCGTCTTCACGGATTTTTGCCAGCGCGATTTCCGGCACCACGATATAGTTGGAAAAGGTCGAGGTGCCCATGTAGTGGAACAGCGGCTTGCCGTCGAGCGAAAAGCGGCTGGTGGCGTCCGGCATCAGGCCACGGCCCTGGGTGCTGCGGATTTTCTGGCACAGATTGGTTTTCTGCGACAGGCAGAATTTGCACTCGCGGCATTCCGGCGTGTACAGCGGAATCACGTGATCGTCTTTTTTCAGCGTTTTTACGCCCGGGCCGACGTCGACCACGATGCCGGCGCCTTCATGGCCCAGGATGGCGGGGAAAATGCCTTCCGGATCGGCGCCGGACAAGGTGTAGTAATCGGTATGGCAGATGCCGGTCGCTTTCAGTTCGATCAGCACTTCGCCTTCGCGCGGGCCGGCCAGGTCGACTGTTTCGATGGTCAAGGGGGCGCCGGCCTTCCAGGCCACGGCTGCTTTGGTTTTCATGGGTTGCTCCTGCTCGGTTTCAGATGGCGCATTATGGCCTGCGCGCACGGCACGCGGGGCGGCAAAGGGCGCGATTGTCTGAAAACGCCGCGCCTTTGTCCGATTGTGCGGCAGCGAACGGAACAGCTGTTTGCGGCAGGCGTATGCTCGCCACAGTTATCTGTTCGCTTGCGATGGATCAACTCTGCCAGCGAAAAAATGAATGATTGTATTTCATCGCCGTCCAACAACGGACAGGCGGCTTCGTCGTTCCTTCCTGGAGACAGACATGCACAATCGAACTTTCCTGACCACTTTCAAACAGGTATTGCTGGCACTGCTGTTGCTGTTCAGCGCGGGCCTGCTCGCTTCTTGCGGCGGCAGCCACGACGATGACGACGACCCGCCGCCCGGCCCCACCACCGGCAGCCTGGCGGTGACCATCAGCGGCCTGCCGGCCGGCGTCAATGGCGCCGTCACCGTGACGGGGCCGGCTTCCTACAGCAAGCTGCTGACCGCTACGACCACCCTGAACGACCTGGCGCCCGGCGCCTATGCGATTGCCGCCGCCAATGTAGCCAACGGCACCGGCACCTTGGCGGCAACGCCGGCCACCCAGCAAGTGCAAGTAGCTGCCGGCGCCACTGCCAGTGCGGCTGTTGCCTACGCGGCCACGGCGCCGCTGGCGCTGGCCTTGCAGGAGGTGGCCAGCGGCTTGCAGGCGCCGACTTTCCTGACCGCGCCACCCGGCGACAGCCGGCTGTTCATCGTCGAGCGCGCCGGCCGCATCCGCATTGTCGACAACGGCACCCTGCTGGCCACACCGTTTCTTGACATCAGCAGCCGCACCACCACCGATGGCGAACGGGGCCTGCTGTCGATCGCGTTTCATCCGCAGTACGCCAGCAATGGCTACTTTTTCCTGTACTACACCAATCTGGCAGGCGACATCGTCATCGAACGGCGCCAGGTTTCGGCCGGCAATGCCAACCTCGCCGATCCGCTGGCCAGCTTGCAGATCATCGCGATTCCCCACCCCGGCTTCAACAACCACAATGGCGGCCTGCTCAGCTTTGGTCCCGACGGCTATCTGTATGCGGCCACCGGCGACGGCGGCGGCGGTGGCGACCCTTCGGGCAACGCGCAAAACACCAATGTTCTGCTGGGCAAAATGCTGCGCCTAGACGTGAACGCCAGCACGACTGCACAACCGTATGCCATCCCGGCCGGCAACCCGTTTGCCAATACGGCCGGCCAGCGCGCGGAAATCTGGGCCTACGGGCTGCGCAATCCGTGGCGCTATGCTTTCGATACCACGGCGCAACTGCTGTATATCGCCGACGTCGGCCAAGCCCAACGCGAAGAGATCAATGTGGCGCCAGTCGGCACGGCTGGCAATAACTACGGCTGGAACATCATGGAAGGCACGCAGTGCTACAACAACGCCAGTTGCAACCAGGCGGGGCTGGTGCTGCCCAAGGTTGAATACGGCCACGACAACGCCGGCGGCTGCTCGATCACGGGCGGCTATGTCTACCGCGGCACGGCGCTACCGGAACTGGCTGGTCACTATCTGTATTCCGACTATTGCAGCGGCTGGCTGAAGAGCTTTACTTACAGCAATGGCAGCGCCTCGGCCGTGACGGACTGGGCCATCACCAACGTGGGCAATATTGTGTCGTTCGGCCAGGATGCGCAGAAAGAGCTGTACATGCTCAGCAGCAGCGGCAAGGTTTACCGCATCGTGCGCAAGTGATCGCCGGGGGTGTTTTTTTCGACGCAGGGCGGGGAAGCGGCTAGAATTGACTTTCCCGCCACGTCTGGCACACCCGATCAAGAGAGACCCATGGCCCGTTTGACACTTGAATTTCCCGAAGACCAATACTGCTATTCTTCGCAACTGACGGTGCGCACCACCGATATCAATGCCGGCAACCATCTTGGCAACGATTCGATGATCTCCATGATCTCGGAGGCGCGCGCCCGCTTCCTGTTCGAATTCGGCGTGCGCGACATCGAGGCCGATGGCACCGGCATCATCGTCACCGACCTGGCAACCACCTACCGCGCCGAAGCCCATGCGCGCGACCAGCTGCTGTTCGAAGTGGGTGTGATGGACTTCAACAAATACGGCGGCGACATCACCTTCCGCATCACGCGTCCGCGCGACAATACCCTGATCGCGATGGCCAAGTCGGGCTTTGTCTTTTTCAATTACAAGCGCAGCCAGGTCGTGCCGATGCCGGAAGACTTCGGCAGCAAATTTACCCAGGTGAACTGGATCGACTGATCATGGCTTGAGCGTCATTTGCGCGGCACATTGAAGGTCTTTGCAAACCATTCGTCGATCATCAGCTTTTCATAGCGCAGGCGCTCGCCACTGGAATAACGGTTCATGCGCGTCAGGTAGGACATATCGGACAGTTGCGCCTTGTCGCTCTTGACAACCTTGCCGTCCTGTTCCAGCTCATACGACAGGCTGATGCGCGGCCAGTCGACGCCGCCCGTCAGCACGCGGATCTCGTTCGCCGAGCGCACGTGCGGATCTTCACGGCCCGCCAGGTCGACATCGGTGACCACGATCTTCAAGCGCTGGCCAGCCGGCAAGGACGCGCCCAGCTTGTCGAAGTGGCGCGTCAGCTCCGTCAAGGCATCTTCGCGCTTGCGCGGGTCGAACGAGATATCGGTGAACTGGTCTGGCTTGTCATAGAACACTTCGGTATTGCCGGAAGCCGTGGTCGAGGCAGGATGCTGTGCCCACGCGGCACCAGCAGCCAGAAAGACGCTTCCCGCCAGCAGCAAGTGCGTGATTTTCTTTTTCATGATCATCCCTTTCAAAAAACATCCGAGTCAAATATACGCGCATGCGCTGCCATCGCCATGCTAATTCATACCTTGTTACGAAGTAGCGGCCAGGCGCCATACCGGCGCGCATCGATTATTCGACGGTTTTATTGGCAATATTAATTAAAACAAAGTATTGTCTTGAAAATATAGTTGCATAAGCGATAAAGTATGTATGGCAATGTTTCCATGTAGCTGCAAGCACTGTTGCTTGGAAGCAGGACAATTTTTCTTGCCTGTTGTTAATACCATGCGCTCGGTCTACAATCGATAAAATGCGCCCGGAAAACGCGCAACGCCAGTGGTGGCGCACAGGGATGCCTGGCGCGTGGCGGTCAGTCATGCCCTTTAGCGGAATTCGCCCTTATGTCATTTTTGTCTTCAGCTTCGCCCAAGTTACCGCCGTGGAAAGTCTTGCTCGTCGACGATGAACCCGACATCCACGACATTACCAAACTGACACTATCCCGTTTCCGCCTCGAAGGCCGCGCCCTCAGTTTCGTGCACGCCTACAGCGGCGCCGAAGCCAAGCAGGTACTGGCGCGCGAAGAAGGCATCGCGCTGGTGTTTCTCGACGTGGTGATGGAGCGCGAAGACAGCGGCCTGGAAGTAGCACGCTGGATGCGCGAAGACCTGGGCAATCAATTTACCCGCATCGTGCTGCGCACCGGCCAGCCGGGCCAGGCGCCTGAAGAGCGCGTGATCGTCAATTACGACATCAACGACTACAAGGAAAAAACCGAGCTCGACCGCACCAAGCTGTTTACCACCACCTTTGCCGCCCTGCGCGCCTACCGCGACATCATGAAGGTCGAGGAAGCCCGTTTGTCGCAGCTGCATTACCGCGAAGGCCTGGAACGCGTGATCGCCGCCTCGGCGCATATTTTCAAGCAGCGCAACCTGCGCGACTTCGCCAGCGGCCTGCTGCAGCAAGTGGTCGCCCTGCTGCGCCTGGAAACGAGCATGCTGCTGCGCCTGCGCGGCGCCAGCGCCATTACCGGCGAGCAGGATTATGAAATCCTGGCACAGATCGGCGACACCGACGACGGCATGCTGAGCCCCGCCCTGCTGTCGCAGCTGGACCACGCCAAAAGCAATAAAATCTCGCGCCTGCATGGCGACACCTATGTCGGCTATTTCCCGAACAGCAGCGGCAAGGCGTCATTGCTGGTGCTGAAAGGCGTGGAAGAAATTTCCGACCTCGACGCGCAGCTGCTGGAAGTATTCTGCTCGGGCGTGGCGATCGCCTTCGACAATATCCTGCTGACCCAGGAAATCACCGACACCCAGGCCGAACTGATCCTGCGCCTGGGCGACGTGGTGGAATCGCGCTCGCATGAAGGCGGCAACCACGTGCGCCGCATGGCCGAAGTGTGCCAGCTGCTGGCGCAGGCGTCGGGCATGTCGGACGAAGAAACCATGGTGCTGCGCCACGCCGCGCCGATGCACGACATCGGCAAGATCTCGACCCCCGACGCGGTGCTGCTGAAACCGGGCAAGCTCGACGCCGCCGAATGGGAAATCATGAAGCAGCACCCGACGGTCGGCATGTCGATCCTCGACGGCTCGCAACGCCCACTATTGAAAGCGGCCGCCGTGATCGCCCACCAGCACCACGAAAAATACGACGGCAGCGGCTACCCGCAAGGCCTGGTCGGCGAGCACATCCACAAATACGCCCGCATCGCCGCAGTGGCCGACGTCTTCGACGCCCTGATGCACAAGCGCTGCTACAAAGACGCCTGGCCCCTCGAACGCGTCATCAGCTACCTGCGCGAAGTGAGCGGCAGCCACCTTGACCCGCAGTATGTGGAGTTGTTGATTGCGAATCTGGATGAGGCATTGGCGCTGAATCAGCGTTTTCCGGATTGACCCGGATTGCCGCAAACGTTAGGGATACGAAGGCAAACGCACGGCCTGGGCAATAAGTGGATCTGACGGACAGGCAGAAAGTGGCTGTGGCTCATTTCGTCATGCGCAGTTTGAGAAAGGGGTGAGATTGGTGAAGGTCGGCAATCAGCCAGGAGAGAACCTATTTGGAGCCGCTAACGCACGTCATTTACAAACCGTGAATTTATGGTCTAACAAGCCAGCGGCCCCTTGGCTCACACCGATGGCTGTGTGGCCGCCTATCCCGCATGCCAACCATTTCTCAACAGCTTTTATCAATCAATATTTACCACTATAATCCTGTAATCATTTACTCTTATGCAAGGCAATCGTCATGAGCGAGCCCTATAAAATCGATCTTTCCAAAAGCGAACTGGATAGGATTAAAACGCCGACCGACATCTTGCAGAAGGATGCTTTTACGCGTCTCACCGACCTGATTGATAAGCAGTTGAGCGCGATTCCTACAGAGCCGCTAGCTCACTACAGGGACACGGCATTAAGTTACCCAAGGCCGCACAATGCCGTTCTCATCGAAGGCGGCCGAGGCAGCGGCAAGACGACCTTTCTTTTGACCGCCTTGCAACGATTGGACAACCCGCAGGATGGAAGCGTTGGTTCGATCGCGAAAAAACTGCACGTGCTGCCGATGATCGATCCAACGCTGATTGAGACGAAAGAAAACGTTATCATCGTGATCCTATCGATGATCGAAACGGCAATTGCTAATGCACACGTCAGTGTTGATACCCTGACCAATTCACGTCAAGCCTTGGCCGAAGGCCTCGGCCTCCTCGATGGCATAGGCGCGAACGCGGTGTATGGGAGTGAATGGGAAGATGCCAGTTGGGTGATGAGCCGTGGACTGAACAAGGCGATGAAAGGACGGCTCTTCGAGCGAAAACTTGGCGCTTATATTGAAGATGCACTGACCGCGCTTGACAAGCACGCCTTTGTCCTTGCGTTCGACGACGTCGACACGAATTTTTCGCTTGGACACACCATTTTGGAAACCATCCGCAAATATTTGACGTCGCCACGATTGGTACTGTTGGTGTCCGGTGATCTGGATTTATACGGCCGGCTTTTGCGTCGAGGTATTTACGAGACATTTGGCGATAAGGTTCTAAAAAATGACCCGGCTATCATCGGAGAAGATAAGCACAATATCGCAAACGCCGTATTAGAACTCGAGGAACAATATTTATTAAAGGTTGTGCCCCCGCAGAACCGCGTATCGATGTTGGCCTTGGGGGGCATTATCCAAGGTAAGCAGGATCGTGTAAAAATTTCCTTGCATTCTGGCGATGACGGCGAGGATGTCAAAGACTGGGCCAGCACAAAGATCCGGCAGCATTTACTTGAAGACCGTAGCACCCGCCATCATCCTTTCTTCGATTTCGTTGCAATGGAGCATCTGCGACTGGTGTTGAGTTACCTTCGTGCGCTTGCCGTTGATGACAGACAGCAGAGCCGAAAAGCAGTGCTGACGGTTTTTGAAGCCAGGCTCCGCACTATGCGTGTACCAACGGACCTGATCGATAAAGGTAGTTTCGAATATACCTTGCGCGAAACTTTCAGCTGGTTGATCAGACAAAAAGATGCACCCGACCTGCTTCGGTTCGGCGTGCCTGCCGATCGAACAAAAGCGATCGTCGTACATTGTCTGGGCTTGTGCTTAGCGCAGGGTCTCGAAACTAGGCATGGCGCAGTATTGCAAGCACTGTTTTCCCTTGCGCTTCCTGTGGCAATGATGCGTCGCCCCGAATTGGCAGACGAGAAGAATCGAGAAGCCGTTTATGGCTTCCTTTGGGCGCAGGCATCTCCCACGCTGCCCGAACTGGCGGCGCGTATCGGGTCCATTGACCGATTCCAGCAAAAAATCGGGAAAGTACCTGCCAGCTCATTTGGATCTGTTGGTTTGGCTAATCAATTCCAACGAGAAAGTATTTTGCATAGGGTGTATGGCGCCAAAGACTTACAAGACAAAACGATAGTCAGTGAGCTTGCGGGTAGATCCGGTATCAGCGAAGTAACGAAACAATGGCTTGACAAAATTGTGGCGGAGGGCGGCGGGAAATTGCAGCCTAGAAATGGCGTCGCTTGGTTTTCAGTCGATGATCTTCGTAAATCGCGATGTGCCGAATTCGGCGATGTTCTGAGCCTCATCGTCTATGGCCGGTTCAGCGCCCGTGGTGAAACCTTCTGGTCGGTGTCGGCGATTTCACTGTTTTCCGTGATCGGTAACTTGCTGATGTCCAGCGACATTGGTGATCTTGCTGCATATTCTGTATCGTCAACAGTTCCGGCATTCGGCACTGCTGGTTCTTCGGAAGATGTTGATTTCTTGGAATATGAAGAGCTGCACGCACCAGAAACCGGCGAAGCTACTATTGCAGAATCAGCCCCCGCGGATCAGAAGGTCGCATTCAACGATTTTTTCAGTAATTTGAAAGCTTGGCATACCTTCGCGCGCCAGCATATCGAGGCGGGCAGTATTTCTCCGGCAATGCTAGGAAGCATCGCAGTGCGCATACACGATGATTTGATGGGACTAGATGAAAATGTGACAGCCGCCTGGAAGAGTGGACAAATTCTGCACCGGCAGATCACGACGATCCTCCATGGAATGCTTGTTTTTACTTCTCCTATGCCCGGACGCAAGGAAAGTCCGAAGGATACCGACCGGCCTTTCGTTGAGGCCTTGGGCCAAGCTGCAGGAAAAAAGAATCTGCATTCTTTTGTTGTCATTCTCCTTTCTTGCCCCTTACTGTGGGCCTTCCTGAATCCGAATGAAGTGTTCAAACGCAGTGGCAATTCCACTGTCAGCTTGAATGAGGCCGTGAAGGAAGCATTGGATGCCTGGAACGCATCGCACGTCGACAAAAACAGTGAAGGTAGGCCGTTTGATTTTGCAAGTTGGCTGGTGCCGCCGAAGATTAGGATCAACTTTGGCGTCAACGCCGTCGCCAAACGTTCTGTCGGCGTGGACGGGTTTTATGAAGTCTTGAACGTTGTCCCACGCTACGAGTCATAGCCAATGAGTCTGGACGATTCGGATGAGCTAATCGACGCATGGGAACTGGTCACATACGCAAAGGCAGTGTTCAGTAACCTGGAACTATTACGCGCGTTCGAGACCTTGTCGCCACGGGTTGTGTCTGCAGAACCTGCAACGGTAACGACGGCGTCCTTTGCCTTGTTGAAAACCGCCTATGTGCAAGGACGTTTCAATCAGATGAAGCGTCTTCAGCCTGGGCTGACCGACGAAGCCATCGAAAACCGTATCGCGCGCATCTCGAGAAATATCGAGCGTGCGGTAGTTGCCAGCTCGCCGGTGGCGGGTAAAGTGGATCCATCAGTCAAGACACTTTCCCGACTAATTTAAGCTGTGCCCGTTTCCACTGCTCCAGCTGCTCGGCGCTGACCCGTATTGCTCT
>NZ_JBXAVX010000023.1:0-79421 GCF_057291295.1 Janthinobacterium sp. 1L-D-8-B-C4
AGCTCAAGCTAAAAGGGCTGAGTCCTGTGCAGTACAGAACTCAGTTCTTGAGCAGCTAGCAAATTAAACCGTCCAACTATTTGGGGTCAGTTCACTCCGGCCCGCCATTTTAGGCCTTGCATCTTTAAATGCATTGGACAGCTTATAGCGAGCACTAAATCTCCGCCCACATCCTGAGCAGGTTGTGATAATGCCCCGTCAACCCCACCGTCGCCTCCGAATCGCCATGCGTGCCGCGCACTTGCTGGATATTCTGATCCAGCTCGAACAACATGCTGCGCTTCCAGTCATCGCGCACCATGCTCTGGGTCCACAGGAATGAGCAGATGCGCTCGCCACTGGTGACGGGCAGCACGCGATGCACGCTGGTCGACGGATAGACGATGACGTCGCCGGCCGGCAGCTTGACTTCATGCGTGCCGTAGGAATCGACCACCACCAGTTCACCGCCCTCGTATTCTTCCGGTTCGCTCAGGAACACGGTCGACGAGACGTCGGCGCGCATCGACTGCATGCCGCCCTTGGGCGTGCGGATGGCGCCGTCGACATGCAGGCCATAGTGCTCGCCGCCGGCGTAGCTGTTGAAGAAGGGTGGCAGGATGCGCAGCGGCAGCGCGGCGGCAAAGAACAGCGGATTGGCCATCAGGGCGCGGCTGACGATCTCGCCCAGCTCCAGCGCCAGCGGCGAGCCTTCGGCCAGCTGTCGGTTGCGCTTGACCTTGGCGCCCTGCTCGCCCACGCTGGCGCGGCCATCGACCCAGTCGGTCTGCGCCAGGCGCTGGCGGAAATACGACACCTGTTCAGGCGTCAGCACGCCAGGTATATGCAGCATCATCTTGCTTTCCTTTGTAAATAAAAATCATTACCCGATTATCGCACCGGCCACCATGCCAAAACAGGCTTGAAAGCAAGAACCGCACAGCTTGCAACGGGCATCTGAAATGCGAATGAGTATGGCCTTCATTTGCCTTGACGAATAAAAATTGGCCGAGTGTGGCAATCCATTTGAGAATGGGTTTTATTCGCGCGATATTTACGTTAAAAATACGGAAAAACCATGTTTCAGGTCAAAAATGACTAACATTTTGCGCTATCATGCGGGCATAGCGAGACCGGCAAACAAGCAATCGCATGCGTCACCAGGCAGCCTTGGCGCCACCCGGTAGTGACCGCCCCAAGATCCGGTTTCATCATTGACCGCAGCACAGAACAAAGGAAATCCCATGAAGGGCGATAAAGAAGTCATCCGCATGCTCAACGCACAGCTCACCAACGAACTGTCGGCCATCAACCAGTACTTCCTGCATGCACGCATGTACAAGCACTGGGGCCTGGAAAAGCTGGGCAAGAAAGAATACGAAGAATCGATCGGCGAAATGAAACACGCCGACAAGCTGATCGACCGCATCCTGATGCTCGACGGCCTGCCTAACTTGCAAGCGCTGCACAAGCTGCTGATCGGCGAGAACACACCGGAAATGCTCGAATGCGATTTGAAACTGGAACGCGCCGCGCACGCCACCGTCAAGGAAGGCATCGCCATCAGCGAAAAGGCCGCCGACTATGTGTCGCGCGACCTGTTCCTGATGATTCTGGAAGACACCGAAGAGCATATCGACTGGCTGGAAACACAGATCGACCTGATCGCCAAGATCGGCCTGCAAAATTACCTGCAGAGCCAAATGGCGGTCGAAGAGTAATCTTCAGCGCCCAACAAAAAACCGGCAAGCCTGCCGGTTTTTTTTCGTCCGCGGTTTCAAGCCTGCGGTACGGTGTCCTTGAACGACTGCCGCTCGGACAATTTGTCGAACAATCGCGCCAGCGCCGGGTGTTCGCCGCGCCAGTCGATTTCAGGAAAGCGGAAGCTGAGCCAGCCCAGCGCGCAGCCGACCGCCACGTCGGCCAGCGTGTAGTTCTTGCCGGCGCAATACACGCTCTCGCCCAGGCGCGCGTCGAGCACGGCCAGGCCACGCGTGACCTTGTCGTGCTGGCGCGCGATCCACGCTTCGCTCTGCTGTTCGGGCGGGCGCTGGGCGCGCTCCAGGCGCATCAGCACGCCCGCGTCGAGGATGCCGTCGGCCAGCGCTTCCCAGTTCTTGATGTCGGCGCGCTCGCGGCCATTGCCGCCGGCCGGCAGCAGTTTGCACACCGGCGTGAGGGTGTCGAGGTATTCGACGATCACGCGCGAATCGAGCAGCGCGCTGCCGTCTTCCATCACCAGGCAAGGCACTTTGCCCAGCGGATTGGCTTCGGCGATGCGCGTCTCGGGCACCCACACGTTTTCCAGCTCGAAAGCATAGTCGAGCTTTTTCTCTGCCAGCACGATGCGGACTTTGCGGACATACGGGCTGGCGAGGGAACCGATCAGTTTCATGGACACTTTAAAGTAGACGAGGTGCTATCAGTATAGCATCGGCGCGGCCCGCATTTGGCAGCGTGCGACATGCCTGTCGGCCAGTGTGGCGGACATGCCGCATTCGGCCCGCGCACCGGCCGCCAGCATCAAAAGGGTGGCCAGCAGTGGTAAAATCGCTGTTTTCCCGTGGCGCCTTCCCTCTGCCAGCGCGTGACCAGCGCGCTTGCCCAGGCTCTGCTGCGCGCCACGCGCCCACCGTTTCATTAACTTGCGTCCGCTCTCATGACCTCTACTACTCCGTATTCCACGCTGTCGGCCCTGTCTCCGCTCGATGGCCGCTACGCCAGCAAGACCGATCTGCTGCGCCCGATCCTGTCCGAAGCCGGTTTCATGCACCACCGCGTGAAAGTGGAGATTTCCTGGCTGCAAGCGCTGTCGCAAGCGGGCTTCGACGAGATCAAGCCGTTCTCGGCGCAAGCGAACGCGCTGCTCGACAAAATGGCGGCTGACTTCTCGGAAGCCGA
Organism: Janthinobacterium sp. 1L-D-8-B-C4; assembly: GCF_057291295.1. Taxonomy (NCBI): domain Bacteria; kingdom Pseudomonadati; phylum Pseudomonadota; class Betaproteobacteria; order Burkholderiales; family Oxalobacteraceae; genus Janthinobacterium; species Janthinobacterium sp. 1L-D-8-B-C4. The sequence continues at coordinate 2,881 of NZ_JBXAVX010000023.1, forward strand.
CGCGGCCCGCATCAAGGCCATCGAAGCGGTCACCAACCATGACGTGAAAGCGGTTGAATACTGGCTCAAGGAGCAAGTCGCCGACGTGCCGGAACTGGTGGCCGCCTCGGAGTTCATCCACTTTGCCTGCACCTCGGAAGACATCAACAACACCTCGCACGGCATGATGCTCAAAGCTGCGCGCGACGGCGTGATGCTGCCAGCCTTGAGCGGCCTGGTGGCCAAGCTGACGCAGATCGCCCACGCCAATGCCGACGTACCAATGTTGTCGCGCACGCACGGCCAGACAGCCAGCCCGACCACCTTGGGCAAGGAATTTGCCAACGTCGTGGCGCGCTTGCAGCGCGCCGTGAAACGTATCGAACAGGTGGAAATCCTCGGCAAGATGAATGGCGCAGTAGGCAACTACAATGCCCATTTGTCGGCCTACCCGTCATTCGACTGGCCGGCGTTTTCGCAAGCCGTGATCGAACAGCGCCTGGGCCTGGTATTCAATCCGTACACCATCCAGATCGAGCCGCATGACTACATGGCCGAACTGTTCGACGCCTTCGCGCGCGTCAACACCATCCTGCTGGACCTGAACCGCGATATCTGGACCTATGTGTCGCTGGGCTACTTCAAGCAGAAACTGAAGGCCGGCGAAATCGGCTCGTCGACCATGCCGCACAAGGTCAACCCGATCGACTTTGAAAACTCGGAAGGCAACCTGGGCCTGGCCAACGCCGTGCTGAAACACCTGTCGGAAAAATTGCCGGTCTCGCGCATGCAGCGCGACCTGACCGATTCGACCGTGCTGCGCAATATCGGCGTCGGCCTGGGTTACACCTTGCTGGCCTACGACAGCTGCCTGCGCGGCCTGAACAAGCTGGAAGTAAACCACGCGCGCCTGGCGCAAGACCTGGATGCGACCTGGGAAGTGCTGGCCGAACCGGTGCAGACCGTGATGCGCCGCTATGGCATTGAAAACCCATATGAGCAACTGAAGGAACTGACGCGCGGCAAGGGCATTTCGAAAGAAGCGCTGCAAACCTTCGTCAACGGCCTGGCCATTCCGCAGGACGCGAAAGACGTGCTCTTGACCATGACGCCGGCAAATTACATCGGTATCGCGGCGCAGCTGGCCAAGGCCATCTAAGTACTGCACATCGGCGCCTGGCGACAGGTGCTTTCACTCCCTGCGGGGCGGCCGGCAAACAAATGCCGCCCGCCCCGCGGTTTTTATGCCGGTCTTTCTTGTAGAATCTGCAGCGCCCCTGCGCACTTTGTTTTTCTTTGGTATATTAGGCTGGATTAGTCCTAACACGTACTACTTTCAAGAAAGCAATCGATGCATCGCTACAGCAACACCGCCATCCTCCTGCACTGGCTGACCGCCCTGCTCATCATCAGCGCCTTCACCATGGGCCTGGTCATGGTCGATATCCCGGGCCTGACGCCGACCAAGCTCAAATACTTTTCCTGGCACAAATGGCTGGGCGTGACGGTGCTGGCGATCGCCGCCATCCGCCTGCTGTGGCGTAAAGCCAATGTGCCGCCACCGCATCCGGCCAGCATGGTCGCCTGGCAAAAAAAGGCGGCCGACGCCATGCACGTGCTGCTGTATATCCTGATCTTTGCCGTGCCAGTTTCCGGCTATCTGTACACCCTGGCGGCAGGCGTGCCGGTGGTCTACCTGGGCCTGTTCCAGCTGCCCGTCATCATGGCACCCAATCCCGAGCTTAAGCCGCTCTTAAAAGACATTCACTATGTTCTGAACATGACAATGGCCGCGGCCGTTGCCGCCCACGTACTGGCGGCGCTCAAGCACCAGTTCATCGACAAGGATGGCGTCCTCAAACGCATGCTTCCGTGATCGCGCACCTCCCTTTACTGAACTACCAGGAAAAATAAAATGAAAACCACCCAACGCATTGTCCTCGCTTCCCTGCTGGGCCTGTCCGTGGCCGCCACCGCCGCCACCCTGCTGAAAACCGATCCCGCCAAGTCGAGCGTCTCGGCCGTCTTCAAGCAAATGAATGTGCCGGTCGAAGCGAAGTTCAAGAAATTCAATATCGCCATCGATTACAACCCGGCCACGCCGGACGCCTCCAAGGCAACCGTGGAAATCGACACGGCCAGCATCGACATTGGCGACCCGGAATACAACAAGGAGGTAGCGAAGAAAGAATGGTTCAACGCGGCCCAGTTCCCGAAAGCGACGTTTGTGTCGAGCGGCATCAAGGCGGCCGGCGCCGGCAAGCTGACCGTCACCGGCAAGCTCAACATCAAGGGCAAGGCCACCGACGTGAGCTTCCCGTTGACCGTGAAAGCCGAAGGCGGCAAGTACACGTTTGACGGCGCCCTGCCGATCAAGCGCCTGACCTACAACATCGGCGAAGGCGAGTGGAAAGACACCAGCATGGTCGCCGACGAGGTAACGATTAAATTCCACGTAGCAGCGCAGTAAAAACCATCCCGACGGTAAACCTTTTAGGACTTCAATGAAAATTTCGCACTTGATGATCGCCATGCTGGCCGCCGCCAGCGCTGGTTCGGCCATGGCCGCCGCCGATACGTACAACCTCGACCCGACCCATACCTTCCCCAGCTTTGAAGCCGATCACATGGGCATGTCCGTCTGGCGCGGCAAGTTCAACAAGACCAAGGGTACGGTCACCCTGGACCGCGCTGCCAAGACCGGCTCGCTGGACCTGGTGATCGAAGCCGATTCGATCGACTTCGGCCTCGATGCGATGAATACCCACGCCAAGAAAGCGGACATGTTCAACGTGGAAAAATTCCCGCAAATCACCTACAAGAGCAACAAGCTCAAGTTCACCGGTGATCAGTTGACCGAAGTCGACGGCGAACTGACCCTGCTGGGCGTGACCAAACCGGTAACACTGAAGGTGGACAAGTTCAAGTGCATCATGCACCCGCGCTACAAGCGTGAAGTGTGCGGCGCAAACGCCACGGCCCAATTCAAGCGCGACGACTTTGGCCTGAGCTTCGGCCTGCCGGCGTTCTCGCCGGAAGTCAAGCTGGCGATTCAGGTGGAAGCCATCAAGGCTGATTAAGATAGTCGTTGGTCAAAAAGCCCGCCTCGCTGCCAGCAGCCAGGCGGGCTTTTTTCATGCGGCGACGGCGTAGCAAGTTGTCATGCATGTGCACTGCCGCACCGACCGAAGCGCGCAGCTGGCGCAAGATGTGATCAGCCATCAGCACTGCTGGCGCAAACCACAACCATTTCTTGATCGGGCGGAGGATCACATGAATTTCATTATCTGGATAGTTATCGGTGGCGTGATAGGCTGGCTGGCCAGCATGGTCATGAAAACCAATGCGCAACAAGGCATCTTCCTGAACATCGTGGTCGGCATCGTTGGCGCCTTCCTCGGCGGCTGGCTGCTGGCCCCACTGTTCGGCACGGGCACCATCAATAGCGACAACTTCAGCCTTGCATCCTTGCTGGTTTCCTTCCTGGGCGCCGTGATCCTGCTGGGCATTGTCAACTTGCTGCGTCGAGGCAAGATGCGTTAAGCCGGCATGCCTGTCGTGCGGCTGTCAATACGATAGCCGAAAAGCAATAACTTTCACCATGGCCGGGCCGCGCAAGCGCCCGGCCATGGTCATTCTTTGTCTGGCGCATGCGACACGGTTGACCTTGTGATACGGAAAATGTCATTGACTAGTCACACGGTGATACGGATACTCTAGGTCGCCCGCTGAAAAAATCAGCGGGTACAGCCGCTAAAATCCGACTTCCCTTCATGTAAAAGACCAGAACTCGAATGAAAAAATCCCTGATTGCGCTCGCTATCCTGAGCAATTTTGCACACGCCGACGAAGGCATGTGGATGCCACAACAGCTGCCACAAGTAGCCAAGGAATTGAAAGCCGCCGGCCTGAAACTGGACCCGGCCACCCTGACCAAGCTGACCGAATTCCCGATGGGCGCCATCGTCAGCCTGGGCGGCTGCTCGGCCTCGTTTGTCTCGCCGCAAGGCCTGGTTGCCACCAACCACCATTGCGTCTACAACAGCGTGGCGATCAATTCCACCAAGGAGCGCGATCTGCTGGCCAACGGTTTCCTGGCCAAGACTTTCGCTGAAGAACTGCCGGCCGCGCCAGGCAGCCGCATCTTCGTCACCTCGGCCGTAACCAATGTCAGCGACAAGATCATCACCGCCGACGTGGCCAAGCTGCAAGGCAAGGCACGCATCGACGCGATCGAAAAAAACCAGAAGAAACTGGTCGCCGAATGCGAAAAAGAAGCGGGCTTCCGCTGCACCGTGTCGGCCTACTACGGCGGCCTGGAGTTCTACCTGATCAAGCAACTGGAAATTCGCGACGTGCGCCTGGTCCATGCACCACCGGCCGGCGTGGGCAAGTTCGGCGGCGACACCGACAACTGGATGTGGCCACGCCACACGGGCGACTACGGTTTCTACCGCGCCTATGTCAGCCGCGACGGCAAAGCTGCCGACTTCAGCAAGGACAACGTGCCGTATCAGCCGAAACACGTGCTGAAACTGGCCAAGGATGGCTTGAAAGAAGGCGATTTCGTGATGGCGCTGGGCTACCCCGGCCGCACCAACCGTCACCGCCTGCCGTCGGAAGTAGCGTTCACGTTTGACTGGAACTACCCTGCGTTTGTCAAAGCCTCGGGCGAAACGCTGGCCATCATCGCGCGCGAAACCAAAGACAACAAGGACGTCGCGCTGAAATACGCGGGCCAAGTTGCCGGCGTGAACAATTACTACAAGAACCGCCAGGGCATGCTGGACTCCTACGCGGGCAGCGACTTCCTGGCCCGCAAGACGGCCGAACATGAAGCGCTGAAAACCTGGGTCAACGCCAACGCCGCCCGCAAGGCCGAGTTCGCCGGCGACATCGAGCAGGTGGAAAAGCTGATCGCCGAGCGCGACGCCGACACCAAGCGCGACTTCTTCCTGGGCTACGCGCAGCCACGCCTGCTGAGCACGGCACGCAGCCTGTACCGCCTGGCCAATGAAAGCACCAAGGCCGATACCGAGCGCAAATCGGGTTACCAGACGCGCGACCTGCCACGCCTGGAATCGAGCATCTCCTCGGTCGAGCGCACCTACGATGAAAAAGTCGACAAGGCGCTGGTACTGAACAGCCTGGCCAAGTACGCCGCCCAGCCAGCAGCCCAGCGCCGCGCCAGCTTTGACGCCGCCATCGGCATCAAGGACGGCATGTCGCAAGCCGACCTGGCAGCAGCACTGGACAAGCTGTATGCCGGCAGCAAGCTGGGCGACAAGGCAGAACGCACGGAATGGCTGAAACGCACGCCAGCCGAATTCCAAGCCAGCAAGGATACCTTTATCCAGGCAGCCGTTGCCATGTATCCGGATTCGCTGAAAAACGAAGCGGAAGACGAAGAGCTGTCGGGCAAGATCCAGCAGTCGTACGCCAACTACATGAAAGCAAAGATCGCCTACATGAAGAGCAAGGGCCAAGCCGTCTATCCTGACGCCAACAGCACCCTGCGCGTGACGTTCGGCAAAGTTGCTTCGCGTGACCACGGCGCCGACGGCACCACCTGGACCGCGTTTACCACCGTCAATGGGGTGGTCGCCAAAGCCACCGGCGAAGGCGAATTCAACGCGCCTGCGAACCAGCTGGCAGCGATCAAGGCCAAGGACTTCGGCAAATTTGTCGATCCGAAACTGAAAACCGTGCCGGTCGATTACCTGGCCACCCTGGACATCACCGGCGGCAACTCCGGTTCGGCTGCGCTGAACTCGAAAGGTGAATTCATCGGCCTGGCCTTCGATGGCACGCTGGACTCGATCATTTCCGATTGGGACTACAACAAGGCCAACACCCGTTCGATCCAGGTCGACCTGCGTTACATGCTGTGGAACATGAAGCATGTCGATCACGCCGACAATCTGCTGAAAGAAATGGGCGCTGAATAAGTAGTCAACCAGCCCGGCGACGGGCAGTTGCAGCCTGGGCCACTTCTTCGGAAGTGGCTTTTTTTCGTCTAGCGCCTGAGATTGGAAAACCGGTATGGCGAGGTTTGCCGCTGCACGCCATGCAGGATCACGCGCTGGCCATGCTCCAGTGGCAGGGCCAGGTCGGCGCCCGGATAGCGCTGCGCCAGCAGGGGATAATCCACCGGTTCCATGCTGGCGGCCGGGATCACGATACGGTAGCCATTGTCGCCAAAGTCCAGCAACAGGGCGGGCAAGTCGCCCGGGCCTGGCAACGCCGTGATTTCCACACGCACCTTGCCCTTGCGCCGGGTCATCGACTGCCACAGCGGCAAGCTGCCCGACCTCAAGCGCAGATCGACGGCTTGCCCGGCTGGTTCGGCGACTGCGCCATCGAGCGCCAGCAGCATGCCGCGATAGCGTATCAATGCACCATCGGCGGCGATGGTCACCGAACCGTCATGGGCGGCAGCACTGCTGGCGTACCAGCACAGCAGGATAATGATGATGGTGCGCATGGCGCCTCCCGTTTGTGAGGCTTATTGATAACACGGCCTTTGATACCGCCTTCTGCACCGCATCAAGCCGAAGACGCCGGTGCTACAATTGCCCCCTTGCGAGCGCGCTTATCCAGCGTGCTTTCCGCCCCCTCAGACTCAGACCGCCATGCCACAAGACTTGCGCACAACCTACGAACTCGGTAACCACAACCAGACCACGACCTGGCTGGAATGCATCACTTTCTACAAAGAACTCGCCGCACGCTATCCACAAGTGCTGCATTTTGAACAGATCGGCCTGTCCGATTCGGGCGTGCCGATCCACGCTGGCGTGGTCAGCGCCGACGGCGTGTTCGACCGCGCGCAGATCAAGCAGGCAGGGCGTACCGTATTTTTCAACAACAACGGCATCCACCCGGGCGAACCGGAAGGCATTGACGCCTGCATGGCCATCGTGCGCGACTTGTGCACCGACCCGGCCCGCCTGGCGGCGCTGGGCAGCACCGTGCTGCTGTTTATTCCAATCTACAACGTCGATGGCAGCCTGAACCGTGCCAATACTTCGCGCGTCAACCAGGATGGCCCGGAACAGTTCGGCTTTCGCGGCAACAGCCGCCACCTGGACCTGAACCGCGACTTCATCAAGTGCGACAGCCTGAACGCGCAGGTATTCAACCGCCTGCTGGCCAGCTGGGACCCGGACGTGATGGTCGACACCCATACGTCCAACGGTGCTGACTACCCGTACACCATGACCCTGATCCACACGCAGACGGACAAGCTGGGCAATGGCCTGGGCCCCTTCCTGCAAGACACCATGCTGCCGCATATCTTCGCGCACATGGAAGCAGCAGGCTGGCCGACCTGCCCGTATGTGAATCCGCTCAAGGACAGCCCCGACCATGGGATTGCGGAATTTTTGGAAGTGCCGCGCTTTTCGACCGGCTTTGCGGCCCTGCACCATGTGATCGGCTTCATGCCCGAAACGCATATGTTGAAACCGTTCGCCGACCGTTACGCCTCGATGCGCGCCCTGCTCGACATCACTATGGCGTTTACGGTCGAGCATGGCGAGCAGATCCGTCAATTGCGCGCGCAAGCAAAAGCCGCCGGCCGCCAGCAGCGCGAATGGCCGGTCAGCTGGCGCATGAACGAAGAGCAGCCGTCGACCTTCCGCTTCAAGGGCTATCAGGCGCAATATACGCCCAGCGTGATCGGTGATTACCAGCGCCTGTCGTACGACCGCTCGCAGCCGTGGGAAGCCGATATCAAGTATTACAACCGCTTCGACGCCGATGTGGTGGTGCCGGCGCCAAAAGCCTATGTGGTGCCGCAAGCCTGGCGCGAAGTGATCGACCGCCTGCGCTGGAATGGCGTTGAAATGAGCCGCATCACCAGCGAACAGACCGTAACGGCGCGCTACTACCATATCGAGGAAGTCGGCACGCGCGCTACCGCCTACGAAGGCCATATGTTCCATGACACCGTGGAAGTGGAAGCGCGCACGGCGCAGTTCACCCTGGTGGCGGGCGACTATATGGTCAGCCTGGACCAGGACCAGGCGCGCTATGTGGTCGAAACCCTGGAGCCGCAGGCGCACGACAGCTTTTTCCGCTGGGGCTTTTTCAACAGCGTGCTGGAAAAGAAGGAAGCGTTTTCCGATTATGTATTCGAGGACATGGCGTTCGAATTGCTGCGCGACGAACCGCTACTGGCGGCCAAGTTTGCCGAATGGAAAACGGCCAACCCCGATTTGCTGAGCAATCAGGAAGCCGTGCTCGACTTTATCTTTGAAAACTGCCAGCGCTTTGCCGAGCCTGAGTGGCGGCGCTACCCGGTGCTGGCCCTGAACTGATCCGGGCTGCAAGAAATCGTACTATCCTGGCGCTGCAGCGGAGACCCCGGTGCAGCGCCTCTTTCTGTGCTCTGCCCACAAGGTACAACCATGCACTACGCACTGAACCTGCGCACCTTTATTTACAGCCATTATTTTTACCTGGGCTTGCGCGTGGCCATCGGCCTGGTCGGCCTTACCTTGCTGACGCTGGAAATCAGCGACAGCGCTACCGCCATGACGGTCGGCATCGGCGCGCTATGCACCACCCTGATGGACATGCCCAGCCCGCTGCGCCACAAATTCAACGAAATGCTGGCCTCGGTGCTGCTGTGCAGCTTTGTGACCCTGTTGATCAGCCTGTGCGGCCCGGTGCAATGGTTGTTGATGACGGTGCTGGTGCTGGTGAGCTTCCTGGCCAGCATGATGGTGGTGTACGGCAAAAAGTCGATGCCTTTGCAACTGGCCGCGCTGTTCATCATGACTATGTCGATGGAGCACCAGATGACATGGCAGCAGTCGTTCCACCATGCGGGCCTGTTCATGCTGGGCGGCCTGGCGTATTTGGCCTATGCAATGGCGGTGGCCTGGGTATTGCGCCACCGTATCAAGCAGCAGGTGCTGGCCGAGGCGCTGTTCGAACTGGCCGCGTATATCGATATCAAGGCCGATTTTTATGATGCGCGTTTCAACCTGACGGAACAGTTCAACAAACTGGTGCGCCACCAGAGCATCCTGGCCGACCGCCAGCAGGCCTCGCGCGATCTGATTTTGCGCAGCCACAAGAACAGCAAGGACGCCATCGTGGTGCAGGTTCATGTCTGCATGCTGGACCTGTACGAACTGATCCTGTCGACCCACACCGATTACGCGCTGCTGCGCCAGCACCTGGCCGATTCCGAGGTCTTGAATTCCCTGCATGACCTGGCCTACAAGGCGGCGCGCGATATCGAGTCCGTCGCCTACGCCGTCACGCGCAAGCGTGCCTCGTATGCGCAGATCAGTTACGACAAGGAATGGCTTGATATCGAGGCGGAAATTGCCCGCCTGCAGGCCAAAGGCGATAGCGCGCAGGAAGCGCTGGCGACCTTGCGCGCGCAGCGCAACAAGATCCGCGCCATTTTGAAAATGATCGGCGAGCTGCACCTGGCCAGCCAGAAGGTCTATGCCGATGTGCCGTTCTGGAGCGGCGCCGACATGGCACCGTTCCTGTCGCAGCAAAAATACGAACTGACCACCCTGCTGTCGCAGCTGCGCCCGGAGTCGCCGATCTTTCGCTTCGCGCTGCGCGTGGCGATGGCCATTTCGGTCGGTCTGTTGATCGGCCACTGGTTGCCGTATGCGGCGCACAGCTACTGGATCGTCCTGACCATCGTCATTATCTTGCGGCCTACCTTCAGCATGACGCGACAGCGCCGCGCCGACCGCATTATCGGCACCATCATCGGCTGCGTGGCGACCGCTATCGTGATCCGCTACGTGCACAGCAATATCGCGCTGATGGCAATTCTGTTCCTGTCGATCGTCGCCACGCCCACCTTTATCTACCTGCGCTACCGCTATACGGCAATTGCCGTCAGCCTGATGATTTTGCTGCAGATGCACCTGGTGGCGCCGAGCAATCCGAACCTGGTCAGCGAGCGCCTGATCGACACCCTGATCGGCGCGGCGGTGGCCACCGTGTTCAGCTTTGTGCTGGCCAACTGGGAATACCAGAGCCTGCCACGATTGATCCGCCAGGTACTGACCGTGAATCTGTCCTATATGGAGGCCAGCTTCGAACTGCTGCAAGGCAAGTGTTTCGACGACTTTGCCTACCGCATCGAGCGCAAGCGCCTGATGGACAGCCTGGCTGCGCTGAGTTCGGCACTGGTGCGCATGCTCGACGAGCCAGCCAGCAAGCAGCGCGCGGTGGAAGACATCAACCTGTTTATCGTGCAGAACTATCTGCTGGTGGCGCATGTGGCAGCGCTGCGCTCGATCCTGGGCCGCCACGCCAGCGAGCTGCCGGTGGCGCCCGTCAATGCGCTATTGACGCATAGCCATACGCAAGTGTGCAGAACCCTGTCACGCGCGCTGGATCAGCTTGACAACCAGGCCGCCATCAGCGCACCGCAGCCGGCGTTGCCAGCGCCTTCTGTGGCCGACCCAAGCTGGTCGGGCTGGCCGCTGGTGCAGCGGCGCATTCGATTGTTGCAGGCCGATGCCGACAAGATCGTGGTGCATAGCGCGGCGATCGTGCATATCGTGGCGCCAAGGTAAGGCCCGGCACGCTACGGCGGCGTCATGAAGGCGTCATAAAGCGCGGCTATGCTGCGGAGGTTTTTTCCAGCCTCCCACTACGTCAAGGTTTCCACATGCACGCATTTCCCATGACCCGCCGCCTGCCCTTGGCGCTGGCCATCAGCGCCGCCCTCGCCCTCGCCGCCTGCGGCGGTTCCGATCACAATGACGATACCGCGCTGATGATTCCAGCCGCCCCGGCCGACCAGGGCGCGCCCGATACGGCGCTGCCATCGGCCACGGCCTTGCCGTTTGTCGACAATGTCGCCAGCAACCAGCGCGGCGACGCCCGCTACGCCACGGCCGCCAGCAACGCCGGCGTGCGCGTGCTGATCGGCATGCTCGATATCTGGAAACCGCTGACGGAAATCGTCGACGCCGGCGTCACCGCGCCCGCCGTCGGCGCCTTCCCGGCCGTGACGCAATCGGCCTGGACCGGCGTGCCGAACGATGGCACGCCAGGCGGCACCATCGTCAACGCAGCGGTGCACAACGCCAATATCGATTACGTGGTGAAAGCCACCACCAGCCGCACCCCGGCGCAGGAACTGGCGGCCTATCTGGACGACCGCCGCGGCAAGGGCTACAGCATTACCGACGGCATGGGCCCTCTGACCGACGCCTGGCGCAGCGCCGCGCGCCAGAGCACCAGCATCACGGCCATCGCGCCGGACGCCACCACCGTGCTGTACAACGACAGCGGCAGCAACACCGGCGTGGCCGGCAGCAGCAATGCCGAATTCGGCAACGTGGTCGCGCTGGTCAACGCCATGGGCAACAATGGCTCGACCGAACCGGCCAAGCGCTTCTACAAATATGCACGTCCATATCGCTGGAGCAGCAATGTGGTCTTGATCCCGGCACTGGTGCCGGCCAAGAGCGCCACGCCATCGACTGACGGCGGCTTTACCAGCGGCCACTCGGCCGAAGCCGTGCGCGGCGCGGTGGGCATGGCCTATGTGCTGCCCGAGCGCTACCAGGAAATGGTGGCGCGTGGCCTGGAACTGGGCGAGAACCGCATTATCGCCGGCATGCATTCGCCGCTCGACGTGATCAGCGGCAGGGTGCAGGCGCAAGCGATTGCCGCCGCCAACCTGTTGGATAGCGCCACGGCCGCCACCAAGGCCGCCGCCGTCACGCAGGCGCACACCACCCTGATGGCAAAGACCGGCACCACCGCCGACAACTTTTATGACTACGCCCACTCGGGCACCAGCGCCAACGACCGCTTTGGCGACTACGCCGCCAACAAGGCCGCGTATATCCGCCGCATGACGTTTGGCTTTGCCCAGACCGGTTCGGCTACTGTGCCCGCCGTGGTGCCGAAAGGCGCGGAAGTGCTGCTGGAAACACGCTTGCCGTATCTGTCCGACGCGCAGCGCCGCGTGGTGCTGAAAACCACGGCCATGCCATCGGGCTACCCGGTGATGGACGATGCTGAAGGCTGGGGCCGCCTGAACCTGTTTGCCGCCGCCGATGGCTATGGCGTATTGACCGGCAATGTGGTGGTGGCGATGGATGCGGCCAAGGGCGGCTTCAATGCCATGGACCGCTGGCGCAACGACATCAGCGGCGCAGGCAAGCTGAACAAGCAAGGCACGGGCACCCTGAAACTGGCCGGCAACAACAGCTGGAGCGGCGGCACACAAGTCGAAGCCGGCCGCCTGGAAGCGCTGTCGGCCACGGCCTTCGGCAAGGGCGACGTGTATGTCAGCGGCGGCACGCTGGTCAGCAGTGCGGCCACCAGCCTGGCGCTGGCGGCAAAGTACACGCAGCTGGCAACCGGCAACCTGGAATTGAAACTGGGCAGCGGCCAAGGCGGCCGTTTGACGGTGGCCGGCGCGATGACGGTGGCCGGCGGCAGCCTGAAGGTGACGTTCCAGAACGGCTACAAGCCGGCCGCCGGCGACACCTTGAGCGTCATCGGCGCGGCCAGCCTGAAGGGCAAGTTCGACAGCATAACCGTCGATGGCTTCAAGGTCACGCCGACTTATACTGCGACGGGCTTGCAGCTGAAGCTGGACGTGTAAAAACCGGAGCTTGTATAGGGCGTAGGTCGGATTAGCGAGGCCTCACCTCGCGTAATCCGACACCCACCACAGACGCCAACAATGTTGTCGGATTACGGCCTGCGGCCTAATCCGACCTACTTGAGGTAGCGCTCAAACCACGCCAGCGTGCGCTGGCGCAGGTCCTGCTGGTGCTCGGGCTTGCGGAAGGAATGGCCTTCGCCGTCATAGATGAACAGGCTGGACGGTACGCCCATGGCGCGCAGGCCGTGCCAGAATTCCAGCGACTGGGCGGCCGGGGTTTCCACGTCGCGCTCGCCGACATAGATCAGGGTCGGGGTAGTTGCCGCCTTGATGGTCGAGATCGGCGACGCCTTGCGGTACACCTCGGGGTCGTCATACGCGGAGGCGCCGAAGAACGGGATCATCCACTGATTGATGCCGTTCTGGCCGTAGTAGCTGATCCAGTTCGACACGCCGGCGCCGGCCACGGCCGCCTTGAAGCGCGTGCTGTGGGTCACGCCCCACATGGTCATGAAGCCGCCGTAGGAGTGGCCCGTCAAGCCCAGGCGCTGGCCATCGACGGGGGCGATTTTTTCCACCGCGTCGATGCCGGCCAGGATATCGCGCCAGTCGCCGCCGCCAAAGTCGCGCATATTGGCGCGCGTAAATGCCTGGCCCTGGCCAAAGCTGCCGCGCGGATTGGGAAAGAAAACAAAATAGCCTTTTTCCGTCAGTTCGCGCACCTGCGCACTGGCCAGTTCGCCCGGCCCCACATAGCGCGGCGAGGCGGCCGCGCCAGGACCACCGTGGACCACCACGATCATCGGATGCCGCTTGTCCGCCTCGGCCTTCAACGGTCCCAGCAGCCAGCCCTGCACCTGGTAGCCTTCATTGGTCCAGCCGACGTTTTGCACGCTCAGCTGCGGTGCCAGGCTGTCATTGTCCTGCGTGATCTTTTTCAGCGCGTTCAAGGGCCCCGCCACCAGCTGCGACGCATGCGTAAAGTCTTCCTGCGCGGCAGCGGCTTGCGTGCCATCGGCACTGAACGACAGGCGGCCGTCGGAGCCGCCGCTGCTGATCTCACCAAGCAGTTGCGGTGCAGCCGGCCCGGTTTGCGGATCGAGTTTCACCAGCGCCAGCTGCGAGCCGACCAGTGCCGTGGCCAGCAAGCCATTGCCGCGCCAGACGACGCCATTGAAGGTGCCGCGATAGTCCGGTGTCAGGTTGTGCGGCGTGCCGCCGGCCAGCGGCACGGTATAGATATCGCCGCCGATCGAGCCGAAGTCGCTCATCAGGCCGCCAACGAACACCACCGTCTTGCCGTCTGGCGACACCGATGGCAGGTTCAGCTGCATGGCCGGCGCGGCAATCTCGCGCAGCGCGCCGCTGGCCGCATCGACATGACTCAGTTTGGCCACCCACCAGTTGCTGTCGCCATTGCCCTGCGCGCTGGTGGCCACAAAACCGTGGCCGTCCGGAGTCCAGTTGTATTCGTACACATAAGTGTCGGCCGGTGAAACCAGGCGCAGCTCGCCACCCTTGGCGGCCACCACGCCGATGCGCTGGGCGTCATCTTCGCTGCCCACTTCGCCCACCTGGCGCGCGCCCGCTTCCACCGCGCCGGCCAGCTTGCGCGCACCGACTGTCGCCAGCAAGGCAAGCTGCCTGCCATCGGGCGACCAGCGCGCCGTGCTGGCCACGCCCTTCAAGCTCAACAATTCTTTTGTCTGGGACTGGCCCAGGGTGGCGCGAAACAGACTGGCCTTGCCCGCCTTGGCGTCGTAGCCGACAAAGGCCAGCTGCGTGCCGTCGGGCGACCAGCTGGGCTTGTCGTAGGAACATACGGCGCAGGGATCGAACTGCTGCACGATGGCGCCGCTATTCGCATCGCGCACGACCAACACGCCGTGCGGACGCTTTGCCTGGCCGCCCGTGTCGCTGGACTCGATGGCAACGACGCGCTGGCCGTTGCCGGACAGGGCCACGGCGCGGTAGTCGCGAATCGTCTGGGGAGCGGCGGCCTGCGCGTCAGCGGCAAACAGGGCGCCGGCGAGGACGCCAACGCTGGCAATATCAGTTATTTTCATCGTGTAATTTCCAGTTATAAATGAAAAAAACCGCCGGCAAGCGCGGCGGTTTTGCATGATCACATTACGCTCAGGCGCCCTTCTTGCCCAGGTGCGAGTGGCGTATGCTGTACAGGAAATAGATCGCGACCGTGATCGCCATCCATACGCTGAAAACAACAAAGGTGGTATGCGGCAAGTCGCGCATGATGTACAGGCAGGCACATACGCTCAGGCCAGGTATCACATACGGGCCGAACGGCACGCTGAAGCCTTCGATGCGGTTGGCGCCCTGCTTGTGGCGCAGCACCGGCACGGCAATCGACACCACCATGAAAGCCGTCAGGGTGCCGATGCTGACCATGTCCCACAGATAGGTTGCATCGACCGAGCCGGCGACCAGCGCCACCACCAGGCAGACGATCAGGGTATTGCTGACCGGCACCAGGGTGCGCGGATGGATCTTCTGGAACGATTTCGGAATCAAACCGTCGCGGCTGATGGCGAACAGGATGCGCGTCTGGCCGTAGATCGTGACCAAGGTCACGCTGAACACGGAGATGACGGCGCCGGCCGACAGCACCAGCGCCGGCCAGGCGTGGCCGGTGACGTTTTGCAGGATCACCGCCAGGCCCGCTTCCTGGCCTTCGAACAACTTGGCCTGCTGCGCGCCGAGAGCCGCCACGGCCACCAGCAGATAAAACACGGTGACGATCAACAGCGCGCCAAGGATGCCGCGCGGCACATTGCGCGTAGGATCTTTTACTTCATCGCCGGCGGTGGCCACCGTATCCAAGCCGATAAACGAGAAAAACACCGTGCCGGCGGCGGCGGTCACGCCCGTCATGCCGGCAAAGCCCTTGCTGTTGTCGGTATTGAAGAAGGGGAAGAAGTTGTCGGCGTTAAAGCCGGAAAACGCCACGACGATAAAGAACACCAAAATGGCCAGCTTGATCAGCACCATGATGGCGTTCATCAGGGCCGATTCCTTGGCGCCGCGCAGCAGCATGAAGCAGCACATGCAAATCAGGAAGATGGGCGGCAGGTTGATATGGCCGGCGTGAAACTCCATGCCGTTCGGCCCGGAGACGATCATGGGGGACCGCAGCATTTCCGGGATATGCCAGCCAAACGCATTTTGCAGGAAGTTGTTCAGGTAGGACGACCAGCCGATCGCCACCGCGCTGCCCGCCAGGCCATATTCAAGCAGCAGGCAGGCGGCCATGATAAAGGCCAGGAATTCGCCGACCGTGGCGTAGGCAAACGAGTAGGACGAGCCCGAGGCGGGAATGCGGAACGACAATTCCGCATAGCACAGGGCCGTCAGGCCGGCCGTGACGGCGGCGATCAGGAAAGACAGGATGACGGACGGGCCGGCCTTGGGCACGGCTTCGACCATGGTAAAGAAAATGCCTGTGCCGATGGTGGCGCCGACACCGATCATGGTCAGGGAAAACAGGCCGATGGAACGGCTCAAGCCGCTGCTGCTGAGGCCTTCACCAGCGCCGCTCGTGGTATCGATCGGTTTGGTGCGGCAAAGTTTCTGGACCAGGGTTTGGCTCACTAGCAATCCTTTTAGGAGGCGGGTCATGACGACTGAAAACGCATGAAAATGGTGCACCGGCCCTGCCTGGCAAAAACCCGGAAACAATACAGTCCATTTTCAAAACTAAGCGATTATAGGGCTTTCACCGGCCCAGCCAAACAGATCTTTGATGCAAGGAAACAACGTCGCGGCCAATAAAAAGCGCGCCGCTGCAATCGCAGGGCGCGCCGGTATCGGCAGCAGCTGAACTTATTTCCTGTCTGGCAGCTTGGTGTCCGCCGGCGGCCAGCCCGCCTCATAACCTTGCGGCACTTCCTCGCCACGCTCTTTCGGCGCCAGGCCCAGCACGTAGTACAGCACGGTCAGCAAAATCAGCCAGGCCGGGCCGATCACCAGCGCGATGCGGGTATCGGGAAAATACGCCATCAGGCCGATCACCAGCGCCAGGAAAGCCAGCGAAATCCACGAACCGTACGGCGCGAACGGCATGCGGAACGCCAGGTTTTTGATTTCCAGCGGGCTCAAGGTCTTGCGGAACTGCAGTTGCGTCACCAGGATGATGCCCCAGGTCCAGACGGCGCCAAAGGTGGAGATCGAGGTAACCCAGATAAACACTTTTTCCGGCACCAGGTAGTTCAGCAGCACGCCGATCAGCAGCGCCAGCACCGACACCATGATGGCGCGGCGCGGCACGCCGCTGGCCGTGGTTTCGGCAAACGCCTTCGGCGCCTGGCCTTGCAGCGCCAGGTTGTACAGCATGCGCCCGGTGCTGAAGATGCCGCCGTTGCACGACGACAGGGCAGCCGTCAGCACCACGAAGTTGATGATGCCGGCGGCCGTCCTGATGCCCAGGCGCTCGAAGGTCATCACGAACGGGCTGCCGGTGGTGCCGATTTCATTCCACGGGTAGATCGACAGGATCACGAACAGCGCGCCGACATAAAAGATCAGGATGCGCCAGAACACGGAATTGATGGCGTCGGGGATCGATTTTTTCGGGTTCGCCGCTTCGCCGGCCGTCAGGCCGATCATTTCCACGCCCAGGTAGGCAAACATCACCATCTGCAGCGACATCAGCACGCCCTGCGCGCCATTCGGGAAAAAGCCGCCGTGCGTCCACAGGTTGGAAATGCCGATCGCCACGCCGTCGTTGCCCAGGCCAAAGATGATCATGCCGGCGCCGCCGACGATCATCAAAATGATGGTGACGACCTTGATCAGCGCAAACCAGAATTCAAATTCGCCATAGGCTTTCACGGCCAGCAGGTTGACCGCTCCCATGGAACCGAGGGCAGCCAGCGCCCAGATCCAGCGCGGCACGTCGGGAAACCAGATGCCCATGTAGATGGCGACGGCGGTAATTTCTGCCACGCAGGTGACCAGCCACAAGAACCAGTAATTCCAGCCCGTCAGGTAGCCTTGCAGGGGCCCCAGGTAATCCTGGGCATAGCGGCTGAAGGAGCCGGCGACGGGATTATGCACCGCCATTTCACCGAGCGCGCGCATGATCATGAAGATCACCGCGCCGCCGATAATATACGACAGCATGATGCCGGGACCGGCCATGCGGATCGCATTGCCCGAACCCAGGAACAGCCCCACGCCAATCGCGGCGCCCAGCGCCATCAGGCGTATCTGTCGCTCACCCAGGCCACGGTGCAAGCCTTGCGCATTCGATTTCATTACTTGTCTCCGTTATTTTTTTATGACGCGCCGGCGGGCCGGCGCGCATTTGCCACTTTTAACTTTGCTGCTTTACTCGGCCAACTCTGCGATCAATTCGATCTCGACGCAAGCGCCGAGCGGAATTTGTGCCACGCCAAACGCGGAACGCGCATGCTTGCCGCTGTCGCCAAACACTTCCACAAACAGTTCCGAGGCGCCATTGGTAACCAGGTGCTGCTCGGTAAAGTCAGGCGTGGAATTGACCAGGCTCATCACCTTGACGATACGCTTGACCTTGTTCAGGTCGCCGCCGCAGGCATCCTGCAAGGTGGCGATCAGTTCGATGGCGATGCCGCGCGCGGCCAGCTTGCCCTCTTCCGTGGTGGTGTCCTTGCCCAGCTGGCCAACCCAGACCTTGCCGTCCTTCTTGGCCAAGTGGCCGGACAGGAACACGGTATTGCCGGTGCGCGCATGCATCACATAGGCGGCGGCTGGCGCGGCAACGGTCGGCAATTCGATATTGAGGGTTTTCAGTTTTTCGTAAAACGACATGCTATTTCTCCAATAGAACAAAGAGTGGAATATAACTGTGACAACAATTCCAGATTAAACCCCATCATAGGGGGGAATGCCCAGTTTAAGTTCACAAATAGGCGTGGTTATTCAGTGGATTATACCGACTATCACCAATTTTCCGCCTTGACGGCCAGGTGCAGGCCGGGTTCGTCCAGGCGCAATTGCTGCAGGAAGGCCTGGTCATGCGAGACCACCAGCAAGGCGCCCTGGTACTGCGCCAGCATCCGCTCCAGGGCCTGCAAGCTGGCCAGGTCCAGGTGATTGTCGGGCTCGTCGAGCAGCAGCATTTGCGGCGGTATTTGCGCATACAGTTCGGCCGCCAGCGCCACCTTCATGCGCTCGCCGCCGCTCAGCAGGCCGCTGGCCATGGTGGCGCGTGCGCCGGCAATCCCCAGCAGCGCCAGCCGCGTGCGCAACTCTCCCTCGGCCATGCTGGCATTGCGCGCCTGCAAGCGCTGCACCGCGCTCAGTTCGCCTTCCAGCCCACCCGCATGCTGGTCCAGCCAGGCCAGGCGGCCATGGCAGATGGCTTCGCCGCTGCGCGGGGCCAGCAGGCCGGCGATCACGCGCAGCAGGGTCGACTTGCCGCTGCCATTGTCGCCCATCACCGCCAGCCGGCGTGGCCCGGACAGCACCAGATCAATCGGCTGTGCCTGGCCATGCGGCAAGACCAGCCCGCGCAATTCCAGCATCAGCTTGCCATTCGGTACGCTGCCGGCCGGCACCAGCAGCAGCCGTTCGGCATCAAGCGCGCAGCGTTCGCTCGCCTCGCGCACGCGCTGCCGACGTTCGGCCTGGGCCGCCTGCGCGCGCAGGTGCAGCTTGCCCTGGCTGTCCTGGCTGCTCTCCTTGCGGGCATCAAGCAGCAACTTGCTTTGATTGGCGTGGCGGCCGTCGCGTTCGCCGCGCGCCACATGGCGCTGCTGGCGTTCGGCCAGTGCCTGCGCCGCGCGCTGCGCGCGTTTTTCACCGGCTTTTTCGGCCTGCAGGGCGTTGGCAAAACCGGTCTGTTCCAAAGCGCGTTGCTCGGCGTAAAACGCGTAGTTGCCGCCATAGCTGCGCAAGCCCTGGGGCGACAGCTCGACAATTTCATCGACCTGCGCCAGCAGGCCGCGGTCATGGCTGAGCAGCAGCAAGCCGCGCGGCCAACGCCGGACCTGCTGCACCAGCCGGGCGCGCCGGGTCGCGTCCAGGTGATTGCTCGGCTCGTCGAGAATCAGCCAGTCGGCCTGCGACAGCCAGGCGCCGGCCAGCGCGATCCGCTGGCGCTCGCCACCGCTCAGCGATACCGTCAGCGTATCGGGGCGCAACTGGCCCAGGCCGATCTCGTCGAGCGCCTGCTGCAGCCGCGCCGGCGCATCCCAGGCGTCGCCGACCAGCGCATAGTCCGCCTCATTGATGGAACCGTTAGCGATGCGCTCCAGCGCACCCAGCACGCCATCGATGCCAGCCAGCGCAGCGACTGTGGGAAAGAGGCCGGGATCGAGTTCCTGCGCCACGTAATGGATACCGCCATCGCAGCGCACGGCGCCGCTGGCGGGCAGCATCTGGTTGGCCAGCAGCCGCGCCAGCACGCTCTTGCCCACGCCATTGGCGCCGACCAGGCCGACGCGGTGCGGCGCGAAGGCAAATTGCAGATTATGGAATAGGCTGGTGCCGTCAGGCAAAGTGAAAGAAAGACGATCGAGTTGCAGTAATGCAGGCATGCGGATACTCCTTGTACAAGGCTGGCGAACTCGCGCGGTGGCGGGATGGGCTGGGCCGTGCACAAGCACGGCAGTATCAATGGCGCATGTCGTATCGTCCTGGAGAAATTGGATGCAGAAGCACGAGTCTAGCAGAGGATGGCGGCGTTTGCAGCACGACATCCTGTGACTGACTAGCGCTGGCCCCGGGTAGCGCCATCATCGGCAACTTTGATGACGACTTTGCCGAAGGGGCCACGTGCCAGGTGCTCAAAAGCTTGCAGCGCCTCGTCAAACGCATAGACCTTGTCGATGACGGGTTTGATGCCGTGCTGCTCCAGGAAGGGATTCATGCGGTCAAACGAGGTGCGTGGCGCCACGGCAATGCCGCGAATGGTGGTTTGACGGAAGATCACCGGCATCAGTTGCAACTGCGTCATCTGGCCGGTCAGGAAACCGACCTGTGCAATGACGCCGGCCGCCTTGGTCGCCAGCACTGATTTGTTCAGGCCTTCTCCGCCGGCGACGTCGATCGTGATGTCCACGCCTTTGCCATCGGTCAGCCTCAGGACTTCTTTCTCCCAGTCGGGATGCGTGCGGTAATTGACACCGTCGCTCACACCAAGCGCCTTGACTTTTTCCAGGTTGGCGTCGCTGCTCGATGTGGCGATGACGTGGACGCCGTGCGCAGCGGCAATCTGCGCCGCAAAGATCGACACGCCGCCGGTGCCTTGCACCAGTACGGTCTGCCCCGGCTGCAAGTTGCCAACGTCCATCAGCGCATACCATGCCGTCAGCGCGGCGATCGGCAGGGTCGATGCCTCCTCGTCAGTCAGGCCCTCGGGCGCCCTCACGGCGCTGTCCTCGTGAATGATCATGAATTCGGCCAGGCCGCCAGGCAGCGGCATGCCGAAGCAATAGGCTGGCTCGTCCGGGCCGGGTTCGCCATCGATCCAGCGCGAATACAAGTGGGAATTGACACGCTCGCCAACCTTGAAGCGCGTCACGCCCTCACCCACGGCGACCACGGTACCGGCTGCGTCCGATACAGGTATCAGATTTTTCGGCACCAGATGTGGCTCATAGAATCCATCGACGATGGCCTTGTCACGAAAGTTCAGCGACACTGCGCCGACCTTGACCAGCAGTTCGCCGGGCAGTGGAACCGGGGTTGGCACTTCTCCCAGTTGCAGATTGTTCAAACCAAAATCTTTCAGCAGCCATGCTTGCATATTGTTCTCCAAGTAAAGTGAACCGGAATGCGGCTCAACGAAGAGCAGTCTAATTACTTCCCATGCATTCAGTAAGTAGCTAAAATTCTTCAGTTTCCATCCTTAGATTCCAGAATAGGGCATACACCATGGAAGATCGCTTTGCAGGCATACGGGAGTTTGTCCTGGCCATCGACAAGGGCAGCCTGACGGCAGCGGCAGCGCAGCTCGGTTTGACGGGATCGGCCGTGGGCAAGAATATTTCCCGGCTTGAGTCCAGGCTGGGCGTGCAGCTGCTCCATCGCACTACCCGCAGGATTGCCCTCACCAACGAGGGCGAGGCGTACCTGCTGAGCTGCCGGCGTATCCTGGAAGAGCTGGACCAGACAGAGTCATTTCTCGCCACCGGCCACCAGGAGCCGATCGGGCGCGTGCGCATTGACCTGCCGACCACATTCGGCCGGCGGCACATCGTTCCACCTTTGCTGGCACTGGCCTCGCGTCATGAACGCCTCGATTTGTCGTTTACCTTGCGCGACCAGGCGGTTGACATGGTCAGTGAAGGCATCGACATGGCCGTGCGCATCGGCACGCTTGGCGATTACCCCGACCTGGTCGCCCGCCGTCTTGGCGAACAGCACATGGTGATCTGCGCCTCACCCGCCTACCTCGCACGCAAGGGCACCCCTGAAAACCATGCCGACCTGTTGCGGCATGACTGCATGGCGGGATGGCGCCGCACTGCCAGGCCTGCCTGGCTGCTGAGGAATGCCAGCGGCGTGATCACGCCACACGAGATCCCCGTACGGCATGAGCTGCCTGACGGCGATGCGTTGCTGGGCGCATGTCTTGGTGGACACGGACTGGCGCAACTTCCCAAGTGGCTGGCGGCTGAGGCCCTGCGCACAGGCGAGCTGGTGCAGATACTTCCGGCCATTTCCGGCGGCTCGATGCCTATCCATGTCCTGTGGCAAAAGACCTGGCATCTGCAAACCAAAGTCAGGGTTGCCGTCGATATGCTGGTACAGCTGGCGCAAGCGCAGCCCGAGGTATTCGATGCGCGGTAGCATGGCAAGCATGGCGGGAGCTTGGCCGGCAGGCAATCCGCCGCGCCCATCCATGCCTCTTATTTTGTCGTCTCGCCAAACAGGTTTTTATACTCGCGCGGCTGTGAACGCCAGTACTGCGGCGGCGCCTGTACCTGGGCGCCGAGCTTGGCCGCAGCATGCCAGGGCCAGCGCGGATCGAACAGCATGGCGCGCGCCAGCGCCACCATGTCGGACTGGCCGCTGGCGATAATGTCTTCGGCCTGCTGCGCTTCCGTGATCAGGCCCACGCTGATGGTCGGCATGCCGGTTTCCGCCTTGATGCGCTCGGCAAAGCCCACCTGGTAGCCGGGGCTGAGCGGAATTTGCTGCAGTGGCGAGACGCCGCCGCTCGACACGTGAATGAAGTCGGCACCGAGGCGCTTGAGTGCGTGCGCAAGCTGCACGCTTTGTTCGATCTCCCAGCCGCCCTCGACCCAGTCGGTGGCGGAGATGCGCATGCCGACCGCCACGCTGGCGGGCACGGCCGCACGCACGGCTTCATGGACTTCCAGCGGAAAGCGCATGCGGTTTTCCAGGCTGCCACCATACGCATCGGTGCGCTGGTTGGCCAGCGGCGACAAAAATTGATGCAGCAGATAACCATGTGCGCCATGCAGTTCGATGCCTTCGATGCCGAGCGCATGGACCCGTTTGGCGGCGGCGACAAACGCAGCCTTCACCTGCAGCAAGCCGGCATCATCGAGCGCGATCGGCACGGTTTCGCCGGGCGCATGGGCCAGCGCCGACGGCGCCACCGTCTGCCAGCCGCCTTCCGACACATGCACGCAGTTGCCGCCCTGCCACGGCGCGCGGCTCGACGCCTTGCGGCCCGCGTGGCCGAGCTGCACGATCAGCGGCATGCGCGAATGGCGGCGTATCGCCTGCACCACCTTGCCCAGCGCTTGCTGATTGTCATCCGACCACAGGCCCAGGTCATCGGCTGAAATGCGCCCTTCCGGCGAGACCGCCGTCGCCTCCGTCATCAAGACGCCAGCACCCGACAGCGCCAGATGGCCCAGGTGGATCATGTGCCAGTCGGTGGCATTGCCGTTCTCGGCCGAGTACTGGCACATGGGGGCGATGGCGATGCGGTTGACCAGGGACAAAGGTCCCAGCTGATAGGGCGTGAATAAGTGGCTCATGGGTGACTCCGGCTTGGTGAAGCACTGATTTTACTGCGACGGGAAAATTTCCGGATTACACCTGCTTACGTTTGATACAGCGCAAGGTCTATCCTGGCGCGCGATGCGCCGTTACTCTGGACACATCAGCAACACCAACCAGTTCCAGGAGACCAGCATGAACAACACCGCCACCACCACTAGCGCACGCATCCACCCCTTGATGGCCGGCGCCGCCATTTCCGCCACGGTTTTGTGCCTGGTCGGCGCGGCATCGATTGCCGGCATCCTGCCCAATTCACGCGCCATGAATACGCCAGCGCCTGCCGTCGCAACGGACCTGGCGGCAAACAATCTGGTGGCGCCGCAGGCACTGGTACCGGTAGCCGCGCCAGTCGTCGCACCCGCACCTGTGGTTGCGCAAGCCGCGCCAGCGCCAGCACCGGTGGTGCATAAACGCGTGGTCCATCGTGTGGCGCAAGCGCGCCCTGCCAGCCGTGACGACGACTACGCCTACCGCGAACCGGTACGCCAGCAGCAGCCGGCGCCAGCCCCTGCGCAACCGAACTACGTGGGCATCGGCACCGGTGCCGTGATCGGTGGCCTGATCGGCAACCAGGTCGGTGGCGGCCGTGGCAAGGCGCTGGCAACGGTGGCCGGCGTGATCGGCGGCGGCTTCCTCGGCAATGCGGTGCAGAACCAGGTGCAGCAGCCGCAGCGCTAAGCGCTAATCAATCATACGGGCCGAGATAGTCGAGCTTGCCGATGGCCACGCCGTTGTTGCGCAGGATGGCGTGGACCATCGAAATATGGAAGTAGAAATTTGGCAGGGCAAAGCTGAGCAGGTAATCATCACCATTGAAGCACTTGCCCTCGTCGGTCCAGTTCAGCACCACTTCGCGCTGCGCGCTGCCCGCCATCTGGCCGGCGTTCACGCCGTCCACATAGGTAATCGTATCGGCGATACGCTGCTGCAGTTGTTCGAACGACGTTTCATTGTCCTCGAAGCGCGGCGCCGGTATGGTACTGAGGCGCTCGACCGACATTTTCGCCGTATCGCTGACGCGCTGTACTTGCGCCGTCAGGTTCAGCATGTCGGGCGCCAGCTGCGCACCGAGTAAAATTTCCGGCACGATACCACCCTGCTCGACATGGGCCTGCGCTTTTTCCAGCAGGCCAGAGACGACGCGCAAGCCGCGCACGAAAACTGGCACGGTGGCCTGGTACATGGATACGGACATTGTTCACTCCTCTGGGTTGGCGATAAGCGAGTGTAGCCGAGGCCAGCCGAACCCGTGCGCACGCAGCTACGGGCTACTTGTCCAGATTGACCTTGCCGTCTGCTGCATGCAGTGGCTGGTGTTCCGGCAGCGTGACAGGCGGCGCTTGCTTGCGCCTGCCCGTGAAAAATTTCCAGATCGCCGTCGCACCGCCAAACAGCACTACCAGCAGTACTTTTTTGAAGGCCAGCAGCAGCGCAATCAGCTTGCCGAACAGGCCCAGTTTGCTCGCCACGCCGCCGGCCACCAGCGCCGCCAGGCCATATTCGGCCACCTTGTCGGTCTTGCTGTCGAAGTCGGCATAGCGATTGCCCGGCGTAAAATCGGTGAAAGCCGTCACCTGCCGCATCTCTTTCTTGATGGCCTCGATCTGGCCCATGCTGGCGATCGCATTCAGGTTCAGCACGCCTTCGCGGCCCAGTACGCGCACATTGTAGTTCAGCGAATGCTCGCCGCCATCGGCCATCAGGTCCTTGGCCCAGTACAATTTATGCGTATCCTTGGCATAGCTCGGTTTTTCCGCCCAGCCCATCAGATGGATGCCGGGATAGCCCTGCTCCTTGCGCTCCTTGTTGCCTTCCAATACGGACGCCTGCATGTCTTTCAGCAGCTCGTCGTACTTGATGCTGTCCGCATCGTCGTCCTTGATATGGCCTTCCTTTTCATACGTCACGATCACGCCCCAACTGTCGCGCTCGAGTACGCTGGTGGCCGCCGGCACAATCATGCCCAGCGACTCGAAACCCGGTGGATTGCCCCAGGCATCGACCAGCACGCGCTCGGCGTCGGCCGGCGACAGATAGCGGAAATTGGCGGGCAAGTCGAGGGTGGCGATACCGCCTGGCAGGGTGATCTTGCCGCGCTGGAATTTCAGCTGGGCGAGAAACTGTTCCTCGGTCATTTCCGGCGCGGCCGGCTTGTCTGCGGCATGGGCGCTGGCCATCAGGCCGGCAAGGGAAAGGCACAATACGGCCAGCAAATGTTTCAACATGGGGTATCCAGTCAATCACAATGGGAAGACAGTTATTTTAAATGAAATAATTGCTCGATGGATAATTATTGCCGTGCGGAATCAAACAATGAAAAATGGCGCCAGGCAGGAAACCCCGCGCTGGCGCCATAGCCTTGTGCGTCACTAAAAATCAGGCCACGCGCACCACCATCAGCCCGGCGCGCAGGCCCACGCGCACATCGGGATTCGGGAACACCACCAGCTCTTCCGCATGCCGCACCGTGTAGACCGTTTCGCCATCGCTGGCGATCACGGCATGCTGCGGCAGGGACGTGAAATTGCGGGTGCTGCGGTCAAACGCCATGCGAAATTCTTCGCTGTGCTTGATGATTTCCTGCGCCACCTTGAACACATGCGGCGCCGCCTTGACAGGCCGGGCCGGCAAGCCGCGCAGCAAGCCGTCCAGCGCCTGCGACACGTCGTCGAACGGACTCAAGTCATTCTGCCCCAGCATGCCCACGCGGCCCAGTTCCACCGTGCT
This sequence comes from Janthinobacterium sp. 1L-D-8-B-C4, assembly GCF_057291295.1. NCBI lineage: Bacteria > Pseudomonadati > Pseudomonadota > Betaproteobacteria > Burkholderiales > Oxalobacteraceae > Janthinobacterium > Janthinobacterium sp. 1L-D-8-B-C4. Next base: position 29,186 of record NZ_JBXAVX010000023.1, read on the forward strand.
GGCGGCCGCGCCACAATGCTCGGCCGAGTAATAGCTGTAGGTGCCGGCCGATTGCGGATTCATGACGATGGCGCCAATTGCCGCCTGGCCCAGCCAGTCGATCAAGACTGCCTTGGCGCCCTCTTCCACCAGGTCCGGCACGATGGCAAAGGTCGGGTAGACGGATGGACGGATGGCGGTATGCAGGTCCAGGTGCCAGCGCCCTGGCCCCGCATCGCCGAAGAACGCGCTGGTCGCCGCAATCATCTGGTCGGCGCGCGCGCTTTCCGCCGCTTGCGCCAGGCTACCGCGCACGGGACGGAACATGCGATTGAGGTCGGCGTCGATAAAGCGCTTGCCGGCGCGGATCGCATCGACATTGCCGACACACACCAGCAGGTCGACCGCCAGCGCATGCGCGTCACGAGACAAGGCGTCGAGCAGGTGCGCCAGGACCTCGATCGGCCCCGTTTCGTCGCCATGCACGCCAACCGACAGCACCACGCTGGTGCGCTGCGCATCTGGCTGGCGAGACTTCACCTGCAGCATGCCGGGCGCTGGCAGCGCCACGGCAAAACCGGCATCGGCGAACAGTTGCGCCACCGCGCCGAAGTCCGCTTGCGCCAGCGCCTGCACCGCCGGCGGCAAGGGGCTTGCCGCTGTCGCCGTGATTGCGTCGGCAGTCATTACGCGGCCACTTCCGCCGGTACACCCTTGTTGACGGTCTCGGACAAGGTCCACACATCGAGCATGGCCTGCTCCAGTTCCGTCGCCACCACATACGCCGACAGGCCCAGCGCGCTGGTCACCGCATCGACCGCATTGCCGTCACCTTGCTCGGCGCGCGCCAGCACCTGTGTCAGCAAACGCTGTTGCGTGCGGCGCAGGGCTTGCTGCGCATAGCTGCGCAACTGTTCCTGCGACTTGCCTTGCGCCGCCAGTTTCAGGCCGCGCTCGAGCGTATCGATGCCGGCCTGGCTGCGCAGGGCCAGGCCCACTTGCAGGAACGCCGCCAGGTCCATCGCCGCAGGGCGCGGCACCGACAGGGCCGGGAACAGGAAACCTGCCACCACGTCCAGCGCATCGACCGCATCCCAGGCTTGTACAAAGGCCGGCGTCAAGCCCGGTACCAGCGCCGCTTCCGACTTGATGCCAACGGCTTTCAGCAGGTCGCGCTTCGACTGCGCACCAAAGAGGCCGGTCAGCTCGGCCAGGCCGGCGCCGCGCAGTTGCTCGCCGGGCACCGACAGCACGCCGGCAATCATGGTTTTTTGCAGCGCGCGCGTTTGCGCATCGACCTTGATCGACACCTCGCGTGGAATCGTCAAGGCGTCCGCATCGAGCGCGTCGAACACCGGCGCCAGGTTCAAAGCTACCCAGGCCTGGCCCCAGGCCAGGATTACGGTCGACTCATCCACGTTGTACTCGGACGCCAGTTCGCGCAGCATCAGCGGGCCACAACGGTTGACCACTTCATTGGCCAGCACGGTGGCCAGGATGGCGTTGGCCAGCGGGTGGTCAAGCGCCGAACGCGTTTCCACCAGCAGCGCCGGGAAATACGGTTTCAGGACCGGCTCGGCCCAGCTTTCCTCAATCAATGGCAAGGTCGCCAGGATGCGCTTGTAGCGGTTTTTCACGTTGGCGATCACCACCGCCAGTTCCGGCGTGGTGAGGCCACGGCCATCCTGCTTGCGGCGCGCCAGTTCGGCCACCGCCGGCAGCTGCTCCAGGTCGCGCGACAGGGCGCCCTCTTCTTCCAGGCTGGCGATCAGGGCTGCATAGCCGTCCTGCACCGCGCCTTCGCTTTGCGCCTGCAGTTCGCGCACCAGCAAATGCGTCTGCTGCGTGTTGTCGCGCAAAACCAGGCGTTCGACATCGTCCGTCATCGCATACAGCTCGCGGTTGCGGTCTTCTTCGGAGAGTTTACCGGCGTTGACTTCGACGTCGAGCCAGATCTTCACGTTCACTTCATGGTCCGAGCAATCGACGCCGGCCGAATTGTCGATCGCATCGGTAAAGATGCGGCCACCGGCCAGCGCGAATTCGATGCGGCCGGCCTGGGTCGCACCCAGATTGCCGCCCTCGGCCACCACTTTCACGCGCAGCTCGTTGCCGTTGACGCGGATATGGTCATTGGCGCGGTCCTTGACCTGCGCATGGGTTTCGTTTGATGCCTTGATATAGGTGCCGATGCCGCCGTTGTAGAACAGGTCCACCGGTGCTTTCAGGATGCGGTGCATCAGCTCTTCCGGCGGCAACGAGGTCTCCGCAATATCGAGCGCGGCGCGGATCTGCGGCGACAATTCGATAGAGCGCGCGCTGCGTGGATACACGCCACCGCCTTCGGAGATCAGTTCCTTGTTGTAGTCTTCCCACGACGAGCGCGGCAAGGCGAACATGCGGGCGCGTTCTTCAAACGAGACGGCGACGTCCGGTGCCGGGTCGAGGAAGATATGGCGATGGTCGAACGCGGCCACCAGTTTCAGCTGGCGCGACAGCAGCACGCCGTTGCCGAATACGTCGCCCGACATGTCGCCCACGCCGACCATGGTGATCGGGGTGGTATTCATGTCGTGGTCCATTTCATAGAAATGACGTTTCACGGCTTCGAAGGCACCCTTGGCGGTAATGCCCAGTTTTTTATGGTCATAGCCGTTCGAGCCGCCCGAGGCAAACGCGTCGCCAAGCCAGAAGCCGCGTTGCACCGCGATGCCGTTGGCGATGTCGGAGAACGTCGCCGTGCCCTTGTCGGCGGCCACCACCAGGTAAGGGTCGGCTTCATCGTAGCAGACGGTGTCCTGTGGCGGCACGATATTGCCCAGCGAGCGGTTGTCGGTCACTTCCAGCAGGCTGGCAATGAACAGGCGGTAAACGGCTTCGCCTTCGGCCGCGATGGTTTCGCGCACGGCATCCTTCGGCATCTGCTTGCAGACAAAACCGCCCTTGGCGCCGGCCGGTACGATGACGGCGTTTTTCACCATCTGCGCTTTCACCAGGCCCAACACTTCGGTGCGGTAGTCTTCCATGCGGTCGGACCAGCGCAGGCCGCCACGGGCGACCGGGCCGCCGCGCAGGTGCACGCCTTCAAAGCGGCGCGAGAACACAAAGATTTCACGGTACGGGCGCGGCTCCGGCACCAGCGCCAGGCTGCTGGTGTCGAACTTGAAGATGATCTTGTCGCCGGCCTGGTTGTTCTGGAAATAGCTGGTGCGCAGGGTGGCGGCCATCAGGTCGGCCAGCGCGGCCAGGATTTCCTCGGTATCGGCATGGTTGACCGATGCCAGGCCGGCCTTGATGCCGGCCATCGTTTCCAGCGCGGCGGCATGCTGTGCATCGGACAGCGATGGATCGAAGCGCTGCAGGAAAGCGTCGACCAGGGCTTTCACCAGCGCTGGCTGGCGGCGCAGGCTTTCGGCGATATAGCGCACCGAAAAACTGCTGCCGGCCTGGCGCCAGTAGCTGGTGTAGGCGCGCACCAGTTGCACTTCGCGCGCCGACAGGCCGCCTTCGATCACCAGGCCATTCAAGCGGCCGTCTTCGACGGTATCGTTGAACAGCGCGGCGAACAGTTCTTCCGCCACATGCGCTACCTGCGGCTGCGCCAGCTTGGCGGCACTGGCCGCATCGACCGTCAGGCTGGTGACGAAGTAGCGCGTGCCCTCGGGCGAGAAGATCGAATAGGCCTGCTCGCGGTCGATCGCCACGCCGGCGTTATGCAGCGCCGGCAAAATGGTCGACAGCGACGGCACGCGGTTGGCTGAATACAGGCGGATGGTGGTAACGGGACCGAACTCGATGCGCACCGCCACGTTGGCCGCATCGGCATTGCGCAAGATGGTATCGAGATCGCGGTAGGCGACGGCCGGCGCGGTGGCGGCCACGTAATCGAGCGGCAAGGTGGCGCACAACTTGCGCAGGCTGGCCCGCAAGGCGACGTCGGGCACGGCGTCGGCAACGGCGGCAAAGCTGTTATGCCAGCCATCGAGCACGCCCAGCAGCGGCTGCTCGATATCGGTTTCCAGGTCGAGTGGATAACGCGCCGCATGGGCAATCAGGTAGACGCGCGCCAGCGGGCCGTCGGCCACCAGGGTCTGCATGCTGACATGGGTGGCGCCGGAACTGGTTTTCAGGGCTTTTGCCAGGGCGCTGGCGACGCTGGCGCTGTAGCGCTCGCGCGGCAGATACACCAGCACGTTCAGGTGGCGCGCATACACGTCGCGGCGTGCGAAGACCTTGGTGCGCGGCTGCTTGTACAGCGAGACGACGGCGCCGCACACCTGCACCAGCCAGTCGAGGTCCGCTTCCAGCGCTTCGGTGCGCGGCAGGGATTCGAGGATTTCGCGGAATTTCTCGGCGCGGAAGCCTTGCTGGCGCACGCCGGCCAGGCTCAGTACCTTGGCCACGCGGCCGCGCGCAAACGGCAGCGCTGCCAGCGGGGTGGAGTTGCCGGCGCGCGTAAACAGGCCGACGAAACAGTGCTCGCCGAGGATCGCGCCTTGCGCGTCGGTGTCGCGCACGCCGATGAAATCGAGCTGCTGGTCGCGGTGCAAGGTACCGGCCACGTCGGCCTTGACGATCGACAGGTTCGATTCGCGCTTGGCCAGGGTGTCGAAGTCGCCGGGAATATTGGCCAGGCTGGTGTCGTAGATGGGATGTGTCGTGTCCTGCAGCACGCCGATGCGGCTGGCCAGGTCGCGTTCCAGTTCGCGCACGCCGGGCTTGACGCGGTAATAGCCATAACCGAACACTTCAAAGCCGCCGCTGCGCGCCCACTCCAGGAAGGCGGCCACTTCCGGCCCTTCCTCGCCCTGGGTCGATGCTGCCACCGCCGACAAGCGCTCGTCCATGGCGGCGCTGTCGCGGCGCACCACGGCGGCGTCGCGCGCCACCAGTTCGATCGCGGCCACCAGCGCGCCTTGCGCATCCGGCGTCAGCTCTTCGTCCAGCAGCACCAGCACATAGGACTCGAGCGGGTCGCCTGGCTGGCGCACCGCTTCCACGCTGCCATCGAGGGCGCGGCGCACCGGCAAGACGGTATTCATCACGCCGCGCACGGCCAGGTGCTGGCGGCGCATGGCCATCACGATGGAGTCGACCAAATAGGGCATGTCCTGGTTCAGGATCAGCAAGGCGCTCGCCATGCCGCCACGGCCATCGGCGTAGCGCAGGGTGGCGATCTGGCAGCCGTCGCCGTTGCGCGTGGCAGCTTGCGTGAAGCCGTCGACCAGCACCGGCGCCAGGCTATCGGGCGCGATATCGGCCAGGTCTTCGGCGTCGAGCGAGTCCAGCCAGGCTTGTACCAGTTCGGTAACGGGCCCGCTGGCCGCGCTGGCCTGCACCAGTTGCAGCGTTTGCGTGCGCAGATCTTGTGGCGTTTGGTTCATCTTGCATCTCCATGTCGGTAGTGTGTGTGCAGCGCGGCCAATGCTCGCTTGTGGCTGGCCGGCCGTGCTGGTCAAGGGCGGGGTTGGCCCGTCCAATTCTGTTATCGGGTACTGCGCCTGGCTATTCGTACAACCCAGGCAAGTTGAGGATGATCGTCAATTCTTCAAGCGCGGCATGCACTTCCAGGGCCAGCTGCGGGTCCGCCAGGTCGGACGGTTCAAGATGGTCGCGGTAGTGCTTTTCCACCCAGGCCACCAGCCTATGGTACAGCGCTTCGGTCATGATCACACCCTGATGCATGGCGCGCGCCTCCCGTTCGCTCAAGGCGACGCGCAAACGCAGGCAGGCGGGCCCGCCGCCGTTGCGCATGCTCTGGCGCAGATCGAAATGAATCAGCTCGTCGATCGGGCCGCCGCCGGCCACCAGGCCTTCAAGATAGCGCGACACCGCCTTGTTTTCCTGGCACTCCTGCGGGATCACCAGCGCCATCTTGCCGTCTTCTTTCGTCAACAGCTGGCTGTTGAACAGATAGCTGGTCACGGCGTCCTGGATCGGCACCTGCCCCGTATCGACCCGCAGCGCGGTGAGCTGCGCACCGGCATCGAGCAAAGTGCGGCGCAGCTGCGACAGGCTGGCCTCTTCGTCGGCAAACGCCTGCTCGTGGTAGAACAGCACATTGCCGTTGCCGACCGCGATCACGTCATTGTGGAACACACCCTGGTCGATCACATCCGGATTTTGCTGCACGTAGACCGTGCGTTTCGCGTCCAGGCCGTGCAGGCGCGCCACCGCTTGCGACGCTTCCAGGGTCTGGCGCGCCGGATAGCGTTTCGGCGATGGGGCCGGAGGATCGAACTCGACCCGGCCATACACGAACAATTCGACCGACGGCGCGCCGTGCGAGGCGCCCAAACGCGTATGGTTGGCCGCGCCTTCGTCGCCAAATGCCGGCGTCGACGGCAGTGCATCATGCACCGCAAAGTGCTTGTCGTCGCTGAAAATCGCGCGCAGGCTGCGTGCCGACTGACCATGCTCGAAGGCCCGGTGCAGCTTGTTGTTCAGGTTGGCGGCGGTGAAATGCACGCGCCCGTCCGCGGTGTCGGCCGACGGGCTGACGGTGGCGGCATTGGCGGTCCACATGGGCGAAGCGGAATAGGCGCAGGCCAGGATCACCGGCGACTCTTTGTACGCGCGCGCCAGCACCTCGGCGTCGCTGCCGGTGAAGCCGATGGAGCGCAGCAGGCGGAAATTGGGCCGGTCCTGCGGCGGCAGCAGGGCTTGCGCAAAACCGCGCGCGGCCAGCGCCCGCATCTTGGCCAGGCCCTGCAAGGCGGCCTGCTTCGGATTCGAAGCGCTTTTCACATTGCTGAACGAGGCCACGTTGCCGAACGACAGGCCGGCGTAGTTGTGCGATGGGCCCACCAGGCCGTCAAAATTGTATTCGCGCGTGCCGTGCATGAAAACTCCTTAGAAATGCAAACCGGGCGACAGCTTGGCCGGCAGGGACAAGGCCGCGTTCTCGATCGAGGCGACCGGGTAGGCGCAGTAATCGGCCGCGTAATAGGCGCTCGGGCGATGGTTGCCCGACTTGCCGATGCCGCCGAACGGCGCCGTGCTGGCCGCGCCCGTGGTCGGGCGGTTCCAGTTGATGATGCCGGCGCGTGCGCGCGTCTGGAATTTTTTCCACAGTGCCGCATCGTCCGACAACAGCGCCGCCGCGAGACCAAACTCGGTGGCGTTGGCCACCTTCAGCGCCGCGTCGAAGTCGCTCACGCGGATCACCTGCAGCAGTGGGCCAAACCATTCTTCGTCCGGGATGCCTTTCGCGTCGGTGACGTCGACGATGCCGGCCGTGACAAAGCCCGCTTCCGGGTTCAGCTGGCGCATCTGCAGCAGGCTGGTGCCGCCCTTGGCGACCATGTCCATCTGCGCCTGCACCAGTCGCTTGGCCACGGCAGCGGAGACGACAGGCCCCATGAACGGCTCGGGCTGGGCGTTCGAGGCGCCGATGCCCAGCTTGCCCGCCACTTCCACCAGGCGTTTGACGAAAGCGGCACCGGCAGCGTTATCCTGCACCACCAGGCGGCGCGCGCAGGTGCAGCGCTGGCCGGCCGAGACAAACGCGGAAAAAATCGCGTGGTGCACGGCCGCGTCGACGTCCTGGATATCCCACACCACCAGCGCGTTGTTGCCGCCCATTTCCAGCGCCAGCATCTTGCCCGGCTGGCCGCCGAACTGGCGATGCAGGCTGACGCCGGTCTGGCACGAGCCCGTAAACAGCACGCCGTCGAGCAAGGCGTTGGCGCCCAGCGCGACGCCGGTATCGCGCGCGCCATTGACCAGGTTGATCACGCCATCGGGCAAGCCGGCCTGCTGCCACAGCTGCACGGTTTTGATGGCCGTGCGCGGCGCATATTCGCTGGGCTTGAAGACGATGGTGTTGCCGGCGATCAGGGCCGGCACGATATGGCCGTTGGGCAGATGGCCAGGAAAATTGTACGGGCCGAACACGCCGAACACGCCGTGCGGGCGGTGACGCAGCACCGCGTCGCCGTCGGCGATGGTGCTTTGCGTGACGCCTGTGCGCGCGTTGTACGACTGCACCGAGATATCGATCTTGTTGGCCATGGTGGCCACTTCGGTACGCGACTCCCACAAGGGTTTGCCGACTTCTTCCGAGATCAGCAGGGCCAGCTCTTCGGCATTGGCTTTCAGCAGGTCGCGAAAGCGCACGCAGGCGGCGATGCGCTCGTCGACAGGCGTATCGGCCCAGGCGTCAAAGGCGGCGCGGGCGGCCAGGCAGGCCTGTTCCACGTCAAGTTCGGTCGCGGCCAGGCTGGCCCAGGTCTGGCGGCCAGTGGACGGGTCGATGGTCACCAGTTCGGCGCCGCTGCCTGGCAGCCAGGCGCCGTTGATGAAGTTCGATGGGGCGGATGCTGCATTGAACAGTTCAGACATGGGTATGCTTCCTCGGGTTGAGTGACAGCGTGCGCACGGTATCGCCGTGCCGGCAGCGCAGCAGGTGCAATTCATCGTCGTGCAATGCCAGCTTGCCGCCTTGCGGCATGGCGTCGGTGACGATCATGCGGAAATCCTTCAGGTCGGTGTTCGACACCAGGTAAGGCTCGGCATCGGCCGGCAGTGCGCAGGCCTCCGCGCTGCTTTGCGCATCGAGCACGGCCGGCAGGCTGTCGCGCATGGCGCGCAGTTCGGACACGCGCGCCTGCAGCACCGGACCGGCGTCGAAAATATCGACATAACCTTCAAAGTGCAGGCCTTCCTGTTCCAGCAGGCGGCGCGCCGGCGCCGTGCTCAGATGGACCTTGCCGATCACTTCCTGCGCTTCGTCGGGCAGGTAGGCCACGTACATCGGCTGGCGCGGCATCAGTTCGGCGATAAACGACTTTTTACCAAGGCTGGTCAGGTCGTCGACATGGTGAAAATCCATCTTGAAGAAGTGGCGGCCCAGGCCTTCGTAGAACGGCGAGCTGCCGTCCTGGGCCTGGTAGCCGCGCATCTCGGCGATCAGCTTTTCGGTGAACAGGTGCGGGAACTGGGCGATGAACAGGAAGCGGCTTTTCGACAGCAGCTTGCCGTTGTTGCCGCTGCGGTAATCGGGGTGCAGGAACAGCGAACACAGTTCGGTGCTGCCCGTCAGGTCGTTCGACAGGTACAGCGTTTCCATGCGCGTAAACACGTCGAGCTCGCGGCTGGAATGGACCAGCGTGCCGATGCGGTAATTGTAAAACGGCTCTTCCAGGCCGACCGCGCCCTTGATGGCGCACACGCCGGCCAGGCGGCCCGAATCGGTGTCCTCCATGACGAACATGTAGTCGCGCTTTTCAGGCGGGATGGTTTCGGCGAACGAGGCGCAGGCAATCGCCAGCCGGTCGCCCAGCATGGTCATGTCGGGCTTGAGGGTGGTCATGCCGGTGCCGACCTGGCTGGCCAGGCCATACAGGGCGTCGAGATCAGAGGCGTTGATGGCGCGAACTACTAGCATGCGATGGTCTCCTTAGATGCGTACGCAGATGACGCTGTCGCCGGCGGACACCGCCAGCGCGTCGAGCAGGTCGGCCGGCAGGCCCACCGTGTCCTGCGCCTCAAGCGCATCGCAGGCGAACGTGACGGCGCGGAAATTGCGCTCGGCGCCGGAGGCGATCGCGTAATTGACTTTCAGGCCGGTGCGGCTGGGCGTCATGCCTGCCGTTACGCGGCGTGTGAGCGACCCGGTAAACGAGCGCAGCGAATTCTTGTGCGCCTGCAGGATCGGGCCGCCGTCAAAAATATCGATGTAGTCGTCGGCTTCAAAGCCCTCTTCCGTCAGCAGGTTGAAGGCCAGCTCGCCGCTCGGATGGATCTGGCCCATGGCCGCCTGCGCGTCGCCGGGCAGCAGCGGCACATACACCGGGTAGTGCGGCATCAGTTCGACGATCAGGGTGCGGTTGCGCGCGCCGCCGATGACTTTTTCGGCATCGAGAAAATCCATCTGGAAGAACTTGCGGCCCAGCGCATCCCAGAACGGCGACTGGCCATTGCCGTCGGTGATGCCGGCCAGCGGCACGAAAAAACGGTCGCCGAAACGGTGCGGCGCCAGGACGGCAAACAGCAGCCGCGCGCGCGACAGCAGCGCCGCTTCCAGGCCCGCCTGCTCCATGTTGCGCACGTAAAAGCCGGACAACTGCGAGTACGCCGTCAGCTCCGAACACAGGGTCAGTGCATGCACGCTGTGGCTGATGTTCAGGTCGCGCGAGACCTGCTGGATGACGTCGTTGCGAAAGGAAAAATAGGTGCCGTTCGAGCCGGCCGAGGCGAAGATGGCGGCCGTGCCCAGGATGCTGTTGTCGGCCAGCGATTCAAGCACGAACAGATACGATTCTTCGCTGGGGATATCGACATGGGCGGCAAACGAGGCGATGGAGCGCTCGACGGAAGCGGCGATTTTCTCGCGCGTCTTCGGCAGGGTATGGACACCCGGCATGGTGATCGCGGCCAGCGCTTCAAGGGCCGCGATATCCGCGATTTCTACCGGACGGACAACATACATGGAGACTCCTTAATCACAGGGTAAAACCAGGCCGGCCCGCGGCAAAGGCGGCGGGCCGGTGAAGTGTGACGCGGTAGTTGTTTATGCCTTGAGCAGGCCGTCAATGCCAACCCGCAGCAGGCGGCCGGCCTCGGCAATCTGCTCGTCCGACACGATCAGCGCCGGCGCCAGGCGCACCACATCCATGCCGGCGATCAAGACCATCAGGCCCTGCGCTTCGGCGGCCTTCTGGATATCTTTCGCGCGGCCTTTCCAGGCGTCGCTGACGACCAGGCCCAGCAGCAAGCCGCTGCCGCGCACCACCGAAAACACTTGTGGATAGTCGTTGATCAGGCTTTCCAGCATGGCGATGGTGTTGACGCTGGCCTCTTTCACGCGCGCCAAAAAGGCCGGCGTATTGATCGTTTCCAGCACTTTCAACGCCACGGTGGTGGCCAGCGGGTTGCCGCCGTAGGTGGTGCCATGGGTGCCGACGCCCAGCGTTTGCGCCAGCGCTTCGGTGGTCAGCATGGCGCCGATCGGATAGCCATTGCCCAGCGCCTTGGCGGCAGTCAGGATGTCCGGCGTGACGCCATAGCCCATGTAGGCAAACAGCGCGCCGGTACGGCCCATGCCGCACTGCACTTCGTCGAAAATCAAGAGGGCGCCGGTCTTGTCGCACAGCGCGCGCAGTTCCTTGAGGAATTCAGGATTGCCCGGCACCACGCCGCCTTCGCCTTGCACCGGCTCGACGATCACCGCGCACACATCGTCGCCGATGGCGGCGCGCGCCGCTTCGATATCGTTGTAGGCGATATGGTCGATCGATGGCGGCAGCGGCTCGAACCCTTCCGTGTATTTCGACTGGCCGCCGACCGACACCGTAAACAAGGTGCGGCCATGGAAGGAGCTGAAGCACGAGATGATGCGCGACTTGTGCGCGCCGAATTTGCCGTGCGCATATTTGCGCGCCAGTTTCAGTGCCGCTTCATTGGCTTCCGCGCCCGAGTTGCAGAAGAACGCGCGGTCGGCAAAGGTCGCTTCGGTCAGCGCCTGCGCCAGGCGCAGCACCGGTTCGTTGGTGTAGCCATTGCCCAGGTGCCACAGGGTATTGATCTGCTTGGTCAGCACCTCGACCAGCGCTGGATGGCAGTGACCGAGGCTGTTGACGGCGATGCCGGAGGTGAAATCGAGGTAATGCTTGCCGGACTGGTCCCACAGATCGAGGCCGGCGCCGCGCACGGGCACCATGGCAGCGGGAGCGTAGGTGGGAACGAGAACCTGATCATAGGTTTCGCGGGTGACTGGACGAGCCGTTACGGTCGAATCAAGCTTGGCATTCATAGCATTCCCCATCAATATGTTAGGTACTCCCGCAGCTACGACAGCTGCGCGTGTACTGCATTATAAAAAGCGGGATGCTAAAACTCTTTTGAATCTGCGACAAGGATTTTCACAATCGATCACAGGAAAACCGTTGCTGTAGTTAGCCTGGTGGCATCAATTTGCGTTGTCGCTCTTCGCGCGGCGTGTTGCCGAACAGCGTACCGAAGGCGGTGGAAAAGTGCGATCCCGACGAAAAGCCGCACATCAGCCCCACTTGCACGATGGAATAGTGTGTATCGAGCAACAGTTGCCGCGAGCGCTGCAGCCGCAGCTCCAGGTAGTAGCGCGACGGCAGGCTGCCCAGGTATTGCTTGAACAGCCGTTCCAGCTGGCGCCGCGACAGGCCCACCAGGCTGGCGATGTCGTCGGTGGACAGCGGTTCCTCGATATTGGTCTCCATCAAGGTTACCGCTTCCGACAATTTTGGCTGCAGCACGCCGAAACGCGCCTGCAAGGCGACGCGCTGGCGCTCTTCCTTGCCGCGCACCTTGTCGACGCACAGTGCTTCCTTGACCAGCGCCTGCGCGTCGGCACCGAAGATGGTCTCGATCAGGGTCAGCGAAAAGTCGATGCTGGCCGCGCCGCCACAACAGGTGATGTGCGGGCCGTCGATATCGAACAGATGCGGCGTCAGGATGGCGCGCTCGGCCTTGGCTTCCGCATCGGCATACAAGGCCCACGGCAGCGCGATGCGCACGCCATCCATCACGCCCGCGTCGGCCAGCCACAGCACGGCCGCGCCCACGCCGCCCCAGAACGGCGCCGAGCGGCAGCGCTCGATCACGGCGCGGCACAGTTCAGGCGCCAGCGGCGCTTCGGTCTCGTCGGCCACCAGCAGGGCCACATGCCAGTTGCCGCCCTGGGCCGCCACCTGTTCGGGGCTGCGGATCTCCAGTTGCAGCGCTTGCGGCCCCAGCGCGCGCGCGCACAGGCGCAGCGGCTGCACCAGGCCGGCCCAGGTGATCGACTCGGCGTCGCCGGCATGGATCAGCAGCAAGCGCAGCGGTTTATCGAGGCCGATACGGGAAAGATTGGCAAAGGACATCGGCAGGCGGAGTCAGGTCGAGGGCTGGAGTGCGCACATGATACCGGAGTTCGGCCACGCGTTTGGCGCGCCGGAAAAAAGCGGGCCACAAGGATATAATCACGGCCTATGGGTGAACGATATTTAAAAAGTATCCGGCTGCTGGCTGAGTGCATGCAAGGCTTCGAACGGTTTTCGAGCGACTTCGTGCGCCAGTACGGCTTGACGCATGCGCAGTTCGACATCATCGCCACGCTGGGCAATACCTGCGGCATGCCGTACAAGGAACTGGGGCAGAAAACCCTGATCACCAAGGGCACGCTGACGGGCGTGATCGAACGGCTGGAGCAAAAAGGACTGGTCAGGCGCGAGCGCTGTCCGCACGACAAGCGGTCCTATTCCGTGCGCCTGAGCTGCGAAGGCGAGCAAGTGTTTCATGAAGTGTTTCCCAAGCTTACCAGGCAAGGGCAGCACTTGTTTGAAGGCTATACCGAAGACGATTTCGTCCGCCTGGAAAACACCCTGGCGGGACTGAAACAGGCCATTGCAAACGGCCACAGCTGAAAACTCATCAAGCAAGCATCCAAAAAATATCAAAGGAAACCAAGTTGAAAACCTCCCTGCTCGACGGCAAAAAACCTGCCCATTTCGATAAACACATTATCGGCAACCTGCTGCTCAACGCCAGCACGCCGGAACTGGTGCGCCAGGAAAAGCTGATTATCGGCGTACGCAACGAGGACGGCGAAATCTACCGCCTGATCGGCGCGACCAAGCACAACAGCTTCATGAACGCGGTCGAGGAATTGTTCGACCTGGGTTTGACCGATGAGCTGGAAGACAGCGATGAGCTGGTGGAAGGCTGCGACGCCATTTTCAGCGAAGTACTCTGATAACGCGTAATAAAACCTACTGCGCGTCGCGCTTTGCGGCCTGCGATGCTCACCGTACTAAAGTACGGTTGCGCTTCTTAGCCACAAATCACTGCCGCTCGCTACGGTTTTCTTAAGCGTTGAAAAGACTGTAGTAAAACCAGGCATGCGCCAGTATCTGTCAGCATGCCTTTTTCGTTTACCAGGCAGTTGCTTGCGCCAACTTGCTTTATTTGCGAAAAACTCAAGTCAAAAAAGTTCCGCAAAGAAATATTGCGAGTATAATTTTTTCGATGAACAGACTCGACGCCTTTAAAAGTATCGCCGCATCAGCTGGCCGTGGCGAGCTGACTTTCCCTGCCAATGTGGACGCTTCGCTCAAGCTGCAGCAGGCGCTGGCCGATCCCGATTGCCATATCGAAGCGGCCGCCAAGCTGGTGCAGGCCGATCCGCTGCTGGCCGCGCGCACGGTGGCGATCGCCAATTCGGCTGCCTTCAACCGTTCCGGCATCGAAATCACCAGCGTGCGCAACGCGGTGCAGCGCCTGGGCGTGCGCACCTTGCAATCGGTGGTGGCCGCGCTGATCGTGCGCCAGCTGGGCAGCACCATCACCGATCCGGTGCTGCAGGCCAAGGCGGCCCAGCTGTGGGAACACACGGCCCATGTGGCGGCGCTGTCGCAGGTGATCGCGCGCCGCGTCACCAAGGTCGACGCCGATACGGCGCTGTTTTCCGGCATCATGCATGAAGTGGGCGGCTTTTATCTGCTGTCGCGCGCGGCCGAGTTTCCTGGCCTGCTCGATGGCGAGCCGCATGAATGGATGGAATACGGCGAGCAGGCGATCGGCCACGGCGTGCTGTCCAAGCTGAAGGTGCCCGAAGCGGTGATGAACGCCATCGCTTCGCTGTGGGAAGGCATGCGCGCAATTCCCCCTGAATCGCTGGGCGATACCTTGCTGCTGGCCAACGACCTGGCGCCCGTCTCATCGCCTTTGAACGAAAGCCCGGCGGCGATTGCCGTGCGCTCTGCCCGCGCCGCGCGCAGCATCGACTGCCTGATCGGCGACGATGCAACCTTGTCGAGCATCCTGGCTGATGCGGACGAGGAAGTACAGTCGCTGCTGCGCGTGCTGGTGCATTAATCCTTTTTCACCGGCACCAATGGTGCTGCTAGCGGCTTGGCGCTCTCGACAATCAGCACATGCTTGTCCATCGCCGGCGTGCGTTGCCGCTGCTGCACCACCATCGTGGCAACAGCTTTGGTACTGAGCAGGGGCTTGGGATGGCGTGGGAAGAACATGGCGTTCCTTGTAGAAGTCGCATGCTGCCCAGATGCAGCCGATGATCGACTTTTCAAGCAGCCAAAAAAAACCCGCTCGAAAGCGGGTAAAGTCCAAAGCTAGGGATGTCCTGAAAGAGACAGTTCCATCATATGGCCGCCGCCTGGCGCACTCCGTGCGCTGGCTAACTTAAAACAGCATGCCTTACCAAAGTGGATTGGTTTCCTGCCAGGCCGGCAGTTGCTGCACGCGGGCAAACCAGGCTTGCAGATGCGCGTACTGCGCCAGCGGCAGCTCCACCTTGTCGCGGTACATCAGCGGCGCGGCCAGCGCGAAGTCGGCCAGGCTCAGCTGCTCGCCGCAAACCCACGCACGGCCAGCCAGGTGGTTGTCGAGCACGAAGGCGCATTCGGCCAGTTCGCGTTCGCCGCGCGCCACTTCCAGTGGATCGGCGTCGCCGCAGCCCGTCATGCCCTTCCACGCCCGCTCCCAGGTCAAGACGCCAATCGCCGGCGCGAAATGCTGGGCGCACCAGAACATCCAGCGGTCGACGTCCGCGCGCGCCTGGGGTGCTTCCGGATACAGGGTCTGGCCCGGCGCCTTGCCTGCCAGGTATTGCATGATGGCGCACGACTCCCACAGCAGAAACGTGCCATCGGCCAGCACCGGCACCTTGACGTTGGGGTTGAGCTCGGCCAGGCGGCGGCGGTCATCCATGTTCATCAGGTCGACTTCGGCCAGTTCCAGCGGCAGCTCGAGGTGGATCGCCGTCATCAGGGTACGGCGGGCGTTGGACGACATGGGGTTGTGATACAGGCGCATGATGATGGCTCCGGTCAGTAAAGAAGCCACCATGGTAAGAGCCGGCACTGACAGTTTTTGTCAGGAGAACAGCTTACGTTTCCGGCTCGATATCGTACATCTTGCGCCAGACGCCAAGCAGCTCGTGGCGCCGCTTCGGGTAGCGCTCGCCACCGTCGACGCTGGCGATGCGGTCGATGCGGAAATGGCGGTAGTCGCTGCGCAATTCGCACCAGGCGGCCAGCAATCGCTTGCCTTCGAAATAGGCCAGCGCGAACGGCCAGACGGTGCGCGCGGTGGCGCTGCCGTGCTCGTCCTGGTAACCGAGGGTGAGCTTGCATTCATGGCGGATCGCCTCGCGTACCGGCTGCACGAAACGGTCGGCCACGGCGCCACCATCGGCCGCCTGGCCCAGCGGCACCCACAGGCTGGTCTCGGCCATGCTGTCGCGCAAGTCACGCGGCGAGGCGGCGGCGATTTTTGCCAGCGCCTTGCTGGCCGCCTGCGCCAGCGCAGAGTCACCCTGGCGGCGTACCCAGCGCGCGCCCAGCACCAGCGCTTCGAGCTCGTCGGCGTCAAACATCAGCGGCGGCAGGAATGCGCCACGGCGCAGCAGATAGCCGACCCCTGCCTCGCCCTGCAGCGGCGCGCCCAGCTCGGCCAGGGTCTGGATGTCGCGGTAGATGGTGCGTTCGGATACCCCCAACTGCTGCGCCAGTTGCGCCGCCGTCACCGGCACCCGCTTGGCGCGCATGGCGTCCATCAATAAAAACAGGCGGCCGCTGCGGCTCATGATGCGCTCACTTATAAAAAAACGGCCACCTGCGGTGACCGTTCTTGTCATTCGACATACAACGCTGGCTTACACCACGGCGCCGTCGGTTTCGTCTTTTTCCTTGACCGGCTTGATCAGGTCTTCGCGCTTGACGCCCAACCACATGGCGATCGCCGCCGCCACGAACACCGACGAGTAGATGCCGAAGCAGATACCGATGGTCAGCGCAACGGCGAAGTAATGCAGGGTCTGGCCGCCGAAGAACAGCATCGACAGCACCATCATCTGGGTACAGCCGTGGGTGATGATGGTACGCGAGATGGTGCTGGTGATCGCGTTGTCGATCACTTCATGCACGGACGCCTTGCGCTGCTTGCGGAAGTTTTCGCGAATACGGTCAAAGATCACCACCGATTCATTGACCGAGTAGCCAAGCACGGCCAGGATCGCCGCCAGCACCGTCAGCGAGAATTCCCACTGGAAGTAGGCGAAGAAGCCCAGGATGATCACCACGTCGTGCAGGTTGGCGAAAATCGCCGAGACGGCGTATTTCCATTCGAAGCGGATCGCCAGGTAGATCATCACGCCGATAATCACCATGACCAGCGCGTTCAGGCCGTTCTGCGCTAGTTCCTCGCCCACTTGCGGGCCGACGAATTCAACTTTCTGCATCACCAGCGCTTCATTGCCGGCCGCGTCCACGCAGGCGCTCTTGAGCACGTGCTCGCCTTTTTCGGTGACGGTGTCGATCGCCTTGGTGCTGCCCTGCTCGACCTTGCACAGCGTTTCAAACACGCGCAGCGAGGTATTGGCGGCGGACACGCCTTTTTCCACCGGCAGGCGGATCATCACGTCGCGCGCCGTGTCGAAGCTGGTCACGCCCGGCTCTTCATAGCCCATCTTGATCAGCGTGCCGCGGATGCCTTCGAGATTGGCCGCCTTCGGGTACTTGACCTCCATCACCGTGCCGCCCTTGAATTCGACCGACAGGTGCAAGCCCTTGTGGAACAGGAAGAAGACCGCAGCCACAAATGTCAGGGCCGAAATCACGTTGAAAATCAACGCATGGCGCATGAAGGGAATATCTTTTTTGATCCGGAAAAATTCCATGAAATCCTCTGAGTTCTATTCTGTGCGTCCGGCGGCTGGGCCACCGGACGCTTTCGCTATGACGCTAATGGGGTCAGGCCGGGCCGCTTACTTGCTGATGCCAGGGACCCAGACCGTGCCGATCGACAGCGAGGTCAGCTTTTTCTTGCGGCCATACCAGAGGTTGACCACGCCGCGCGAAACAAACACGGCCGAGAACATCGAGGTCAGGATGCCCAGGCAGTGCACGATGGCAAAGCCGCGTACCGGACCGCTGCCGAAGGCCATCAGGGCTACGCCGACGATCAGGGTGGTGACGTTCGAGTCCAGGATGGTGGCCCAGGCGCGGTCGAAACCGGCCGAGATCGCCGCCTGCGGCGTGCTGCCGGCGCGCAGTTCTTCACGGATACGTTCATTGATCAGGACGTTGGCGTCAATCGCCATGCCCAGCGCCAGCGCAATCGCGGCAATACCGGGCAAGGTCAGGGTAATCTGGATCATCGACAGCAAGGCGATCAGCAGCAACAGGTTGCACGCCAGCGCCAGCACGCTGAAGGCGCCGAACATCATGTAGTAGATGATCATGAAGATGGCGATCGCCAGGAAGCCGTACATGGTCGAATGGAAACCCTTGGCGATGTTTTCAGCGCCCAGTTGCGGTCCGATCGTGCGTTCTTCGATGACGGTCATCGGTGCCGACAGGGCGCCCGAGCGCAGCAGCAGCGACAGTTCGTTGGCGTTTTCGGCGCCGCCCATGCCGGTGATCTGGAAGCGCGAACCGAGTTCCTGCTGGATGGTGGCGACCGACAATACTTCAGGCTTGCCTTTTTCAAACAGCACGATGGCCATGCGCTTGCCGACTCTTTCACGGGTCGCTTCGCGCATCTTGCGGCCACCGTCGCCGTTCAGGTCGATCGACACGGCTGCCTGCTGGTTCTGGTCGAAGCTGGCGGTGGCGCTGGAGATATAGTCGCCGGTCAGGATCACGTCTTTCGACAGCACGACAGGCACGCCTTTGCCGACGGTAAACAGCTCGGAATTGAATGGAATCGCGCTCGACATTTCGGTGCCCGGCACGATGGTCTCGTCGACCAGGCGCACTTCCAGGGTGGCGGTGCGGCCAATGATGGCTTTTGCGCGGGCCACGTCCTGCACGCCAGGCAATTGCACCACGATGCGGTCAGGACCTTGCTGCTGGATCAGCGGCTCGGCCACGCCCAGCTCGTTGACGCGCTTGGACAGGGTCGAAATATTCTGTTTCACGCCTTCGTCGACGGTGGCTTTCAGTGCCGCCGGTTTCAGGGTCACCACCAGTTTTAGGTCGCTGCCGCTGCCGGTGTCGGCAAACGCCAGTTCCGTCATCTGGTCGGCCAGTGTATTTTTGGCCTTCAGCCGCGTATCGGCGTCGCGGAAGTTGATTTCAATGCTGTCGCCCACGCGGTCGATGCCGGCATGGCGAATATTCTTGTCACGCAAGACGCTGCGCGCGGCAGACTGGATGCCTTGCACTTTCTTGGTCAGCACGGCTTTTGCATCGACCTGCATCAGGAAGTGCACGCCACCGCGCAAGTCCAGGCCGAGGAACATCGGCAGAGCATGGATCTTCTGCAGCCAGTGCGGCGTATTGGCTTGCAGGTTGACCGTCACCACATAGGTCGGGTCGGCCGGATCGGTATTGAGATCCTTTTCCAGCACCAGCTTGGCCTTGAACTGGGTATCGGGATCGGCGAAACGCACGCGCACGGAGGCGAGGTTGCCGACGCCGTCATAGGTAATGGCCTCCGACTTGATGTTCTCTTTCGTTAACACCTGCTCGACTTGCGTCATCAGCTCGCTGCTCACCTTGACGGTGGACTTGCCGCTGGTTACTTGCAACGCCGGTGATTCACCGAAATAATTGGGCACCGTATACAGTATGCCCAGCAATAAGGCGACGGCGATGAGGATGTATTTCCAGACAGGATAGCGATTCATATTGATTCAGCGTTCAGTGTTGAGCGTCGGAGGCGTCGAAAGCAGCACATTGGGCGGCGGATAGCCGCCCATGTCACATAACTACCGCGGTAATTACAGCGCCTTCAGCGTGCCTTTAGGCAGCAAGGTGGTGATGGAGCTCTTCTGTACCGTGATCTCGGTAGCGGTGGCCACTTCGATGGTGACGTAGGCGTCCACGACCTTGACAACACGGCCCAGCATGCCGCCGGCGGTAACGACTTCGTCACCCTTGGCCAGCGCGTCCATCATCGCCCGTTGTTCTTTGGCGCGTTTTTGCTGTGGGCGGATCATCAGGAAATACATGACCACGAACATCAATACCAGCGGCAAGAAGCTGGTCAGGTTGCCGCCGAGGCCAAGGGCATCGGTAGGGGCTTGCGCGTAAGCGTTGGAAATGAAAAACACGGTGACTCCAGTTCTAATCAGTTTGGAAAAATAGCGCTGTATTCTAGCATCGGCTGTCGTCCACCTTGCCCAAATGCAGGCATGGCAGCTCCAAATGGGGCTAAAAAAGCATTATGCAATGCTTTGCCCCCCCAACCAAGCGGCAAGACAGAAAACATACGGCCACGCCGATGTTGTCCTTGCTCTAAGGATTTCTTAAGTTCCGCGTGCCCGTTCCGCATGGAATTGCAAGGTAAATGCGTGGAAACGGTCTTCGTCGAGCGCCTCGCGCATCTGGCGCATCAGGTCCAGGTAGTAGTGCAGGTTGTGGATGGTGTTCAGGCGCGCGCCGAGGATTTCCTTCGAGCGGTGCAAGTGATGCAGATACGCACGCGAAAAATTGCGGCAGGCGTAGCAGCCGCAGGTTTCGTCCAGCGGCGCCTGGTCTTCCTTGTACTTGGCGTTCTTGATCTTGATGTCGCCAAAACGCGTAAACAGCCAGCCATTGCGCGCATTGCGGGTCGGCATCACGCAGTCGAACATGTCGATGCCGTTCGACACGCCGGCCACCAGGTCTTCCGGCGTACCGACGCCCATCAGGTAATGCGGCTTGTTGGCCGGCAGGCGCGGGCCGACGTGAGCCAGCATGCGCATCATGTCTTCCTTCGGCTCGCCGACCGACAGGCCGCCAATGGCGATACCGGGGAAATCGATCTCTTCGAGCTTGGCCAGCGACTCGTCGCGCAGCATCTCGAACATGCCGCCTTGCACGATGCCGAACAGCGCATTCGGGTTTTCGCCGCGGTGGAATTCGTCCTTCGAGCGCTGCGCCCAGCGCAGCGACATGCGCATCGACTTGGCCGCTTCTTCCAGCGTGGCAGGACGGCCGGCGATTTCATATGGCGTGCATTCGTCAAACTGCATCACGATGTCCGAATTCAAGACGCGCTGCACCTGCATCGACACTTCCGGCGACAAAAACAGTTTGTCGCCGTTGATCGGCGAATTGAAATGCACGCCCTCTTCCGTGATTTTGCGCATGGCGCCCAGCGAAAACACCTGGAAGCCGCCCGAGTCGGTCAGAATCGGCTTGTTCCAGCCCATGAAGCCGTGCAGGCCGCCGAATTTTTCCATGACGGTATTGCCCGGGCGCAGCCACAGGTGAAACGTGTTGCCAAGGATAATCTGCGCGTCGATTTCATTGAGTTCCAGCGGCGACATGGCTTTCACGGAACCGTAAGTGCCCACTGGCATGAAGATCGGCGTCTGCACGACGCCATGGTTCAGTTTCAAGGTGCCGCGGCGGGCGTGGGTCAACCCGCTTGTATCGGTCTTGAGTAATGTAAATTCCAGCATGTCAGTCTTTCACGGAAGGAGTGATGTTCAACGGAGCGCGCGATTGCGTGGTGAGCAACATCGCATCGCCATAGCTGAAGAAACGGTAGTGTTGCGCGATCGCATGCGCGTAGGCGCGGCGGATCGGCTCATAGCCGGCAAAGGCCGACACCAGCATCAGCAGGGTCGACTTCGGCAAATGGAAATTGGTGATCAGGCGCGTGACGGTTTTAAACGCATAGCCGGGCGTGATGAACAGGGCCGTATCGGCGCTGCCCGCTTCCAGCTGGCCGCTTTGCGAAGCCGATTCCAG
Organism: Janthinobacterium sp. 1L-D-8-B-C4; assembly: GCF_057291295.1. Taxonomy (NCBI): domain Bacteria; kingdom Pseudomonadati; phylum Pseudomonadota; class Betaproteobacteria; order Burkholderiales; family Oxalobacteraceae; genus Janthinobacterium; species Janthinobacterium sp. 1L-D-8-B-C4. The sequence continues at coordinate 50,830 of NZ_JBXAVX010000023.1, forward strand.
CGCGCGCAGGCTGGTGGTGCCAACGGCCACCACGTCGCGCCCGGCCTGCTGCGTGGCGCGCACGGCGTCCACGGTTTCCTGCGGCATGGTGTACCACTCGGTATGCATTTTGTGTTCAGATAACACTTCGGTGCGCACCGGCTGGAAGGTGCCGGCGCCCACGTGCAGGGTCACATAGGCGAAATTGACGCCCTTGGCTTTGAGCTGGTCGAGCAGGGCCTGATCGAAATGCAGGCCGGCGGTCGGCGCGGCGACGGCGCCCGGCACCTTGTTGAACACGGTCTGGTAGCGCGTTTCGTCGAACTCGTCGGCGTCGTGCTCGATATACGGCGGCAGCGGCAGGCGGCCATGCGCTTCGATCAGCTCGAACACGTCGGCCTCGAAGTGCAAGGTGAAAAATTCGCCGGCGCGCTGGCCGACCGTGACGTCAAAGGCGTCGGCCAGGCGGATGAGGCAGCCCGGTGGCGGCGACTTCGAGGCGCGCACCTGGGCCAGCACCGTGCGGTCATCAAGCACGCGCTCGACCAGGGCCTCGATCTTGCCGCCGCTTTCCTTGACGCCGAAGAAACGCGCTTTCAACACGCGCGTGTCGTTCATCACCAGCAGGTCACCGGCTTGCAGCAGATTGACGATATCGGCAAAGCTGCGGTCGACCACGGCGTCGCCGTCCAGGTGCAACAGGCGCGAAGCGCTGCGCTCGGCCAGGGGAGTTTGCGCAATATTTTCTTGCGGCAAATTGAAATCGAAATCGGAAAGCGAATACATGCGTTTTGCTTGAAAAGTACGTCAACAATGATTAGGAGTGCGCAATGCGGCGTGTGGCACTATACTGTGCGCCTATACAGGCATTACAATAATCCGCCGCAAGATTATCTCTGCGGTACGCACAGGGTGTGCCGGACAACCCTCTATTTTACGCTAGCGGCAGCAAAATCTCTTATATGCCTGATCAAAAGCAAGATCTACCGCCAGCACCGAAGCCAGCACCGAAGCCAAAAGCCGTCAAAAAAGTGGTCAGCACGGACACCAAGCTGGCCCGGCTGGGCTTGCGCACCGATATGGACCTGGTGCTGCACCTGCCGATGCGCTACGAGGACGAGACCAAGGTGTACACGATACGCGACGCCTGCTTGCGCGGCGGCGAATCGTGGCAGGTCGAAGGCGTGGTTACCAAGTGCGAAGTCAATTTCAAGCCGCGCAAGCAGTTGCTCGTCACCATCGCCGATGAGACCGGCGACCTGCTGCTGCGCTTCATGAATTTCTACGGCAGCCAGGTCAAGCAACTGGCCGAGGGCACGCGGGTGCGCGCACGCGCCGAACTCAAGCACGGCTTTTTCGGCGCCGAGATGGTCCACCCGGTCTACAAGGTGGTCAACGAGGGCGCGCCGCTGCCGACCGCCCTGACGCCCGTTTATCCGTCCGGCGAAGGCCTGTCGCAACATGTGTTGCGGCGCGAGATTGCCGAGGCGATGAAACGCATCGACTGGGCCGACACCTTGCCCGAATCCCTGCTGCGTCAGATGCAGTTGTCGCCATTCCAGGCCGCCGTGCGCCTGCTGCACTACCCGCCGCAGCAGATCGATGAAAGCGCGCTGATGGACCGCTCGCACCCGGCCTGGATACGCATGAAGTTCGATGAACTGCTGGCCCAGCAGCTGTCGCTGAAACGCGCCCAGCGCGACCGCCGCTCGAAGGGCGCGGCCGCCCTGCCGTTCGTCGGCAGCCTGTCGACTGCCTTCCAGGCTGCCCTGCCGTTCAGGCTGACCGGCGCGCAGGCGCGCGTGCTCGATGAAATCCGCGCTGACCTGCGCCAGCCGTATCCGATGCAGCGTTTGCTGCAGGGGGACGTCGGCAGCGGCAAGACAGTGGTGGCGGCGTTATCCGCCACGCAGGCGATCGACAGCGGCTACCAGGCAGCATTGATGGCGCCGACCGAGATCCTGGCCGAGCAGCACTTTCGCAAGATCGCCGGCTGGATGGAGCCGCTGGGCGTCAAAGTCGCCTGGCTGACGGGCAGCCTGAAAAAGAAGGAAAAAACCGCGGCGTTGGCCCTGATCGAATCGGGCGAAGCGCAGCTGGTGATCGGCACGCACGCGCTGATCCAGGACAACGTGCAGTTCTCGAAACTGGGCCTGGTGATCGTCGACGAGCAGCACCGCTTTGGCGTCGGCCAGCGCCTGACCCTGCGCAACAAGGGCGACAGCGCGGCCGTGCCGCACCAGTTGATGATGTCGGCCACGCCGATCCCGCGCACCCTGGCGATGACCTACTACGCCGACCTGGAAGTGTCGGTGATCGACGAACTGCCGCCCGGACGCAGCCCGATCGTCACGCGCGCCATCGACCAGAACCGGCGCGACGAGGTGATCGCCCGCGTGTATGCCGCCGCGCTCGAGGGCCGCCAGGTGTACTGGGTCTGCCCGCTGATCGAAGAATCGGAAGCGCTGCAGCTGCAAACGGCCACCGACACCTACATGATGCTGGCCGAGGCCCTGCCCGCGCTGCAGGTGGGCCTGGTGCACGGGCGATTGAAGCCGGCCGAAAAACAGGAAGTAATGGACGCCTTTATCGCCGGCCAGCTGCACGTGCTGGTAGCCACCACCGTGATCGAGGTCGGCGTCGATGTGCCCAATGCGTCATTGATGGTGATCGAGCACGCCGAGCGTTTCGGTTTGTCGCAGCTGCACCAGCTGCGCGGGCGCGTCGGCCGCGGCTCGGCCGCCAGCGTCTGCCTGCTGCTGTACCAGGGCCCGCTGGGCGGCGTGGCGCGCCAGCGCTTGATGACCATGCGCGAAACCACCGACGGTTTTGAAATCGCCCGCCGCGACCTGGAAATTCGCGGCCCCGGCGAATTTCTCGGCGCGCGCCAGTCGGGCCAGGCCATGCTGCGCTTCGCCGACCTGGAAACCGATCAATGGCTGGTCGACCGGGCGCGCGACGTCGCGCACGATCTGCTGCACGCCACCTCGCCGGCCAGCGCGGCAACGGTAGAAGCGCACCTGGCGCGCTGGCTGGGCAACAAGGAAGAGTTTTTGAAAGTGTAGGTCGGATTAGCGCTCCGCGCGTAATCCGACAACTGTGTTGGCCTCACTCCCTGCCTACTCCCACCCTCTCCAAAAACGCCCCACCCCAATCCGCCGCATAAATCCCTCGCGCCACATACCGGTGAAAACTCGAATACGGCCACTCGACGACGCTGTCGACCAGCCCGTGTTTGACCGGATTGAAATGGATGTAGTCGACGTGATGAGCAAAGTCCCGTTCATCGCGCAACACATGCTCCCAGTAGCGCTGCTGCCATATATTCTTGAATGCCGAGTGTTTGCTGAACCACGTCTTGATCAAGCGCCAGCGCGTCATGAAATCGGCATCGCCATCAGGCAGGGTCCAGATGCAGTGCAGATGGTCGGGCAGGATGACGATGGCGTCGATATCGAAGGGGCGGGCTTTGCGGACCACCCTGAAAGCCTCGCGCAGCAGAGCAATCGCAACTGCAGAAGCAAAAATCGGCCGGCGATGGGCCGTCACCACCGTAAAGAAAAAGCTGCCGCCTGGCTGGAATGAGCGTCGGTATCGCATGGGTTCGGGTGTTGTCGGATTACGGCCTTTGGCCTAATCCGACCTACGCGAAAATTACGGGTAGGTCGGGTAGGTCGGATTAGCGTAGCGTAATCCGACGTTCAGCGCAATCCGACGTTCAGCATAATCCGACAAACCACCAGCAGACTTGCTCCCGCACAGCCTACAAACACATCCAGAAACGGTTCGCCAGGTCCAGCATGAAATCGGGCCGCAGATACGCCATGAATACCAAGGCCAGCACCACCGCGCCAGCCAGGCGCCATAGCCAGATGCGCCGCGTGCTCATTACGCCACCACCGTGCGCGGAGCGGCGCGTTCATCGATCGGCAGGTTGATCAGCGCAGCCAGCAGTCCCAGGCCGATGGTGATGATCCACACCGCGCTGTAATTGCCCATGCGTTCGTACAGGAAGCCGCCGAGCCAGGCACCGAGGAAGCTGCCGACCTGGTGCGAGAAGAAAACCATGCCGGCCAGCATCGACAAATGCTTGACGCCGAAGATGCCGGCGATAATGCCGTTCGTCAGCGGCACGGTCGACAGCCACAGCACGCCCATGCCGGCAGCGAACAGGTACACCGTCCATGCCGACAAGGGCGCGGCCAGGAACAGGCCGATGACGGCCGCGCGCGACAGGTAGATCGCCGACAGCAGATGGCGTTTGGCGAATTTTCCGCCCAGCTTGCCCGCGTAGTAGGAGCCGAAAATATTGAACAGGCCGATCAGCGCCAGCGCCGTCACCGCGATGTTCGGGTTCATCAGGCCCTGATCCTTCAGGTAGGCCGGCAGGTGCACGCCGATAAAGACCAGCTGGAAGCCGCACACGAAATAACCGGCCAGCAGCAGCCAGAACGAGCGGTTGCCGATCGCCTCGCCGAAGGCTTCGCCGACGCTCTGCTGCGCGGCGCCAGAGTGCGTGACGGGCGGCTCGCGCAGGTAGAAGGCCATCGGGATCATGGCCGCCACCACCAGTGCGGCCAGCACATAAAACGCGTTCTGCCAGCCGATGGCAGAGATGAGCTGCTGCTCGATCGGCATCATCAGGAACTGGCCGAACGAGCCGGCCGCCGACGAGATGCCGAAGGCCCACGAGCGCTGCTCGGGCGGCGCGCTGCGTCCGATAATGCCGCTGATGGCGCCAAAGGCGGTGCAGGCCAGCGCCAGGCCGATGAACACGCCCGAGCCGATAATGAACAGGGTCGGGTCGGTCACCAGCGCCATCCAGACCAGGCCGGCCATATAGCTGATGGCGCCGACGATCACCACGCGCATGGTGCCGAAACGGTCGGCCGCCATGCCGGCAAACGGCCCGAACACGCCCCACATCAAGTTCTGCATGGCCATGGCCAGCGAATAGGTTTCACGCGTCCAGCCATTCGCTTGCGAGATCGGCTGCATCCAGAAACCCAGGCCATGGCGCACGCCCATTGCCAGCGTCAGCACGACGCCGCTGGCGATCAGCACGGTTTTCAGGCTGGGGCGCGATGCCGTGTTCATACCGCCACGCTGCGGTCGGCGTCGTACACCAGGCCCACCTGCGCGCGCATGGTGTCGAGCACGGCCATCAGCGCCAGCGTTTCCGCGTGCGGCATCAACGGGCTTTCCAGCAGGCCGGCGCGGATGCAGCGCATCGCTTCGATCGCCTCGTGCGTATAGCCGTTGCCGATAAAAGGCGCAGCCACCACGCGGCGCTCGCCGTCCATCGGCTCGACGGTCAGGTGATCGGGTTTGTAGAAGCGCCCCGGCAGGCGGATGCGGCCCAGAGTGCCGGTAATCGTCAGCTCGGTCGGGCTCAAGGCGCGCATGGTGCAGGCGCAGGAAGAACTGCCGCCGCCTTCATGCAGCAGGCTGAACACGGCCTGCTCGTCGACGCCGGTCGGCCCCATTTCAGCCAGGGTTTGCACCTGCGTCACAGGGCCGAGAAAGAAGGCCGCCATCGACAGCGGGTAGATACCGATATCGAGCAGCGCGCCGCCGCCAAGCAGCGGGTTCAGCAAGCGGTGCTCGGGTGGAAAATTGGCGACAAAGCCGATATCGGCCTGCAGCTGCTGCACGGTGCCGATTTCGCCACTGGCGATCAGGCGCCGTGCTTCCAGCACCGCCGGCAGGAAGCGGCTCCACATGGCTTCCATCAAAAACAGTTTTTTATCGCGCGCCAGCGTGATCACGCCTTGCGCTTCGCGCGCATTCATGGTGAACGGCTTTTCGCACACCACGTGCTTGCCGGCGGCCAGGCACATCAGCGCGTTTTCCGCATGCAGGGTGTGCGGCGTGGCGATATAAATCACGTCGACGCCGGCGTCATCGGCCAGCGCCTGGTAGGAAGCATGGCGGCGCGGCGCCTCGCATTGCGCGCCGAAACGCTCGGCACTCTCGGCACTGCGCGACGCCACCGCCACCAGTTGCGCACCGGGCACGTCGCGCAAGGCCGCCGCCATCGCCTCGGCGATCTTGCCGGTACCGAGTATGCCCCACCGTATTACCTGCTCCATGTCTGTCCTTTCGCGCTGCTGCGCGTTTGTGTTGTCATGCGGTTTTGCGTTTCGGGCGAAAAACCGTCGTGTCTCCATAAAACTGCGTGTCCTGTTCCGCCCACCAGCCGGGAATGCCGAGCACCGGCAAGGGCGTGAAATCGGCCGTGCTCAGGCCCTGCTGTGCCAGGTCCTGTGCCACGCGCTGGTCGAGCCAGGCGCGCCGCGCCATATCGTTCAGCGCGAAGTAGTCTTCGCCGGCAAACACCACGCGGGTATGGGCCGTGATGGCCTTGTAGGGCGCTACCAGTTTTTCCATCAACGCATGGCCGAACAGCCATACGTCGGCGTTGCCGCCCGGTGCAAACTGCGCGCGCCGTTCGACAAACACGCCCTGCCAGTCATGCGCGCGCAGGGCCGCGTCCAGCGCGTGGCCGGCCTGGCTGTCGCGCAGCACCAGCAGCGCCGAATTTTCATCGAAAATCGTTGCGCCATCGCGCGCCGGCCCGCGCGACTTTCCCACGCCCGACAGTGCGATCTGCGCCGCCTGCAAGGCGTTCAATTGCCGCTTGATCAGCGGAAAAGTCAGCCAGACCAGCGCATTGAAAAAGTCGTGCAGATTGTCGCGCGTGGGCACGCCACCGGTGGCGCCGATGAATTCCTCGTACGCCACGCCATCGGGCAGGTCGGCCTGCGGCACAAAGCCCAGCGGCAAGCCCGCTGGATTGCGCAAGTCCAGTGCACGCGCCTGCAGATTCAACGCTTCGATCACCGTATGGCGCTGCAAGTCCAGCCGCCGCCGCGCCGGCAGCACCGTGGCGTACCACGGGCGGGTCCAGTCTATCGATGGCAGCATCGGCGCTTACACCATCTTCCAGTTGATCTGTTCGCCGGCGTTAAGCGGAATCACGTGGCTGTCGCCCAGCGGCAGCGAAGCCGGCAGGGTCCAGCTTTCGCGTTTCAGGGTGATGGTGTCGGTATTGCGCGGCACGCCGTAGAAGGCCGGGCCGTGGAAGCTGGCGAACGCTTCGAGTTTGTCGAGCGCGCCGGCGCGTTCGAACGCTTCGGCATACAGTTCCATCGCGTGCAGGGCCGTGTAGCAGCCGGCGCAGCCGCAGGCCATTTCCTTGGCGCCCTGCGCATGTGGCGCCGAGTCGGTGCCGAGGAAAAAGCGCTCGTCGCCGCTGGCGGCCGCCGTCATCAATGCCAGGCGATGCTCTTCGCGTTTCAGAATCGGCAGGCAGTAGTAATGCGGACGGATGCCGCCCTTGAAGATCTCGTTGCGGTTGTACAGCAAATGGTGGGCGGTGATGGTGGCGGCGATCGGGCCTTCGGCCTCGGCCACGTACTGCGCCGCATCCTTGGTGGTGATGTGTTCGAACACCACCGACAGGGCCGGAAAGCTGCTGCGCAGCGGGCGCATCACGCGTTCGATGAAGACGGCTTCGCGGTCAAAGATATCGATCTCGGGATCGGTCACTTCGCCGTGCACGAGGAAGGGCATGCCCACTTCCTGCATCACTTCAAGCACCTTGTAGCAGTTTTTCAGGTCCGTCACGCCGAGGTCGGAATTGGTGGTGGCGCCGGCCGGATACAGTTTCACCGCCTGCACGATGCCGCTGTCCTGCGCGCGGCGGATTTCGTCGGGCGAGGTGTTGTTCGTCAGGTACAGCACCATCAAAGGATCAAAGTTCACCCCTTCCGGCACGGCGGCCAGGATGCGCTCGCGGTAGGCGGCAGCGTCGGCAGTGGTAGTGACCGGCGGTTTCAGGTTCGGCATGACGATGGCGCGGCCGAACTGGCGTGCGCTGTGCGGCAGCACGCTGGCCATCACGGCGCCATCGCGCAGGTGCAAGTGCCAGTCGTCGGGACGCGTGATGGTGATCGAGGACGGAACGGTGGTCGGGGTGTGATCGGGTGTGGACATGGCGGCAGCTCTCGGGCGGTGATTGCGGATGGCGCCATTTTACCAGCCGCAGGGCTGCCCTAGCTCCCAGGCTATCGGCTAGGCGATCGCCAGTTTCAGGTGTCCGACGGGATGGTCGGTCGGCTTGACATGAATCTCGATGTCGTAGCCAAGGCGGTTCAGGCAATCCATCAGCTTGCGCTCGGACAGGCCGGAAAAGTCGCCGCGCAGCATGCCAGACACTTTCGGTTGCACGATGCCCATGCGGCGCGCGGCTTGCTCCTGGGTCAGTTCGAGCTTGCGCATGGCATTGCTGATTTCACCCACCAGGCCGGACTTGATTTGCAGCCGGTCGGCGTCAGGCAGGCCCAGGTCGGCAAATACGTTGCCGCTCGATTGTTCGAATTCGATGCCATCAACGATGTGGTTTTTCACGGCGCAGCTCCTCGATCAGTTGTTGCGTGGCGCGCAAGCGGGCGCGCACGATGTCGATATCCTGTTTCGGCGTCGCGATGCCGCTCTTGCTCTTTTTTTGAAAGCAATGCAGCACGAACACCGCCTCTTCAAACTTCACCGTATATACGGCGCGGTAAGTGCCGCCGGCGTCATCCTCGACGATCTCGAGCACGCCGGCGCAGCCAAAGCCGTGCAGCACCTTGGCGCTGTCGTGCCTGTCACCGCGCTGGGCCAGATCGAGCGCATGGCCGAACAGGGCGATGATCTCGACCGGCAAGGCCATCAATTCCTTTTTGGTGGCGCCGACCCAGTACAAGGGTTTATGGGTGATCTTCATGAATTATACCTTTATAAGTATAAAAGGGAAGAAAAAGATGAGGGACTGATCGAGCGTAGGCTGAATATCGAGCCGCATCTTGCGGCAAACCAGGCGCAGGCGTGCCGTTAACGCAAAAACGGCCGGTGGATGCCGGCCGTGTCGAATGAAAAAAGCAAAAACTTAGTGAATGATTTTCGCCAGGAAATCGCGCGCCCGGTCCGAGCGCGTGGTGGTGAAGAACTCATCCTTGCTGCAGTCTTCGATGATCTTGCCCTGGTCCATAAAGACGATGCGGTTGGCCACGCGCTTGGCAAAACCCATCTCGTGCGTGACAACCATCATCGTCATGCCCTCTTGCGCCAGGCCGACCATCACATCCAGCACCTCGTTGATCATTTCCGGATCGAGCGCCGACGTCGGCTCGTCGAACAGCATGGCGATCGGGTCCATCGACAGCGCGCGGGCGATCGCCACGCGCTGCTGCTGGCCGCCCGACAGCTGGCCGGGGAACTTGTCCTGCTGCGACAAGAGGCCCACGCGGTCCAGGTATTTCAGGCCCTTGGCGTTGGCTTCGTCGGCGCTGCGGCCCAGCACCTTGATCTGGCCGATGGTCAGGTTTTCGCGGATGCTCAGGTGCGGAAACAGCTCGAAGTTCTGGAACACCATGCCGATACGCGCGCGCAGTTTCGACAGATTGGTTTTCGGATCGTTGACGGCGATATTGTCGACCATGATCTGTCCCTGCTGGATCGGCTCCAGGCCATTGACGGTCTTGATCAGGGTCGACTTGCCCGAGCCCGACGGGCCGCAGATGACCATCACGTCGCCTTTCGACACTTCGGTACTGCAGTCGGTCAGTACCTGGAACTGGCCATACCATTTGCTTACATTTTTCAGTTCTATCATCATTTTCTTTCTGTAGACGTCAGCGCCGGGCTGCCAGGATTAACGAATGATGGCGACGCGCTTTTGCAGGCGCTTGACCAGGAATGACAGGGCATAGCACAGCACGAAATACACGACGGCCACGAACACATACATCTCCACCAGGCGGCCATCGCGCTGGGCGATCTTCGAGGCGGCGCCGACGAAATCGGGGATCGACAGCACGTACACCAGCGACACGTCCTGGAACAGCACGATGGTCTGCGTCAGCAGCACCGGGATCATGTTGCGGAACGCTTGCGGCAGCACGATTTGAGCCATGGTCTGGTAGTAGTTCATGCCCAGCGCCTGGCCGGCCCAGACCTGGCCGCGCGGTATCGACTGTATGCCGCTGCGCATGATTTCGCAGTAATAGGCCGCTTCGAACATGATGAAGGTGATCAGGGCGGACGAGAACGCGCCCACCTTGACCGGCTCGTCGGCGCCGATGATCCAGGCGGCGATATACGGCACCAGGAAATAGAACCAGAAGATCACCAGCACCAGCGGAATCGAGCGTATCAGGTTGACGTAGCTCGACGCGATGCCGGACAGCAGCCGGCTGCTCGACAATCGCATCAGCGCCAGCAAGGTGCCCAGCACGATGCCGCCGACCATCGCCAGCGCCGTCAGCTGGAGGGTAAACAGCATGCCGACCTGGAACAGGTAGACCCAGGAGCGCGAGATCACATCGAAATCGAAATTGCCGAACATATCAGTGTCCTCCCGATTTGCTGCCGGCGACGATAAAGCCGGGAATCGCGATCTTTTTCTCGATCAGCGCCATCAGGATCACCACCAGCAGGTTGACGGCGATATAGATGATGGTGGCGGCCGAAAACGCTTCGAACACCTGGAACGAGAACTCCTGAATGGCGCGCGCGCTGGCCGTCAGTTCGACCAGGCCGATGGTCAAGGCCACGGAACTGTTCTTGATGATGTTCAAAAATTCGCTGGTGAGTGGCGGCATGATCACGCGTGCGGCCATCGGCAGCAGGATGAAGCGGTAAGTCTGCGGCAGGGTCAGGCCCAGCGCCGTGCCGGCCAGTTTTTGCCCGCGCGGCAGCGCTTCGATACCGGTGGTGACTTGCACCGCCACCCGCGACGATGTGAAAAAACCCAGGCACAGCACGGCCGTGACGAACGGCGCGTTCGGCAGCGACTTGACCCAGTTGCCGAGGTCCGCCGGCAGCAATTCCGGCATCACGAAATACCACAGGAACATCTGCACCAGCAGCGGCACGTTGCGAAACAGTTCGACATAGGCGTTGGCGATACCGACCACCCATTTGTTGGGCAGGGTGCGCAAGGTGCCGATTACCAGGCCCAGTATCAGGGCCATGACCCAGGCCACGCCGGCGGTGGCCAGGGTCCAGGCCAGGCCCGACCACAGGGTGTCCATATAGGTGCCGACACCATCGGGAGAGGTCTCCCAGAAGATGCGCCAATTCCAGTTGTAATTCATGTTGATCCTTCCCATGCAGCCATCGACCGGCGGCCGGCACGCCGGCCGCCGCACGCAAAATGAAACGGGAGGCTTGCGCCTCCCGGTTTTTCACGCAGTCCTGTTATTTTTTCTTTTTGTCCGAGGCTTTTTGCGCTTCCGGCACGGCCGCGTAGGCCGCCGGATCACCCGAGTCGGTTGGTTTCGCGAAGACCGCTTTCAGTTGCGGCGGCATCGGAAAATTCAGGTTGATGTTTTTAGGCGGAATATTCGAGGTAAACCATTTCGCATAAATACGGTTGATGTCGTCGCTCTTGTACAGGCGCGTGAGGGCATCGTCGACCACTTTCTTGAAGGCCGGGTCGCCCTTGCGCATCATGATGCCGTACGGCTCGACCGACAGCGCTTCCTTGGTGATTTCGTAGTCGTTCGGATTTTTCGAATTGGCCACTTGCGAGGCGAGCAGGATGTCGTCGTTGGCTTCGGCCACGGCGCGACCGGTTTCAAGCATCAGGAACGATTCAGGATGGTCCTTGGCAATCGCGATATTCATGCCGAGGTTTTTTTCCTTGTTCAGAATCGTCATCTGCTTGACGGTCGAGGTGCCGGCGGTGGCGACCAGGGTCTTGCCGCGCAGGTCTTCCAGCGTCTTGATGTTCGACGATTTCTTGGCCAGCACGCGGTTGGCGATCACGAACATGGTCGGCGCGAAGGCGACCTGCTGCTGGCGTTCCAGGTTGTTGGTGGTCGAGCCGCATTCGAGGTCGATGGTGCCGTTGGCCATCAGCGGGATGCGGTTGGCCGAAGTGACAGGGCTCATCACCACTTTCAGTTCGCTCAGGCCCAGGTGTTTTTGCAGGGCGGTGACGACCTTCATGCACAGGTCGATCGAATAACCCTGGTACTGCTGCTTGTCATCGAGGTAGGAAAACGGCACCGAGCCGTCGCGCACGCCGAGCGTCACGGAACCGGCTTTTTTGATCTTGGCCAGGGTGCCCGTCAATTCCTGGGCCTGGGCTGGCGACATGCTGCCGATGACGCCAACACTGAGCAGCGTGGCGATAATTTTGGTCAATTTCATGGATTCTCCTGAGCGGACAAACCAGGCCAGGCCTGGACGAAACAACTGAGGTGCAGACGCCACCAATGGATTAATTTTATTTCATTTTCAGTGTCGTACCGGTCATTTTCTTCGATTGCTTCTCAGTTTCACCGGAATAGGGATGCCGCGCACCAGCGAAGTGCCATCGCTGTAGCATTTATCCTACTGTTTTCCGGCGACGCACTTATTTGGCCAGGCTCAATTCGTCCATGTCGCTGTCCTCTTCATCGATCTGGCCAGCCTGCTGGCGTTGCCACATCTGCGCATACAGGCCAGATGCGGCCAGCAACTGCAGGTGGGTGCCGCGTTCGACGATGCGGCCATGGTCCAGCACCAGGATCTGCTGCGCATCGGCCACGGTCGACAAGCGATGCGCAATCACCAGCGTCGTGCGATTTTTCGCGATCTCTTTCAACTGCGACTGGATCGCCTGCTCCGCTTTCGAGTCGAGCGCCGAAGTGGCCTCGTCGAAGATCAATACCGCCGGGTCTTTCAGCAAGGTGCGGGCAATCGCCACGCGCTGCTTTTCGCCGCCTGACAGTTTCAGCCCGCGCTCGCCCACCATCGATGCATAGCCGTCCGGCAGGCTTTCGATGAAGTCGTGGATCGATGCCGCCTTGGCCGCCGCCACGATGGCCTCCTTGCTGGCGCCCGGCTTGCCATAGGCGATGTTGTATTCGATGGTGTCGTTGAACAGCACCGTATCTTGCGGCACGATGCCGATCGCCGCGCGCAGGCTGTCCTGGGTGATGGCGCGCAAGTCCTGGCCGTCGATGGTGATGGCGCCGCCGTTGACTTCATAGAAGCGGAACAGCAGGCGCGACAAAGTTGACTTGCCCGAACCGCTATGGCCGACCACCGCCGTGGTGGTGCCGGCGGCAATCTCGAAATCGACGTCGAACAGGATCTGGCGCTTGGCTTCATAACTGAAATCGACATGCGCAAAACGCACGGACGCACCCTGCGTCACCAGCGGCCTGGCTTCCGGCTTGTCGGCGATTTCGCGGTTCTCGTCGAGCAGCGAAAACAAACGCTCCATGTCAGCCAGGCTTTGCTTGATTTCGCGGTAGATCACGCCCAGGAAATTGAGCGGAATATATAGCTGGATCATGAAGGCGTTCACCAGCACCAGGTCGCCCAGGGTCATGCTGCCGGCAATCACGCCCACTGTCGCGCGCCAGAGTATCAACGTGACGGCGGTGGCAATGATCAGCGACTGGCCCGTGTTCAGCAAGGACAGCGAGGTTTGCGACTTGACGGCCGCCGATTCATAGCGCTGCAAGCCCTCGTCGTAGCGGCGCGCCTCGTAGTCTTCATTGCCGAAGTATTTCACGGTCTCGTAGTTGATCAGCGAGTCGATGGCTTTCGTGTTCGCCTTGGAATCGAGATCGTTCATGGTGCGCCGGAAGTGCGTGCGCCAGTTCGTCACCAGCACCGTGAAGGCGATATACGACACCAGCGCCACCGCCGTGATGATGGTAAACCAGATGTCGTAATGCAGTACCAGGTAGCCCAGCACCAGGGTGATTTCCACCAGGGTCGGCAGGATATTGAACAGGGTGTAGGAAATCAAGGAACCGACGCTGCGCGTGCCGCGTTCGATATCGCGCGTCATGCCGCCCGTCTGGCGGTTCAAATGAAAGCGCAAGGAGAGCGCATGCAGGTGGCGGAACACCTGCAGCGCAATGGTGCGCACGGCGCGCTGGGTGACGCGGGCAAACAGGAATTCGCGCAATTCGGTAAACAGGGTGGTCGACACGCGCAGCAGGCCATACGCCACCAGCAGCGCCACCGGCAGCACCAGCAGCGCCTGCGGATGGGCAACCGTGATGGTCATGGCGTCGACCAGTTTTTTCAGGATCAAGGGCACGCCGACGTTGGCCAGCTTGGCGCCGACCAGGCACAGCAGCGCCAGCAGGACGCGCCATTTGTAGACCCATAAATACGGCAGCAAGGTCTTCAGGGTGGCAAAATCGCTGCGGCTGGCGGCGGCTGGCGGGCGAGGTGGGGCGGATGTCTGGGAACGGCGCATGGCGAAGGTCGGCTTTTTATGGTTCAATCGGGGCAATTGTAGCCTTTCATGAGAATTAGCGATGAGCACCTCCCCTACCCGCCCTGACAACTGCCTTGCCTCCGGCCTTCCTGCCGGCAAAATGCCCGAGCTGCGCATGATGCCTGCCCCTTCGGACGCCAATGTGTATGGCGACGTATTCGGCGGCTGGATCATGGCGCAAGTCGATATCGCCGGTTCGCTGCCGGCCACGCGGCGCGCCAACGGCAGGGTGGCAACGATCGCCGTCAACTCCTTTGTCTTTAAAAACCCCGTGTTCGTCGGCGATCTGCTGTCTTTTTATGCCGAGATCGTCAAGGTCGGCAATACCTCGATTACCGTCAACGTCGAAGTGTATGCCGAACGCAACCGCCTGCAGGCCTGCATCGTGAAGGTCACCGAAGCCACGCTGATCTATGTCGCCACCGACTCGGACCGCAAGCCGCGCCAGGTGCCGCCGATTGAAACGCTGCTGTCTCAATAATCACCGGCCATAGTTCTCGCATGGATAGCCAGCGCCGCATCTTTCTCGCCAGCGCTGCACGCATTGCCGCGCTGACGGCGGCCGGCAGCGCGCTGTCCGGCTCCGGCGCCAGCGCGGCTGTCCGCATGAATGGCGCCGGCTATCCGTTTTCGCTCGGCGTCGCTTCCGGTTCGCCCCTGCCCGATGCGGTGGTGATCTGGACGCGCATCAACTATGACCCCTTGCAGGCATCCGCCACGCCGGCGATCGCTTTGACGGTACGCTGGGAAGTGGCCGATGACGAAGCTTTTCGCCGCATCATTGCCAAGGGGCAGGCCGTGGCCACGCCGGAACTGGCGCACAGCGTGCACGTCGATATCTCGGGCCTCGAACCCGGGCGCTGGTACTGGTACCGTTTTATCTTTGGCGACGCCGTCAGCCCGGTCGGACGCACGCGCACTGCCCCGCCGGCATCGACCATGCCGGCCTCACTGAAGCTGGCGGTGGCGTCGTGCCAGCACTGGGAGTTCGGCAGCTATGCGGCGCACCGCCATATCGCTGCGGCCGCGCCCGACCTGATCGCCTTTCTCGGCGACTATATCTATGAGTGGGGCGCGTACCAGCTGCAGCATCCGCAGCGGGCCGTGCGGCGCGATGAAAGTTTCAACCTGGAGCAGTACCGCGCCCGCTATGCGCAATACAAGAGCGATGCGGACCTGCAAGGCGCACACCTGGTGGCGCCATGGATCGTCACCTGGGACGACCATGAAGTGGCCAACGATTATGGCAACGAGCGCGACGAACTGCTGACCCCTACCTTTTTGCAACGACGCGCGGCCGCCTACCAGGCCTTTTATGAACATATGCCGCTGCGCCTGTTGCCGCTGGGCCGGCGCGGCTTTGTTGACATGCGCATCTACCAGCGCTACGACTGGGGCCGCCTGGCGCGCTTCCACGTGCTCGACGACCGCCAGTACCGTGCCCACCACGCTTGCCCGAAGCCGAACCGGGGCGGCTCGAATTCCGTCACCACCCGTGCCTGCCCGGACTTGAGCAAGCCCGATCGCACCATGCTGGGCGCGGCGCAAGAACAATGGCTGCAGGAAGGACTGAAAAAGTCGCCCGCGCGCTGGAATATCCTGGCCCAGCAAACCCTGATGGCGCAATCGAGCCAGGTGCCGGTCAGCCGCCCCGGCGACGAACGGATCTGGACCGATGGCTGGGATGGCTATCCGGTGGCGCGCCAGCAGCTGCTGGGCACCCTGCAGGCCAGCGGCGCGCGCAATCCGCTGGTGTTGTCGGGTGACGTGCACACGTTTTATGCGACCGAGTTGAGCCGCGACGCCATGCGCCCCGCCTCGCGCAGCAATCCGCTGCTGGCCACCGAGTTTTGCGGTACCTCGGTCACATCAAGCTCGCGCCCACAGTCGCGTACCGACGAATACGTGGCGATGAACCCGCATATCCGTTATGGCCGCAGCGACAAGCGCGGCTATATGCTGATGGAAATTACACCAAGCAAAACCACCACCTGGTTCCAGGGCCTCGACAATGTGCGCGACAGCGCCTCGAACATCGCCACCTTGGCCAGTTTTACCGTGAAGGATGGCAAGGCCGGCCTGCAGCAAAGCTGATCAGGCCACCGAGACTTTTTTCAGGGCGTCGCGGTAGCGCCGGCTGACCGGCACTTCGCCGCCGGTCGTCAATATCGCGCGCGCGTCGCCCGAGTCCAGCGGCGCGATGCTGTTAACGAAAGCCAGGTTGACGATATAACTGCGGTGCACGCGCACAAAGCGCTTGCCATCGAGGCGGCGTTCGATGGCCGCCATGGTCGAGCGCAAGGGATAGTCGTGGCCGCGCACATGCAGGTTCACATAATTGCCCCAGGCCTGTATCCATTCGATCTCCGCCGCCGGCAACAAAAAATCCTTGCCCAGCTTGCGCACCAGGAAGCGTTCCGGCTGGGCCACCGGTTCCACCGCCGGCCCCTGATCCGGTTCCCCCAGCAAGGTGGCTTCGCCCTGCCAGCGCCGTAGCAGCAACTGGTAAAAACCGACAAGTAACAAAATCGAGAAGTAAGCGCGCACATCCTTGATATATTCATACGGGAATTCCTGCCACCAATTGCCGAAATCGTAGTCGCCGCCCTGGCTCCAGTACACCAGCTTGCGCAAGGCCACCATCGCCAGCACATGCACCAGGCTGTAGACAATCGACGCGGCCAGGTGCCAGCGCAGGTTCTGCCGCTGGAACACCAGCTGCAGCGGGCGCAGCTGATTGGCAAAAATTACCACCGGGACCAGCGCCAGCAACACCAGGTTGCTGCTCCATTCCCACACGGCCACTTCCCAGAACGCCGTATCGACATGGGTACGGACGCGGTCCAGCCAGCTGATCCAGCAGTTGAGCGAGGTTTGCAGCAGATACAGAACGATCCAGAAACCTGGCTCGGCGAGCCGGCGCCAGCGTTGATAACGTTGCAACAGATCGGTGGAAGACACGCTCATGGTGGCAGACATAAAATTAGTTGCCTGATTGTACGATCCGCCGGTCGTCCCGGGACCGCCACTGGTCACAAACAGCCTTCGATTGGTCACTTTTCGCTGGTTCGCCCGGGCCGGCCTGCCTATGCTGGGTCATCCCCATCACCAAGCCAACCACCATGACCCATGAACACCGCCGCCACGATATCGACGCCCTGCGTTTTCTTGTCTTCAGCCTGCTGATCGTCTACCACACGGCGATGCTGTACCTGGCCGGCGCCGACTTCCATATGAAGAGCACTTACCTGACCGACAGCCTGAACTTTCCGATGGTATTCATCAACCGCTGGCGCATGGAAATCGTGTTTATCATTTCCGGCGTGTCGTGCGCCATGATGACGCAAACCTCACGCGGCGCTTTCCTGTGGCGCCGGGTGCAGCGATTGTTGCTGCCGCTGGTGTTCGGCCTGCTGGTCATCATTCCCGTGCAGCCCTACTGCGAAGGCGTGAGCAATGGCCTGGTGGCGCCCGGTTACGGACAATTCCTGCTCGATTACTTTGGCCACCGTACCTGGCCGGCCGGCGCCTTCACGGGCTGGAAAACCAGTTTTACCTGGAACCATCTGTGGTATCTGGTGTATCTGCTGTTGTACACCATCGTGCTGGCGGCGCTGCAGCCGCTGCTGAACAAGATGAGGCCGCTGCTCACCGGCCTGCGCGGCTGGCGCCTGCTGGTACTGCCCACGCTGCTGCCGCTGGCGGCCACCGTGTTCCTGAAGCTGCGCTATCCGGAAACCCATGCATTGGTAAAGGACTGGTTCGCGCACGCCATCTATTTCACCATGTACCTGTACGGCTGGTGGCTGGGCAATGACAAGGGTGTATGGCAGGAACTGGCGCGGCTGCGCTGGCACGCGCTGCTGCTGGCGCCGTGCGCGTTTGCCGTGTATATCGGCTTTGATCTGATCCATTCGGAAAACCTGCTGACCTGGGCCTCTGCCGGCTCCTGGCCGATGCGCAACCTGTACATGTGGCTGGCCATCTGCGCGATACTCGGCTGGTCGCATACCTTGCTGAACCGTCCGTTTTCCTGGCTGCCGTGGGCGCGCCAGGCGGTCTACCCGTGGTATATCCTGCACCAGAGCGCGATCGTGCTGCTGGCCTACTGGCTGGTGCCGCTGCAGCTGGGTCCGGTGATCGAACCCGTCCTGATACTGGCCGGCACCGTGCTAACCTGCTGGCTCGCCACCTCACTGCTGATCAGCAAGGTGAACTGGCTGCGCCCCTGTTTCGGTTTGCCCGCCAGGCCAGCACGCAAGCTGGTGGCGGGCACGGCCTTGCCAACGACTCAAGCGACCTTTTTCTCGTCGCGCAATTGACGGCGCAGGATCTTGCCGACATTGGTCTTCGGCAATTCATCGCGGAACTCGATGTATTTCGGTTTCTTGTAGGCCGTCAGTTCATGCTTGCAGTGCTCGCGGATCTGTTCCACCGTCAGGTTAGGGTCCTTGCGCACCACAAACACTTTCACGGCCTCGCCCGAGTTACCGTCCGGCACGCCGATGCAGGCGCATTCAAGCACGCCCGGGCAGGAGGAAACCACTTCTTCCACCTCGTTCGGATACACATTGAAGCCCGAAACGATGATCATGTCTTTCTTGCGGTCGACGATGCGCACATAGCCGCGCTCGTCCATGATGCCGACGTCGCCGGTCTTGAAGTAGCCGTCGGCCGTCATCGATTTCGCCGTTTCATCGGGACGCTGCCAGTAGCCGGCCATCACTTGCGGGCCTTTGACGGCGATTTCGCCAGGCTGGCCCAGCGGCACTTCCACGCCGTCGTCGTCGATGATGCTCACTTCGGTCGACGGAATCGGCATGCCGATGGTGCCGGTAAATTCGGTGATATCAACCCTGTTGCCGGTCACCACGGGCGAGGTTTCCGACATGCCATAGCCTTCGATCAGCGGGCAACCGGTGACCTTCAACCAGCGTTCGGCCACATTGCGCTGCAGCGCCATGCCGCCGCCGTTGCACACCTTGTAGCTGGAGAAATCGAGCTTGGCGAATTCTTCGTTATTCAGCAAGGCGTTGTACAGCGTATTGACGGCAGGGAAGACGACGATCTTGTACTTGGCCAGTTCCTTGACGAAACCAGGGATGTCGCGCGGATTGGGCACCAGCACGTTCAGGCCACCGAGGCGCATGCCCATCAGCGCGCTGACCGTCAGCGAATAGATATGGTACAGCGGCAAGGCGCACACGAAGCCCATCGAGGTGGCGCGCATCTCTTTCGTCATCACCGGCGCCAACCATGCTTCGTTTTGCAGCACGTTGGCGATCACGTTACGGTGCAGCAGCATGGCGCCCTTCGACACGCCCGTGGTGCCGCCCGTGTATTGCAGGAAGACAATATCGTCATGGCCCTGCTGCACCGGCGTAAGCGTCAAGCGCGCGCCTTCGGCCAGCATCTTGTTGAAACCGATGGCGCCCGGCAGCGAAAACGCCGGCACCATTTTCTTGATTTTACGCACGACGAAATTGACGATGGTGCCTTTCAGGCCACCGAGCAAGTCGCCCATGGTGGCAACGATCACGTGTTTTACCTTGGTACGCGGCAATACCTGTTCGACCGTGGTGGCAAAGTTTTCCAGCACGATGATCGCCTCGCTGCCCGAGTCCGTCAGCTGGTGTTCCAGTTCGCGCGGCGTGTACAGCGGATTGACGTTGACCACCGTATAGCCGGCGCGCAAGATCGCCGCCATTGCCACCGGATACTGCAGCACGTTCGGCAGCATGATGGCCACGCGCGCGCCGCGCGCCAGCCCCTTGCTTTGCAGCCAGGCGCCCATGTACATCGACAATTTGTCGAGCTCGCGATAGGTCAGGAATTTATCCATGCACACGAAAGCATTGCGCTCCGCATACTTCTGGAACGACTCTTCCAGCAAATGCGTCACTGAGCGGTATTGCGTGCAGTCAATCTCTGCCGGCACGCTGTCCGGGTATGACTTCAACCAAATCTTGTCCATCTTGCCTCATCTTTATCTGTGAAGGGAGGCGCCGCCCTGGCGCATCCCGATGTTTTAAGCTGCTATTTTCGGTTCGTCGCGCAGTGCGCGGCGCAAAATCTTGCCGACATTGGTCTTCGGCAGTTCATCCCTGAATTCAATGAACTTCGGCCGTTTGTAGCCCGTAAATTGTTCCTTGCAATACGCCATCAGCGTCTCTACCGTCAGGTTCGGGTCCTTGCGCACCACAAACACTTTCACGGCCTCGCCCGAGTGTTCGTCCGGCACGCCCACGCACGCACATTCGAGCACGCCCGGGTGGGCCGCGATCACGCCTTCGAGTTCGTTCGGATACACATTGAAGCCGGACACCAGGATCATGTCCTTCTTGCGGTCGACGATTTTCACATAGCCGCGCTCGTCCATGATGCCCACATCGCCCGACTTGAAGTAGCCATCAAGCGTCATCACCTTGGCCGTTTCATCGGGGCGGTTCCAGTAGCCGCTCATCACCTGCGGGCCGCGGATGGCGATCTCGCCAGTCTGGCCCAGCGCCACTTCCTGGCCATCGTCGTCGAGAATGGCGATCTCGGTCGATGGAATCGGCAGGCCGATGGTGCCGGAAAACGCGGTGCTGTCGGCGCGGTTGCAAGTGGCCACCGGTGACGTTTCCGACAAGCCATAGCCTTCGATAATCGACACACCGGTCGCTTGCTGCCACTTGTCGTTGACCGACTTTTGCACCGCCATGCCGCCGCCATTGGCAATTTTCAAACCGGAAAAATCGAGGCGCGCAAAGTCCGGATGATTCACCAGCGCATTGTATAAAGTATTGACCGCCGGCAGCAGGTTGAATTTGTACTTGCCCAGTTCCTTGATCAGGCCCGGAATATCACGCGGGTTCGGCACCAGGATATTGAGGCCACCGATGCGCGTGCCCCACAGGGCGCAGGCCGTCAGCGCAAAGATATGGTACAGCGGCAAGGCGCACACAATGGTCAGCTGTTCCTTGTTGTCCGGGTCCAGCGCGGCCGATGACCACGCTTCGGTCTGCAGCACATTGGCGATCACGTTGCGGTGGCTCAAGGTGGCGCCTTTCGACACGCCGGTAGTGCCGCCCGTGTATTGCAGGAAGGCCGGTTCATTGATATGCAGTTCGACCGGCGTCAGCTTCATTCGGCTGCCGAGCGACAGCGCGCTCTTGAAGCGCATGGCGTTCGGCAGCGAATAGGCGGGCACCATTTTCTTGACATTGCGCACCACGAAATTGACCAGCATGCCTTTCACGCCACCGAGCATCTCGCCCATGCTGGCAACGATGATATGTTTCACGGCTGTCTTGGCGAGCACCTGCTCCAGCGTATGGGCAAAGTTCTCCAGCACGATGATCGCTTCGCTGCCTGAGTCGTTGAGCTGGTGTTCCAGCTCGCGCGGCGTGTACAGCGGATTGACATTGACCACCGTGTAGCCGGCGCGCAGCACGGCCGCGATCGCCACCGGATACTGCAGCACATTGGGCATCATCAGCGCGACGCGCGCGCCCTTTTTCAGGCCACGGCTTTGCAAAAAGGCGCCCAGTTGGCGCGAATAGGTGTCGAGTTCGGCATAGGTCAGGAATTTGTCCATGCAGACATAGGCATTGCGGTCTGCATATTTTGTAAACGCTTCTTCGAGCAGATGCACCAGCGAACGGTATTGATCGGGATCAATGTCGGCAGGTACGCCGGGCGGATACGACTTCAGCCAAATTTTTTCCATGCTGTGCCTCTTGTCTCGAATAATCACGGGGGAGCCGGCCTGCACTGGACGGCGCTGATTACTGCTGCGGATACATTGTCCGGCAGTCATGATGAGCATTCTGACGAGCAATTGCTCTATGCTGCTAACGCGATGCTATCGGGCGCGCGCCTTCCATGCAAGCGCTTTCAGCAGGATTAGAACAGGAACTCCAGGGGTATTTTGTGCTGCAATGCAGCATACAAAATACAGCGTTACGGAAAGTTCAGGCTTGGCAAACCTGACAATCTTTAAGGGTCACGGGGCAGGATGTGCTGTAGGCGGCGGTGGCGCTCGGGCTGGTCCAGCAGAGACAATGTGTGCACTGCAGCATAAAAAGCACGAAAGTTCTTTTTTTCTTCCAGCAATTTTTTAAAGGCTGGCAAAAATTGATCGTAGGTCGTGACCGAAGCGAGGTGGGCATTGCTCAAAGGCTGCTCGAACCAGCGGTCATAACCGGCATAACCACCCCAGTGCTGCTTCAATATCTGGTACTCCTCTTGCAGGGCGGCAAACACCAGCGCCTTGCGCACGCGCTTGTCCGCGTCCGGCGCATCACCGGCATACACGACCGCCAGTTGCGCCCGGTATTTGCGCAGCAGGGTCAAAAAATCCTGGCGCCGGCTCGTATATTGCAGATATGCGCCCTGCATGGCCGCATTGCCATCCTGCGCCAGCCAGCGCTGCACGCCAGCCTCTTCCACGGCAACGGCGAACGATTCATTGAAGGCCGAGTCGCCGGGCACATACACGACCTGGTGCGCCAGCTCATGAAAAATCATGCGCGCCAGTTCGGCGTCGTTGTAGTTGATAAAGGTCGACAGCAACGGATCGTCGAACCAGCCCAGGGTGGAGTACGCCGGCACGCCGCCCACCTGCACATCGTAATGCTCGGCGCGCAACTGGTCGGCATAGGCTTGCGCTGCGTCCTTGTCGTAATAGCCGCGATAGGTGACGCAGCCGGCGATCGGAAAACACCATTGCAGCGGCTGCAGGGAGAGCTCCGGCGTAGCCACCACGTTCCACAGCACGAACGGCCGTTGCAGGGCGGCGTAGGTCTTGTAGCTGCCGTTGTCGGGCAGGCCCAGCTCGCTGACGGCAAAGCGGCGGATCTGCTGTGCCCGGCTCAAGCGCGCTTTCAGGCGCGGCGTGGTTGCCGGGTCGTCCAGCCAGGCATCGATCGGGCGCGCGGACGACCACAGCGAATACTGGCCCTGCGCTGCCTGCGTGTAATAGCGCAGCTGCGTGCAGCCGCCCAGCAGCAAGCACATGCCCAGCACTGCGGTGGCGGGCATGCGCATCATGTCAGGCGGCCTTTTCCACTTCGACCAGCGTATCGTAGAAGGTCGGCGCGCGGCCCATGTCGGTCAGGCGCTGGCTGGTTACTTCATTGGCGTTCTTGCCATCGCTGGCCAGCTTTTTCCACCAGACCGACAGCCCCACCACCAGGCCGCGCCGCGCCTTGTCCGTCACGCGCACTTTTGCCACGAAACTGCCGCGGTCATTGAAGATGCGCACCATCTCGCCGGCCACGATACCGCGCGCGCTGCAGTCATCGGGATGCATGTCCAGGTGCGGCTCGCCTTCGGCCGCGCGCAGGCTTTTCACGTTCACAAAGGTGGAATTGAGGAAATTGCGCGCCGGCGGCGAGATCATGGCCAGCGGAAAGCGCGCCGCCAGTGCCGGGTTGCTGGCCGGCGACTCATACGGCGCGATATACGCGGGCAGCGGGTCGAGCCCGGCGTCCAGCATGGCCTGCGAGTAAAACTCGCACTTGCCTGAAGGCGTGGGGAAACCGCCCTGGGCAAACGGCGCGTCGGGCATGGCCAGCTTTTGCCAGCCCGTGCGCTTCAACGATTCCCAGTCGAAATGCACGGCGCGCGCGTCCCGTGCGTCAAACGCCTGCGCCGCCAGCGCATCGTCACTGTCCCGGAAGCAAGGGTCGTCAAAACCCATGCGCTGCGCCAGCAGGCGGAAAATTTCCGTATTCGGCTTTGCTTCGCCCAGCGGCGCCACGGCGGCATTATTGGCCATCATGTACAGATGGCCATAGGTCGAATGCGCATCGACATGTTCGAGCTGGGTGGTGGCCGGCAGCACGATATCGGCGTAGTCGACCGTATCGGTCTGAAAGTGTTCCAGTACAACGGTGAACAAATCCTCGCGCGCAAAGCCCTGCGCCACTTTCGATGAATCGGGCGCCACCGCCAGCGGATTCGAGTTGTAGACGATCACGGCCTCGACTTGCGGGCCGAATTCGGTGGAAGTTTCCTTCAGCAAATCGTCGCCGATGGTGCTCATGTTGATGGTGCGCGGCGTGTCCTTCAGCAAATCGGGCCGCTGCAGCGCCTTGCGGTTGACCGGGAAGGAACCCGAACTCGACAGCTGAATGCCGCCGGCCGCATGGCGCCAGGCGCCCGTCAGGGCCGGCAGACAGGCGATATTGCGCACCGCCATGCCACCGCCGCGCACCCTCTGCACGCCGTAATTGGCGCGGATTGCCGCACCTTCACCGTTGCGGCTGGTCGTTCCGTACAGCCGCGCCAGTTCGATCACTTCCGTGACGCTTATACCGCAGACCTCGGCCGTGCGCTCGGGCGTCCATTCCAGTGCGCGCTGTTTCAGCTGATCGTAGCCCAGGGTATGCTCGGCGATATAAGCATGGTCGACAAGATCTTCGGCAATCAGCACATGCATCAGCCCAAGCGCCAGCGCCGCATCGGTACCGGGCAGCAAGGCGATATGCTGGTGGCATTTCTCGGCCGTCAGCGAGCGGTAGGGGTCGATCGCGATCAGGGTGGCGCCGTTGCGCTTGGCTTCTTGGGCGCGCATCCAGAAATGCAGGTTGGAGGCGATTGGATTGCCGCCCCAGATAATGATCAGCTTGGCGTTTTGAAACTGTTCCATGTCCGTGCCGATGGTCGCGCCCACCGTATAGCGGTAGCCGGTGGCGCCGGCCGAAGCGCAGATGGTGCGATCAAGCAAGGAAGCGCCGAGCTGGTTGAAAAAGCGCGACGACATCGATTCGCCCTGCACCAGGCCCATGGTGCCGCAATAGCTGTATGGCAAAATGGCCTGCGGGTTGCGCGCCGCAATCGGCTGCAGGCGCGCGGCGATGATGTCCAGCGCCTGGTCCCAGCTGATACGCTCAAACTTGCCTTCCCCCTTCTTGCCCACGCGGCGCAGCGGATGCAGCAAACGGTCCGCATGATAGGTGCGCTCCGTGAAGCGCGACACCTTGGTGCACAGCACGCCGGCCGTGGTCGGATGGTCGGGATCACCCTTGACAGCCGTGGCTACCCCGTCGGTCACCGTCACCAGCAGGGCGCAGGTATCGGGGCAATCGAGCGGGCAGGTCGCGCGCACTTGTGTGGTGGTCATGGTGCAATCCAAAAAAGCGTCAGGGAAAGCCGATACTGTAAGCCAGCTGGCGCTCCAGTAGCAAGCTGTGCGCTGGATTTACAAGCTGCACACGGGCTACAATGGCCCAACCGCGCGCATGTTTTCGATCAAACGTGCCCGTCCCGGCGTGCCGTACACTGATGCGCGCCTGCATCTACAGGAGAATACGATGAAACTAGTTGAACCCATCCTGGCGTTTCAATCCGAGCTGCGACGTATCCGCCGCGATCTGCACGCCCATCCGGAATTATGCTACGAAGAACAGCGCACCTCCGACGTGGTTGCCGCCAAGTTGGCCGAATGGGGCATACCCGTGGTACGCGGCCTGGGCCGCACCGGCGTGGTCGGCATTATCCAGAACGGCAGCTCGAAACGCGCCATCGGCATCCGCGCCGACATGGACGCCTTGCCGATGCAGGAAATGAATACCTTCGAGCATGCCTCGCGCCACCAAGGCAAGATGCACGCCTGTGGCCACGATGGCCATACCGCCATGTTGCTGGGCGCCGCCCATCACCTGGCGCACAACCGCAATTTCGACGGCACCGTGTATGTGATCTTCCAGCCGGCCGAAGAAGGCGGCGCCGGCGCGCGCGAAATGATCGCCGATGGCCTGTTTACGCAGTTCCCGATGGAGGCCATCTACGGCATGCACAACTGGCCAGGCGCCGCCGCCGGCACCCTGAGCGTGGTGGCCGGGCCGATGATGGCGTCGAGCAATGAATTTCACGTCACCGTCAAAGGCAAGGGTGCCCATGCGGCCCAGCCCCACAAGGGCATCGATCCGGTGATGGTGGCGGTGCAGATCGCACAAAGCTGGCAGACTGTCATTACCCGCAACAAGAGCCCGCTCGACACGGCCGTGCTGTCGATTACGCAAATCCACGCCGGCAGCGCCACCAATGTCATCCCCGACGACGCCAGTCTGGTCGGTACCGTACGCACCTTTACCACGCCGGTGCTGGACCTGATCGAAGAGCGCATGCGCGACATCGCCGTGCATACGGCCGCCGCCTTTGGCGCAGAGGTCGAATTCAACTTCAAGCGCAACTATCCGCCGCTGGTCAACCACGCCAAGGAAACCGCGTTTGCCGTGGAAGTGATGAAACAGGTGGTCGGCGCCGACAAGGTCAACGACAATGTAGAACCGACCATGGGCGCGGAAGATTTTGCGTTCTTCCTGCAGGAAAAAGCCGGCTGCTACATCTTTATCGGCAATGGCGATGGCGACCACCGCGACGGCGGCCATGGCCTGGGCCCGTGCGTGCTGCACAATGGCAGCTACGATTTCAACGACAACCTGCTGCCGATCGGCGCCAGCTTCTGGGTCAAGCTGGCCGAAACCAGCTTGCCGCTGGCTTAACTTAATTTGTCAGGATCACTACCGAGACGCTGGCCAGGATTGATACCCTCCAGGGCCAGCAGGGCGGCGGCGTGGTCGGCCGTCGCAAAGATGTCCGCGATAGCTTCATAGCGCTGCGTCACCAGCTGCGTCACCGGCAGCACGAGATTGGCCGCCTCGGCCGCCGCAAGGATATTGTGCATGTCCTTGACCTGGCTTTTCACTTGCCCACCAGCGACGAAATTGCGCTCCAGCATGCGTTGTCCATGCACCTCCAGGATGCGGCTCTCGGCAAAGCCGCCACGTATCGCCGTGCGCACGGCCGCCGCATCGGCGCCCGCCGCCTGCGCCAGCAGCAGCGCTTCCGCCACGATATTCAGGGTGGCGCCGACGATCAGCTGATTGCACAGCTTGGCCACCTGGCCGCTGCCGGCAGGCCCCACCAGGGTCGGCCGGCCCATGGCCGTTAATATCTCTTCTACCCTGGCGTAATCGCCGGCGCTGCCGCCGGCCATGATGGCCAGGCTGCCTGCCTGCGCGCCGCCCACGCCGCCCGAGACGGGCGCATCGATGAACGCATGGCCGGCCGCCTGCAGCGTCGTGTGGAATTGTTGTGCTTCAGCCTGTTTGGTGGAACTCATGTCGACCCACAGCGTCTCCGGTGTCAGGGCCGGCAAGGCGTCCTGCAACACTTTCGCGACGATAGGACCCGCCTCCAGCATCGAGATCACGACTTGCGCGCCAGCGACGGCATCCAACAGCGATTCAGGCGCATCGGCCCCTGCCGCGCGCAATACCTGGGCCTTGCTGTGCGTGCGATTCCAAACTGTGACAGAATAACCAGCCTGCAGCAGGCGCCGGGCCATTGGATCCCCCATCAGGCCAGTACCGAGAAATGCGATTTTTGTAGAGAATGTCAATTGAACCCCTGAGTATCGAGTGGCGAAAACGGCAGCAAGACGCATGCCTGTGCAAACAAGACAACAGCCTAACGGCCAATTTTACGATGAAAGCCTCTATGTTCTTCAAGAAGAATCTCCTCACCTTCGCTGCGGCCGTGACCGCGCTGATGGCCGCCAGCTCCAGCTTTGCCGCTGATGACAAGCTGATCGACTCCGTCTATGGCGAATACGCCAAGGGCGTGAAAATCCAGATGGTGCGCGCCGGCGTTACCTCGAACTGGGACAAAGCCTGGTTTGTATCGAATGGTACCCAGCTGAGCGGTTACTGGGATGCCAGCATCGGCGGCTGGGATGGCAAAAGCTACCGCAATGTCCCTGGCCAGCATCAAAAGCTGTGGGACCTGGGCTTTACACCAGTGTTCCGCTTTGAAAACACCAGCAAGCGCGGCTTCTACGCGGAAGCCGGCATCGGCGTACACATGCTCTCGAAGCTGTACAACAATGATGACGACCGCCTGTCGACCCACTTCCAGTTCGGCGACCATGCCGGCATCGGCTATGTGTTCGACAACAACTGGGAAGTCAGCGCGAAGATCCAGCACTTCTCGAACGGCGGCTACAAGAAACCAAACAGCGGCGTGAACTACGGCGTGGTCAAAGTGGCTTACCACTTCTGATTGATAGCTGAAAACGACAAAGCCCTGCGCGCAGCGCAGGGCTTTTTTTTGGGGTCAGACCCCACACAGCTAAGTCCACACCCAGCGTTGGCCTCAAGGGGGTCTGACCCCAGCCTTTCCGAAGTTGGGGTAAAAGCACGCATCAAACCACCAGACGAAAAAAAACCCCGACCATTGCTGATCGGGGTTTCTCTCTACTACGAATAACAAGCCTGACGATAACCTACTTTCACACTGGTTGCAGCACTATCATCGGCGCAAAGTTGTTTCACGGTCCTGTTCGGGA
>NZ_JBXAVX010000024.1:0-71874 GCF_057291295.1 Janthinobacterium sp. 1L-D-8-B-C4
AACTATAAATTTGCCGGCAACGGCACGGGCAGGGTGCTGAACCAGGGTGCGCTCAGCGCGCCGGGCGGCTATGTGGCCTTGCTGGGCGCCAATGTGTCGAACGAAGGCACGATCAATGCGCGCCTCGGTACGGTGGCCCTGGCGGCCGGTAACGCGATTACGCTGGACGTGGCCGGCGACGGCTTGCTGAATGTGGCTGTGGACCGCGGCGCGGTCGGCGCGCTGGTGCAAAATGGCGGCCTGATCCAGGCCGATGGCGGCCATGTGGTGTTGACGGCGCAGGCCGCCGGTAACCTTTTGAGAACCGTGGTCAACAATACCGGCGTGATCGAGGCGCACACCATCGACACGCGCGGCGGCACGATCAAGTTGCTGGGCGACATGCAAAGCGGCACGGTGAACGCCGCCGGCACGCTGGACGCCAGCGCGCCCGATGGTGGCAACGGCGGCTTTATCGACACCTCGGCCGCGCACGTCAAGCTTGATGACGCCTTGCGCGTCACGACGGCGGCCTACAAAGGCGTGACCGGCACCTGGCTTATCGACCCGACCGACTACACTATCGCGGCGACCGGCGGCGACCAGACCGGCGCGTATTTTACCGATGCGCTCAAGAGCAACAATGTCCAGATTCAGAGCGTCTCGGGCGGTATCGGCACGCTGGGCGACATCAACGTCAACGACACGATTTCATGGTCGGCCAACCAGCTGAAGATGACGGCGCAAAACAATATCAACGTCAACAAGCCGCTGCGCGGTTCCGGCACGGCCAGCCTGGCGCTGGAATACGGCCAGCAGGCGGTCGCGTCGGGCAACAATGCCACTTACAATGTCAAGGCCGAGATCGACCTGCCATCGGGGCTGAACTTCAGCACCAAGCTGGGCAGCGACGGCACGGCGACGGCCTACACGGTCATCAACAGCCTGGGCGCGGCCACCAGCGTCAGCGGCACCGATTTGCAAGGCTTGAAAAATTCGCTGACCGGAAACTTCGTGCTGGGCGCCAATATCGATGCCAGCGGCACGGCGAACACGGCGGTGTGGGGCGCCAACGGTTTCACGCCGATCGGCACCAGCACCGTGCCATTTACCGGCCAGTTCGATGGCCTGGGCCACATCATTACCGGTTTGAACAGTTCGACCACCTCCGTGGCCGGCGCCGCAGGCCTGTTCGGCTCCAATACCGGCAGCATACGCAATATCGGTCTGGTCGCGCCGGTCATCGCCGCCAATATCAGCGGGACACAAGGCAATGCCGCCGCACTGGCAGCCCTCAACAGTGGCACCATCAGCAATGCGTATGTCAGCGGTGGTTCGGTGACAGTCACGATCGGTGCCATCGGCGCCGGCCTGGTCGGCCTCAACAGTGGCACGATCAGTGACAGCTACAACAGCAGCAAGGTCAGCGTCGTGGGGAACTATGACTTCTGGATGGGGGGGCTGGTGGGCAATACCACCAAAACCAGCACCGTCATCAACAGCTATAACGCGGGTGAAGTGGTCGGTGCGTATAACGCGGGCGGCCTGGTTGGCAACAATCTGGGCAATATCACCAATAGTTTCAATAGCGGTAATGTGTCAGGAACCCTCAATACAGGGGGAATAACATCCTATAATCGCGATACCGGAGTCATCACCAACAGCTTCAATACCGGCACCGTGACGGGCAATAGCCTGACCGGCGGCCTGGTTGGCGCCAATAAGACATCCGGCCAGATCGTCAATAGCTACTCGACCGGCGCGGTGAGCAGTCGTGGCACCACCGGCAGTGGATTTGGTGGCTTGGCTGGAGGAAACTCAGGCATTATCAGAAACAGTTACGCGACCGGTTCGGTGACGGGCGTCACGGCGGTGGGCGGCCTGATTGGCGCCAATACCAGCGCTGGCTTGACCGAGAATGCCTATTCGTCTGGCTCGGTGAGCCTGATTTCCGGCGGCTCCGGAACCTTTGGGGGCCTGATCGGCAGCATCGGTGCCGGCACGAGTCCCTCGATCACCGGCGGGTATTACAACACGACCGTGAACCCTGTTATGCCAGGTGTCGGTACGAATGACGGCAACACCACCCCTTCGATCACTGGCCTGACATCGACGCAAATGCGCGTCGCCGCAAATTTCGGTGCCTTTGGTTTCACGACCGACACGACCGGCGTGACCGGCAACAACTGGGTGATGGTCAATACCGACGGTACGCTCAACGGCGCCGGTAACGCGACAGGCGCCACCGGGCCGATGCTGGCGGCCGAGTACAGTAGCAATATCTACTCGTCGCACCAGTTGCAATTGATGGCGATGAACCTGGCCGGCAACTACACGCTGAAGCAGGATATCAACGCCGCCAGCACCGGCACCGGCAACGATGTCTGGAACGGCGGCACCTTCGTGCCGGTTGGCGCCAGCACCACCGCCAGGTTCACCGGTAGCTTCGACGGCGCCGGCCATGTCATTTCCGGCCTGGTCGTCAACCGTCCCGGCGCGAATAACGCCGGCCTGTTCGGCGTGACGTCGGGCTCCGCGATCGTGCGCAATGTCGGCCTCGAAGGCGGCAGCGTCACCGGCGCGAATAGCTCGGGCGCCTTGGTCGGCCTCAACCTGGGCCTGGT
Source organism: Janthinobacterium sp. 1L-D-8-B-C4 (assembly GCF_057291295.1). Taxonomy (NCBI): domain Bacteria; kingdom Pseudomonadati; phylum Pseudomonadota; class Betaproteobacteria; order Burkholderiales; family Oxalobacteraceae; genus Janthinobacterium; species Janthinobacterium sp. 1L-D-8-B-C4. The sequence goes on from NZ_JBXAVX010000024.1 coordinate 2,604, forward strand.
CGACGGCAGTTACAGCACCGTCAGCGTGACCGGCGGGAGCCAGATCGGCGGCCTGGTCGGTTTGAACGGCACCTCGGGCGGCGTGCCTGGCGTCATCAGCAACAGCTACGCCAGCGGCGCCGTTACCGGCACCGGCATTATCGGCGGCCTGGTCGGCTCGAACAGCGGCACGCTGACCAATAACTATGCCAGCGGCGCCGTCATCGGCGGCAATACCCATGGCGGCCTGACTGGCTCCAGTAATGGCACCGCCAGCGGCAATTTCTGGGATACCACCACCAGCGGCATGGCGACCAGCGGGACCGGCACCGGCTTGACCACCGCGCAAATGAAATTGCTGTCCAACTACAGCGGCGCAGCGTGGGACCTGGCCGGCGCGTGGATCGTCTACGACACCAATACCTATCCCTTGCTGCGCGCCTTCATGACGCCGCTGCAGGTGACGTTTGCCTCGAACGCCAGCAAGACCTATGACGGCACCAGCAACTGGACGGCGCCAAGCTTCACGTATTCGAACCCGAACGTCACGCTGTCCGGTTCGCTGAACTATGGCGCGGCGGGCAGCGCGGTCAATGCGGGCACCTACGCCATCACGGCCGGCGGCCTGTATTCCGGCCAGCGCGGTTACGCCATCAGCTCCAACGCGGCCACCCTGACCATTGACAGGAAGGCCGCCACCGTCACCGGCGGGGTGGTAACCAGCCGCGATTATGACGGCACCACCGCCGCCACGATCAGCGGCGCCACCCTGAGCGGTCTGCTGTCGCAGGACAACGGCAATGTCGTGGTCAACACGGGCACCTTCGACACCAAGAATGCCGGCACTGGCAAGGCCGTCACGGCGATCACCACCGGCAGCGCCGGCGGTAACTATATCGTCACAGCCACCGGGCTGACAGGCACCATCACACCGAAAGCGCTGACCGTCAGCGGCGTGAGCGTCGCCAGCAAGAGCTATGACGGCAACACCAAGGCCACCATTTCGGGCGGTACCCTGAATGGCCTGGTGACCGGCGAAACACTGAACCTGTCCGGTCAGAGCGGTACCTTCAGCGACCAGAACGCGGGCAATGGCAAAGCCGTGACGGTGACCGGCGCTACGCTGGGCGATGCCTCTGGCCTGGCCAGCAATTACACGGTCAGCAACGTCACCGGCGCGACCGGCAATATCACGCGCAAGACAGTGACGGTGACCGGCGCGACGGCGGCCGACAAGGTCTACGATGGCAGCACGGCGGCCATCGTCAGCGGCGGCGCCTTGTCCGGCCTGGTCAGCGGGGAAACGCTGGGTTTGGGCAGCCTGACCGGCCTCTTCGGCGACAAGAACGTGGCCAGCGGCAAGACCGTGACGGTCGTGGCTGCCCCCCTCAGCGATGGCACTGGCGGCGGCCTGGCCAGCAATTACACGGTTGGCGTGTCGTTGGCGAGCACGGCCAGCATTACGCCCAAAGCGCTGACAGTGACCGGCATGACGGCCGGCAACAAGGTCTATGACGGCAATACCATGGTCAACCTGACGGGCGGCACCCTGAGCGGGCTGGTGGTCGGCGAAACCGTGGGCTTCCTGGGCCAGGCCGGCGCGTTTGCCGACAAGAATGCCGGTACCGGCAAGAACGTGACCGTCAGCGGTGTCACGCTGGTCAATGGCGCCAACCTGGCCAGCAATTACTCGGTCAGCAATCCGACCGGCATCACGGCAGACATCACGCCCAAGGCGCTGACGATCAGCGGCGTGTCCGCCAATAACCGGGTCTATAACGGCGGCGTCAATGCGACCCTCGGTGGTTCGGTCGTGCTGGGCGGCCTGGTCGGTTCGGAAACCTTTGACGTGACGGGCATGAGCGGCGTCTTTGCGGACAAGAATGCCGGCACCGGCAAGGCCGTCACCATCAGCGGCGCGACCCTCGGCAACGGCACCAATGGCGGCGTGGTCGGCAACTATACGGTCAGCAATCCGACTGGCGTGACCGCCAATATCACCCAGGCGGCGATCAGCAGCGTGTCCAATATCGTGGCCGACAGCAAGGTCTATGATGGCAACACCAAGGCCACCGTCAGCGCCACCGGCGCGACCTTCAACGGTATGGTGGGCGGCGACAGCCTGTCGATCAGCGCCACCAGCGCCACGTTTGCCGACAAGAATGCCGGCAACGGCAAGACGGTGGCCGTCAGCGGCATTGCGCTCGGCGGCCTTGACGCGGCCAACTACAACCTGACCAGCACCACCGGCAGCGGCACCGGCGCCATCACGCCGAAAGCGTTGACGATCGTTGGCATGTCTGCCGTCAGCAAGGTCTACGACGGCAATACCAAGGCCAGCGTCACGGGCGGCTCGATCGATGGCCTGGTCGGCTCGGAAACGCTGGGCGTGACGGGCCTGACGGTCACCTTCAACGACAAGAACGCCGGCACCGGCAAGGCCGTGACGGCAACCGGCACCACCCTGGTCAACGGTGGCAATGGCGGCCTGGCGGCCAACTATACGATGGCCAACCCGACCGGTTTCACGGCCAATATCACGCCGAAAGCGTTGACGGTGTCGGGCATGACGGCCGGCACCAAAGTCTATGACGGCACCACGGCCGCGACCCTGCTTGGGGGCAGCCTGAGCGGCGTAGTCAGCGGCGAAACGCTGGTCTTGTCGGGCGGCAGCGGCGTGTTCGCCGACAAGAACGCCGGCAACGGCAAGGCCGTGACGGTCAGTGGCGTCAGCATTGCCGACGGTACTGGCCTGGCCAGCAATTACAGCGTGACCAATCCGGCCAATGTGACCGGTTCCATCACGCAAAAAGCGCTGACGGTATCGGGCACGCTGCTGGCGTCGGACAAAACCTATGACGGCAATACCACCGCCAGCATCTCGGGCGGAACACTGAGTGGCTTTGTCGGCACGGAAACGGTCGACCTGTCCGGCCTGTCCGGCACGTTCTCGGACAAGAACGCCGCTAGCGGCAAGACCGTCACGGTCAGCGGCGGCACCCTGGCCAACGGCACCAATGGCGGCCTGGCCAGCAATTATTCGGTCAGCGTCGGCGGTAGCACGACGGCCAGCATCACCCAAAAAGCTTTGAGCGTGACGGGCGTGGCGGCCGCCAACAAGGTCTATGACAGCACCACCAAGGCGACCGTCACCGGTGGCAGCTTGAGCGGCCTGGTCGGTGGCGAAACCCTGGGCCTGTCCGGCCTGTCGGGCGTGTTCGCCGACAAGAACGCCGGCACCGGCAAGACCGTGACGGTCAGCGGCGCGACGCTGGCCGACGGCACTGGCCTGGCCAGCAACTATACGGTCAGCAATCCGACCACCGTGACGGCCAATATCAACCAGGCCACCATCAATACGGTCAGCAATATCGTGGCCGACAGCAAAGTGTACGACGCCAACACCAAGGCGACCGTCACCAACGCCGGCGCCACCTTTGGCGGCCTGTTCAATGGCGACGCCTTGAGCGTCAGCGCCACCTCGGCAACGTTTGCCGACAAGAACGCCGGCAGCGGCAAGACCGTCACTGCCAGCGGCCTGACCCTGGGCGGCACGGACGCCGGCAACTACAACCTGACGGCGGTGAGCGGCACCGGCAGCGGCGCCATCACGCCGAAGGCGCTGACGATCGTCGGCATGTCTGCCGTCAACAAGGTGTATGACGGTAACACCAAGGCCAGCGTCACGGGTGGTTCGATCAGCGGCCTGGTCGGCTCGGAAACGCTGGGCGTGACGGGCCTGACGGTCACCTTCGATGACAAGAACGCCGGTACCGGCAAGGCAGTGACGGCAACCGGCACCACCCTGGTCAACGGCGGCAATGGCGGCCTGGCCAGCAATTACTCGATGGCCAACCCGACCGGTTTCACGGCCAATATCACGCCGAAAGCGTTGACGGTATCGGGCATGACGGCCGGTACGCGCGCCTATGACGGCAGCACCACGGCCACCTTGAGTGGCGGCGCCTTGAGCGGCCTGGTCAGTGGCGAGACGCTGGTGGTCTCGGGCGGCAGCGGCGTGTTTGGCGACAAGAATGTCGGCACGGCCAAGGCGGTGACGGTATCGGGCGTGGGCCTGCTTGACGGCACTGGCCTGGCCAGCAACTATACGGTCACCAATCCGACCACGGTCACCGGCAGCATCACCCAAAAAGCCTTGACGATCACCGGCATGACGGCCGCCGACAAGACCTATGACGGCACGACCAAGGCAACATTGACGGGCGGTGCGTTGAGCGGCCTGGTGGGCGCTGAAACGCTGGGCGTGACGGGCTTGAGCGCCACCTTTGATGACAAGAATGCCGGTACTGCAAAGACAGTGACGGCGACCGGTTCGACCCTGGTCAACGGCGGCAACGGCGGATTGGCCAGCAATTATTCCATCACCAACCCGACCGGCCTTGCCGCCACCATCGCGCAAAAGGCGCTGACGATTACCGGCATGACGGCGGTCAACAAGGTCTACGACGGCAGCACCAAGGCGACCTTGTCGGGCGGCTCGATCAGCGGCCTGGTCGGCTCGGAAACCTTGGGCGTGACGGGCTTGAGCGCCTCTTTTGACGACAAGAACGCCGGTATCGGCAAGACAGTGACGGCGACCGGCTCGACTCTGGTCAACGGCGGCAACGGCGGCCTGGCGGCCAACTACACGATCAGCAATCCGACCGGCCTGGTCGCCAATATTACGCAGAAAGCGTTGACAGTGACGGGCATGACGGCTGGCAACAAGGTGTATGACGGCAACACGAGCGCGGCCCTGTCCGGCGGCATCCTGAGCGGCCTGGTAACGGGCGAAACGCTGGTGGTCTCGGGCGGCACGGGTGTGTTCGCCGACAAGAACGCCGGCAATGGCAAGGTGGTGGCGGTGTCCGGCGTCGGCCTGCTTGATGGCACTGGCTTGGCCAGCAATTACAGCGTGACCAACCCGACCAATGTGACAGCCAACATCACGCAAAAAGTATTGGCGGTGACCGGTGCGGTGGCGGCCGACAAAACCTATGACGGCGCACGCGATGCCACCATCACGGGCGGTACGCTGGACGGTTTTGTCGGTTTGGAAACCGTCAGCCTGACAGGCTTGAGCGGCGCGTTCGGCGACAAGAATGCCGGCGACAACAAGGCTGTCAATATTACCGGCGGCACGCTGGCCAATGGCAGCAACGGTGGCCTGGGCAGCAATTACACGGTCGCTGGCAGCACGACGGCCAGCATCGCGCAAAAAACGCTGACGGTGACGGGCGTGACGGCCGGCAACAAGGGCTATGACGCCACCACCAAGGCCAGCATCAGCGGCGGCGCCCTGGACGGCCTGGTCGGTTCGGAAACCCTGGGCCTGTCCGGCCTGTCGGGTGCTTTTGGCGACAAGAACGCCGGCACCGACAAAGCCGTCATCGTCAGTGGCGCCACGCTGGCCGACGGCAGCAACGGTGGCCTGGCCAGCAACTACAAGGTCAGCAACCCGATCGGTGTCAAAGCCGATATCGCCAAGGCGAACATCACGGGCGTGACCGGTTTTGCGGCTGGCACCAAAGTATACGACGCGACCACCACGGCCACCGTCAGCAACGCCGGCGCCACATTTGCCGGCATGTTCAATGGCGACGCCTTGAACGTCAGCGCCACCTCGGCCAACTTCGCCGACAAGAACGCCGGCAGCGGCAAGGCTGTCAACGCCAGCGGCCTGACCCTGGGCGGCACGGATGCAGGCAACTACAACCTGACGGCCACCACGGGCAGCGGCACGGGTACCATCACCCAGGCGTCGATCACCGGCGTGACCGGTATTGCGGCCGCCGGCAAGACGTATGACGCCACCACCGCAGCCACCGTCAACAATGCCAGCGCGACGTTTGCCGGCATGTTCGGTGGCGACGCCCTGACGGTCAGCGCCACTTCGGCGGCTTTCAATGACAAGAATGCCGGCAGCGGCAAGGCCGTCAATGCCAGCGGCCTGACCCTGGGCGGTACGGACGCCGGCAACTACAACCTGACGGCAGTCACCGGCACCGGCACGGGTACCATCACCCAGGCGCAAATTGCCAGCGTCAGCGGCATCACGGCCGCCGGCAAGACGTATGACGGCACCGACGCGGCCACCCTGAACGCCGGCGCCACCTACAACGGCTTGCTGGGCAGCGACAGCCTGTCGTTCAGTGCCACCAAGGCGGCCTTCAGCGACAAGTATGCCGCCAGCGGCAAGACCGTCAATGTCGAAGGCATCGTTCTGGGCGGCACGGACGCGGGCAATTACACCCTGGCCAGCAACACGGCCACCGGCACCGGCGATATCGGCAAGGCCGTCATCACCGGCGTGAGCGGCATTACCGCTGGCGACAAGGTGTATGACGGCACCCGTGGCGCCACCCTCGATACCAGCGGCGCGACGTTTGCGGGCATGGTCGCTGGCGACCGGTTGAGCGCGAGCGGGGCAGGGCTGTTTGCTGACAAGAATGCGGCCACCGGCAAGACGGTGAACGTCGAAGGTATCGCGCTCGCTGGCGCGGATGCCGGCAACTACACCTTGAGCGCCAATACGGCCAGCACCAAGGCCAGTATCAGCCAGGCGACCATCACGGGCGTGGCTGGCATTACCGCCAGCGACAAGGTGTATGACGGCACCCGTGGCGCCACCCTCGATGCCAGCGGCGCGACGTTTGCGGGCATGGTCGCTGGCGACCAGTTGAGCGCCAGCGGGGCTGGGCTGTTTACTGACAAGAATGCGGCCACCGGCAAGACGGTGACCATCAGTGGCATCGCGCTCGGCGGCGCGGACGCGGGCAACTACAGTCTGAGCGCCGATACGGCCAGCACCAAGGCCAGTATCAGCCAGGCGACCATCACCGGCGTGACCGGCATTGTGGCCGGCAGCAAAGTCTATGACACCAGCACCAAGGCCACCGTCAGCAATGCGGGCGCCGCCTTTGCCGGCATGGTCGATGGCGATGCCCTCAATGTCAGCGCGGCCTCGGCCAACTTCAATGACAAGAACGCTGGCAGCGGCAAGGCCGTCAATGTCAGCGGCTTGACCCTGGGCGGTACCGACGCCGGTAACTACAACTTGACGGCGCTCACCGGCAGCGGCACGGGCACCATTACCCAGGCGCAAATTGCCAGCGTGAGCGGCATCACGGCCGTGACCAAAACCTATGACGGTAGCGACGCCGCCAGCTTGAACGCTGGCGCCACCTACAATGGCGTGCTGGGCAGCGACAGCCTGTCATTTACCGCCACCAAGGCCACGTTCAACGACCAGAACGCCGGTACTAAAACGGTGAAGGTAGAAGGCATCCTCCTGGGCGGCACGGACGCGGGCAACTACAGCCTGGCCAGCAACATTGCCAGCGGCACGGGCGCCATTACGCCGAAAGCGTTGACGGTGACGGGCGCGACGGCGGGCAACAAGGTGTATGACGGCACCCTGGCGGCAAGCGTGACGGGCGGTGCCTTGAGTGGCCTGGTCGGCGGCGAAACCTTGTCGCTGTCCGGTTTGACGGGCACGTTTGCGTCACAAAATGCGGCCAGCAATATTGCCGTGACGGCCAGCGGCGCGACGCTGGCCAATGGCACCGGCCTGGCCAGCAACTACACGGTCAGCAACCCGACCGGTTTGCAGGCCAATATCACGCCGAAGGAACTGAGCATCGGTGGCATTACGGCTGGCAACAAGGTCTACGACGGCACGTTCGATGCCAGCCTGTCGGGCGGCGCCTTGCAGGGCCTGGTCGAAGGTGAAACCCTGGTGCTGTCCGGTACCACCGGCAAGTTCGCCGACAAGAACGTGGGCAACGGCAAGGCCGTGACCGTCAGTGGCGCCAGCCTGGCTGACGGCACTGGCCTGGCCAGCAACTACACGGTGGCCAGTGCGACCGATGTGACGGCCAGCATCACGGCCAAGGCCCTGACGGTGACCGGCCAGTTGGCCGGCAACAAGGTCTACGACGGCAATACGCAAGCCAGCCTGTCCGGTGGCGCCTTGAGCGGCCTGGTGGCGGGCGAAACCCTGGGCTTTGGCGGCCAGAGCGCCGTGTTCAGCGACAAGAACGCGGCCAATGGCAAGACGGTGACGGTAACCGGCACCACCCTGATCGACACGTCCACCGGCCTGGCCAGCAACTATACGGTCAGCAATCCGACCGGCTTGACGGCCAGCATTACGGCCAAAGCCCTGACGGTGACCGGTCAATTGGCCGGCAACAAGGTGTATGACGGCAATGCACAAGCCAGCCTGTCCGGCGGCGCCCTGAGTGGCCTGGTGGGTGGCGAAACCCTGGGTTTTGGTGGCCAGAGCGCCGTGTTCAGCGACAAGAACGCGGCCAATGGCAAAACCGTGACGGTCAGCGGCACGACCCTGGTCGACACATCCACCGGCCTGGCCAGCAACTATACGGTCAGCAATCCGACCGGCTTGACGGCCAGCATCACGGCCAAGGCCCTGACGGTGACCGGCCAGCTGGCAGGCAATAAAGTCTATGACGGCAATACCGTCGCCAGCCTGTCCGGCGGCGCCCTGAGCGGCCTGGTAGCCGGCGAAACCCTGGGCTTTGGCGGCCAGACGGCAGTGTTCAGCGACAAGAACGCGGCCAACGGCAAAACCGTGACAGTCAGCGGCACAACCCTGGTCGACACGTCCAGCGGCCTGGCCAGCAACTATACGGTCAGCAACCCGACCGGCTTGAGCGCCAGCATCACGGCCAAGGCCCTGACGGTGACCGGCCAGCTGGCAGGCAATAAAGTCTATGACGGCAATACGCAAGCGAGCCTGTCCGGTGGCGCCCTGAGCGGCCTGGTGGTTGGCGAAACCCTGGGCTTAGTCGGCCAGAGCGCCGTGTTCAGCGACAAGAACGCGGCCAATGGCAAGACTGTGACAGTCAGCGGCACGACCCTGGTCGACACCAGCACCGGCCTGGCCAGCAACTATACGGTCAGCAATCCGACCGGCTTGACGGCCAGCATCACGGCCAAGGCCTTGACGGTGACCGGCCAGCTGGCCGGCAACAAGGTCTATGACGGCAATACGCAAGCCAGCCTGTCCGGCGGCGCCTTGAGCGGCCTGGTGGCCGGTGAAACCCTGGGCTTTGGTGGCCAGAGCGCCGTGTTCAGCGACAAGAACGCGGCCAATGGCAAAACCGTGACGGTCAGCGGCACAACCTTGCTCGATACCGCTACCGGCCTGGCCAGCAACTATACGGTCAGTAATCCGACCGGCTTGACGGCCAGCATTACGGCCAAGGCCTTGGCGGTGACCGGCCAGCTGGCCGGCAATAAAGTCTATGACGGCAATACGCAAGCGAGCCTGTCCGGTGGCGCCCTGAGCGGCCTGGTGGCCGGTGAAACCCTGGGCTTTGGCGGCCAGACGGCAGTATTCAGCGACAAGAACGCGGCCAATGGCAAAACCGTGACAGTCAGCGGCACGACCCTGGTCGACACCAGCACCGGCCTGGCCCGCAACTATACGGTCAGCAACCCGACCGGCCTGACGGCCAGCATTACGGCCAAGGCCCTGACGGTGACCGGTCAGCTGGCGGGTAATAAAGTCTATGACGGCAATACCGCGGCGCAGTTGTCCGGTGGCAGCTTGAGCGGCCTGGTCGCTGGTGAAACCCTGGTGATCGGCGGACAGAGTGCGGCGTTTGCCGACAAGAACGCCGGCATCGCCAAGACGGTTACCGTAACGGGCACCACCCTGGTCGATACCGCCAGCGGCCTGGCCCGCAACTACACCGTCAGCAACCCGACTGGCTTGACGGCCAGCATCACGCCGAAAGCCCTGACGGTGGCCGGCCAGCTGGCCGGCAATAAAGTCTACGACGGCAATACGGCGGCGCAATTGTCCGGCGGCGTGCTGGCGGGCCTGGTGGCGGGCGAAAGCCTGGGCCTGGCTGGCCAGGTGGCGACGTTTGCCGACAAGAACGCGGCCAGCGCCAAGGCGGTGACGGTCACCGGCACCACCCTGGTCGATACAAACAGCGGCCTGGCCCGCAACTATACGGTCAGCAACCCAACTGGCTTGACGGCCAGCATCACGCCAGCCAGCTTGCTGGTGCGCGCCACCGGTGCCGCGTCGCGCGTGTACGACACGACGACCAACGCCAGCGTGACCTTGGCGGACAACCGTATCGCCGGCGACGTGCTGACCATCAGCAATAGCGGTGCCCGCTTTGCCGACAAGAACGCCGGCGCGAACAAGACGGTGACGGTCAGCGGCATTGCGCTCGGCGGCAGCGACGCCGGCAACTACACCGTCAATACGACGGCGACCACCACTGCCAGCATCACGCAGGCGGCGCTGGGCGTGAAGGTGGATAACGCCGAGAAAGACCAGGGCAATATCAACCCTGCCTTCACGGCCAGCTACACGGGCTTGCTGGGTGGCGATACGCTGACGAACGAGGTGAGTGGCAACCTGGCGTTCAGCACGCCAGCCACCACCGGCTCGCCATCGGGCAGCTATCTGGTGTCGGCGGCAGGACAGTCGTCGACCAACTACGCCTTGACGTACACGCCGGGCGTGTTGACGGTCAAGCCGACTGAAGCACTGCAAAGCGCGGTGGCCAGCGTGATCGGAACGATCAATGTGGCGCCGTCACAAGGCAATATGGTGCAGTCCGATATCGTGGCGACCGGCGAGCCGGTTACCAGCAAGGCAGATGCCGTCGAGCTGGTGGCCGAGAAGGAAAAGGCCAGCGGTGAAGCCACGCCAGTCGTGCAGGTGACAGGTGCCGTCAACACCAATGCCTTGCCAGGCCTGCGCCTGCGCGTGATTGACACCGGACTGCGACTGCCGATGGAAGCGGGCACTACCAGCGTGGAAAACCAGTAAGCATGTAAATAATGCCGGCCGGTAAAAGTGCCGCTTCGTGATCATACGAAGCGGCATTTTTTTTGCTGCCTTCCGCTCCTGCGCTCCCTGTAATTGACAGCCATCTACCCTTGGACAGGACTGCAATGCCCCCAATTTTATCGGCGTGACCGGCTTGCCGCGCGCCGGCTCCACCCTGCGGTGCCAGCTGCTGGCGCAGCATCCGGACTTGCACAGTGAAGGCAACAGTTCTCCCTGTGCAATGCTCTCTTGGGCATGCGGCGCGCGATCAGCGATGACGGGAAGTGAACAAGCAAAAAAAAAGCGGAACCGAAGTTCCGCCTTTTTCCATTAGCTAAAGCTTAGAACCACGCTTCAACCTGGAAACCGTACGATGTGCCGCTGGTATTGTTGTTGTAGATCGGGCCGCCGTTGTTGGCTGCGTTGACCGACGCGGTGGCCGCATCGTTCCATTTGCCGTAGCTGACAAAAGCGCGCAGTTCAGGACGCGACCACAGGCCAGGACCTGCCGAAATCGCCGGGGCGATGGTCAGCTTGGTCAGGCGCTTGGTCGGGCCGCTTGCTTGCGTCACGCGGTCCGTGCCCAGTTCGCCAATCAGCTTGAAGTTGTTGGTGAAAGCGTACACAGGACGCACGCCGACCGAAGTCCAGGTCGACGAGCCGGTAGCGTTCGACTCGTCTTTTTGCCACAGGGCGACCAGTTCCATGCCGAAGTTTTCCATCGGCTGGATCGCCAGGTCATTGAACACGCGGGTGCGTTTGACGTCCGAACCGAACGAGGTGTCGCCTGCGGCGCCGAACTGGGCACCCTTGCCGACGCCAGGGCCAACGCCGTATTGCACGCCGAAGGTGTTGCCGCCGCCGTAGATCTTGCCTTGACGGTGGAATGCCGACAGCTGCCAGCCGTTATGCTTTTCGCCGAAAGCGTCGTTGTCCTTGCCTTCGCCGATGATGTAGGTCGCGGCCAGGTCCAGCGTGCCGTTGGTGTTGACCGGGATTTCACCGTAGATGAAGTTCTGGCGTACGGCCGACTTGGTGCTGACGATGCCCGTTGGCGACACGGAATTGATATCGTTGTCCTTGAAGAAGGCATACGAGAATTTACCAGGACCGGCTTGAATGCGGTCCAGGCCGGCGCCGGTACCGTTCATGTTGATGTACTGCAGATCCAGCATGTGGATGTCAGGACGGTAGTAGAAACGTTTACCGACCCAGGCCGTGCCGCCGTTCAGGAAATCGAGTCCCTGGGCTTCGACGTAGGCTTTGACGATGCCGACCTTGTTGTCGCCGAAATCGGAGTTTGGTGCGTAGGCGTTGACCCAGACAGTGGCCATGTAGGTCACGTCGCCGGACTTGGCGATGGCTTTGGTGTAGCCGAATTCGGTGTAGGCGTCGCACTCATTGCCCAGACGATATTTCATGGTATTGCCACCCAGGCCGAAGCAGCCTTGTGAGCCGCCGTCGCTGGAGGTGTTGCTGCCGGCGCCAGCGCGCAGGTAGCCGTGGAAGCCTTCGGAATCGGATGGGTACATCGGGTCTGCCATGGCCGAGCCGCTGGCAATGGCCAGCAGGGCGAGGGTAAGGGCGGCCGGCAGGGATTTCAGTGCAGTACGATTCATGCTGTCTCCAAGGTCACTATGTTGAACGACACAGGGAAAGCCCTGGTGCGTTGCGCGGTCTCATGCCGCAGAGCAAAGTCTATCAGCGCTTTTTTTACTACCCTGATACAAAAGCTACAAGTGTTGATACTTTCTTTCAGAGTGTTGTTTTTCGGGAATGTCGATACTCTCGTGCATTGACAAGCTGCAAAAGAGTATTGAATTGCGGTTTCGGAGTATCAGAAAGTATCAAAGTCTGGTGATACATTGTGGTCGTGGTGCCAAAGAACACTTGTTTCTGGCATCACCAACGACAAAAAACACTGGAGACATTCAATGAAACGTATCGCCATTGCCGCGCTGTGCGCCGGCGCCTTCGCCATCAGCACGTCCGCCGCTGCCGCCACCGACCTCGTGATTGCCACCGTCAACAACGGCCACATGATCGAAATGCAAAAGCTCAGCAAGTTCTTCGAGCAGGCCAATCCCGATATCAAACTGAAGTGGGTGACACTGGAAGAGGGCATCTTGCGCCAGCGCATGACGACCGATATCGCCACCAAGGGCGGCCAGTTCGACGTGATGACCATCGGCCTGTATGAAACACCGATCTGGGGCAAGAAAAACTGGCTGATCCCGATCAAGCCGGACGCCAAATATGACATCGACGACCTGCTGCCGTCGATCCGCGAAGGCCTGTCCGGCGACGGCAAGCTGTACGCATCGCCGTTCTATGGCGAAAGCTCGATGATCATGTACCGCAGCGACCTGGTGAAAAAAGCCGGCATGACGATCGAAGACCGCCCGAGCTGGAACCAGTTGCGCGACGTGGCCGCCAAGATCCACGATCCGGCCAATGGCGTATACGGCATCTGCCTGCGCGGCAAACCGGGCTGGGGCGACAACATGGCCCTGATCACCACCATGGCCAACTCGTTCGGTGGCCAGCTGTTCGACATGAAATGGAAACCGCAATTTACCAGCAAACCATGGAAAGACGCGGTCAACATGTATGTCGACCTGATGAAAAAATACGGCCCGCCGGGCGCGGCCGCCAACAGCTTCAATGAAAACCTGGCGCTGTTCAACCAGGGCAAGTGCGGCATCTGGATCGACGCCACCATCGCCGCTTCCTTCATTACTGACCCTAAACAGAGCAAGGTCGCCGACAAGGTGGCGTTTGCCCAGTCGCCGGTCGGCACCACCGAGCGCGGCGCCAACTGGTTGTGGATCTGGTCGCTGGCGATTCCGGCAAGCACCAAGCATGTGAACGAAGCGCAACGCTTCATCAACTGGGCCACCTCGCCCGACTACGTGAAACTGGTCGCCAAGGAAACCAGCTGGGCCAACGTGCCGACCGGCACCCGCAAGTCCACTTACGCCAACCCGGAATTCCAGAAAGTGGCGAAGTTTGCCGCCGCCGAAGGCAAGGCCTTGACCACCACCCGCAACGTGCAAAGCACCTTGCTGCCGTCGCCGTACGTGGGCGTGCAATTCGCCTCGATTCCCGAATTCCAGGTGATCGGCGTGGCGGCCGGCCAGCAGATGGCTGCCGCCTTGCTGGGCAAGGTCACGGTGGACCAGGCGCTGGAGCTGTCGCAGCAGACAGCCGAGCGTGAGATGCGCAAGGGCGGGTATTACAAGTAAGCCTGCTGCATAGTTCGCTGACCCCAATAGCGTAAAGCTGGGGTCAGACCCGACGGGTCTGACCCCGGATTTCTGCTGGCGATCGTTGTCCCTTGCCTCAAGAGAACCCCTATGAAACGCATTATCCCCCGGACCTTGCTGACACCGGCGGTTGTGGCCGTCTCCGTCATTTCCGTCATTCCCCTGCTGATCACGCTGTATTACGCCTTCGTGCGTTATTCCATGCTCGATCCGAGCGGCCATCCCTTTCATGGCCTGGACAATTTCCACTTTTTCTTTACCGATGCCGCCTTCTTGCCGGCATTGCAAAATACTTTCACCCTGCTGTTTTCCGTGATGCTGATCACGGTGCTGCTCGGCGCCGCGCTGGGCCTCTTGATCAACGAAGCGTTTCCGGGGCGCGCCATCGTGCGCGTGCTCTTGATTTCGCCATTCCTGGTGATGCCGGCAGTAAACGCCCTGATGTGGAAGAACATGCTGCTTAACCCGATTTACGGCCTGTTCGCGCAGATCAGCATCTTCTTTGGCGCCACGCCAGTCGACTGGCTGTCGGCCCATCCTTTGGTGTCCATCATCATGATGGTGTCGTGGCAATGGCTGCCGTTTGCCTGCCTGATCTTCATGACGGCGCTGCAATCGATGGACCGCGAACAACTGGAAGCGGCGCGCATGGATGGCGCCAACTATGTGCAGCAGCTGCGCTACCTCTACATCCCCCACCTGGGGCGGGCGGTGTCGGTGGTGCTGATGATCGAGATGATCTTCTTGCTGTCGGTATTTGCCGAAATCTTTACCACCACGGGCGGCGGGCCGGGCTTCGACACCACCACCATCACCTTCATGATCTACCAGCAGGCACTCCTGTCGTACGACATCGGCGCCGCTTCCGCCGGTGCGCTGTTCGCCGTGCTGATCGCTAACATTGCCGCCTTCTTCCTGATGCGCGTCATCGGCAAGAACCTGTCGAAATAAGGAGACCACCATGCACAATAAAGTTGCTCTGTATGGCCGCACGGTGGCCGCCTGGCTGTTCGCGCTGCTGCTGTTCTTTCCCATCTTCTGGCTGGGATTGATGGCCTTCAAGACGGAAGGGCAGGCCATTTCCACGCCGCCGCTGCTGTTCTTCACGCCCACCCTGGACAGTTTCCGCGAAGTGCTGGCGCGCGATAACTACTTCGGCTACGCCTGGAACTCGCTGTTTACCAGCGTCGTCTCGACCGCCATCGGCCTCTTGATCGCGATTCCGGCCGCCTACTCGATGGCGTTCTTCCCGACTGGCGGCACCATCGGCCTGCTGAAATTCATGCTCAGCTCGCGCTACATGCCAGGCGTGGGCGCGCTGATGCCGATCTATATCTGCTACCAGTATTTCGGCCTGCTCGATACCCGCATCGGCCTGACCATCATGTTCATGCTGATGAATTTGCCCATCATGATCTGGCTGCTGTACACCAGCATGAAGGAGCTGCCGCGCGAAATCCTGGAAGCGTCGCGCATGGACGGCGCCACCGTCTGGGACGAGTTCCGCCACGTGGTGCTGCCGCTGTCGGTGGGCGGCATTTCGTCGACCGCGCTGGTGTGCATGGTGTGGGCCTGGAACGAATCGTTCTGGTCGCTGAACCTGGGTGCCTCGAACGCCGGCACGCTGGCCTGGCTGATCGCCTCGTACTCGAGTCCCGAAGGCCTGTTCTGGGCCAAATTGTCGGCCGCTTCACTGATGGCGATTGCACCCATCATGGCGTTGGGCTGGTTCTGTCAAAAACAACTGGTCCAGGGCATGACCTTCGGCGCCGTAAAGTAAAAATTAGGATGACATCATGGCTTATCTTCAACTGAGCAATATCGAAAAATTCTTCGGCGAGCACCGCGCCATCAAGGGCATCGACCTGGAAATCAAGCAGGGCGAGTTCGTCGTCTTCGTCGGGCCTTCCGGTTGCGGCAAGTCGACCCTGCTGCGCCTGATCGCCGGCCTGGAACCGATCGACGGCGGCAAGCTGGCGCTCGACGGGCGCGACATCACCGGCCTGCCATCATCGAAACGCGACCTGGCGATGGTGTTCCAGTCGTATGCGCTGTACCCGCACATGACGGTGTTCCAGAACATGTCGTTCGCGCTGAAACTGGCCGGCGTCGACCCGAAGATCATCCGCGAAAAAGTCGACAAGGCGGCTGCCATCCTCGATCTGGGCCGCTACCTGGAACGCACGCCGAAAGAGCTGTCGGGCGGCCAGCGCCAGCGCGTGGCGATCGGCCGCGCCATCGTGCGCGACCCGAAGGTGTTTTTGTTCGACGAACCGCTGTCGAACCTGGATGCGGCGCTTCGCGTGCAGACCCGCATCGAGATCGCCAAGCTGCACCGCGAACTGGGCGCCACCACCATCTATGTCACGCACGACCAGGTCGAGGCGATGACCCTGGCCGACCGCGTGGTGGTGCTGCGCGATGGCCAGATCGAGCAGCACGGCTCGCCCCTGGAGCTGTATGACCGCCCGGCCAACCGCTTTGTGGCGCAGTTCATCGGCACGCCCAGCATGAACGTGGTGCCGGCCGGCGCTGCGCCGCAACTGCTGGCGCAGGCGGGCAGCGCGGCGCAGGCCGACGGCTTTGTCGGCATCCGCCCCGAGCACGTGCACCTGGGCGCCGCGCAGCCGGGCAGTGTGCCAGTCACCGTCGAACTGGTCGAGTCGCTGGGCGTGGAAACCCTGACCTATGTGCGCCTGGCCAACGACGTGCAGGTGGTCTCGCGCGGCGCCGAGCGCAGCAGCCTGCATCCGGGACAGCAGACGCAACTGACGTTCGAACCGGGATTTGTCCATTATTTTGACCGCGACGGCAAGACCTATGCCGGCGCGAAGGGAATTTGATCATGAATGCCATCGCCTTGAAACAAGCTACGCTGGCCCAGCTGCCGGCAGCCATCGAAGTGCCGGCCTATGCGCGCGGCACGCTCACCCCCAGCATCGTGCATATCGGCGTGGGCGGATTTTACCGCGCCCACCAGGCCGTGTATCTGGATGACCTGCTGGCCCTGCCGGGCCATGAACAGTGGGGTTATTGCGGCGTGGGCCTGCTGCCGCACGACGCCGCCATGCGCGACGCCATGCAGTCGCAGGACGGCCTGTACACGGTCATCGAGCGCAGCGCGCAGGGCGACACGGCGCGCGTGATCGGCTGCGTGGCCGAGTACCTGTATGCGCCCGACAACCCGCAGGCAGTGCTGGAAAAGCTGGCCGCGCCAAGCACCCGCATCGTCTCGCTGACGATCACCGAAGGCGGCTACTACGTCAACCAGGGCACGGGCGAGTTCGACGCCGGCCACCCCGATATCGCGTATGAACTGGCGCACCCCGGCGCGCCGCGCTGCTCGTTCGGCTACTTGCTGGCCGCACTCTCGCTGCGCCGGGAACGGGGGCTGGCGCCATTTACCATCATGTCCTGCGATAACCTGCAAAACAACGGCGACGTCACGCGCCATATGCTGCTGGCGTTTGCGCGCCTGGTCGATGGCGAACTGGCCAGCTGGATCGAGGCTGGCTGCGCTTTCCCGAACAGCATGGTCGACCGCATCACGCCGGCCACCACCGACGAACACCGGGCGCTGGTGCGAGACAAATTCGGCATCGTCGACGCCTGGCCGGTGGTGTGCGAACCGTTCCGCCAGTGGGTCATCGAAGACACATTCCCGCATGGCCGCCCGGCCTGGGAACTGGTCGGCGCGCAGATGACGCACAACGTGCTGCCGTATGAAAAAATGAAACTGCGCCTGCTCAACGCCAGCCACCAGGCGCTGTGCTATATCGGCATGCTGCTTGGCTACACCTATGCGCATGAAGCGATGGCGGACGCCGGTATCCGGGCGCTGGTGCGGCGCATGATGGATATTGAGGTCACGCCGCTGCTCGAAGAAGTCGAAGGGATCGACCTGGCCAGCTACAAGGACACCCTGATCGAGCGCTTTTCGAATCCGGCCGTGCGCGACCAGCTGGCGCGCATCGGCACCGAAGGCTCGGCGCGCATCCCGAAATTCGTGCTGCCCTCGGTGCGCGAAGCACTGGAGCAGGGCGGCGAGATCAAGCTGCTGGCGTTCACGGTCGCCTGCTGGTTCCGCTACCTGGAAGGCCATGACGACAATGGTCTTGATATGCCACTCAACGATCCGCACGGCGTGCGCCTGCGCGAACTGGCCCTGCATGGCGGCGCGAACGCCACGGCGCTGCTGTCGCTGCGCGAGCTGTTCGGCGAGCTGTCCGACACACCGGCGTTTGCCGAGGCGGTCAGCCTGTCGCTGGAGGGACTGTACAACCTGGGCGCACGCCGCGCGCTCGACCAGATCGTCACCTGACGCAGCAGCCATGCGCGCCACGCCCAGGAAGGCCGAGTATCCGCTGCCGCAGATGGAGCACGAGCAGCAGCGCGACGCCACGCCCGGTTTCGAGCCCAAGGGCAGCTATGGCTTTATCCGCTACCTGGAGCACGGCTTTCCGAACTCGCTGGTGCGCTGGCATTACCACGACGAGTACGAGCTGCACCTGATCGTGGAAAGCTCGGGCAAGGTCTTTGTCGGCGACTATATCGGCCAGTTTGCGCCTGGCCATCTGGTGCTGACGGGGCCACGCGTGCCGCACAACTGGGTTTCGCTGGGCACGCCGGCCGAAGGGGTGCTGCTGCGCGACATGGTGATCCAGTTCGCCCATCCGCCGCTGGCCGCCATGGCGGCCGCGATGCCCGAGCTGAAGGACCTTTTTCCGCTGCTGCAGCGGGCCCTGCACGGCGTGGAGTTTTTCAACGTCAGCGAGCAGTCGCTGCGGCGCTTCCAGCGCATCCGCGACAGCAGCGGCCTGCCGCGCCTGATCGAGTTTTTGACCCTGCTGGGCGAACTGGCGCAGACCAGCGACTACCAGCTGCTGTCGACCATTCCGATGCAGTCGAGCGACGACGATGCGGCACTGGCGCGTATCAGTTCGGCCATCAATTTCATCGTCCACAACTACAGCAGCCAGTTCTCGCTGAAGGAACTGGCCGAGCAGGTGGACATGCCGGAGCGCACCTTCTCGCGCTTTTTTCGCAGCGCCACCGGCAACAGTTTTACCGATTTCGTCAACCGCCTGCGCATCAACAGGGCCTGCCAGCTGCTGATGGAGACCGAGCATTACGTCAGCAATATCTGCTACGAGGCCGGTTTCAACAACGTCGCCAATTTCAACCGCCGCTTCCTGGAACTGAAAGGCATGACGCCAAAGGAGTTTCGCCAGCAGGCGCTGGGCCGTTTCGGTGAGCAGAGTTAGCGACTTTGGCCGCGTTTTGCGGTACATTGAGCGGCAGCGGCGGCAGACCGCTTCAAAACAAACGAGACAAGCATGGAACAGACATGGCTCAAGGATGCGCAGCGCGAGATCGAGCGCAAGCCGCCCGAACTGGAGCGCGAAAGCTACGACGGCATCATCAACTACCTGGAACACGGCTATCCCAGCTCGCGCGTGCGCTGGCACTGCCATGAAGAATACGAGCTGCACCTGATCGTCGCCACCAGCGGGCGCTTGTTCGTCGGCGACTATATCGGCGAATTTTCGCCCGGCCACCTGGTGCTGACCGGCCCGCGCCTGCCGCACAACTGGATTTCCACCGTGGTGCCCGAAGGCGGCGTGCCATTGCGCGACATGATCGTGCAGTTTTCGCATGCGCCACTGGCCGGCGCGGCGCGCGTGATTCCGGAGTTGCGCGAGCTGCTGCCGCTGCTCGAGCGCTCCAGCTATGGCGTGGAGTTCTTCGACATGGGCGTGGAAGCCGAGCGGCACCTGGCCTGCATCCGCGCCACCCACGGCGCCGAACGCTTCGGCCACTTCTTGCAGCTGATGGTGGCGCTGGCGCGCACCGCCAATTACCGGCTGCTGTCGACCGCCTCATTGCGCTCGTACGACGACGACGCCACCCTGGCCAAGGTCAATGCGGTGCTCAACTACATCACGGAAAACTACCGCGAGCCGATTTCGGCCGAAATGCTGGCCGAACAGGTGGGCATGTCACTCAGTAAATTCTCGCGGTTTTTCCGCAAGGCGACCGGCAACAGTTTTACCGACTTTATCAGCCGCCTGCGCATCAACAAGGCCTGCCAGCTGCTGATGGACACCGACCAGTATGTATCGAACGTCTGCTATGACGTCGGCTTCCAGAACGTGGCCAATTTCAACCGCCGCTTCCTGCAAGTGAAGGGCGTCACGCCAAAAGAATTCCGGCGCCAGGCCGACGGCCGTTTTGGCGGCATCGGCGGCCCTCCCGATGAATCTGTCGCATTGGCGCATCCATCTTGACAACCCTGTCATACGCTTGTCATTTCGACACTGTAGGCTTTCCGGTTTTGATGCTCACAACAACCGGGGAATGCATGAACACTGCCGTAACGATACCAAAACTGACCCTGCTGGCGATTGCCGCCGGCCTGTGCCTGGCCGCTTGCGGCGGCAGTGATTCCAATCATGTTGAGCCAGCCAAACCGGTGGCCATGACGGGCGTCTTTCTCGACGGCGCCGTCGAAGGCCTCGACTACGTGGCCGGCAGCGCGGCCAAGGCCAGCACCAATGCCAAGGGCGAATTCACCTGCAACGCTGGCGACAGCGTGACCTTCAGCATGGGCGGCCTGGCGCTGGGCAGTACGCTTTGCAATCCCGTCATTACGCCGCTGACGCTTGCTGCCAGCACCAGCGTGGCCGACGACAAGGTGGTCAACCGCCTGCTGGCGCTGCAACTGCTGGACGACGACAGCGATCCGTCGAACGGCATCAAGATCAGCACTGAAGTCAAGACGGCGCTGGCTGGCAAGACGCTGGACTTTGGCGCCGCCCCTGCCGCCTTCAACACCGCGCTGGCCGCGCAACTGGCCACCCTGGGCGCCAAATTTGCGGCGCGTACGGTCGACACCGAGCGCCGCGCCCTGGTGCGCGAGCATTTCGAAGACACGCTGGCCTCAAAAATCGGTACGCCTCTCAACGAAGCCCTGACGCAAACCACGCCACTTGGCGAAGTGAAAGTGACGGTCACGCGCTATCAGATCCAGGCGGCCAACAGTTTCTACGTGCCGTACGAAGGCGCCAACGCGAAGATCAAGGAGGAGTTCCCGAACGGCTTTTTGCCGTCCTACGGCTCCGGCCTTGCCTTCAAGGGCACCGCCGCCAATGGCGACCTGGAATTCTATGGCCTGACCGACCGCGGTCCGAACGGCGACGGTCCTTTGGTGCCGGATCCGAACCTCAAGGGCGCAACCATCGGCAGCAAGATATTCCCTTCACCGAGCTTCACGCCGGCGTTTGGCGTGATCACGGTGGGCAAGAACGGCGCCGTGCTGGCGTCTTCCACGCCGATCAAGGTCAGCGCCACGGTCAACACCTCGGGCCTGCCTGTGCCGGTCGGTGCGGTCGGCAATTCGGCCGAGATTCCCGTAATGGACGTCATGAAATACGATGCCGCCAGCAAGGCAGTGTTCAACGCGGGCGGCCTCGATTCGGAAGCGATCGTGGTCGACAAGAAGCGCAATGCGCTGTGGGTATCGGACGAATACGGCCCCTTCATCATCAAGCTCGACGCAGCCACCGGCGTGATCCAGGCCAAGTATGAACCGGGCAAGGGCTTGCCGGCATTGTTCGCCAAGCGCCGCGCCAACCGCGGCATGGAAGGCATGACCCTCGACACGTCCAACGACAAGCTGTACGCCTTCTTGCAAAGCCCGCTGACCGACGGCAGTGCCACCTATGCCGTCACCAAAAAAGCCGAGCTGATCGAGCGCTATGCGCGCTTTACGCGCTGGATCGAATTCGACCCGGCGCTTGGGACCAGCGGCAGGATGTTTGCCTATCCGCTCGATGCGGCAGACTACCAGGACGGCCGCACCGGCAACGCCAAGCTGGGCGACATGGTGGCGCTCGGTGGTGGCAAGTTCCTCGTTATCGAGCAGGGCGCGGCGCCGTCGGGCAAGGTATTCAATAAACTGATGCTGGTCGACCTGAACGCGGCCACCGATATTTCGGCGGCCAGCTATAACGCGGCGACCTCGGACCTGGAAAAAAGCAGCATGGCCGCCGCGGTGGTCAATGGCGCCGACTGGGCGCAGGTGAAAGCGATGAAGAAAACCCTGCTGCTGGACCTGAACGCGATTGGCTGGGCGGCGGAAAAAGCCGAAGGCCTGACCCTGGTCGACGGTTCGACCATCGCGCTGGCCAACGACAACGACTTCGGCATGAAAACCAAGGTGTTTGATGCGAACGGGGTGGAAGTGGCGGGCGCCGATGTCACCAAGTGCGTGGTGGACGCCAATGGCGTGATCGTCACCAGCACCGCAACGGGCTGCAGCGCCGCCAACACCATCCGCGTGGCGCGCGGCGAAGACCGCGAGCGGCCGGCACGGCTGTGGATCGTGAAGTTTGCCAAGGCGCTCAATACGTATTGAGCGTTGGCGGTGGTGGTGTCGGATTACGGCCTGGGGCCTAATCCGACCTACGATCGATGGTAGGTCGGATTAGCGTAGCGTAATCCGACAATCGCCACCTTACTTCTTGGTATAAGTATTCAACCAATCCAAAACAGTGTGATGCCACAGCAGCGAGTTCGCCGGTTTCAAGACCCAGTGATTCTCGTCCGGGAATACCAGCAGCTTGCTCGGCACGTTCTGGCGCTGCAGCGCGGTGAAGGTGCCCAGGCCCTGGGTGGTCGGGATGCGGAAGTCCAGGTCGCCCTGGACCACCAGCATCGGCGTTTTCCAGTTCTTCACGTAGTTGACGGGATTGAACTGCTCGTGTTTCGCCGCCGCGTCGTAGTAGGTGCCGCCGTTTTCCCACTCGTTGAACCACAGCTCTTCGGTCGCGTAGTACATGGCGCGGTTGTCGAACACGCCATCGTGGTTGACCAGGCACTTGAAGCCGTCCGGCCAGTTACCGGCGATCCAGTTCATCATGTAGCCACCGTAGGAAGCACCGAGTGCGCAGCTGCGCTCGCGGTCCAGCCAGGCGAATTTCTGCGTGGCCGCTTCCAGGCCTTTTTGCAGGTCGACCAAGGGTTTTCCGCCCCAGTCGCCGCTGATCGAATCGGTGAACTGTTGGCCGTAGCCGGTCGAACCGTGGAAGTCGATAAAGACGGTGGCGTAGCCGGCGCCCGCATATACTTGCGGATTCCAGCGGTAGCTCCAGCTGTTGCCGAAGCTGCCTTGCGGGCCGCCGTGCACCAGGAATGCGATCGGATACTTTTCGCCAGCCTTGGCGTTCCATGGCTTCATCACGTGGCCGTAGACGGTCTCGCCATTCGCGCCGGCAAACGAAAACTGCTCGTATTCGCCGAAACGCACATCGGCCAGCGCTTGCGCATTCTGCTTCGTCAACTGCACCATCGGCGCCGATTCGGACTTTGCGTCGAGTTTGCGCTGGTACAGCTGCGCGCCGGAGGCCAGGTTGGCCTGGGTCAGCACGATGGTGTTGCCACGCACGTCGAAGTCGCCGACCGCGCCCTTGCCGGTCAGCGCCGAGACCTTGCCATTGGCGGCGTCGATATGGAACAAACGGTGCTGGCCGACGTCATCGGCGGTGGCCAGCAGGGCCTTGCCATCCGGGGTCCAGCGGAAGTCGGCGATCGAACGGTCCCAGTCGTCGGCCACGGTGCGCTTCTTGCCGGTGGCGACATCCATCAGCACAAGGTGAAAGCGGTCCGCTTCAAAGCCAGGCTTGGTCATGGCCACATAGGCCAGCGTGCGCCCGTCCGGCGAATAAGTCGCTTTCGCATCCCAGGCCGGGTTGTCGGCGGTCAGGTTGCGCGGCGCTTCGCCGCCGATGGCGGGGATGGTGTAGACGTCGAAATTGGTCGACCACGATTCCGTGCGGCCGGCCACGCGCACCGAAAACGCCACCGTCTTGCCGTCCGGGCTGAAGTGATATTCGCCGTTGTCGCCGAACGGTTTCGATGGCGCGTCGCCATCGAGCGTGCCGGAGAGGCTGACCGGCATGGCGCTGACCTTGCCGCTGGCATCGATCGGCGCCGAGTACAGCACGTTGCGGCGGCCATCGGCCCAGCTATCCCAGTGGCGCACGAACAGCTGGTCGTAAACCATGCCGGAGGCCTTGTTCTTTGCCTTGTCATCGAGGCGCTTCTTGCTGCAGGCGATGTCGGCGCAATCGAGGTACACGCCCATGCTGAAGGCCAGGCGGTCACCCTGCGGCGACAAACGGTAGGTATCGATGTCCAGCGCCAGGTCGGTGACCTTGCTCGCTTCGCCGCCGTTCATCGGCAGCTGCCACACTTGCGACGAACCCGAACGGCCAGACAGGAAGTAGATGGCGTCACCCTTCGGCGACCATTGCGGAGCGCTGGCGCTGGCCTCGCCACGCGTGAGCTGGCGCGGTGCGGCGTTCGGTGCGCGCAGGTCGATCATCCACAGCTGCGTGTTGCCGCGGTTTTTATCGAGGTTGGTGCTGCGCACGGTGTACACCACGCGCGTGGCGTCGGGCGACAGCACCGGGCTGCCGACACGTTCCATCGCAACCATGTCTTCGACGGTAAAACCGCGCGGCGCGGCCAGCGCCGGAACAGCGGCGGTGGTGGCCATGGCGGCACTGAATGCTCCCAAGAGCAGCAGACGTAAACTCATTCAAACTCCCGTTATGTTCTAGATCGATCTGGCCGGCAGTCCCGCCGACAGCCCGACATGATAGCAACAAAGCGCAGCTTGCCGCCGGAGTTGACTGCCGGTGGCCAAGAGCTGCCTGCCTCTTGGTTGTCGGAAACTGTTGCCAATCGGAACGGGGGTGCGCGAGGTAGCTGTTAGACTATGTTTCTTTTTTCATATGGGTATGCCGCCATGCGCTTGACCACTTTTGCCTTCACCCTTGCCACCTTGTTTTCCGCCGGCGTTGTCCATGGCGCCACCAGTCCCACCCAGGAACAGATCCAGGCCGCCGTCGACGCCGGCGTGGCGAAAACCAAGTCGAGCATGCCGATTGCCGTCAAGGTCACCAGCGTGTCGGGCTGCCTGCCGTCGCCGGAAGTGAAAGATGAAACCGTCTGCCTGGTCGGCATGAGCGCCGGCATGCGCGACGGCTACACGGTGCTGCCGCTGCGCCAGGAAGGCGGCAGCTGGGTCGGCGTCGAGCGCAAGAATGCGCAATTCCCCGGCCCGGCGCTGGACGAAGCGATGGCGCTGGTGCGCGCCTGGGCCAAGGATGAAATAGCCAAAAATCCGGAAGCGGCAAAGGACAAGCAGCTGCAGGAAGCGGCCACCACCATGCAGATCAAGTCGCTGGCCAATTGCGACGTCAAGCGCAAGACGGGCTATCTGGTGTGCGATACAGTCTTGAGCACGCCGGGCCAGGCCAGCGATATCAAGACTGAACTCAGCTATATGCTGGAGAACGGCGCCTGGCGCTATGTGCCGCGTTGACTGGTGCTTTGACAAGAGCTACCGGGATAATGATGTTGTCCCGGGATCGTCTGGACGGCAAGGTAATTGCTCGGTGTCCATGTCAAGCTCGCTGCCGGACCAGACGCTACAACAGCCGCTCGGACAGCGCCTGGAAAGGCACGGCGGGCACCAGGAAAGCCAACGGCGGCGACAAGGCCGGCAATTGCGCCAGCAGCGCGCAGTCAGCGCGCAGCGGAGCAAGCGGCAGCACGTTGGCCAGCTCGACCGGCAGGCTGATTTCACCGAGCGCCAACTTGCCATTGCGCGATACGTGGGCGATGGCCGCATCCTGGCAGGCCAGATGGGCCACGGCCTCATCCCAGCTGCCGAACATGGCGCGCCATTCCTCGTCCAGCGCCTTGGCGCCAGCCACCTGCGCCTGCACGTCGAGCGCGGGCGCGCTGCCGGCACCCGCCACGATGCCGCAATGGGCGGTTTTTTCATCGACACCATGCGTCATGCGGGCCGCCAGGTGGGTCGGCAGGATATCGCTGAACAGCCGCGTGCCCAGCGCATGCGGCAGGCTGTCCATGACGTTTTTCAGGAAAAATACGGTCGGTACTTGCGGCGCGCCGGCCGGCGCATGCTCCAGATACAGGCGCCAATTGCTTTGCAGCGGAGACGGCATCAGGCGGCGCAAGGGGCCAGCCAGCCGTGGGCCGAAATGACCATGGCGGTAAGTCAGCACCGTGAACGGCGTCTTGCCGTCGCGCTCGAACAGCGATAGACCGGCTGGCAGCAGCGCCCGCGCCGCCTGCGCATCGACCAGCCAGCTGACATAGATCACATCGACCACATCGCTGGCCAGCGTGACAAACGGCAGGCGCGACATGACGGCATGGCGCCAGTTGGCCCAGCGCGTGCTGTTGGCCAGCCGGGCGAGCAGGCGGCCAGTGCGGCCCGGATGCGGATGCAGATAGGTATTGGGGTGCAAATGAATGGCTTTCGGAGGATGTCGGAACGCAGGCGGACAGCGCCGCCTGCCTGGTCCTGCTTGCAGCTTATTGCATATGCCAGCCATGGCTGACTACAATCGACTGCCCGCTCAGCGCATTCGACGGAAACGCCGCCAGGAACACGGCGGTTTGCGCCACGTCCTGGGTGGTGGTGAATTCGCCGTCGATGGTGTCTTTCAGCATGACTTTCTTGATCACGTCTTCTTCGCTGATGTTCAGCTGCGCCGCCTGTTCCGGGATCTGCTTGTCAACCAGCGGGGTGCGCACGAAACCGGGGCAAATCACGTTGGCGCGGATGCCGTCTTTTGCGCCTTCCTTGGCCACCACCTTGGCCAGGCCCACCAGGCCGTGCTTGGCCGCCACGTAGGCGCTCTTGAAGGGCGAGCCTTCGTGCGAGTGCACCGAACCCATATAGATGATGGCGCCGCCGCGGCCACCTTGAATCATGGCGCGCATGCACGCGCGCGTGGTGAGAAAGGCGCCGTCCATGTGAATCGCCAGCATTTTCTTCCACTGATCGAACGGGTAGTCGACCACCGGGCTGATGATCTGGATGCCGGCATTGCTGATCAGGATATCGATGCCGCCGAAATGCGCCACGGCGTCGGCCACGCCTTTGTCCACCTGTTCTTCGCTCGATACATCCATGGCGACGGCGAATGCTACACCGCCGGCCTGGGTGATTTCATCGGCAGTCTTGCTGGCGGCGTCGAGCGCCAGGTCGGCGATCACGACCTTTGCGCCTTGCTTCGCGTATTCAATCGCCATTTCCTTGCCGATGCCGCTGGCGGCGCCAGTAATCAGTGCGACTTTGTCCTTGAGTTGCATTATTCATCCTTTGCGGTGCAGGTTGGAGGAGTCAAATTAACTTGCCGCTGCCAGTATAGCCAGAAACCGCGACGCAGATCATTCACGCGCATCAAGCCGGGCCTGCAAGCGCCAGGCGCCCGGGTTGGTGCCGGCCCAGGCGCGAAAGGCGTGGTTGAAGGCGCTTTGCTCCTGGTAGCCGAGCAAAAAGGCTATATCGACCAGCGACAGGTCGGGCTGGCGCAGGTAATTGCAGGCCTGGCGGTAGCGCACCTGGTCGAGCTGGGCCTGGAAGCTGGTGCCCGCGTCGCCGAGCTTGCGCTGCAGGGTGCGCGGCGTCATCGCCAGTTCGCCTGCCACGCTGGCCAGGCGCACCGCGCCGTGGCGCAGGCCGGCCGCAATCGCTTGTTGCACCTGCGCTTCGACGGTGGCAATGCTGCCCGTTACCGCGCAGCGTTGCGCCAATAGCTGTTCTGCATGCTGGCGCAGCAGCGGATACAGGCTGGTGTCGGCATTCGGCACGGGCCAGTCCAGCACCTGCGCGTCCATGGTGGCCGTATTGGCGTCGGCCCGGAAGCGCGGCAGGCTGCCCAGCACGCGTACATACTCGTCAAGATGGCTGGCATGGCGCAGCAACGCCTCGCCGCCGCCGTCGTGGGCAAACGCCAGTTCGCCGACCGGCAGCGGCATGCCGGCCAGCCAGTCGCCGCATACACGAATGCCGGCAAACACGCTGTCGACCAGGTGCCGGCTGGCGTGCGGATAGTGGCTGGTCCAGCGGTATTGAAAGCACTCGCCGTCGCGCCGCAGCGACGAGCGGCCCAGGTCGTGCGCCAGCACTTCATAGCGGGCCGTTTGTTCCAGCGCCTGGCCGACGCTGGCGCAACTGAGCAGCACCAGGCCGTAGGCGCTGTAGGTACCCATGCGCACGCGCTCGCCCACGTGCAGGCCGAAGTGCGCGTCGCCCGCCAGCATGGCGCCCGCGTCGAGCAGGCGCACATAGGCGGGGGCGCTCAAGGTGGCCGGCAGCGGCGACAGGCCGTGCGCGGGCAGGCCTGCGGCGCTGGCCAGCGTGACGCTGTCGATGCCGTGCGCGCCGGCCGCTTCCAGCAGCGGCTGTACATAGGCTGCGGCGACGGTGTCAGTGTCTGGCATGATGGAACAATGCGATTGTCATGAAAAACCAATACCTCGTGATGGTGGCGGCCTATGCTGGCTGCCAGACAGTATATCTTGGGAGGCAAACGATGCGACGCTGGAATGGATGGGGCGACGACAGCGTCGTCCATGCCCTGGGTGCCGAAGCGCTGGGCTTCTTGCAGCAACGCCTGGGACCGGGCCAGGCGATCACGGACGCCAGCTTCGACGCCGTTTGCGCGGCCGTGCCGGTCTCGCGCCTGGCGCCGCATCCGCTGATCGATACCGCACCGGCCTTGCGCGTGCGCCACGCGCTGGGGCAAAGCCTGCCCGACTGGTTCAAACTGCGCCATGGCCGCATCGGCGCGGTGCCCGATGGCGTGGCGTTTCCCGACAGCGGCGAGCAGGTGCGCGCATTGCTGGCGCATGCACGCGAACATGGCATCGTCATCATCGCCCATGGCGGCGGCACCAGCGTGGCCGGCCATTTGACGGTGCCTGACGATGGCCGTCCCGTGCTGTCGCTCAGTTTGCAGCGCCTGTGCGTTTTGCAAAACCTGGACCGCGAGGCGCAGCTGGCCACCTTTGGCGCCGGCGTGTTTGGCCCCGACCTGGAAGCCCAGCTGCGCGCGCTCGGCTATACCCTGGGCCACTTTCCGCAATCGTTCGAGTATTCCACCCTGGGCGGCTGGATCGCCACGCGCTCGTCGGGCCAGCAGTCGCTGCGCTACGGCCGCATCGAGCAGCTATTTGCCGGCGGCGTGGTGGAAACACCGGGCGGCACCCTGGCCTTGCCGACCTTTCCCGCTTCGGCGGCCGGCATCGACCTGCGCGAAATGGTGCTGGGCTCGGAAGGGCGCATCGGCATCATCACCGAGGCGACGGTGCGCGTCAGTCCGCTGCCGGCCCGTGAAGCCTTCCACGCCGTGTTTTTCCCCGGCCTGGCGCCAGCGCTGGCGGCCGTGCGCGCACTGGCGCAAGCGCGCCTGCCTTTGAGTTTGCTGCGCCTGTCGAACACACTGGAAACGCAGACCATGCTGGCGCTGGCCGGCCATGCGCGCCAGATCGGGTGGCTCAAGCGCTACCTGCTGCTGCGCGGCTGCGGCGAAGCACCCTGCATGCTGATGGTCGGCGCCAGCGGCGAGGCGGCGGCCGTGCGCGCGGCGATCCGCGCCGCTCTGGCGCTGGTGCGCGGGCACCGGGGCGTGCACGTGGGCCGGCGCATGGGCGACAAATGGAAGCAGGGCCGCTTTCGCAATGTTTACCTGCGCAATGCGGCGTGGGAACAAGGCTATGTGATCGACACGGTGGAAACGGCGGTTGACTGGCCGCGCGTGCCGGCCATGATGGCGGCGCTGGAAGCGTCGGCCGCCATGGCGCTGGCGCATTTTGGCGAGCGCGTGCACGCCTACACGCATCTGTCGCACCTGTACCCGCAGGGCGCCAGCGTGTACACCACCTATGTGTACCGGCTGGCGGCTACCTATGAAGACAATATGGCCCGCTGGCGCGCCTTGAAAGACGCCGCCTGCGCCGCCATCGTGGCGCATGGCGGCACCATCAGCCACCAGCACGGCGTGGGCACCGACCACGCGCCGTACCTGGTAGCCGAAAAGGGCGAGCTGGGTCTGGCGGCGATGGCTGCGCTGCTGCGCCAGTTCGACCCGCAGGGCCTGATGAATCCCGGCAAACTGCTGCCGGACGCCAGGGTGGGATCATGAACCGCGAGCCGCTATCCGCGCTGCTGGCGCGCGAGTGGGACCTCTTGATTATCGGCGGCGGGATTACCGGCGCGGGGATATTATTGGAAGCGGCGCGGCGCGGATTGACCGCACTGCTGGTCGAACAGAAGGATTTTGCCTGGGGCACGTCGAGCCGCTCGTCGAAACTGGTGCATGGCGGCTTGCGCTACCTGAAGCAGGGCCGCCTGGGCATGACGTTCGAATCGGTGCATGAGCGCCAGGCCTTGCTGCGTGATGCGGCAGGCC
Organism: Janthinobacterium sp. 1L-D-8-B-C4; assembly: GCF_057291295.1. NCBI lineage: Bacteria > Pseudomonadati > Pseudomonadota > Betaproteobacteria > Burkholderiales > Oxalobacteraceae > Janthinobacterium > Janthinobacterium sp. 1L-D-8-B-C4. The sequence continues at coordinate 32,966 of NZ_JBXAVX010000024.1, forward strand.
TGGTCGAGCCGCAGGGGTTTGCCTTTGGCGATTATGCGGGCCGCAAGCCGGGCCGGCGCCAGTTCATGCTGGGCCTGGCCATCTATGATGCGATGGCCGGCCGGCGCACGCGGTGCCATCTTTCTGCCGACGATTTTGCCATGCTGGCGCCGCATGTGGAGCGCGCCGGCCTGCAGGGCGGCATGCTGTACCAGGACGCCAAGACTGACGATGCGCGCCTGGTGCTGCGCGTGCTGCAGGAAGCGCGCCGGCATGGCGGCGTGGCCGTCAATTACCTGGGCGTGACCTCCTTGCTGCGTACGCAGGACAAGGTCGACGGCGCGCTGCTGCATGACGCCATCGGCAAGGCCGAGCACCGCGTACGGGCGCGCCTGGTGGTCAGCGCCACCGGCGCCTGGGGTGACCGCTTGCGCGGTCAGCTTGGCGGCGCACCCAGGCTGCGGCCCTTGCGCGGCAGCCATCTGCTGCTGCCGGCCTGGCGCCTGCCGCTGGCGCAGGCGATCAGCCTGATGCATCCGCAAGACGGCCGGCCTGTGTTTGCCTATCCGTGGGAGGGCGTGACCCTGGTGGGCACCACTGATGTTGACCACGGCGATGGCCTGGACGCCGAGGCGGCCATCACGCGCGGCGAATTCGAGTATCTGCTGGCCGCGTTGCGCTGGCAGTTCCCGGCGCTCGCGCTGGTCGAAAGCGACGTGATCGCCACCTTTTCCGGCGTGCGGCCGGTGGTGGCCAGCGGTGCGCTTGACCCTTCGCAGGAAGCGCGCGAACATGCGCTATGGGTGGAGCAGGGCTTGCTGACGGTGGCCGGCGGCAAGCTGACCACTTTTCGCGCCATCGCGCTGGGCGCGCTGCGCATGGCCGCGCCGCTGTTGGCGCACTGGCGCGCCGACCTGCGCAAGCTGCCGGTGTTTGACGCCGTGGCGCCATTGACGGGAGAGGCCATGCGCCTGGACTTTGACCAGCGTTTGCGCCTGCTGGGCCGCCACGGTGCGCAGGCACAGGCGCTGTGCGATGCGGCGCAGGACGGCGAACTTGAGATCATCGCCGGCACGCAGACCCTGTGGGCGCAGCTGCGCTGGGGCGCGCGCATGGAAAACGTGCAGCACCTGGACGACTTGCTGCTGCGCCGCACCCGCCTGGGCCTGTTGGTGGCCGGCGGCGCGCAGGCGATGTTGCCGCGCGTGCGCGCCATCTGCCAGGATGAATTGGGCTGGAGCGACCTACGCTGGGACGATGAACAGGCGCGCTACCTGGCGTTGTGGCATGGCCATTACAGCCTGCCCGCACCATAAAAAAGGAGATTATTATCAATACCATGCTGTTTGGCGAAGTACTGGAACTGGACGAGGCCCGCATCACCTACGATACCTTGTCGACGCTGGACCTGGCGCAGCCGGTGGCGGCCATCGTCGACGACCTGGGCGAGGACTTGCTGCAGATCGCCTGCGCCAATGGCGATATCGTCGACGTCGGCTGGTATCCGGCCTGGAGCGAAGATGGCCGCCTGCGCGTGGTGACGGTGCGCGGGCAGGACTGGGAAGCGCCGATATTCAGCGCGCAGCCAGCGCAGGACCCGCAAGCACTGCTGGCCGCCTTGCGTGCGGCCCTGGCACGGTCGGGCGGCCGGTGAGCGCAGGCCCCTATCTGCTGGCCATCGACAACGGCACCCAAAGCGTGCGCGCGCTGCTGTTCGACTTGCAGGGCAACCTGGCGGCCAAGGCGCAGGTGTTTTTGCAGCCGTATTTTTCCGACCATCCCGGCTGGGCCGAGCACGACGCCGACGGCTACTGGCAGGCCGTGTGCGAGGCGTGCCAGCAGCTGTGGCGCACCACCTCCATCGACAAATCGCAGGTAAAAGGCGTGGCCGTGACCACGCAGCGCGGCACGGTGGTCAATCTCGACCAGGACGGCAGGCCGCTGCGCCCGGCGATTACCTGGCTGGACCAGCGCCAGGCGCGGCAACTGCCGCCACTGGCGCCGTGGTGGCGGGCGGCGTTTCGCCTTGCGCGCCTGGACGGCACCATCAGGTACTTCCAGCGCGAGGCGGAGATCAACTGGATCGCCGAGCATCAGCCCGATGTGTGGCGGCGCACGCATCAATTCCTGCTGCTGTCGGGGTTCTTGAATTATCGCCTGTGCGGCCGATTCATCGATTCGACCGGTTCGCAGGTGGCGTATATTCCGTTCGACTACAAGCGCCATGCCTGGGCCGGGCGCCATGACTGGAAGTGGCAGGCGCTGGCCATCAAGCCAGCCATGCTGCCCGCACTGGTGGCGCCGGGCAGCCGCATGGGCGCGATTACCGCGGCGGCCGCGCTGGCCACCGGTATTGCCGAGGGCACGCCGCTGCTGGCGGCGGCCGCCGACAAGGCCTGCGAGGTATTGGGCGCCGGCTGCGCCGCGCCGCACGTGGCATGCCTCAGCTACGGCACCACGGCCACCATCAACACCACCAATCAACGGTATCTGGAAGTGACGCACTTCATTCCGCCGTATCCGGCCGCCATGCCGGGCGCCTACAGCACCGAAGTGCAGATCTTCCGCGGCTACTGGATGGTCAACTGGTTCAAGGAGCAGTTCGGCGACCGCGAACGGCAGGCGGCCGCCGAAAACGGCTCGGGATTGAGCGCCGAAGCGCTGTTCGACTGCCTGGTCGACAGCGTGCCGCCCGGTTCCATGGGCCTGATGCTGCAGCCCTACTGGAGCCCCGGTATCAAGGTGCCGGGACCGGAAGCGAAGGGCGCCATGATCGGCTTTGGCGACGTGCATACGCGCGCCCATATGTACCGCGCCATCCTCGAAGGGCTGGCCTATGCGCTGCGCGAAGGGCGCGAGCGCATCGAGAAAAAAAGCGGCGTGCCGATTACCGAATTGCGCGTCGCCGGCGGCGGTTCGCAAAGCGATGCGGCGATGCAGCTGACGGCCGACATCTTCGGCATGCCGGCCGCGCGCGCCCATGTCTATGAAAGCTCGGGCCTGGGCGCAGCGATTGCCGCCGCCGTCGGCCTGGGCTACCACACCGATTTTCCCGCTGCCGTGCGCGCCATGACGCGCCAGGGCCGTGTGTTCCAGCCGAACGCCGAGCATGTGCGTATCTACGATCAGCTGTACCGGCGCGTGTATCGCAAGATGTATGCGCGGCTGCGGCCCCTGTATCGCGATATAGCGGAGATCACCGGTTACCCTGCTTGAATATGCTTGAATGATATTGCGAATCATTCTCATTCATTGTATGATGTGCCTCGAATTTCACCAAGGCAACATCAGGCAAGGATGGCAATGATATTGAGCACCAAGTACACCGTGCGCGCAGGCGCGCTGACCCCGATGGCAGCAGCACTGGCGCTAGCCCTGGCCTTGGGCGCCTTTGGCAATGCCTGGGCTGCGGACGCGGCCGATACCTCGAACGATACGCAAATGCCCGCCATCAGCGTGTTCGGTGACGCCATCAGCGCCGGCACGGCCGGGCGCTCCTATCTCAACAGCGAAGATATCGAACGCCAGCAGGCCGACAACGTGGCCTCATTGCTCGACACCTTGCCCGGCGTCGACCTGGCCGGCACTGCGCGCCCGAGCGGGCAAAGCCTCAATATATGGGGCTTCAACAAGGTGCAGGACGTGAAAGTCATCCTTGACGGCGTGCCGAAGGGCTTTGAAAAATACCGCCAGGGTTCGATCTTCATTGAGCCCGAACTGATCAAGCAGATCGAAGTAAACAAGGGTGCCCATACCAGCTTGTACGGCAATGGCGGCTTTGGCGGCGTGATCACGGTCGAGACCAAGGACGCGAAGGACATGCTCGACGGCGATGCGAAGCTGGGCGCTTTTGTGAAGTACTCGCGCCACACCAACAATGCGGAAGACGACGCCACTATCGCCGTCTACGGCCGCACGGAAGACGGTCGCTACGACGTGATGGCGTTTTCCACCCGGCGCAAGTCGGACGACCTGCGCAAACCGGACGGCAAGCCGTTCCGCTTTTCCGCCATCGATGCGCCATCGCACCTGCTCAAGCTCAATGTGCGTTTGACAGCCGAGCAGTTGCTGACGCTGACCGCCATGAAAAGCGGCAGCACCGGGTGGGGGCCGTTCGCCGCCATGGGCGAGGACGTACCGACGCCGACCGAAGCGGAAATCAAGCGCTACGGCCTGGAAGAAGCGTGGCAGCGCAAGGCTGTCTACCGCGACCAGAACGACGACACCTATTCCGTCAAATGGCAGTACGCACCGGCCAACAATCCCTGGGTGAAGCTGACGGCCACCGCCGGCTATTCGCATACCGACCAGCACGACAAGCGCCTGCCATCGGCCTCGCTGGGCTCGTACCTGGGGTCCTTGGGCAATGAAAGCTGGGCCTCGTATGTCGACCGCATCGCCGAGATCCGCAATGAAAGCGTGTTTAATACCGGTGCGGTATCGCACGTGCTGATGACCGGCCTGCAATGGCACAAGAACGTGCGCGACACGCTGATGTATTACCCGTCGTCGACCGCGCTGAAAGACCCGAGCTATAACTATGGCTACTTCCAGCCATATTACATGCCGTCCGGGCGCCAGGAAACGCGCGGGCTGTATCTGCAGGATGCGATGACGTATGGCGACGTGACCCTGACGGCGGCGCTGCGCCACGACCGCGTGGTGTCGGAAGGCGTGCCGAACGTGGCGTCTCGCTACAACAGCCCGCTGCCGGCCGCCGGCCACGACTTCAGCGAAAAAACCCATGAAGACTGGTCGCCGCGCCTGGGCCTGTTCTGGAAGGCCAGCAGCGCGCTGGCGCTGTTTGGCGACTTGAGCCGCACCTGGCGCGCACCGACCATCGACGAGATGTATTCGAATGAATATTATGTGTCGGCCCGCCTGGGCTCGAATACGCCGGGCACCAGCCGCGAGCTGGCGGTCGAGCGCGTGACGGCCGCGCGCGTCGGCGTGATGCTGCATCGCCAGAACCTGTTCCAGCAGCGCGACGATGCGCAGCTGCGCGTGACGGCTTACCGTAACCGGGTTGAAGACAATATCGGCCCGCGCCTGGGCGTGCTGGTCGAAGGCTATGTTTCAGGCAGCGGCGCGGGCTTGCCGCCGGGACTGTCTTCCTATCGCAACCTGGCTGGTTTCCGTACCGAGGGCGTCGAGATCGAATCGTATTACAACTCGCCGCGCCTGTTTGCCAGCGCGTCGCTGTCGTCGCAATTCGGCTCGCGCCGGGGATCGCAACGTGATCCCTGGGGCAGGAATGAACCGGTATCGACGGTGGCGCCGGACAAGGTGATGACGGGGTTGGGCTGGCGTTTTCCTTCACAAGGCGCCACTGTCGGCTGGCAGGGGAGATTTGTGGCGAAGCAGGATAGGGTGTTGCCGGTCGGTAATGTTTATCGCTTGCCGCCGTCGAAGGGGTATGCGCTGCATACTTTGTTTGCGTCGTGGAATGGTACTGGCGGTCTTTGGAGGGGGACGGAGGTGCGGCTGACGGTCGATAATGTCTTTAACCGTGATTACATGCCGTATCTGAGTGAAGCGGTTACTGGCGTTGGACGTAATGCGAAATTGAGTGTGTCCCGGAAATTCTGATGTAAAGGCTTGAAAACAGCGGGCCGGAGACGCGGGCCCGAGAAAATGCCGATGGCGGCGTTGCAGCTTCCTTGCCGTACATTCGTACTGTCTGCGTCGCTGCGCCTTGCCCTCGGCATTTTTCAGGCCCGCTTGGCCCGGGAGCCTTTGCTGAAGACTTGGGCCTGGTTCAACCGTATGTGGTGAGCTGGGGTCTGTTACTTTAGCGCAAAATGATTGCCTTCACCGTCTCCCACGCCGTACTCCCCGAACTTGTCGCGCGCACCTGGTTGCGGCCGGCTTCTTTTGCTACATACAAAGCGCGGTCGGCGGCGACGAACAGGGCTTCGCGGTTGTCCAGCTGGTGGGGGCGGATGGTGGCGACGCCGATGCTGACGGTGATCCAGTGTGAAGTGGATGATCGCGGGTGCGGCAGTTGCAGCGCTTCGACGTTGGCGCGGATGGTTTCGGCCAGGTGCATGGCGCTTTCCGCTTCGGTTTCCGAAAACAGCATCACGAATTCTTCGCCGCCATAGCGCGCTGCCAAGTCGCCGGCGCGGCAGGCGTGGGAGTTGATCGCTTGCGCCACTTGCTGCAAACAGGTGTCGCCGGCAGGGTGGCCCAGGCTGTCGTTGTACAGCTTGAAATGGTCGACGTCGAGCACCACCAGCGACAGTACGCCGCCGTTGCGCACGGCGCGCTGCCATTCTTTTTCCAGGAAACTGTCGAAATGGCGGCGGTTGGCTATTTTTGTGAGCGGGTCGAGGTAGGCGGCGCGCTGCAGCGCGTGTTCGGAGTGCTTGTGATGGGTGATATCGTGCAGCAGGCCGATATACAGTGGCTGGCGCAAATACATGGGTGTCAGGGTCAGATCCATGCTCAGCGCGTGGCCAGCGCGGTGGCGGATCGCCACTTCGCGCGTGCCGTGATTGTGCGCGGTGTCCGGATTGGCCGCATGCATGGCGAAATAATCGAGGTATTCCTGCGTCACCATGGGGCTGAGCAGTTCTGCGATCGAGTGGCCCGCCAGCTCGTTCTCGCGGTAACCCAGGTATTGGTCGCAGGCCGGATTGGTGTACTGGATGCGGCCATCGGCCTCGATGATCAGCAAGCCTTCGGCCATATGGTTGACGATGGTGCGCAGGCGTTCGGCCTGTTCTTCCTGGGTTTCGCTGTTGCTGCGAATTTGCAGCTGGGCACGCACGCGGGCGCACACTTCGGCCATCCGCAGCGGCTTGCCGATATAGTCGACGGCGCCGATATCGAAACCGGCCACCACGTCGTCGGTATCGGTCCTGGCGCTCATGAAAATGACGGGGATGCGTTGCGTGAGCGGATGTTGCTTGAGCTGCTGGCAGGTTTCGAAGCCATCCATGTCGGGCATCATTACATCGAGCAGGATCAGGTCTGGCTGGGCGCGCTGGGCAATGGCGAGCGCTCGCTCGCCAGATAGGGCGACATACACCTGGTAACCTTGCTCGCTCATCAGTTTGCGCAGCAGCTCCAGATTGGCCGGCGCATCATCGACGATCAGTATCGCGGCTACGCGCCGTTGGGAGCATCCCATGCTGCCTGGACTCATTACTGCCAGCCTCTATCTGATATGTAGCACAGGCCAGCAATAACGCAGGAATCTGGCTTGATCTTGAAGTTACACTTTGATACAGATCATACCGCTTCGGCAATTTGTTTGGTGAAAAATTTAATCTTTGTGTTGTGGAAAGCATTGCAATAATAATATTCCCGCCACCTTGCGAGCGCGGCGGAAATATTGCAGTGGTTTACAGCTTGGCGGCAATCAGCTTGCCAAGGATGGCGATGCCTTCACGGATGCGCTCCGGCGGCACCGTCACGAACGACAGGCGCAGAGTGTTGGTTTCGGGTGCGTTGGCGTAGAACGGCGCGCCGGGCACGAAGGCGACCTTGTTGGCGATCGCTTCATCGAGCAGGGCCATCGCATTGATGTGTTTCGGCAAGGTGACCCAGATAAACATGCCGCCTTCGGGCCGGGTCCACGTCACGCTGGCCGGGAAGTGCGCTTGCAGCGCCTGCAGCATGGCCTGGCACTGGTCGCCGTACAGTGTGCGGATCTTCGGAATATGCCGTTCCAGGAAGCCGTCCTTGATCACTTCATGCACCACCATCTGCGTCAGCTGCGAGGTGTGCAGGTCGGCCGCCTGCTTGGCCAGCTCCAGGCGCCGCACCAATGGCAGCGGCGCCACCACATAGCCCAGGCGGATGCCCGGCGTGAGCACCTTGGAGAACGAGCCCATGTAGATTACGCCATCCGGATTCATGTTCAGCATTTTCGGATACGGCTCGCCGCTGTAGCTGAGGGCGCCGTACGGGTCGTCTTCGATCAGCGGCAGGCCGTGGCGGGCGCAGGTTTCCACCAGTTCCAGGCGGCGCGCCACGGACAGGCTGCGCCCGGTCGGGTTCTGGAAGTTCGGCAACGCATACAGCAAGCGCGCGCCGTCGGCCACCGGCTCGACCGAAGAAGGCACCAGGCCTTCGTCATCGGTGTCGACCGACATGAATTGCGGGCGGTACACGGAAAACGCCTGCAACGCGCCCAGGTAGCTGGGCGTTTCCACCAGCACGCGGCTGCCTTCGTCGATCAGCACCTTGCCAAGCAAGTCCAGCGCCTGCTGCGAGCCGGACGTCATCAAGACTTGCTCCGGCACAATTTTGCTGCCGCTAGTGGACAGCGAATCGGCGATCCACTGGCGCAGCGGCAGGTAGCCATCGGTCGGGCCGTACTGCAGCGCCACCTTGCCGTTGTTCGACAGCACCTGGTCGAAAGCCGTCTTCATTTCATCGACCGGGAAGGTGGCGGGCGAGGGCAGGCCGCCGGCGAAGGAAATGATTTCGGGACGCTGCGTGATTTTCAGGATCTCGCGGATGAACGAGCTTTGCAGCTGTTCCGCGCGTTCGGCAAAGCGCCACTGGATCGGATTCGGATTATCAATTTTCATTCGAGATCTCATAAAGAAAGTGCCGTGCAACAGGCGCGGCCTGGATAAAGACGCTTGTGGCGGCTTGAAAAAAGCGGCGCCGGATAAGCACCGCCCTGAAACTGGTCAGCAGGCATTGTACGACGTAGTGGACCTCCTGCCCATCGCCATCTGGCAAGGCTGGCAAGGCCGGTGATGTTGCCGGCTGGCAGCGTTGCTGATGGCAGAAGTAGGAAATATCCCACGCAAACAGAGCGGGAACGGATAGCAAAAAGATAGCCGGAAGAGTTACAATTAAATACACTCAAATTATCAAAAAAATCACATAAATGGAATGGGCATGGCTCAATTCGATTCTCCGTTTGCTTCGTTCTGGCAAGGTGGTTATGAGGGCGCCGACCACGTCAATCATGGCGGCCGCGCGCTCGACATGAATCGGCTGACAGGCCATGACGAGCGCGCCAGTGCCGACTATGCACTGCTGAAGCAATTCAATCTGCGCACCGTGCGCGAGACCATCGGCTGGCGCCTGGCCGAGCGTGACGGCGTGTTCGATTTCTCTTTCCTCGATGCCCGCCTGCATGCGGCGCGCGAACAGGGTTTGCAGATCTGCTGGACTTTCTGCCACTACGGCTGGCCGCCCGAAATCGATGTCTATGGTGACCAATTCGTGCCGCGCTTTGCCCGCTTCTGCCGCGCCGCGGCGCTGTACCTGGCGCCGTTTGCGGGGCCGGCACCGATTTATTCTCCGATCAATGAACTCTCGTTTACCAGCTGGGGCCTGTCGGTGCACATGTTCGGCTGCTTGAACCGCTACGACGAGCGCGCCGCCACCGAGGCCAAGCGCCAGCTGGTGCGCGCCACCCTGGCCGGCTGCGACGCCATCTGGGCCGTCACCCCCGGTGCGCGCATGCTGCACTGCGATCCCTTGATCAATGTGATCGCGCCACCCGGCCAGCCCGAACTGGCGCAACAGGCGGCCAACTGGCACGACGCCCAGTTCGATGCGTGGGACATGCTGTGCGGCCGGCGCGAACCTGAACTGGGGGGCGCGCCGCGCTACCTGGACCTGGTCGGCGCCAACTACTACGACACCAATCAGTGGGAAGGCGGCACCAACGCCCGATTGTGGTGGCACCTGGCCGATGCGCGCCGCCAGCCGCTGCACAAGCTGTTGCTGGTGCTGCACCAGCGCTATCGCCGGCCACTGCTGCTGGCCGAAACCAGCCATGTGGGCAGCGGGCGCGGCGTGTGGATACGCGAAATGGCTGCCGAGGCGGCGCTGGCGATCCAGCATGGCGTGCCGGTGCTGGGCGTGTGCCTGTACCCGATCGTCGACCGTCCCGACTGGGACAACGAACATCACTGGCACCGCAGCGGCCTGTGGGACCTGGACCGCGATGGCCCGGATCCGCTGGCGCGCGTGCTGGTGGCGCCGTACGCTGGCGCGCTGCGGCAGGCGCAGCACCAGACCGACAAGCTTCATATCACAACCAGCAGCATCACTACCGTCCCGCAAGGGCAAACCAAGGAGAATATCGTGGAAACTGTCGTCGTTTTTTGTCACCTGCGCTGGGATTTCGTCTTTCAACGGCCGCAACAGCTGCTCACGCGCCTGGCCCGCCACTACAAAGTCGTCTTCGTGGAAGAGCCTGTATATGATGCGGGCCTGGCCAGCATGCACAGCTATACTCCCGCACCGAACCTGACCGTGTATCAGCCGCACACGCCGATCCAGGCGCCTGGCTTCCATGACGACCAGATTCCCGTACTGCAGTCTCTGCTCGACGGCATGGTGCCCGATGGCGTGCATCCGGTGGTGTGGTTCTACACGCCGATGGCCCTGCCGCTGCTGGCACAGCTGCACCCGTCGCTGGTGGTGTACGACTGCATGGATGAACTGTCGGCGTTCAATAATCCGCCCAAGCAATTGCTGCAGCGCGAAAGCGCCTTGCTGGGCATCGCCGACCTGGTCTTCACGGGCGGCCCCAGCCTGTATGAAGCCAAGCGCACGCGCCATGCGAATGTGCATTGCTTCCCCAGCAGCGTCGATGTCATCCACTTTGAGCAGGCGCTCGACCGCACCAATGCCCATCCACTCCAGCAACATATCGCCCGTCCGCGCCTGGGCTTTTATGGCGTGATCGACGAGCGCTTCGACGCCGGCCTGATCGCGGCGCTGGCCGACGCCCATCCGGAATGGCAGGTCGTGCTGATCGGCCCGGTGGTCAAGATCGACCCGGCCAGCCTGCCGCAGCGCGCCAATATCCATTATCTGGGCCAGCAGGCCTACCAGGCGCTGCCACAATTCCTGGCAGGCTGGGATGTCTGCCTGCTGCCGTTTGCGCTGAATGAATCGACGCGCTTCATCAGCCCGACCAAGGTGCTCGAATATATGGCGGCCGAACTGCCGATCGTCAGCACGGCGATTGCCGATGTCGAGCAGCCGTATGGCGATATCGTCGCCGTCGGCCACGACCAGGCCGAATTTATTGCCCACTGCGAAGCGGCGCTGGCGCAGTCCTCGGCGCAGACCCTCATCATGGCGGGGCGCATGCGCGAGATCGTCAGCAAGACCTCGTGGGATGCAACGGCCGACACCATGTGTGCGCTGATCGACAGCAACGCGCGTGCAAAGACGGCCAACGCTGCCGTGGCTGCGCCCGCGCCTGCCGATAACCATGGCGTGGCTGGCAAGATCAACCCGCTGCGCTCGCCAACGCCGGTGACCGATATCGGCTGCCTGATCATCGGCGGCGGACCGACCGGGCTGTCGGCCGCCTACCATGGCGACGCCAATACGGTGCTGCTGGAACGCAATGCCAGCGTCGGTGGCTGGTGCCGCTCGATCGAGGATGCGGGATTTACGTTTGACTACGCCGGCCACATCATGTTCTCGAACGATCCGTACGTGCTCAAGCTGTACGATATTTTGCTGGGCGATAACCAGCACTGGCAGATGCGCGAAGCCTGGGTCTACAGCAAGCAGGTATTTACCCGCTACCCGTTCCAGGGCGCGCTGTACGGCCTGCCGCCGGAGGTGATCAAGGAGTGCATCGTCGGCGCCATCGACGCGCGCTATGGCAATACCGTCACGGCCGTCAGCGACGCGGCAGCGACCTGCGCCGCCAATACGGTGGAAGACTGCTGCGCCGACGGCACGATGGATGCGGCCAACGCCGGCGCCACCGCGCGCCCGCAGAAGACGCAAAGCTTCGAGGACTTCATCTATAAAGTATGGGGCGCCGGTATCGCCAAGCATTTTGCGATTCCGTATAACAAGAAGATCTGGACCGTGCCGCTGGCCGAGATGGAAACGTCGTGGCTGGGCGGCAGGGTGCCGCTGCCTGACCTGGGCGAAATCATCGACGGCGCGCTGCAGCCGGTGGCCAAGCCGCAGGGACCGAATTCGCGCTTCGGCTATCCGCTCAAGGGCGGCTTCCAGGCGCTGGTGTCGGGCTTTTTGCCACATATCCGCGGCAAGGTTGAACTGAACGCCGATGTGACGCAAGTGCTGCCGGGCGAACACACGGTGGCGCTGGCCGACGGCCGCCGCTTCAAATACGAGCAGTTGATCAGCACCATGCCGCTGCCGGAGCTGGTCAAGCTGATCGGGCCGGAAGCGCCCGAAGAGGTAAGGGCGGCCGCGCGCGGCTTGCGCCATATCTCGATTCGCTGCGTCAATATCGGCATCGCCCGCACGGACGTGACCGACAAGCACTGGATTTATTATCCCGAGGACAGCATCTTCCACCGCATCTTTGTACAGGGCAACGCCAGCCCCGAATGCAATGCGCCGGGCGGCTTCGGCTTTACCTGCGAGATTTCCTACTCGCCATGGAAACCGCTGCCGCTCGACGGTGACGCGCTGATCCAGCGCTGCATCGACGACTGCATTGCGGTCGGCATGATGAAGGCAGATGACAAGGTGCTCGTTGCCAACCAGGTCGACATGCCCTATGCCTATGTCGTGTATGACCACGAGCGCGCGCACAATGTCGCCACCGTGCGTGCCTGGATGGAGCGCCATGATATCGTGCTCGCTGGCCGCTACAGCGAGTGGGAATACTACAACTCGGATCATGCTTTCCTTGCAGGCAAGAAGGCGGCGGAAAAAGTGCTGGCTGCGCGTGACGGCAATGGCATGACGCAGGTCACGGCGTCGTAGCACGCTGATTGAACCGCATCACAAGCCCGGTGATTCAAACACCGGGCTTTTCCTGTTTCAGCTTGCGCCCGGCCGCCACCACGGCAATCACGGCGCCGGCAAACAGCAGGCTGTCCACGGTCAGCGGCTCGCCCAGCAGAACGGCCGCGCCCAGCAAGGTCAAGAACGGTTGCAGCAGCTGGATCTGGCCCACGCGCGCCACGCCGCCCAAGGCCATGCCGCGGTACCAGAAAAAGAAGCCGATAAACATGGAAAACACGGAAATATACGCAAAGCCCAGCCAGGCTTGCGCGCTGGCCTGCGCCAGCAGCGAGCGCGCAAGCCAGGCATTCCACAGCACCACAGGCAGCACGAACGGCGCGGCCAGTACCAGCGCCCAGCAGATTACCTGCTGACCCGGCATGCTTTGCGCCAGGCGACCGCCTTCCGCATAGCCCAGTGCGCCCAGCAGCACGGCCGCAAACATCAACAGGTCAGCCAGGTGAAAGCTGCCGCCACCCTGGCGCAGGGCAAACAAGACCACCAGCGCCGTGCCGGCCACGGCCATCAGCCAAAAAACCATGGAGGGGCGCTCCTTGCCGCGCACAACGGCAAACACGGCCGTGGCCAGCGGCAAAATGCCGACCAGCACCGCCCCATGCGAAGCGGGCAGGCTGCGCATGGCCAGCGAGGTCAGCAGCGGGAAACCCACCACGCAGCCGACCGCCACCAACGCCAGGGGCAGCCACTGCTGGCGGCGCGGCAGAGCCGCTTTCTGATGCCACAGCCATAAAGCCGCCAGGCCGGCCGCCACCAGCGCGCGGCCCAGCGCCACGAAAATGGCGGGCAGTTCCGCCACTGACAGCCGGGTAAACGGCAAGGTCAGGCTGAACAGTGCAACGGCGGTCAAGCCCAGCAGCAGGCCCTTGCGGTCGTCGTTCAGCAGGGGAGCGGAGGTAGTGACGGTAGTCGGTGGCATGGTTTTCCTGAAAAGATGGCTGATGGTGCTATGCTAGGCGCACTGGCAGTACAGTACAAATACACTTTGGCGCATAATTTTTCATACTGTGATGGTCTGATGAGCAATACACCCGATGCGATTCCCGGCCTGCTGACGCGCGGCTCGGGCGAAACCCTGATCGACCAGATCGTGCGTAGCCTGGCGGCGCGCATCGACGACCGGCTGCTGCGCGGCGGTGCGCGCATGCCGTCGATCCGCCAGTGCGCGGCCAGCCTGAACGTGTCGTGTGCTACGGTGGTGGCCAGCTACGACAAGCTGGTGGCGCGCGACTATCTGGAGTCGCGCCGCGGCGCCGGCTTCTATGTGCGCGAGCGCGCGCCGCTGCATCTGCCTGTTGCGCCACAACCACCGGGCGCGGGCCAGCCGATGGATGTGATCTGGCTGATCCGCAATATGTTCCGTGAATCGCCAGCGCTCGGGTCCATGCTGGCGCCAGGCTCGGGCATGCTGCCGCCCGACTGGCTCGATGGCGAGCTGGTGGGCCGCGCCCTGCGCGACGTCAGCCGCCAGCCCGGCGCGCTGATGCTCAGCTATGGTACGCCGCAAGGATTTTTGCCACTGCGTCAGCAGTTGCAGCTCAAGCTGGCCGGCCTGGAAATCGCCTGCCCGCCGGAGCAGATCGTCACCACGGTGGGCGTGATGCAGGCGCTGGACCTGGTGGCGCGCGAATTCGCCCGTCCCGGCGACACCATCTTTGTCGACGACCCTGCCTACTGGCTGATGTTTGGCGCCTTTGCCGCCATGGGCATGCAGGTAATCGGCATTCCGCGCCTAGGCGACGGTCCCGATATCGCCGTGCTCGAAACCCTGGCGGCAGTGCACCGCCCCAAGTTGTATGTGATCAATTCGGTGCTGCACAACCCCAGCTCCACCTCGCTGTCGGCGGCCAAAGCGTACCAGGTGCTGCGCCTGGCCGAGCGGCACGATTTCCTGGTGGTCGAGGATGATATTTATTGCGACATGCACCCTGGCGGCAGCGTTCAGCCGGCCACGCGGCTGGCTGCGCTGGACCAGCTGCGCCGTGTGATCTACCTGGGCGGTTTTTCAAAAAGCCTGGCGGCCAACCTGCGCGTGGGCTTTATCGCCACATCAAAAGAGCGGGCACAACGCCTGGCCGACCGCAAGATGCTGGCCACGCTCACCACCAGCGATATCGGCGAGCGCGTGGTCTACAAGATTTTGTCGCAGGGCCGGTACCGCAAGCATGCCGAACGCCTGCGCGCGCGGCTCGACCAGGTACGCGACGGCACGTATCGCCGCATGGAGCGCGCCGGTCTGCGCTTCGAGCCGGCCGCGGCCGGCATGTTCGTCTGGGCCGACGCCGGCTGCGACACCAACGTGCTGGCCGAACAGGCGCTGGCCGAAGGGCTGGTGCTGGGCCCCGGCAGCCTGTTTTCGCCGCGCCAGCTGGCGTCGACCCATATGCGGCTGAACCTGGCGACGGTGCAGGACGAGCGGGTATGGGATTTCTTCGGCCGGGCGCTGGGCGGATAAGCATCCAGAAATTTGCATGTTGGCATCTTGAAATCGCTGCCATCATCTCCAATTAGCTGACACTCGTCCCATTCACAAGACTATGAGGTAAACATGGCTGTCTCCGAAAAGCAAACACTGGGTTTTCAGACCGAAGTGAAGCAGATGCTGCATCTGATGATCCATTCGCTGTACTCGAACAAGGAAATCTTCCTGCGCGAACTGATCTCGAACGCCTCCGACGCGGCCGACAAATTGCGCTTCGAAGCGATCGATAATGACGCGCTGTATGGCAACGACCATGAACTGAAGATCAAGGTCAGCTTCGACAAGGAAGCGCGCACCATCACCATTTCCGACAACGGCATCGGCATGACCCGCGACGAGGCGATCTCGCACCTGGGCACCATCGCCAAGTCGGGCACCAAGGAATTCTTCGGCAAATTGTCGGGCGACCAGCAGCAGGACGCGGCCCTGATCGGCCAGTTCGGCGTGGGCTTCTATTCGGGCTTCATCGTGGCCGACAAGATCACCGTCGAAACGCGCCGCGCCGGCGCCGACGCTGCCGAAGGCGTGCGCTGGGAGTCGGCCGGTGAGGGCGACTACAGCATCGAGACCATCGAAAAAACCAGTCGCGGCACCGACATCATCCTGCACCTGCGCGAAGGCGAAGATGAACTGCTGTCGAGCTGGAAGATCAAGTCCATCATCCGCAAATACTCGGACCATATCTCGCTGCCGATCGTGATGCAGAAAGAAGAATGGGACGACGAGAAGAAGGAAACCGTGGTCAGGGACGACACCGAGACCGTCAACCAGGCCAGCGCGCTGTGGGCCCGCAGCAAGTCCGAGATCACGCCGGAGCAGTACGAAGAATTCTACAAGCATGTGTCGCACGACTTCCAGGCGCCACTGACGCACACGCACAACCGCGTGGAAGGGCGCAGCGAATACACGCAGCTGCTGTACATTCCGGCCAAGGCGCCGTTCGACATGTGGGACCGCAACAAGCGCGGCGGCATCAAGCTGTACGTCAAGCGCGTCTTCATCATGGACGACGCCGAGCAACTGATGCCGACCTACCTGCGTTTCGTGAAAGGCGTGATCGACTCGTCCGACCTGCCGCTGAACGTGTCGCGTGAAATCCTGCAGGAGTCGCGCGACGTGAAGGTGATCCGCGAAGGCTCGACCAAGCGCGTGCTGGGCATGCTGGAAGAACTGGCAAACGCCGACGAGCAGGAAAAGAAAGACAAGTACGCCACGTTCTGGAAGGAATTTGGCCAAGTGCTGAAAGAGGGCATCGGCGAAGACGCGGGCAACAAGGAACGCCTGGCCAAGCTGCTGCGCTTTGCCTCGACCGCCAACGACAGCGACGAGCAGATCACGTCGTTCGCCGACTACGTGGCGCGCATGAAGGAAGGCCAGGACAAGATCTACTACGTCACGGCCGACAACTACGCCGCCGCGAAAAACAGCCCGCACCTGGAAATCTTCCGCAAGAAAGGCGTCGAAGTGCTGCTGCTGACCGAGCGCGTCGATGAATGGATGCTGTCGTTTATCCAGGACTTCGAAGGCAAGGAACTGGTGTCGGTGGCCAAGGGCGGCCTGGACCTGGGCGCGCTGGAAGACGAAGCGGAAAAGAAAGAGCACGCGGAAACCGAAACCTCGTACGCCGAGCTGGTCGGCAAGATGAAGACCGCGCTCGAAGACAAGGCCAAGGACGTGCGCGTGACGTTCCGCCTGACCGATTCGCCAGCCTGCCTGGTGGCCGACGAGAACGAACTGTCGGGCAACCTGCTGCGCATGCTCAAAGCGGCTGGCCAGAGCGCGCCGGAATCGAAGCCGATCCTGGAAATCAACCCGAACCATCCGCTGGTGACGCGCCTGAAGTATGAAGATGCCGAAGGCGGCAAGTTCGGCGACTGGGCCAATATCCTGTTCGACCAGGCCTTGCTGGCCGAAGGCGGTTCGCTGGCCGACCCGGCCACGTTCGTGAAACGCCTGAACGAATTGCTGCTCAATTCGGCAAAATAAGAACCCGCCGCGCAACTGCGGTGGATGGCAAGAAGCCGGCCCTTTCGTCATGAAAGGGCCGGCTTTTTTTACATCGGGCAGTGACCCCGTGATTGGCCCGGCGCGGCGTGCCAGGTCAAGACTGCGGAGGAAACTGGCCCAGCTGCAGGAACAGGCCGAACCAGTCTTCCATGTGCCAGGTCGTGGTGATCATGCCTTGGGCCAGCGTGTGGAACTCGTGCAGGCGAAAGCTGACCTGTTTGCCGGTGGGCGCGATGCCGAACAGGTCGCCCAGATGGGTGCCGCTGATCTCGGCGCGCACGGCGACCTTGCCTGGCTCCTGCACCATGTCGTGAATGGCGATGTGTACGTCGGGCAATGCGCTGGCAAGACTGCGGATGATGGTCTTGATGCCGCCCGGCCCGGCTCCCTGGCCGGGCGCCAGGGGAATGTCTTCCCAGTCGGGTGCCAGAACCGTGTCCACCAGGTCCGGATGCTGTTCGCTGAATGCGCGATACAGTGTTTCAATAGCAAGGCGCTCGGTGCGCAGTTGCAATGAGGTGTCTGCGTTTGATGTAGGCATGGGTTTGTTGGCCAGGCTGATTGAGGAAGCATCAGTGTGGGCTTTGCTCTACAATCAGTCCAACAAATAACCTGTATATATCATTATTCGTCTTATGGATTTTCATGGTATCGATTTGAACTTGCTGGTCGCTTTTGACGCGCTGATGAGCGAGCGCAACGTGACGCGCGCCGCGCTCAAGGTGGGCGTCAGCCAGCCGGCAATGAGTGCGGCATTGTCGCGCTTGCGCACCCTGCTGGCCGACCCCTTGTTCCAGCGCAGCGCCGGCGGCCTGCTGCCCACGCCACGCGCGCGCGACCTGGCAGGGCCGATCGCGCAGGCGCTGGGGCAGATCGAGACGGCGATGGTCAGCCAGCCTGTTTTCGCGCCCGAGACCGCATCGCTGACGTTCAGGCTGGGGCTGCAGGATTACCCGACGCTGGTCATCCTGCCGGCACTGCTGGAAACGCTGGAAAAAGCCATGCCGGGGGTATCGCTGAATGTGCTTGCCTACAATGACCGCGATGCGGGCGTCGACCTGCTCGATGCAGGCCTGGTCGATGCCGCCATCGGCGTCATGCCCACCAGCATGGATGGGCGCATCCTGGCGCAGCCACTGATGCGCGATGAGTTTGTCACCGTTGTCTCTGGCAGTTCCGTGGCGGCGGCGCGCGGCATGGACCTGCAGGCCTATCTGGATTTGCCGCACGTGCTGGTGTCACCCGAAGGGCAGTTGCACGGCCTGGTCGATCAGGTGCTGGCGCAGCAGGGCATGCGGCGCAAGCTGGCGCTGACGGTACCGCACATCTTCGCCGTGCCGGCGGTGGTGGCACGCACCGGCATGGCCGCCACCATCCTCACGCGCATCGCGCTGCATGCGCAGGCCAGCCACCGGCTGATGCTGTTCCCGCCACCGCTGGCCCTGCCGCAGATCGAATTTCACCTGCTATGGCACCGGCGCAGCGACACGCATCCGGCGCAAGTCTGGTTCAGGCAGTTCATTGCCAGGCAGTCGGCTGTTTTATAGGTGCTGGCGCCGAGATGGCGCCGGCTGGATCGGCATGCCGGGCGGACGTGCGCTGGAGCGGCGCATGGCGTCATGCTAGAATCGCCGACGTGCCAAGCGTGGCCGCATTCACGGGTAGACCCTGGGCAGACGGAATCATGAATACTTTATCGACTTATCGCCGCCTTGGCGGCTTGCTCTTGTTGACCGCTTGCGTGGCCATGCCGGCCATTGCGACGGCCAAATCCATACCACCGGCCAGGGCGCCGGCGGCGCAGCTGATAGTATTGCCGGCCGGTCCCTTGCCGCGCCTGAGCGACGAGCCGCAGGTGCGCGCCGCGCTGTTCGATTTTTTCGGCTATGCGCGCGGCAGCTATACCGATGACGACGCGCTGCTGCTGGAGCAGGCGCTCGAAGCGATCAGCGAGCGGCGCGATGCCACCCGCACCGTGCTGCCGGACGGGCGCGTGCTGCTGGCATCCATGAATGACCGCAAGCAGGGCCGCGAGCGGGGCGCCATGCTGCTCGACAAACGTGGCGCGATTGTCGCCTTTGGCCTGGTCAACGGCCATTGCCGCCTGCAGGGCCAGCCGCTGTCCAAGGTCTGCAAGCCCGATCCGCAAGCCGTGCTGACGGTGTTTCACCGCAAGGGCATGCTGGTGGACGAGGCCGCACCACTGCTGGCGTGGGCCAGGCAATTGCCGCCGATGCTGGCGCTGATCGCCGCCGACGACGAAGCGGGCGGCGACGGGCAAAGAATCGCCACGGTGGAATATGTGCTGGCGCAGCCGGCACTGCCGGGCTGGAACCGCGCGCAGCTGCCGTCCGGTTTTCCGTCCACGCTGCTGCCGCTGCTGCTCGCCAAGTCGACGGTGCTTACTTCGGCCGGCGCCGGCGTGTTTGCGTTTCCGCTGGCGCTCAAGGGGAAAAAACAGAACAATGTACTCGACGAAGCGGAAGGGCGGCCGCCGCGCGATGTGGAAGTGGCGCTGCGCAGCTACGCCAGCTTCGACAGCGTGGTCGAGCAGTACCGCAAGACGATCAAGGGCGCCAGGGTACAGCGCAACGAGCGCACCGCCTACCTGCACGGCGACCTGGGCCAGGGCAGCTACCGCGTCTATATCCGCAACACCGGTTCTGACGGCGTGATGATCGACGTCGCGCTGTGGCATAAAAAGCTGGCAGCAGGGCAATAAGACCGTAGGTCGGATTAGGCGCAGCCGTAATCCGACACCACCGTTGGCCGCGTTCACAATGTTGTCGGATTACGGCGCTGCGCGCCAAATCCGACCTACGGATTTTTCCAACAACGCGGCAATCTCCTCATCCCGTTTCACCTTGCCGGTCCTGAACCGCACATCGTTCAGCGCCGCCGGCAGCCCCTGCGCCAGCAACGCATCGAAATCAAGCTTCGTCTCCGACACCGACAATTTGCGCAATGCCGCCAGGCCGCTCAGGCCGTCCAATCGCTCCAGCCCCTTGCACGTCAGCAGATGCAGCCGTTCCAGCAGCGGGTTGCCACCCACGTCCAGCTGCGTGAGCTTGATCTGGTCTTCCAGCCACAGCTGGCGCAACAGCGGGAAGCGGCCCAGGTCACCGAGGTCTTCCAGTCCGCGCACGCGGATCACTTCCAGCTGCGTCAATTGCGGCGCTGCGATTTCCCGGATCGACTCGCGGCCGCCCAGCTGCAGCAGCAGGCGATCGAGCTGCGCGATGCCGGAGATAAAATCCAGCGCCACCTTGTTTTTCATCCGGTACAGCGACAATTGTGTCAGCGCTGGCAGGCCAGCCAGCGTGGCTATCTGCGTGGCATGGCCTTCGATCACCAGCGAAGACAGCTGCGTGTAGTGCCGCAGCGGCGCCAGGTCGAGATTGTTTTTGGCCGACTCGCCCAAGGACAGGTGTTCCAGGCGGTGCAGGTTTTCCAGCTGCAGGATATCGGTTTGCGCCAGCTCGTACACGCCCAGGCTCAGGCGCCTGAGATGGCGCAGCTCGCCCAGCGTTTCCAGATGCAGGGCATTGCGGTGACAGTCGATCGACAGGCTGGCGACATGCGGCAGCGCGCGCAAGATGCGCGTGTCGAAGACCCTGGGGTCGTAGCCATAGATGCGGATGGTCAGTGCCGCGCCATGGGTGGCGGCGAGAAGGTCGAGCTCGGGCAGCAGTGGCGCCGGTTCGCCCAGGGTGTCGAACTGCACCAGCACCTGCCGCCCGGCGCCGATGGCCGCGTCGATGGCGGCGGCGTCGAGCCGTACCGGATTCTGGATCGTCAGCGTGGTCTGCGTCATCTTCATTCTCCAAACACGAAAGGTACTTTTTTCGGCGCCGGGCAGCCTTGCGGCCCCGGCGAAATCTGCTTGCCCGTATCGTCAAACTCTTTGCCGCAATCGACGGCGATGCGCTGGCGATAGCTGCGGATGCTGGCCACCTTGCCGTCCGGGTGATAGCAGATGGCGTCGCCGTCGCGCTCGGCCGAGGCGTAGGTGAGAACAGTCTGGCCGTTGACGGTGCGCTTGCCGTGGCCACGGCGCGGCTCGGTGCATTTCAGCTGGCCGCTTTCAAAGTAGGTGTTGTAGACCGAGGTGTCGGCAGTGCGGTCGACCAGCAGCTCGTCCTTCACCTTGCCGCTGGCATACCAGGAATGGCCTTCCTGGCGCTGGCCGAACTGGAACACATAGTCGGACTCCGGTTTGCCATTGGCATGCCACATCCGGTGGTAGTCGCACACGTCATCGCGTTCCCGGCCGTCTTCGCTGAAATAGCAGCGGTGGATATCGTTGATCAGGGTGCCGTCTTCGGCATATTCGCGCAGGTGCGCCGCCAGCCGGCCACGTTCGACCACCGTCAGGCGTTCCGGCTTGCCGCTGGCGTAGTAGCGCGCGTCCATGCCCTGTTTCTTGCCGTTGTCCCAGGCAATGTCCATGCGCAGGACCTTGTTGTCGTCCCAGGCGCGCTCGCGGCCATTGAACTGGCCATTGCGAAACGTCGCCTGGTACACCAGCGTCCCGTCGGGCATGTAGCGCGTGCGCTCGCCATCGAGCACGTCCATCGCATAATGTTCGCGCAGGCGCAGCTTGCCGCCGGCATCCGTCTCGGTTGCCTCGCCTTGTTTTTTACCCTTGACGAAATTGACGCGCAGGCTGGCACCTTCTTTCAGTTTCAAACTCCATGGACCGTCGCGCAGGCCATCGAGATAGCTGCCGTCGCCGTCGCTGGTCGTCCACTTGCCCTGGCGCGTGCCGTTGACGTAAGCGCCGCGCGCCTGCACTTTGCCTTTCATGACACGTTCATGTGGCCCGTTCAGCTGGCCGCCCGCATAGGTGTCGAAGCCCGTCACCTCGTCTTCGTCGGCATAGTTGATGACCGTCCAGCGGCCGTCGCGCTTGCCGGCGCGGTACATGCCGTCCTCGGTCTGCTTCGGCTCCTCGATATGCCAAGGGCCGTCGGGCAGGCCGTTGACATACGCGCCTTTGGCCGAGCCTTCGTGCATGCCGCTGCGCGTCCACATGCCGCTGCGCTTGCCATTCAGGTAGTCGCCCCGTTCCACGACTGACCCATCATCCCAGGCCAGACTGTAGATGACGGACGGCCCCTGCATGCTGCCCGTGAACTGCTGTGGCGCGGTTTCCCAGCCCACTTGCCACAAGCGGTAATTGGGCAGTTCGCCCGCGTCGCCGTCGCCATACAGGGTGTAGCTGGCGGTCAGGAAAAGCGCGTCCTTTTTCCGGAAGGTTTTCTTGTAGCTGATGGCGTCCTTGCTGGCGGCGTCCACCGGGTTGCCCTGGTTGTCAAAAAAGCCGACCACGGTGCCTTGCGTATGGTCGATCGCGTCAAAATCGGCATTGCCGCTCTTGCCGCGCGCGACGCTGTAATCCAGCGGCGACAGCTTGGCCAGCGCCGTTTTGACCTGGCCCGCGCTCGGCGTGGCAGTTTGCGCCACTATGCGATCCAGCGCCGGCTGCAAGCTTGTGAGGCGCACGTATTTGCCCGAGCTGTGGTCATGCCGGTAGGCGCGCAAGGCGTGCTTTCCGTCAAGCCGGAACAGCACCAGCAGGGTGGAGGTGTCGGGCTTGCGGTCGAGCGGCGCGTAGAACACGGAACGGATCACGGCATTGCCGAACTGGTCCAGCCGCTGTGGCTTGCTGCCGGCCTTGCCGCATTCGCAGTAGTAACCGTTGACGCCGCCGGCCTCCTTGAGAAAGACGATGTCGAGGCCGCTGTCCTGCGAGGCCGCAATCACCGGATGGGCCAGCGGCCGGCCTTCATAAAACGGTGCGGCGTGGGCGAGGGCGGCACAGAACAGCAGTGGCAAAAAAAGGCGTTTCATCGGTGACAGGCGCGTTGCCCACTAGGGAAAGGCATCGATACTGCCTAACTTCTTCCCATAGGGCAAATACGCGCCTATCGTGCGCGCCTTGGTGTCGATCAGAGCTCGGTGCGCAGCGCGAACAATTCCGGGAACAGCACCACGTCGAGCATCTTGCGCAGGTAGCTGACGCCGGCCGTGCCGCCGGTGCCGGTCTTGAAGCCGATAATGCGCTCGACCGTGGTGACATGGCGGAAGCGCCAGAAGCGGAACGCCGTTTCCAGGTCGACCAGCTTTTCGGCCAGCTCGTACAGGGCCCAGTATTTCGACGGGTCGCGGTAGACTTCCAGCCAGGCCGCTTTCACGGAGTCGTCGCTGGCGGTCGGCAAAGTCCAGTCGGCGTTCAGGCGCGCCTGCGAAATCGGCAGGCCATGGCGCGCCAGCAGCTTGACCGATTCGTCGTAGACCGACGGCGCGCGCAGCGCCGCATCGAGCACGGCAAACGGTTCGGGCGCGGTGGTGTGCACGTTCAGCAGCGCCGCGTTCTTGTTCCCCAAAATGAATTCGATCTCGCGGTACTGGTAGGACTGGAAGCCCGACGAAGCGCCCAGGTAGGGCCGGATGGCGGTGTACTCGGGCGGCGTCATGGTCGCCAGCACATCCCAGGCGTGCACCAGTTGATCCATGATGCGCGCCACCCGCGCCAGCATCTTGAAGGCGGGCGGCAAATCGCCGCTTTGCAGGTTGGCGCGCACGGCGTGCATTTCATGCAGCATCAGCTTCATCCACAGTTCGCTGGTCTGGTGCTGCACGATGAACAGCATCTCGTTGTGGTTCGGCGACAGCGGATGCTGGGCCGTCAGGATGCGGTCCAGCGCCAGGTAGTCGCCATAGCTCATCGACTCGCTGAAGTCCATCTGCGCGCCATGCCATTGCGCGTCTTTGGCTTCCTGTGCGCCGGCATGCATCGGGCAGCCGCTGCTGGTTGGTGTGTCGTTCATGTGCTGGTCTCGGTGTTGGAATCAGGTCACCGCGTCGCGGCGGGCTTTGACATCGTAGGCTTGCGTGTCGAGGATTTCGCGCAGGATCTCGACCGCATCCCACACCTCGGCAAAGCTGGTGTACAGCGGCGTGAAACCGAAGCGCATGATGGCCGGCTCGCGGTAGTCGCCGATCACGCCGCGCGCAATCAGCGCCTGCATCACGGCATAGCCATGCGGGTGCGTGAAGCTGGCCTGGCTGCCGCGCCGCGCGTGTTCGCGCGGCGTAACCAGTCCCAATGGGTGGCTGGCGCAGCGCTGTTCCACCAGCGCGATGAACAGGTCGGTCAAGGCCAGCGACTTGGCGCGGATGGCCTGCATGGTGGTCTGCGCAAAGATGTCGAGGCCGCATTCGACCAGCGCCAGCGAGACGATGGGCTGGGTGCCGCACAAGGCGCGGGCGATGCCGTCGGCCGGCGCAAACGATGCGTCCATGGCGAATGGCGCGGCGTGGCCCCACCAGCCCGACAATGGCTGGCGGAAGGCTGCCTGGTGTTTTGCCGGCACCCAGATGAAAGCTGGCGCACCGGGGCCGCCGTTCAGGTATTTGTAGGTGCAGCCAACTGCCAGGTCGGCGCCATCGCCGTTCAGGTCCAGCGGCACGGCGCCGGCCGAGTGGGCCAGGTCCCACAACGCCAGCGCGCCCTGTACATGGCAGTGAGCGCTGACAGTGGCCATGTCGTGCTGGTAGCCGCTGCGGTAGTTCACGTGCGTGAGCATGGCCACCGCGCAGTCGGCGTCGATCGCCTGCGCCAGTTCGGTCGGGTCGTCGACCAACCGCAGCTGGTAGCCGCGATCGAGCCAGGCGGCCAGGCCTTGCGCCATATACAGATCGGTGGGGAAATTGCTGCGTTCGCTGACGATGATGCGCCGCGCCGCGCGTGCCGGGTCGGCATGCGACGCCTGCATCTGCAGCGCGGCGGCCAGCGCCTTGAACAGGTTGACCGAGGTGGTGTCGGTAATGACCACCTCGCCATCACTTGCGCCGAGCAGCGGCGCCAGACGGTTGCCCAGGCGCTTGGGCAGGTCGAACCAGCCATTGGTGTTCCAGCTGCGGATCAGGTCAACTCCCCATTCGGCCTCGATCACCTGGCGTGCGCGGACCATCGCCGCTTTCGGGCGTGCGCCGAGCGAGTTGCCGTCGAGGTAAATCACGCCGTCCGGCAGGTCGAACTGGGCGCGCAGCGGCGTCAGCGCATCATCGTGGTCGAACGCTATGCAATCTTGTCGGGAAATCATCGTCGCTTTCATGTCGATACTTGTTTTGGTTGCATGATATCGGCTCGGCAAAACCTGCCGAACGGGAACGGCAGTGTAGCAAGTCTTGGCTGCGATGCACTATTTTCCTGCCTGAACGCAGTATCAAGGAGCAGTTTTCCCGGGCGTCGCGAAAAAATTTCGCTTTTTTTCAAAATATTTTCAAAAGACCCTAAAGTTTCCACGGCAAGCGTCGTAAAAGACTACATAAGACGAGATGAAAATTTTTTTCAGGAATTTTTAAAAAAGTCCTCAAGTTCTCGCGGCCTCTGCCGTAACAGGCAGTATGGGTATTTTGATGCAAGTCAAGCCGTTGTAAAAAAGCGATAGCCGTTTCTCTGCAGAAGGTCATCACACTTGATTGTTCAACGCTCCTTTTTACACGCTTTTACAGGCGTGCGGCCATGATCGTACCGTGTTTGTAAGGCAAACACCTACGGTCTCGTCCTCTATTGTCCGGCCAAAAATACAGTCTCGCACCTCTATGCTGTTTTCTGTTGCTCCTTCAAAATGTATCTCACTGGAAACACGAAGTGCTCCAGTTGAAGAATTTAACGGATTGAGGAGATGCAAATGACTGCTAACGACATGATGGCCGAGATTCGCGACGCTAACCTGAGCTATTTGATGCTGGCTCAGCAAATGATCCGCGCGGACAAGGTTACGGCCATCTTCCGTCTTGGCGTATCGGCGGAAATCGCTGAACTGATCGAAGGCATGAGCAATGCCCAGATCTTGAAACTGGCTGGCGGCAACATGATGCTGGCCCGCTTCCGCTTCGATGACAGCGCCATCCTGGGCATGCTGACGAATTACAACAAAGACCGCTCGCTGGCCCAGTCGCACGCCGCTATCCTGATGGCCGGGCAGGGTGTTGAAGAAATCGTGTAAACTGACTCCGTGGTTAATTTGACGGGAGCAGTAGCATGGCCAAAAAGAGTGTCGTCTCGGAAGCGCAGGAAATACAGCTGGCGATCGAGTTGATACAGCTGGGCGCCCGTCTGCAGTTGCTGGAAACCGAAGTGTCGCTGTCGCGCGAACGCCTGCTCAACCTGTACAAGGAGTTGAAAGGAGTATCGCCACCGAAAGGCATGCTGCCGTTTTCAACCGACTGGTTCATTACCTGGCAACCGAACATCCATTCCTCGCTGTTCATCAATATCCACCACTTCCTCGTGGAACACGCCGGCGCCACCGGCATCGAAGCCGTCATGAAGGCTTACAAGCTCTATCTCGAACAAATGCCCCCCGAACCGGGCGAAGAACCGCTGCTGTCGCTGACGCGCGCCTGGACCCTGGTACGCTTTTTCAGCAGCAAGATGATGGCCATGGCCACTTGCGGCAAGTGCGGCGGCAAGTTCGTCGTCAATTGCCTGGACCTGAACGCCGACTATGTCTGCGGCCTGTGCCACATGCCTTCGCGCGCCGGCAAGACCAGGAAAGCGCGCGACGAAGCCATTGCGGCGCCGTCAGGCAGCGGCACCTGAGAAGTCGGTGTCAGACAAAGTCGGGATGCCGGACCGCCGTCAATGCTGGCGTTTTCACCACTGTTTCCACTAATTCTTGATCCATGCTGCAACAAATCCTGCGCGCACCCGCGCTCAAGGCCGTCCTGATACAGGCGCTGGCATTTCCACTGATGCTGCTGCTGGTATATGCGCTGGCGCGTGCCGGGATGGGCATGACGTTGCTGTCGGTGGCCCTGCTGCAAGGCATGCTGGCGGCGCTGATCACCTGGCGTATCGGCCTGGCGCGCTGGTGGTGCGCGATCGGCCTGCTGTTCGCGCCGGCGCTGCTGGCGGCCAGCGCGCTGGAGTTGCCGCCGCTACTGTTCCTGCTGGTGTTCATTTTCATGCTGGGCCTGTACTGGTCCACCTTTCGCACGCAAGTGCCGTTTTATCCTTCGGGGCCGGCCGTGTGGCGCGAAGTGGCGCAGTTGATCGCCGATCGCCCCGGCGTGCGGCTGGTCGATATCGGCAGCGGCCTGGGCGGCCTGGTGCTGGACCTGGCGCGGCGCCGGCCCGACGGGCGCTTTTGCGGCATCGAACTGGCGCCGCTGCCATGGCTGGTGAGCCGGCTGCGCGCGCGCCTGCAGGGATGTGGCGCCGGTTTTGTTCGCGGCGACTATGCGGCGTTCGATTTTGCCCGTTACGACGTGGTGTTTGCCTACCTGTCGCCGGCCGCCATGGCGGCGCTGTGGCGGCAGGCGGAAAAGCAGATGCTGCCGGGAAGCATGCTTCTTAGTTACGAATTCAAGATCGCCGCGCGCGCACCCGATAGGACCATTGCCGCCACAGAGCGTGGTGCTTTACTTTACGTATGGTGCTTTTAGGCAATTGTCTGCGTTATTTGCTTGCCGACAGCACAATCTCACGTTATTGTAGTTCCACGTGGCACTTTGCTGAAAATACCTTGAAATAGCAGCAATTTCAATCTACCTTCGGTTACTTTTTTGCCACCACACGTACCTGCCTGAACATCAAGGGCATGCAGGTCCGGCCACATTTGGGAGTCACAGCACTTGTTAGTCATACTCGGATACATCATCGTTTGCGCCTCGGTGTTCGGTGGCTTCGCGTTGGCGGGCGGCCATCTGGCGGCCCTGTTCCAGCCGCTGGAACTGCTGATGATCGGCGGTGCGGCGGCGGGCGCTTTCCTGGTCGGCAACAATAACAAGGCCATCAAGGCTACCCTCGCCGCCTTGCCCAGCCTGTTCAAGGGTTCGCGCTATACCAAGGACCTGTACATGGAGCTGATGTCGCTGCTGTTCGAGGTGCTCAGCAAGGTGCGCAAGGAAGGCCTGATGTCGATCGAGAGCGATATCGACAGCCCGCAGGAAAGCCCGCTGTTTTCCAAGTATCCGGCCGTGCTGGCCGACCATCATATCGTCGAATTCATGACCGATTACCTGCGCCTGATGGTGTCGGGCAATATGGATGCGTTCCAGATTGAAAACCTGATGGACAACGAAATCGAAACCCATCACCACGAGGGCGCCGTGCCGGCCCATGTGATCGCCAAGGTGGGCGACGGCTTGCCCGCCTTCGGTATTGTCGCCGCCGTGATGGGCGTGGTGCACACGATGGAGTCGGTGGGCCTGCCGCCGGCCGAGCTGGGCATGCTGATCGCGCACGCGCTGGTCGGCACCTTCCTCGGCATCCTGCTGGCCTACGGTTTCGTGGGCCCCCTGGCCAGCCTGCTCGAACAGAAGCTGGAAGAATCGAGCAAGATGTTCCAGTGCGTGAAAGTGACGCTGCTGGCCAGCCTGAACGGCTATGCGCCGGCGCTGGCCGTGGAGTTTGGCCGCAAGGTGCTGTTCTCGACCGAGCGTCCGACCTTCAACGAGCTTGAAGACCACATCAAGAAATCGAAAACGAAGTAAGCAGTGAGGTCACGTTTGCACATCATGAGTTTATCGCTGCACAGGGAAGGGGGACGCCATGGCCGATGAAGGCATGCGCCCGATTATCGTCAAGCGCGTCAAGAAGGTGGCCGGCGGCCATCACGGAGGCGCGTGGAAGATCGCCTATGCCGACTTCGTGACGGCGATGATGGCCTTTTTTCTGCTGATGTGGCTGCTCGGCTCCACTTCGAAGGGCGACCTGAACGGCATTTCCGAATTCTTCAAGACGCCATTGAAGGTGGCGATGGCGGGCGGCTCGGGCAGCGGCGAAAGCAATTCGGTGATCCAGGGCGGCGGCCAGGACCTGTCGCGTCAGGATGGCCAGGTGCGCAAGGCGCAGGAAGAGCAGCAGCGCAAGTCGTTCGACCTCAATTCGGCCAAGGCCGCGCTGGAGCGTGAAGAAGGGCGCCGCCTGCAGGCGCTCAAGGCGCGCATCGAGGCGACCATTGACGCCAATCCGCTGCTGAAAAAATACAAGAATCAATTGCTGCTCGACATCACCAGCGAAGGCCTGCGGATCCAGATCGTCGACGAACAGAACCGCCCGATGTTTGCGCTGGCGAATGCCAATCTGCAGCCCTATACCAAGGAAATCCTGCACGCCATCGGCTTTGTACTGAATGAAGTGCCGAACCGGGTCGGCTTGTCGGGCCATACCGATTCGACGCCCTACATGAGCGACGCCGGCTACAGCAACTGGGAATTGTCGGCCGACCGCGCCAACGCCTCGCGGCGCGAACTGGTGATCGGCGGCATGAAGGAAGAAAAAGTGCTGCGCGTGGTGGGCCTGGGCTCGGCCGCGAACCTGGACAAGCTCGACCCCTTCAATCCGATCAACCGCCGCATCAGCATCATCGTCATGAACAAGCGCACGGAAGAAAACGTGCTGCGTGACGGCACCGCGATCGAACTGCCCGTAAACGACGCGGCCGCCGCCATCTCTTCGGGACTGGCGGCGGGTGCCGCCCCGGTCGCGGCGCCAGCGGCACCGACACCGGCGGCGGCAAAGAAATAGGCATGCATGGCCAGCGTGCACATCGTAGCAAAACAATGAGATCTCTATGACAAGAAAGAAAATACTTGGCTCGCATGTGAAGCGCCTGTTGTCCGGCGTGTCGGACCATGGCCGCAAGCACCTGACGGAGGTGGAAACCGACCTGGTGCAGACTGGCATCTTGCTGGAAGAGGCGATCGAGAAACTCTCCTTTAACTTCATGGCCATTCATGCGGCGGTGGCGGCGCAGCAGGACACCATCGCCCTGCTGCTCGACGGCGGCGTGCCGCCCGAGGAGCAGCGTGAAAAACTGCTGGCGCTGCAGGATGAGGTGGGCGGCTACGTCAATGCCGCCATCACCAGCATGCAGTTCCAGGACATGACCAGCCAGCTGATCGACCGTACCCTGAAAAGAGTCACGGGGCTGCGCGAGTTTCTCGGTACCCTCGGCTCGCACGGCGCCGAAATGCTGCCGGAAAGCGATAACGAGGAAATCGTGGCCCTGCTTGGGCGCGTCAGCATGGCGCTGGCGATACAAAGCCTGGAACTGCGCAGCGTGCTGCGCAAGGCTGTCAGTCAGCAGCATCTCGAAAGCGGTGACATCGAGCTGTTCTAGCCGAGTGCGGAACGCTTGCGGTTGCATGAATCAATTCAATAAATAATCCGGGCACGAAGCCCGGAACAAGTGGGAGCAAAGATGGCCAAAACGATACTTGCAGTGGACGATTCCAGCTCATTGCGCCAGATGGTGGCGTTCAGCCTGAAAGCCGCCGGTTACCAGGTGGTGGAGGCCGTTGACGGCCAGGACGGACTGGAAAAAGCCAAGCTGCAAACCGTGGACCTGGTGCTGACGGACCAGAACATGCCGCGCATGGATGGCCTGGAGCTGATCAAGCTGCTGCGCGAGCTGCCGGCTTACCAGAAGGTGCCGATCCTGATGCTGACGACCGAATCGTCCGATGAAATGAAATCGAAAGGACGCGCCGCCGGCGCCAATGGCTGGCTGGTCAAGCCCTTCGATCCGCAACGCCTGATCGAAGTGGTCAAGAAGGTGATCGGCTGATGCCAGCCGCGCAGCACAACGATGCAATGGACGGAGTCACTTTATGACCATCGATATTAGCCAGTTTTTTCAGGTCTTTTTCGATGAGGCCGAGGAACTGCTGGCTGAAATGGAACGGCTGCTGCTGGCCGTCGATATTGCGGCGCCCGACGCCGAAGACCTGAATGCGGTTTTCCGTACCGCCCATTCGATCAAGGGCGGCGCGTCGACCTTCGGCCTGTCCGACATGAGCGAGGTGACGCACATCCTCGAGTCCCTGCTCGACCGTATCCGCCAGGGCCAGATGGCCCTGACGGCGGAACACGTCGACGCCTTCCTGGCCGCCAAGGACATCCTCAAGATGCAACTCGACGGCCATCGCCTGGGCTCCGAGGTGGACCAGGATGCCGTCGCCAACGTGCGCATGATGCTGCAGTCGTTCGCGCAGGACGTGCCGGTAGCGGCCCTCACTCCCGTCGCGCCGGCTTTTCACACGGCTGAAAAAGCTGCGGTCAGCCATGCCGGCGGCCACCGCTTCCGCCTGGAGCTGCCGAAGATGGAACAGCGCGAGGTCGATGCGCTGGCGGCCGAGCTGGGCCTGCTGGGCGACGTCGCGGTGACCGTGCTGCCCGACGCGCGCAGCTCGCTGGAAGTGACGACCCATGAAAGCCTGGACGATATCCTGGCGATCTGCTCGTTCGTGCTGAACCCGGACGACATGGTGATCACCCAGGCGCCGCCTTTGGCGCCCGGTGAAGCGAGCACCGCGCAAGCGGCGCGCGCGGCCCAGGAAGCGGCGCAGGGCTATGGTTTCTTCGACCCCTTGCCCGGCGCGCCCGGCGTGAAAACCGAGGCCGAGCAGGGCTATGGCTTCTTCCAGCCGCTCGAGGACATCCGCGCCGCCGCCGGGGTCCAGACCGACGCCGAGCGTGGCTACGGTTTCTTCCAGCCGCTCGAACAGATACGCGCCAACGCTGCCAGCGTGGCGATCGCCGTTGCCGCCCCGGTGGTGGTAGCGGCCGATGCCGAAGTCGAGAAAAAGCCGGCCAAGAAAGAGGCCGACAAGGCAGGCGCCGAATCGTCGTCGATCCGCGTCTCGATCGAAAAGGTCGATCAGCTGATCAACCTGGTGGGCGAACTGGTGATCACGCAGGCCATGATCGAACAGCGCGCCGGCGCGCTCGACCCGATGCTGCATGAAAAACTGCTCGACAGTGTCAGCCACTTGACGCGCAATACGCGCGACTTGCAGGAAGCGGTGATGTCGATCCGCATGATGCCGATGGATTTCGTGTTTTCGCGCTTTCCGCGCATGGTGCGCGACCTGGCCGGCAAGCTGGGCAAGAAGGTCGACTTCATCACGAATGGCGCGGCGACCGAACTGGACAAGGGCCTGATCGAGCGCATCGTCGATCCGCTGACCCACCTGGTGCGCAACAGCATCGACCATGGCGTGGAAATGCCGGCCGCCCGCGTGGCCGCCGGCAAGACCGAAGCGGGCCGTTTGTTCCTGTCGGCCAGCCACCAGGGCGGCAATATCATTATCGAAGTGTCGGACGATGGCGCCGGCCTGAACCGCGAACGCATCCTGGCCAAGGCGCAGCAGCAGGGCATGGACGTGTCCGACAGCATGACCGACCCGGAAGTATGGCAGCTGATTTTCGCGCCCGGCTTTTCCACCGCCGAAGCGGTCACCGACGTCTCGGGCCGCGGCGTGGGCATGGATGTGGTCAAGCGCAATATCAGCGCCATGGGCGGCGTGGTCGACATCCGCTCGGCCAAGGGTTTCGGCACCACCATTTCGATCTCGCTGCCGCTGACCCTGGCGATCCTGGACGGCATGTCGATCCGGGTCGGCGAGGAAGTGTATATTTTGCCGCTGGGCTTTGTGATCGAATCGCTGCAGCCGGCGCCCGAGGATGTCAAGGATATCGCCGGCCGCGGCCAGGTGGTCAAGGTGCGTGGCGAATACCTGCCGCTGATTCCCCTGTACCAGATGTTCGACATCGCGCCACGCTTCACCAATCCATCCGAAGGTATCTGCGTGATCCTCGAGACGGAAGGGCGCAAGGCCGCGCTGTTTGTCGACGACCTGGTCGGCCAGCAGCAGGTGGTGGTGAAAAACCTCGAATCGAATTACCGCAAGGTGGTGGGCATCTCCGGCGCCACCATCCTGGGCGATGGCGGCGTATCCTTGATCCTCGACGTCGCCGCCCTGATCCGCTCGTCGCGCCAGTTGGCCGACGAGTCCCATATTTTTTCGTAACACCGTTATCACAGATAGGAACGCACCATGTCAGATACTCAACAACTATCCGCCAGCAAGACCAGCGACGGCAAGGACATCGCCGGCCGTGAATTCCTGGCTTTCACCCTGGGCTCGGAAGAGTACGGCATCGACATCCTGAAAGTCCAGGAAATCCGCGGCTACGAGGCGGTGACCCGCATCGCCAACGCGCCTGAATTCATCAAGGGCGTGATCAACCTGCGCGGCATCATCATTCCGGTGGTCGACATGCGCATCAAGTTCAAGCTGGGCACGCCCGTGTACGACCAGTTCACGGTAGTGATCATCCTGAACATCGGTGGTCGCATCGTCGGCATGGTGGTCGACAGCGTCTCCGACGTGACCACCCTGACGCCCGAGCAGGTGAAGCCGGCGCCGGAAATGGGCACCGCGTTTTCGACCGACTACATGATCGGCCTGGGCACCATCGACGAACGCATGCTGATCCTGGTCGACATTGACAAGCTGATGTCGAGCAGCGAAATGGGTCTCATAGATAAACTGGCCGCATAAGGCCAGGCAGCACCAGTACCAGAATCACTACAGCAATGCATGACCCGGCGCGAGCAGAGGCGCGCCGGCAGGCCGCAAGGTTCATAGAGACCAGGCCAGGGCACGGCGCGACACGACTATCGTGCGCGTCGTCATCAAACATAGGGGGAGACTGTCATGGGTTTGCGTAATTTCAAGATAGGTACAAGGCTGGGCATTGGTTTTGGCAGCATTCTGGCGATTCTGGTGATCGTCGTGCTGGCGGCCACGGCACTTAATTATCGTAACAAGGCCCAGTTGCTGTCGGGGCTGGAACTGGCCAGCGAGAAGAACACGCAGGCCTCGACCATGAAAAGCGCGATGCTGGAAATGGGCATCGCCATGCGCAATATCGGCCTGCAGGGCGACGTTGGCCTGATGCAGGCGGAAGAAGGCAAGGTGCGCGAGCAGCGCAAGCAGTACGATGGCGCGCGCGGCAAGCTGGGCGCGCTGGGCCTGTCCGATGCCGAAAAGGCGCTGCTGGCCAATATCTCGGCGCTGGACCGTGAAGTCGACAGCGCCTTCAAGGAAGCGATGGGGCAGGTGCTGGCGTTTAACAGCGAAGGCGGCGCCAAGGTGATCGCCAACCGCATCGACCCTTTGAATCGCAAGATGCTGGCCGATATCAACCAGCTGCTGCAGTTGCAGCAGGCCAGCCAGCAGCGCTTCATGGCCGGTTCGCTGGCCGATGACAAGCAGCTGATGCTGGTGCTGCTGGTGCTGGGCGGCGCGGCCGTGGCGCTGGGCGCCTGGTGCGCGGTGTTCATCACGCGCTCGATCACGCAGCCGCTGTCGGGCGCGGTGGCGGTGGCGCAGAAGGTCGCGGCGGGCGAGCTGACGTCGCACGTGGTGGTCGAAGGCAAGGACGAAACCAGCGCGCTGCAGCAGGCGTTGAAAGACATGAATGAAAGCCTGGTGCGTACCGTCAGCGACGTGCGCCAGGGTACGCAGACGATCACGATTGCATCGCGCGAGATCGCCAGCGGCAATGCCGACCTGTCGGCGCGCACGGAAACCCAGGCCAGTTCGCTCGAAGAGACGGCCTCGTCGATGGAAGAGCTGACCTCGACGGTGAAACAGAACGCCGACAACGCGCGCCAGGCCAACCAGCTGGCCGTGTCGGCGTCGTCGGTGGCGCAGCAGGGCGGCAGCGTGGTGGCGCAGGTGGTCGACACCATGGGCTCGATCAAGGACAGCTCGCGCAAGATCGTCGACATTATCGGCGTCATCGACAGCATCGCGTTTCAGACCAATATCCTGGCCTTGAATGCGGCGGTGGAGGCGGCGCGGGCCGGCGAGCAGGGCCGCGGTTTTGCGGTGGTGGCGTCGGAAGTGCGCAACCTGGCGCAAAGATCGGCTGGCGCGGCGAAAGAGATCAAGGGCCTGATCGGCGACTCGGTCGACAAGGTCGATGCGGGCAGCCGGCTGGTCGATGAAGCGGGGCAGACCATGGGCCTGATCGTCACTTCGATCCGCCAGGTGGCCGACATCATGGGCGAGATCACGGCGGCGACGCAGGAGCAGAGCCATGGCATCGAGGAAATCAACCAGGCCATCACCCAGATGGACGAGATGACGCAGCAGAACGCGGCACTGGTCGAGGAAGCGGCGGCAGCGGCTGAAAGCATGCAGGACCAGGCGCAGCGCCTGGCCGACGCCGTCAGCATCTTCAAGCTGGGCAGCGAGGGTGATGCGCCGGCAGTGGTGGCGGTTCCGGCACCGCTCGCAGTAAAGGCGGCGGCGCCGCGCAAGCCGCTGGCGGCGAAGACAAAAGTAGTGGTGCAGGCACCGGCGGCCAGGGCGATGACGCCGCCGCCGGCCAAAAAGCTGGCGGCGGCCAGCGGCGACGATTGGGAAGAGTTCTGACCCGCTCCCGGTCCCGCTGGTAGTATTTGCAAAGGCATTGTTCAAAGCAGTCATAGAAGAGGTAACAACAAATGCCGCAAACTAAAACGGATTCGGTCAAGGAATTTGACTTTACCGGCAAGGATTTCGAGCGGGTCCGCGCCATGATCTACAAGCGGGCCGGCATCGCGCTGGCCGACAGCAAGCAGGAGATGGTCTACAGCCGCCTGGCGCGCCGCTTGCGCGCGACCGGCATCTCGTCGTTCGTGCGCTACCTGGACGACCTGGAAGGGGGCCGCATGGCCGACGAGTGGGAGGCGTTCACGAATGCGCTGACCACCAACCTGACCTCGTTTTTCCGCGAAGCGCATCACTTCCCGCTGCTGGCCGAGCATGTGAAAAAGCTCAAGGGGCCGATCACCATCTGGTGTTCGGCCGCCTCCACCGGCGAGGAGCCGTATTCGATCGCCATGACCGTGTGCGAAGCGTTCAATACGCTCACGCCGCCGGTGACCATCATTGCCACCGACATCGACACCAATGTGCTGGCCACGGCCGCCAATGGCGTCTACAACCTGGACCGGCTCGACAAGATGCCGGCCGACCGCGCGCGCCGCTTTTTCTTGCGTGGCAAGGGTGATCGCGAAGGCCAGGTGCGGGTGCGCCCTGAACTGCGCCAGATGATCACCTTCAAGCCGCTCAACCTGCTGGCCGACGGCTGGCCGTTGACGGGCCAATTCGACGTGATCTTCTGCCGCAACGTGATGATCTATTTCGACAAGGCGACCCAGCGCAAGATTCTGTCGCGCTTCGTGCCGCTGATGAAACCGGACGCCCTGCTGTTCGCGGGCCACTCGGAAAATTTCCTGTACGTGTCGGAGTCCTTGAAACTGCGCGGCAAGACGGTGTATGAACTGGACAGCTCGCGCAGCACCGCACCCAAAGCATCGTCGCAACGTACCTGAGATTAGCCATGAGCCTCGCACCCAAAGAACAATTCGCCACCAACGTCTATTTCGACCGGACGTTCAACTGCGAAGCCGCCAAGATCCTGCCTGGCGAGTACTACTTCACCAACAAGGACATGCTGATCGTCACCGTGCTGGGATCGTGCGTCTCGGCCTGCATCCGCGACCGCGTCACGGGCCTGGGCGGCATGAACCACTTCATGCTGCCCGACGGCGGCAGCGACACCAACAGCCCGATCTCGGCCTCGATGCGCTACGGCACTTACGCCATGGAAATACTGATCAACGACCTGCTGAAAGCGGGCGCCAGGCGCGAGAACATGGAAGCGAAAGTGTTCGGTGGCGGCGCCGTGCTGCGCGGTTTTA
Source organism: Janthinobacterium sp. 1L-D-8-B-C4 (assembly GCF_057291295.1). NCBI lineage: Bacteria > Pseudomonadati > Pseudomonadota > Betaproteobacteria > Burkholderiales > Oxalobacteraceae > Janthinobacterium > Janthinobacterium sp. 1L-D-8-B-C4. Next base: position 69,728 of record NZ_JBXAVX010000024.1, read on the forward strand.
CGGCGATCAACGTCGGCGAGCGCAATGCGGCCTTCGTCATCAATTACCTGAAGGCTGAAAAAATGCGCGTGGTGGCCGAAGACCTCAACGACATCCACCCGCGCAAGGTGTATTTCTTCCCACGCAGCGGCAAGGTGCTGGTGAAAAAGCTGATGCAGTCGCATAACGACACGCTGGTACGCCGCGAGCTCGATTACGCCAGCCGCCTGAAAGTCGCTCCGGTGGGCGGATCAGTAGATTTGTTCTAACAAAGATCATGAGTAAAGGCCCGTATGGCCTGGAAGGGGAATAAATGAAGATCAAGGTACTGATCGTGGATGACTCGGCGCTGATCCGCAGCGTGATGGCGGAAATCGTCAACAGCCAGCCCGATATGGAAGTGGTGGGCACGGCGCCCGATCCGCTGGTGGCGCGCGAGCTGATCAAGCAGACCAACCCGGACGTGCTGACGCTGGACGTCGAGATGCCGAAGATGGACGGCCTGGACTTCCTGGAAAAACTGATGCGCCTGCGCCCGATGCCGGTGCTGATGGTGTCGTCGCTGACCGAACGCGGTTCGGAAATCACCATGCGTGCGCTGGAGCTGGGCGCTGTCGACTTCGTTACCAAGCCGAAGATTTCAATCCAGAGCGGCATGCGCGAGTACACCGAGATGATCGCCGACAAGATCCGTGCCGCCTCCAAGGCGCGTATCCGCGCGCGCACCCTGGCGCCGGCTGGCGCAGCGGCAGCGCCTGGCACGGTGCCGTTGCCGATCCTGCGCAATCCGCTGCTGTCGTCGGAAAAACTGATCATCGTCGGCGCCTCGACCGGCGGCACCGAGGCGATCCGCGAATTTTTGATGCAGATGCCGTCGGACTGCCCCGGCATCCTGATCACCCAGCATATGCCGGAAGGTTTTACCCGCTCGTTTGCGCGCCGCCTCGACTCGCTGTGCAAGATATCGGTACAGGAAGCGGCCGGCGGCGAGCGCGTATTGCCGGGCCACGCGTATATCGCCCCGGGCCACTCGCACCTGACCTTGACCCGCAGCGGCGCCAACTACATGACCAAGATCGACCAGGGCGAACCGGTCAACCGCCACCGTCCGTCGGTGGACGTGCTGTTCCGCTCGGCCGCCCAGTTTGCCGGCAAGAACGCGGTCGGCGTGATCCTGACCGGCATGGGCAAGGATGGCGCACAAGGGATGCTGGAGATGAAGGCCGCAGGAGCGTATAATTTCGCACAGGATGAAGCCAGTTGCGTGGTGTTCGGCATGCCGCGCGAAGCGATCGCCGTCGGTGCCACGCATGAGGTCGGCGCCCTGACGGCGCTGCCTGGCATGGTGCTCGGCTACCTGGCGGCGCATGGCATGCGCGCTTTGCGCGTGTAAGCCACGTTTCCTATGATAGAGGGCAAGTTTTTTCGCGTAAAAGCAACGAAAATGCTATCCTGTGACTTGCTGCCGTAGTGTCGACCATAATGTCGGCATTCATGTCGATATTATTAACAAACCGCTACAGAAACAACGGAGTTATTCATGGCTGATCCAAAGATGAAATTTTTAGTCGTTGACGATTTTTCGACGATGCGCCGCATTGTCCGGAATCTGTTGAAGGAACTGGGTTATGCCAACGTCGACGAGGCGGAAGACGGCGTGATGGGCCTGGCCAAGCTGCGCGCGGAATCGTATGATTTCGTCGTCTCGGACTGGAACATGCCGAACATGGACGGCCTGACCATGCTGCAGCATATCCGCGCCGATCCGGCACTGGCCAAGCTGCCGGTGCTGATGGTGACGGCTGAAGCGAAGAAGGAAAACATCATCGCTGCCGCGCAAGCGGGCGCCAGCGGCTATGTCGTCAAGCCGTTCACGGCCGCGACGCTGGATGAAAAGCTGAACAAGATTTTCGAAAAACTGGAAAAAGCCGGCGCCTGATCACGCCTGTTTGTTCCGATAAAAAAGCTGCCAGTGTGAACTGGCAGCTTTTTTTACATCCGGGATCTGAACTGATGCCGTTAAATTAAGCTGTCCGATGCATTGAAAGGCGCAAGGCGCAAAAACGTAAAAACGGCGGGCCGGAGTGAACTGACCCCAAATAGTTGGACGGTTTAATTTGCTAGCTGCTCAAGAACTGAGTTCTGTACTGCACAGGACTCAGCCCTTT
>NZ_JBXAVX010000025.1:0-55511 GCF_057291295.1 Janthinobacterium sp. 1L-D-8-B-C4
GAGCAATACGGGTCAGCGCCGAGCAGCTGGAGCAGTGGAAACGGGCACAGCTTAAATTAGTCGGGAAAGTGTCTTGACTGATGGATCCACTTTACTGTTTGCGGTGACCGGCTGGGGCAAGGCGCCCTGGCTGAAGTCGTACGAGGATACGCCTATTCATTTTGACCATCTTCATCACCTCCAGGCCTGGTATGAGCGCGTCAAGAGCCGTGCAGCCGTGCAGAAGTCCATCCTCGAGGAAGGCCTCGACTTGTACTAAGCAAGTGCCAAGAAATTATTGTGAAATTATGACGAACAGAACCGGATGCGCTGCAAGGCGCCCGCTGCTAGCAGTGCGAGCACTGCTAGCAGCGGGCAACACCGCAGAGCGCCGGTTATGGAAGTCAGAATTTACAAGAATTTATGCGTATTTACTTAGTATCCTGAAGCCTCGTTGCCCGTGCAACGAGGCTTGGAACGACCACTCCTGGCCCATTCACGCCCTTGGGCAGGCGTTCCGGCATCGCATCGTTGCTCCGGGAGCTTTTCGTGCCGGTCACCGTCGCCCCAAAGCGTCGCGTTCAGCCTTGGATGCCGCCCAGGATCTCCCTGCGCACAAGCTCCGCCCCCGCGCTCAAGGCATGCAATTTACCTCTCGCCACTTCCTGGGCGCGCGCGAGGCGGACACCACCATCGGTTATGTGCGGGCGTTTATCGAACTGGCGCGCCAGCCTGTTGCGGTCATCGCGCAAAAAAACGGCTGATCAGTAATTTTCCAATGCCGCCGCGCGCTGTTTATTTTCCACCCGGTTTTTCGCTCGCATACAAATCGCGTTCCCTTATCCAGCCCCTGGTGCGTTTGCGCTCCGGGCTGACATATTCAGCTTTCACCCACCCCGCTTGCGTCTCGAATACGCGCAGCGCATTGCCCTCGATGGCATAGGCCTTGCGCGGATGCGCATCGGAAGGATCGTCGTGAAAATACGCTTTTTCGGCGGAGACGATGCGGATGGCCTGCCAGCTTCCTGGTTCGCTCTGCCTGAACGATACCGGTTCGGGGGCAAAGTGCTGCACGTTCCAGCAGCCGGGCGGATCTTCTTTCAATTGGGCGCGCACGGTTGGCTTGCCGTTTTCGGCAAGCAGTTGCATGGTGCCGGAAATGACATTGTTGATGTCGCGGTCTGCCGGAAACCAGGTATCGACCCGAGTGGCCGGATCGCCCACTTTGCCGCGCATGAAAAAGATGCAGCTGAATTGTCCGGCGCCGGTCGTGCTTTCAAAGTAGGCGGTCAGGATGCCTTGCTTGTCGACGCCAATGAGCAGGCCGTCGTAGACGCCGGAGGTAATCGGCGCGGCGGTGGCCGGCATGGCAGCCAGTGCGGTACCGGCAGCCAGTAACAGGGCAGGGAATAATTTGCGCAATTGGCGGCTCTTTCTGATGTGCTTTTAATGGTATGAATCTGACTATAACGCTATTGATCATATCGAGGCGCGCTGGCGTGCTCTGTCGATTGCGCTGGCCTTTTATAATCGGCGCTTGATCCCGATGTAGAAAATTCAGTCATGCCTGAAATCTCCCTGAACTCCCGTTACCTCGCCACCCTCCTGGGCCTGGCTGCCGGCGACGCCGTCGGCACCACCGTCGAATTTTCCCCGCGCGGCAGTTTCAAGCCCGTCACCGGCATGGCCGGCGGCGGCCCGTTCCAGTTGAAGCCCGGCGAATGGACCGACGACACGTCGATGGCCCTGTGCCTGGCCGAAAGCCTGATCACCAAAAACGCATTCAATCCGGCCGACCAGATGGCGCGCTACCTGAACTGGTGGCAATGGGGTTATCTGAGCTCGACCGGCACCTGCTTCGACATCGGCATGACGGTGCGCACCGCGCTCGACAAATTTGCCGATACGGGCAACCCGTACAGTGGCGAGACCTCCCCGAACACCGCCGGCAATGGCTCGCTGATGCGCCTGGCGCCGGTGGTGCTGTTCGCCTATCCCGATATCGACGCGGCAATAAAACTGGCCGCCGACAGTTCACGCACCACCCACGGTGCACCGGAAGCGGTGGAAAGCTGCCAGCTGTTCGCCGCCCTGCTGTGCAGCGCGCTGGCGGGAACCAGGAAGGAAGACCTGCTGGCCAGCATCGCTTTCCAGCCGACCGAGCCAAAGCTGAAAGAGCTGGCCACCGGCAGCTTTCTCGCCAAGGCAGAATCACAGATCCGCGGTACCGGCTACTGCGTCGACTCGCTGGAGGCATCGCTGTGGTGCTTTTTCAATACCGGCAGTTTCGAGGAGGCCGTGCTGCGCGCCGCCAACCTGGGGGACGATGCCGATACCACCGCCGCGATCACCGGCCAGATCGCCGGCGCGTATTACGGCGTGGAAGCGATCCCGCCAGCCTGGCTGGCGCCGCTGGCGATGCGCGACGATATCGAAGAGATGGCAATCAAGCTGCTGGAACGGCCGCGCTAGTTGGATTTGCGCAGCGTAATGCGCGTCAGCTCGGACGGCCGTCCCAGGCGCAAGGCCAGCCCGGGCCACAACGCCGTGCCGTTGTTGACGTAGAGCTGCATGCCGTCCACGTCATACAGGCCGGACACGAAACCGCCATTGGCCAGCGCGAACAATCGGTCCAGGCCGGCGATCAGGCCGCCGTGGGTGTGGCCGGACAATTGCAAATCGGCGCCCAGCGCGGCCGCGTGGCGTGCGTTCCTCGGTTGATGGTTCAGCAGAACGACCGCCGCTTCCTTTGGCGCGCCCCTGAGCGCCTGCGCCACGTCGGGCGCGGGCAGGCCCGTGTTGGGCGCCGTCACATCGGTCACGCCGGCCAGCACCAGTTGCGCGCCGCCGCGTTCGATAATGGCGTGGCTGTTGTCGAGGGCGGTCATGCCCAAGTCGGTGAAATACTGCATCCAGGCATCGTGGCCGAAGAAATATTCGTGATTGCCGGGAATCACATAGACGCCATCCCTGGCATGCAGGCCGCGCAGCGGCGCCACGTCCGCCGCGCGGTCACGGATGGCGCCGTCGATCATGTCGCCGGTGACGACGATCAGGTCGGCGTCCGGGCCGTTCGCGTCCGCCACCACCGCCCGCGTCCAGGAGGCGTCGAACAGGCGGCTGATATGCATGTCGGTCAGTTGCACGATCCGGTAGCCATCAAATTGTGGCGGCAGCTTTGCAATGTGGATCTCGATATCCTTCAGCGGCGGCACGCGGATGGCCTGGTGCACGCCGATGGCGGCCAGCGCCATGGCGGCAGCCGCCAGGCCGTAGCGCAGCCTGGGCGGAATCGCCAGGTGGCGCCAGCGCACCAAGCTGGTGACGAGCAGCACCAGGTCGAGCGCCAGTTGCAGCAGGGCCAGCAGCAGAATGGCGTTGAAGGCCCAGTTGAAGGCGATGACTATTGCTTTGGGAAATTCGGGCGAGAAGACGCTGCCGGACGACAGGCGGCTGTACAAATGATATTGCGAGGCGAGCAGCAGGACAACGGCAGCGGCCAGCCTGGCACGCAGCGGCCATGGCAGCGGCCACAAGAAACGCGCGATGACGAACAAGCAGGGCAGGGCGAACATCAGGTGAAATCGGATCATGGAGGGGGATCTTCGTGTTGACGAAGGGCCATTTAACCACGATCGCCGCCATCAAGTGGCGCACTGGCCCTGGCGGCTGCCCGTTGCCTCATATAATAAACTCGCCAGCTTGCCTGACTAAAACATCCTGATATCCCAGCCCATGAAATCGATTTTATTTTGCACCAGTCATATCAAGAATGAGCAGGCGTGGCAGGAGCGCTACCAGCGCTGGCTCGATTATTACCAGGATGGCCCGATAGCGGCGGCCAAGAAGATCATGATCGACGATGGCTCGCCGTATCTGCCGCCGCCAAGCATCATCAAAACGGTGACCAATACGGCGCCGCTGTCGCTGTTCAATGACGGCAAGGTGATCGTTCGCTTTGACAATAACCTGGGGCGGCAAAGCGTGTCGGCTTATCCTGGCTGGTGGCGCAGTTTTCTGCATTCGCTCACCCTGGCCAGGGAGCTGGGCGCCGACAAGATCATTCATATCGAATCGGACGCCTATATATTGAGTCCGCGCCTGGCCGATTTCATCAACGGCATCGAGTCCGGCTGGCACGTGATGTGGAGCGAGCGCTACCAGTTTCCGGAAACGGCGATCCAGGTCATTTGCAGCGATCAATTCGAGGTGTTCGAGCAGTTCAAGGCGCGCCAGCCTGATTTGAATGATGGCGACCTGGCGGAAAATCTGCTGCCCTTTACGTCGGTCGACCGCCAGTTCAAGGGCGAGCGCTATAGCGAGATCCGCAAGGACCTCGTCCGCGCGCAAATTCCGTTGGACGCCGATTTTGTCACCCAGGCGGTGATTTCCCAGCATGTCGAATTCCGCAAGAACGGTTGATCAGCTAATCAAGACGTGGCCGGCCTGCTTCAGCAAGTGCATTGCGGCCGGCAGGTCCTGCGTCTTGAGCAGCAGATGGTCGCCATCGTAGGTGGAAACGACGAACACGCCCAAGCCGCCCAGCGACAGCGGCCGCACCACCGACAGCACGATGCCGGTGGCGCCAAAGGCAAATGGCCCGACGAAGCGCCAGCAACGCCATTCTCTTTCCGATACCGTTTCCGGCGGCACGCGCGCCGCTGCGCAGACGATCGACAATTCATGCTTGGACCGGCTGATGCTGACAAAGCCCTCGCCATCGGCCCAGGCGGGGATGGGCGCGGCCGCGTCGAGGCGGCTGACGGCATATTCACCGGCTGCCTGTTCCAGGGTGATGCTGTGCAATTCCGTGTTCATCTGTTGTCCTTAGTGAATGAATAGCGAGGCGGCAATCGCCCACATGGTTACCGCGATCAGGCCATCAAGCACGCGCCAGGCGCGTGGATTGGCAAATACCGGCGCCAGCAGGCGCGCGCCTGCGGCCAGGCCGCTGAACCACAGCACCGAGGCGGTCATGGCACCGGCCGAAAACCAGGCGCGGCCGTGTTCGGGCTGTTGCGCGCCGATGGCGCCCAGCAGCACCACGGTATCGAGCCAGGCATGCGGGTTCAGCAGACTGAGCGCAATGGCGGCGCGCAGGGCAGGGCCTGCTTCGCGGACGGCGCTGCTGGCCGCCTGCAGCGCCTGGCCTTGTGGGCGCCAGGCGGACCAGGCCGCACGGCGCCCGTATTCAAGCAGGAACAGCGCGCCGCCGATGCGGATCGCGCCCAGCAGCCATGGCGTGGAGGCCACCAGTTTCCCCACGCTGCCGGCGCCCAGGCTGATCAGCAAGATGTCGCCAGCGATACAGGCGGCCGCGCACAGCAGCACGTGCTGGCGCTGTATCCCTTGCCGCAATAAAAACGCATTTTGCGCGCCGATGGCGACAATCAGTCCGCCGCCCATGGCCATGCCCTTGAAAAAACTGCTGCTCAACATTGCTCTTCCCCTGCAAAAGGTACCCAGCATAGAAGATGGCGGTGTATTAGTATAATGAATGTTATTCGTGATTCATTCTAAAAATTCATGTGGGTATAGGTATGAGCGTGCTCGATTACCGGGGCTTGGCGGCCCTCGATGCGGTGCTGGAACAAGGCAGCTTCGAGCGTGCCGCTGCCGCGTTGTCGATTACGCAGTCGGCCGTGTCGCACCGCTTGCGCGCATTGGAAGAGGCGACCGGCGAGCTGCTGGTGATCCGCAGCCAGCCGCCGCAAGCGACCGCGCGCGGCCACCGCCTGATCGCCCATTACCGGCAGGTGCTGCTGCTGGAAGCAGGACTGGTCGCCGAAGCGCCTGAACCGGCGGCGCTGCCGCGACTGGCGATTGCGGCCAATGCCGACAGCGCCGCCACCTGGCTGCTCGAAGCGCTGGCGTTGGTACTTGAAGAACCCGCGTGCCGGGTCGATGTGCTGCTCGATGACCAGGATCAGACCCTGCGCCAGTTGCGCGAGGGCAGGGTGGTGGGCTGTATCGCCAGCTCGCCGGACGCCGTGGCCGGCACCTCGGTGGTAGCGCTGGGCATCATGTCGTATCGCTGCGTGGCCACGCCGGCGTTTGCGCAGCGCTGGTTTCCCGAGGGTTTGAGCGCACAGTCGGTCGCGGTGGCGCCGGCCGTGATCTACAACCGCAGCGATACCCTGCATGCGCGTTATCTGGCGCAGATGGGCCTGAGCCAAAAAGTGCCGCACAGCTACTTTCCCAGCGCGGAAGGATTCGTGGCCTTTATCCAGGCCGGCTTCGGCTACGGCATGGCGCCCGTGATCCAGGTGCGCGAGGAACTGGCAGAGGAAAAACTGATCGATCTCGCGCCGGGCACGCAAGTGGACGTGGCCTTGTACTGGCACCGCTGGAATATCCAGACGCCGCTGACCAGCAGGCTCAACGACGCCATCGTGGCAACGGCGGCCAAGTGGCTGCAACAGGATCACGCAAGCATAGTTTGATATCCTTGACCTGACTCAAGATCGGCAAGACTCGCCGTTTGACCCCCGATCGTGCCGGGCCTACAGTGTTTGCTGTTGCCTACAGCCCGGTACACTATCATGGCCAAGCCCTTTCCCGTCAATCCCAAGAACCCCGAACGCATCTGCTGGGGCTGCGATAAATATTGTTCTCCGGACGCCATGGCCTGCGGCAATGGCTCCGAGCGCACCCAGCATCCGGTCGAGCTGTTCGGCGAGGGCTGGAACGAGTGGGGGCTGAGTGCGCCAGAGCCCGCAGGCAAGGCAAAAGATACTGCCTGAGATCACACCATTCAATGCCCCGCCACCGGGCCGCTGCCATTGCGGCGGCCCGGCGTAAAACCGTGCGTGCGCGCTGACCAGGCGATCGCGATGGCGATTGCCAGCAAAACGATCATGGCCCACGGGAAGGCGCCCGCGCCCCAGGTTTCCAGCAAGGCGCCGCCGGCCACCCCTGCCGCCGCAATCGCGCCATTCCACGCCACCACATTCATCGACAGCGCCACGTCGGCGCCGCTGCCGGCGCTGTCGGCCAGCGCCGTTTGCAGCAGGGTGGCCGCGCCGCCGAAGCTCAGGCCCCAGGCGGCCATGCCGAGGTAGATCACGGCGGGGAACTGTGATGCCAGGCCCAGCAGGACAGTCGTGGCAGCAAACGCGGCCAGGCTGGCCAGCACACTGGCGCGCAGGTGGCGCTCGACCAGCTTGCCGGTGACCCAAATGCCGGCAATCGCCGCCGCGCCAAACACCAGCAGCACCAGGTCGATCCTGCCAGCCAGGCCGGCCGGGGCAACGAACGGGGCGATATAGGTGTAGAGAATATTGTGCGCCAGCATCCATGTGATGACCACCGCCAACACCGGGCGCACGCCGGGGGTGGTGAAGACCTGGCGCAGCGGCATGCGTTCATGCGCCGACTGGCCCGGATAGTCGGGCACTTTCGCCAGCACCCAGGCGATCAGCGCCAATGCCAGTGCCGAAATGATCCAGAACGCCATGCGCCAACCGACCGTTGAACCGAGCAGGGTGCCCAGCGGCACGCCCAGCGACAGCGCGACCGGCGTGCCGACCATCGCCAGCGCCATCGCGCGGCCCTGCTGATGCGGCGCCACCATGCGCCGCGCATAGCCGGCCAGCAAGCTCCACGCCAGTCCCGCCGCAACGCCTGCCATGAAGCGCGCCACCAGGATCAGCCCGTAATGGGACGACAGCGCCGTGACCGAATTGAACACCAGAAAACCAGCGATGGTCAGCAGCAACACGTTGCGGCGCCGCCAGCCACGCGTGGCGATCGTCAGCGGAATTGCCGCCAGCAGCGAACCCAGGGCATAGACGGTGACCATCTGCCCGGCCATCGCCTGGCTGATGCCGAGGCCGGCGCCGATCTGCGGCAGCAAGCCGGCCGGCAAGGTTTCGGTGACGATGCAGATAAAGCCAGTCATGGCCAGCGCCAGCAGGGCGGAGACGGGAAGGCGGTCGTCCAGCGCAGGGCTGGTGGCGGTAGTGATGGCAGGGGCATTCATGTCGATCCTTGATAAGGTTGGGCGCAGCGGTGCAAGCACGCCGATGGCGATACATATATATCGATCGGTATAAATATAGAGGAATGGGGCTGGCGTTGTCAATGACTTCTGTATCGAGTAGTATCTATATGGTTGAAAAGAGGAGCATTAGATGGCACAAATGGGAAGGCCGCGCACGTTCGACCGCCAGGCAGCGGTCGAGCAAGCCATGTTTTTATTCTGGCGGCAGGGATATGAATCGACGTCCTTGAGCCAGCTCAAGGCGGCGATCGGTGGCGGCATTTCGGCGCCCAGTTTCTATGCCGCGTTCGGTTCAAAGGAAGCGCTGTTCCGCGAAGCGGCGCAATGCTATCTCGATACGTATGCGCAGGTGACGCAGTGCCTGTGGGACGATGGCCTGGCGCCGCGCGAGGCGGTCGAACTGGCGCTGCGCCAGTCGGCGCGAATGCAGTCCGACGCGGCGCACCCGCCCGGCTGCATGGTGGCGCTGGGCTGCATGAGCGCGCCGACGGCGGAACATGCGTCCGTCGCCGCGCCGCTGACGGCGTCGCGCGAGCGTACCCGCGCCGGCTTCGTGCGCTGCGTCGAGCGTGGCGTGGCGCAAGGGCAGTTGCCAGCCGATACCGACGCCAGCGCGCTAGGCGCCGTCTTCGACAGTTTTTTGTCGGGCGTTTCCATCCTGGCGCGCGATGGCGTAGGCCATGCCGTTTTCGATGCGGCCATCAGCCAGGTGATGCGGGTGTGGGACGCGCAGTGATCGATTGATTACGGCCGGGCTGACTATTGTTTGCTGAAGAAAAACTCCAGTACCTCATCGCCATGCGCGTCCGTCTCGCCGGTCGCGGTCCAGCCCAAGTGGCGGTAAAAGCCGTAGGAGCGCGAGGCGGGGTCGCTGGAGCAGCCGAGGAACAATCGGCCATGGCCGTGTGCACGCAAATCTTGCATTACCAGCGCCAGCAAGGTCTTGCCGGCGCCTCGGCCTTCAACTTCTGGCAGCAAGGCCAGCACGATGATTTCGCCGGTGTCCAGATCACCAAAGCAATAGCCGGCCAGCATGCCATTCGCGTGGCAGGTATGGCCCGGCAGCTTGCCGGATCGCATCAGTTCAGCCCAGGACTCTGCCGTAATGCCGAACTCGGCCAGACGCTCGGCCGTGACAGCGTTTTGCCGGGTCCGGCCGCGCAGGGTGATAAAGGTGGCCGCGTCTTGCGCCAGGGCCGCTTGAAAGACCAGGGTGGGAAATGGTGTTGGTGTCGTCATGGGATTGATTGATTGTTATGCGCGCCACTCTACCCGTCTTCAACTGAACACTCAAGCCTTGCGCCCGCGTCTTAGAATGGTTGCCATCCATTGAACCCGACAGAACAGGAGCCTGCATGACCTTATCCGCCGAAGCCCTCAACGAAGCCGGTATCGACGCCTATAACGACGACAATTACGCCGAGGCCTACAAGCAGTTTCATGCCTCGGCCAGCACCGGCGATGCAGCCGGCAAGCATTTCCTGGCCAGCCTGTATTACCAGGGCCAGGGCGTGGCGCAAGACCTGCCGAAAGCGGTGGCCTTGTTTGCCGAAGCGGGCGAGGCCGGTTATCCGCCGTCGCTGGCCAACCTGGCGCTGATGTATGCCAGTGGCGATGGCGTCGAGCAGGACGCGCAGCAGGCGCTGGTGTATGGACGCCAGGCGGCCAAGGCCGGCGATGGCCAGTCGCAATTCAACCTGGCGCAGGCTTACCGGCGCGGCGTCGACATTGCGCAGGATTTCGAGCAGGCAGCCTACTGGTACCGGACGGCGGCCGAGTCCGGTTCGCTGTCGGCGCAGAACGAATATGGCTTGCTGTATGCGCAAGGGCAGGGCGTGGAGCTCGATTACGTGGAAGCGTATGCCTGGATTGCGATGCCGGCCGCAGCGGGCGACGAACAATCGATCAAGAACCGCGACCAGTTGCTGGAAATCCTGACGCCGGCGCAGCTGGAAGAGGCCAAGGCGCTGGCGGCGGAATATGCCGGCTTGTACGGCAGCGATCCTTACTGATTAGTCAGGCTTGCGCGCATCGACCTTGCTCAGTACGCCAGCGGCGTCGAGTGCATAGCTGTCGAAATCGTTGGCCAGGAACAAGGTACCCGCATAGTGCAGGCGCGCCTCCGCTTCCAGTTCGGCCATGCCGTCGCTGTGGTGGTAGCGCGCGCTGAAGTGCGTCAGGATCAGGTTCGGCATGGCGCAGCTGGCGGCGAACTGCGCCACCCGCTGCACCGAGCTGTGGGTCGGCCCCGGCCCCGCCTTGATCAGCATCGCCTCCGTGTAGGTGGCTTCATGCACCAGCAGTTGCGCGCCCTGGCAGGCTTGCGCCAGCAGCGCCGGGGTGTCGTTGTCGCCGCCCACCACGATGGCGGCCCGGTCTGTTTTCGTGATGCGAAAATCGCTGCTGCGCAGCTGCCGGCCACCGTCCAGCAGCACGTCCTGGCCTGCTTGCAGCTGGCCCCAGACGGGGCCGGACGGCACGCCGTGGGCCAGCAGCGCCGCCTTGTCCAGTTTTGACTTGCTCGTTTCCAGCGCAAAGCGAAAGCCCACGCTGGCCGCGCGGTGCGACAGCGCGTGCCGGGTAATCGTCAAGCCGGCTTCCTGATGCACGACTTGCGCGTCATTCACGTCGACATGGGTCAAAGGATAGGTAAGGAACAGTTCCGTATGCAGCAAGGTGGCGTCCAGCCAGGCGCGGATGGCGGGCGGCGCGATGATGATCAGGGGCCGCTTGCGCCCGGTCATCGAAGCGCTGGCCAGCAGGCCCGGCAAGCCATAGCTGTGGTCGCCATGCACGTGCGTGATGCAGATGCCGGCCAGGTCGTGTACCGACAAGGGAAGCCGCTGCAGGCGGTGCTGGGTGGCTTCGCCGCAATCGACCATCCACCATTCGCGCCCGAGGGTGGTTTGCACGGCCAGCGAGGTAACGTTGCGGTAGCGGGTCGGCACGCCGGACGAGGTGCCGAGAAAAGTCAGTTTGAACATGGCGCAATTATGCTTCACGGAAATTGATTTGTGCGTGAATACAACGAAACGTAACTAAGCGTGCAATTTGCAAGGCTAAATGTAGAATGAATGAATACCACAGACGGCGCCCGAGCGCCGCGTTTGATTTACCTCTTTTGTAATCATTCACCCCCAAGGAGTACAGCATGCACACCCCAACCAAGAAAATCCTCACCGTGCTGGCGCTGACCGCGCTGGTAGTGGCTACTGCCGCCGGATTCGGCGGCCTGTAACAAGACATTTCGCTCCATCCGGATCCGGGCCGCCGCTGGCCCGGGTTCTTGCCTGCCCGCTCGCCTCTACATTCTCGTGGGAATGCTCCCGCACGCGTTAGAATCACGCTTTCTCTTTTATTTCCCCATCACATGCAGCAAAGCAGCCACTTGTTTTTCCGCCTGGCCAGCCAGTTCTGGCGTTATGGCGCCAGCGTCATGGTCACCATGCTGGCCGTGGGCGTTGCCTCGGCCACCGACGTGCTGCTGATACGCCAGCTGCAAAACGTGGTCGACGCCATGCGCGCCACGGCCAGCGAGCATCTGGCGCCCGCCACCACCGGCATCATGGGCCTGCTGCAGGGCTGGGTCGACCGTTTCCTGCCGGCGCAGGCGGGGCAGGTCGAACTGTGGGTGATCCCGGCCACCATCCTCGCGCTGTCGGTCATGCGCATGGTGTCGAGCTTTGCCGGCGACTATGGTTCGGTCTGGCTGTCGAGCCGGGTGCAGGCCGACCTGCGCGAACAGATGTTTGCCACCATCATGCGCCTGCCCAGCCGCTTTTTTGACACCACCACCACCAGCCTGACGCAGTCGCGGGTGGCGTTCGACGCCAGCCAGGTGTCGCAGGCGGGCCTGAACGTGCTCAACGTGGCGGTGCGCGATTCGGTGGCCACTGTCGGCTACCTGGTGCTGCTGTTCAGCATAGACGTCAAGCTGGCGCTGTTCTGCATGGCCACCATGCCCATTATCGCCATTATCGTGACCCTGGCCGGACGCCGCATGCGCCACCTGAGCAAGAGTTCGCAGCAGGCGGTGGGCGAGCTGACGTCGGTACTGGACGAGAGCATCGGCGGCCAGCGCGTGGTAAAAATCTTTGGCGGCCAGGATTACGAGCAGGCGCGCTTTGTCGACGTGGTCAAGCGCAACCGCCAGCTGGCCGTCAAGCATGCAGCCACGTCGGCCATGAACTCCGGCATTATCATGATGCTGGTCGGCATCACCTTGTCGTCGGTAATCTATTTTGCCCTGTTGCGCGCGCAAAGCGGTGCCATCACGCCGGGCGCTTTTGTCGCCTTCATGGGCGCCTTGATGGCGATGCAGTCGCCGATCAAGAACCTGACCAAGATCAATGAACCGCTGCAACGCGGCCTGGCTGCCGCCGAATCGGTGTTTGGCCTGATCGACACGCCGCTGGAACCTGATCCGGGCCAGGCGGCGCCGGTGGCGGCGCAAGGCAATCTGTCGCTGCAGAACGTACATTTCCGCTACAACACCGATGACCCCGATGCGCCGACCGCACTGAGCAATATCACGCTCGATATCAAGGCTGGTGAAACGGTGGCGCTGGTGGGCGGCTCGGGCGGCGGCAAGACCACCTTGCTGGGCCTGCTGCCACGCTTCTATGACGTCAGCGGCGGCCAGATCCTGCTCGACGGTGTCGACCTGCGCGACTATCAGTTGCTGGCCCTGCGGCGCCAGTTTGCGCTGGTCAGCCAGGACGTGATTCTGTTCAACGACACGGTAGCGGCCAATATCGCCTATGGCGACCCGGCGCCCGACCAGGCGCGCGTCGAAGCGGCCGCGCGCGCCGCCTATGCGCACGACTTCATCATGCAGATGCCGCAAGGCTATGCGACACCTGCCGGCCAGAACGGTTCGCGCTTTTCCGGCGGCCAGCGCCAGCGCCTGGCGATAGCGCGCGCGCTGTACAAGGACGCGCCGATTCTGCTGCTGGACGAAGCGACCAGCGCGCTGGACACCGAATCGGAGCGCCAGGTGCAAGCGGCGCTGGAAGTGCTGATGCGCAACCGCACCACCATCGTTATCGCACACCGTTTGTCGACGATTGAAAGCGCCGACCGCATCGTCGTGATGCAGGGCGGCCAGTTGGTCGAGTCCGGCAGCCATGCGGCCCTGCTGGCCAGTGGCGGCGCTTATGCGCGCCTGCACGCGAGCCAGTTGTCGCGCGAGCCGGTCCTGCCGGCGCCGACGGCATAAAGGGGCGGCAGTCATGGAAATCAATGAAAAGCAGGCGCGCAGCCTGGCGCTGCAAAACCTGCGCGTGGTGATGCGCGCGGCGCAGCGCCATTCGATACAGATCGAAAAGCAGTGTGGCGTGTCGGGTGCGCAATTGTGGGTGATGCAGGAAGTGCTGGACCAGCCGGGCCTGCGCATCGGCGAACTGGCGCTCAAATTGTCGATCCACCAGACCACGGCCAGCAACCTGGTCGACGCGCTGGTGAAAAAATCGCATCTGCGCAAGGCGCGCGACCAGCCTGATCAACGGGTGGTGACCTTGCACCTGACCGACAGCGGCCAGGCCGTGATCGCCGGCGCGCCACAGCCGGCGCGCGGTTTGCTGCCCAGTGCGCTGGGCCGGCTTGACGCGGCCAGCCTGGCGCAGTTGAACAGCGGTCTGGCGGCCTTGCTGGCAGTGGTGGCGCCCGACGACCGCCAGGCTGGCCTGCAGCCGCTGGCGTTTACGATGTAGCGGGCAGGCGCTGCAGCTGCAGCTGCGCCAGCGCCCCGTACAGCGGCGCGCTCAGCACGCGCGAGACGGTGCTGGCCACCACCGCGCAAGCCATCAGGCTCAGCACCATGCCGTGGCCGTCGACCATTTCCATCACAATAATAAAGGCCGTCAGCGGCGCCTGCGTGGCGGCCGCCAGGAAGCCCACCATGCCCAGCGCAATCAGGGCCGGCGCATGCGGGTAGTGCAGCAGCAGCGCGATATCGTGGCCGATGCCGGCGCCGATCGCCAGCGAGGGCGCGAAGATGCCGGCCGGCACGCCCGACCAGACCGTCAGCCAGGTCGCCACATACTTGAAGGCGACAAAGGCGGCCGGCACGTCGGCCGCGCCGTCGAGCATGGCGCGCGTGGCCACGGTGCCGCTGCCGAAGGTGGCGCCATGGCTGGCCACGCCGATCAGCGCCACCAGCAAAGCGCAGGCGGCGGCGAACAGCACCGGCCGGCCATGGCGCCAGGCGGATAATTTCCCCAATGGATTGCCGCGTGCGGAGGCCAGCAGCAGGCGTGCAAACAGGCCGCCGGCCACGCCCGCCACCAAGGTCACCAGCAAGCCTGGCAGGGCCAGCGCCATGCCGATCGGCCCCGGGTGGATCACGCCAAAGTGGGTGGCATTGCCGTGGATGGACACGGCCATCATGCCGGCCAGCACGATGCCGGCAACGATCAGGCCGCTGTTGCGCTGCTCCGGCGAACGCGACAATTCTTCGATGGCAAACATCACGCCGGCCAGCGGTGTATTGAAGGCGGCCGCGATGCCGGCCGCGCCGCCGGCCACCAGCAGGGAATGGGGCGATACCGCCGAGTGGCGCGGCAGCCAGCGCCGCGCGGCCAGCATCACGCCGGCGGCGATCTGCACCGACGGCCCTTCGCGGCCCAGCGACAAGCCGCCCAGCAAGCCGCCCGCCGTCAGCGCGATCTTGGCGGCCGACAGTCTCAAGGATACATACAGCGAACGCTGTTCGGCGCCCACCGATGGATCGAGTGCCGCCATCACTTGCGGAATGCCGGAACCGGCCGCGCCGATGGCGTAGCGCCGCGTCAGCCACACCAGCACGGCGGCGCACAGCGGCGTCCACAACAGGGTGAACCACCAGGCCTTGGCGTTAAAGACATGAAACAGATCCAGCGCTGCTTCCGCCAGCCAGGTGAAACCGACCACCACCAGGCCGGCAATCGCCGCCATGCCGACCACCACGGCGCGCGACCACCACAGGCGCGGGTTGGCAAATTCATGCTTGAAGGCAGAAGGTATATCGTGCGAGTGCTTCATGGTGGCAAATCCGGGGAGGGGTGGCGCGTGGCGTCGGGAGACTTGCTATTGTACCGATATATTTATCCAAATGTATTTCGTCAGCGTATTGCGTGGCGTATGCGAAACAGTCCTAGACGAACAGGTCGCGCCGCGCGCTCTGGCTGATGGCCACCGTGGCCGGATGGCTCAGGCGGCGCTCGGTGGTGATCGCATACACCTGCTCGACCAGGCTGTCGACGCGGCCCAGCGCCACCACATTATATTGCTCGCAGACCTGGTGCGCGATCACGGTAGGGGCGAAGAACAGGCCGGCGCCGGACTGGCCAAACGCGTTCATCATGGCGCTGTCGTCGAATTCGCCGACGATGCGCGGGTGCAGATTGTTTTCGCCGAGCCACTGCAGCAGGCGCGCATAGATGGCGAAATCCTCGCCCGGCAGCAACAGCGGCGCGCGGTGCAGGCACTGCGGAAAGGCGCCGGAGAGGGTGGCGGCCAGGGCCTTGGTGCCCAATAATGTCATGCCGCTTTCGCCCAGCAGGTGGTTGAAGCCGCGCACGCTCAGGTGGGCCGGCATGGGGCGGTCGGCGATGATCAGGTCCAGCCGGTGCACGGCCAGGTCCGCCAGCAGGCTGGCCAGGCGGCCTTCGCGGCAAATCATGCGCAGCGGTTCGGCCAGGCCCAGCGCCGGTTCCACCAGGCGGCAGGCGATCAGTTTCGACACCGAATCGGCGCAGCCGACGCGAAAGGTGGTGGTCGTGGTACGCGACTGGTCGCGCACGATTTCCAGCAATTCATCGCCGGTGCTGAAAATTTCCTCGGCGTGGGAAAGGATGCGCCGGCCGGTGTCGGTCAGCTCCAGGGTGCGGCCGGCGCGGCGAAACAGTTCCACGCCCAGGGTGTCGGCAAATTCGCTCAACTGGCCCGAGATCGATTGCGGCGTCAGGTGCAGCTGCTCGGCCGCGCGCGCAATGCTGCCCGTCTTGGCAACCATCCAGAAATACCGCAAGTGTTTGAAGTTGAGTGTAGACATGGTTTTTGGCCTTCTTTTCAATACATCGAGTTTTTCGATGTATTGTTCAATTATATTCGATTTGTTCGATGTTCTGATTCGCCCTATGATGACTGCTCACCTATTTATCTGAGGAGAAACATCATGTGGCTCAGTAACAATCAACATACGGGAGGTTGCCGATGAACGGTTTGGAAAGCATTGCGTCCGCGCCCATGTGGGCCGGTTTTATCGCCTTCGTGCTGATGATGCTGGCGCTGGACCTGTTTGTCTTCGGCGGCAACAAGGCGCACAAGGTCAGTGTCAAGGAAGCGGCAATCTGGTCGGTGGTATGGGTCAGCCTGGCGATGATCTTCAACGGCGGCTTGTGGTGGTACCTGAATGGCACGGCCGGTCCCGAGATCGCCAACCAGAAGGCGCTGGAGTTCTTCTCCGGCTACCTGATCGAAAAAGCCCTGTCGGTCGATAACGTGTTCGTGTTCCTGCTGATCTTCACCGCTTTCCAGGTGCCGATCCAGTACCAGCGCCGGGTGTTGATCTACGGCGTGCTGGGCGCGATAGTGATGCGGGCCGTGATGATACTGGCGGGCGCCTGGGTGGTCAGCGAGTTCAGCTGGGTGCTGTATCTGTTTGGCGCCTTCCTGTTGATTACCGGTGTGCGCATGCTGGTAGCGGCCGATGCCGAACCCGACGTGGCGAACAATCCGGTGCTGCGTCTTGCCCGCCGTCACTTGCGGGTAGCCGATGGCGACCATGGCGAGAAGTTCATGGTGGTGAAGGGTGGCTTGCGTTATGTCACGCCGCTGTTCCTGGTGCTGATCCTGATCGAGGTGACGGACCTGATTTTCGCGGTCGATTCGATCCCGGCGATTTTCGCCATCACGACCGACCCGTTCATCGTGTTCACCTCGAACCTGTTTGCGATCATGGGGTTGCGGGCCCTGTACTTCCTGCTGGTGGACGTGGCTGACCGCTTCCATCTGCTCAAGTTTGGCCTGGCGATGGTGCTGGTGTTTATCGGCGCGAAAATGCTGATCATGCCGTGGTACCACGTGCCGGTCGAAGCGTCCCTGCTGGTGGTGGCCGTGCTGATCGCCGCAAGTTGCCTGGCCAGCGTGTTTATCGCCAAGAAAGAAGACAAGTAACCGTTGTCAAGTGAAGCAGTACAGCGCCCGCCACGGCGGGCGCTTTGATCAAACAACCATGAATGGAATTGAGATGCGTAGTTACTCCAAAAACAGTCCCCAGGCAGCGGGCCGTATCCTGGCCCTGATGATGATCGTCGACGGCAACCTGGCCAGCTCCGAACTGCAGGCGCTGGACCGCAGCAAGATCCTCGACCATATCGACCTGGAGCCAAGTGACTTCCAGCGCCTGCTGCAAGACCTGTGCGATGACATGCTGACCTCGACCCTGCATGGCTCGGTGCAACTGAGCAATGCGGTAATCGACAGCCTGCTCGAAGAAATTACCGACCCGGACCTGCGCCGCAAGCTGCTGCAAACCATGTGGAAGATCGCCGACGCCGACGACTGGCTGGCCGATGGCGAAGCGGTATTGCTGGCGCGCGCCGGCACGGCATGGTCGTCGGAAACCAATTTCCGTGAGCACGCAACCGCTTAAGCCGTCCGGTGTCCCATGGCAATGACGGCGGCGCCGGCCAGTGCCAGGCCCACGCCGGCAATATCGGTCCAGGCCGGCGTGACGCCGTCCACCAGCCACAGCCAGGCCAGCGCGGTGGCGATATAGATGGCGCCATACGTGGCGTAGACCCTGCCGCTGGCAGCCGGATGCAGGGTCAGCAGCCACACGAAGACCAGCAGGCTGATGCCGGCCGGCAGCAGCAGCCAGGCGCTGCCTTTGTTGCTCAGCCATAGCATCGGCAGGTAGCAGCCCAGCAGTTCGGCCACGGCAGTGACGGTAAATAGCCCGAAGGTGCGGGCCAGGCTGGCCCACTCGATGCTTGCCTGCATGGTTATTCCTTGTTGAGATCAGCCGCCATTGTAAGTTGCAAAGCTATATACAGCAGCAAACGGTCGTCCGTTTCATCGAGCTTCATGCCCGTCAGTGCGGCAATTTTCTGCAGGCGGTAGTCGAGCGTATTGCGGTGGATATGGAGGGCTTTGGCAGTCGCGCCCGGTTGGCTGTGGTGGCGGAACCAGGCCGCCAGGGTGCGCAGCAGCACGCCAGAGCGGTCGCGCGCCAGCAATGGCGCCAGGGTCTGGCGCAACTGCCCGGCCTGCCAGCCGTCCTGCAGGCCCGACAGCAGCACCGGCAAGCTCAGCTCCAGGTAGGAATGCAAGACTTGCGTGCTGTCGCGTGCGCGGCCCACGCGCAACGTCTGGCGCGCCGATTCCCAGGAGGCGCTGGCGCCCTGCAGGCCCGGCAGGGCCACGCCCATCGCCAGGGTGGCGCTGTTGCTCAAGGCCTGGCGCGCCACCTGGTGCAGCTCCTGCAGGCGCTGCCGGGCCTGCAGCGTGCGCGCCTGCTGGCTGCCGGTGACGGGAAATGCATCGAGCATGGCCAGCTCGCCCGGCGACACCACGGCCGTCAGCAGGGCCGGCCAGCGCATGGCCAGCGCCGCCTGCGCCTGCTGCAGCTCGGTCAGCACCTGTTCCAGCTGTTCGCCGCCGTGCTCCACCTGCAGCACCAGCATGGCGCGCGGCACCTGCAAATCGAGCGCCAGCCGCGCCGCCCACGCCTGCATGGCGGCGTCGGACACGCCGGCGCGCGCAATCAGCTGCGCAACAAATTGCTCGCGATAGCGCTTTTCATGCTGCAGTTCGTTCACCAGCCGGGCTTGCTCGAGCATCATTTCCGCCATTGCGCGCACCAGTTCGCCGAACTGGCGCACCGCGTCCGGTTCGCCCGTCAGGCCCACCACGCCGCAGATCTCGCCGCGCACCGTCAGGGGCAGGTTGATGCCGGGCCTGGCGCCGGGCAGCAAACGCGCCGCTTGCGCATCAATCTCCACGCTGACGCCCCTGGCCAGCGCCAGTTGCGCGCCCGGATGCATGCTGCCGACGCGGCCGGCATCGGCGCTGGCGACGATGATGCCGTGCGCATCGATCAGATTGACCTTGAAGGGAATGATCTGCGTGGTACGCTCGACGATCTGCTGCGCCAGGGCGGTGCTGATGGTGGCCACGGTTTGGTCTTTCATTGGTGCGTTTGCATGGAAAAAGGCAAAAAAATACCAGAAACCTTCATGCATCCGCACGATGACCGCTGGCCTTGCCGATTGTACGATGTTCCTGTCAGCCACCCATAAAAATATCGAGGAGACAGCGCCATGCCCCAACCATCCGCCCGCGACTTGCTGCGCGCCATGTTCGACGCCGCCGTCGCCGCAGCCCAGCCCTCGCACTGCGTGCCGCCTAACTTGCCGGCCGCGCCGAAAGGCCGCTTGATCGTGATCGGCGCCGGCAAGGCCTCGGCCGCCATGGCGCAAGCCGTCGAGCAACACTGGCCCGGAGAATTGTCGGGCCTGGTCGTCACGCGCTACGGCTACGGCGTGCCGTGCCAGCGCATCGAGATTGCCGAAGCCTCGCATCCGGTGCCGGACGCGGCCGGGATGCAGGCGGCGCAGCGCATGCTGGCGCTGGTCGGCAATCTGACGCCCGACGATACCGTGCTGTGCCTGATTTCCGGCGGCGGCTCGGCACTGCTGGCCCTGCCACTGGAAGGCATCAGCCTGGCGGAAAAACAGGACCTGAACCGCGCCCTGCTGGCGTCCGGCGCCACCATCGGCGAGATGAATTGCGTACGGCGCCACTTGTCGGCCATCAAGGGCGGCAGGCTGGCCGCCGCCTGCCATCCGGCGCAAGTGCTGACCCTGGCCATTTCCGACGTGCCGGGCGACAAGCCCGGTGATATCGCTTCGGGCCCGACGGTGGCCGACGCCACCACCTGCGCCGACGCGCTCGATATCGTGCGCCGCTATGGCATCGTGCTGCCGGCCAGCATCCGCGAGGCGCTGGAAAGCGGACGTGGCGAGTCGGCCAAGCCCGGCGATGCCCGCCTGGCCGGTGCCAGCATTGAACTGATTGCCACGCCGCAAATGGCGTTGGAGGCAGCCGCTGCGGTGGCGCGCGCGGCCGGCGTGACGCCATATATCCTCGGCGATAGCCTGGAAGGCGAGGCGAGGGACGTCGGCAAGGTGATGGCCGGCATCGCCCAGCAGGCAGCGCGGCGCGGCCAGCCGTTCGCCACGCCGTGCGTGTTGCTGTCGGGTGGCGAAACCACGGTCACCGTGCGCGGCAAGGGCCGTGGCGGACGCAATGTGGAATTTTTGCTGTCGCTGGGCATTGCGCTCGATGGCGAGGCGAATGTACACGCGCTGGCTGGCGACACCGATGGCGTCGACGGCCAGGAAGAGATCGCCGGCGCGTACCTGGCGCCCGACACGCTCAAGCGCGCGTGGGCGCAGGGACTGCGTCCGCGCGACAGCCTCGACAACAACGATGGCCACGGCTTTTTCCAGGCGCTGGGCGACAGCGTGATCACGGGCCCCACGTTGACCAATGTGAATGATTTCCGCGCCATCCTGATTACGGCTGCAGGGGATTGAACGTGGCCGGGTTCTATTGTGTGCTTGCAACTAAATCAAGTTGCTATGATGGCATATCAAAAAGGACATCCCATGAAAAAATCGCTGTTTTCCCTGCTGGCTTGCGCCGGCATGCTGAGCTTGTCTGTTTCTGCCAGCGCCGCCGACCAGCTGGCGCCCTCGCTGCCGGGCCATTATTATCTGCAGGGCGTGACGGAAGTCGGCTCTGAATTGCTGCTGAAAAAGGACGGCAAGTTCGAATGGATGCTGGCCTACGGCAATGTCGACCAGCAGGCGAGCGGCGACTGGCGCGTGTCGGGCGACGAGGTGACCCTGCAAGCGGCCAGCCTTGGCAAGGCGCCGCAGTTTCGCGTGTTTGAAGAAGAGGAAATGCGGATCCAGAAACCGGCCGCCGCAGGGCTGTGGGTCGCCATCGTCGGCTTCCCGCAGCTGGGCCCCATGGTCGGCGTGGAAGTCAAGTTCGAAGCAAAAAGCGGCAAGACGGCCACCGCCGTCAGCGTGCAGAATGGCGACGCCATCGTCAAGATGCCGGCCTCGGAGCAATGGGTACGGGCCGGGCTGCGCCTGGAAGGTTCCAGCGCCGACTACCAATGGCTGCCGGTGCCAGCCGAGCGCGCGCGCGAACGCATCGCCGCGTTTGCCGTTACCGACCGCCAGTGGCTGCTGAAACAGCCGTTCCAGAAGCTGACCTTGCGCGTGGTCGACGGCGGCCTGCAAGTGAGCGACGCCGACAATGGCCTGGCCAGGGGCGTGTACGCGAAACAGCCGGCCGAGTAGACGGCCGGCCCGCCTGGCTTAAAACCCTTCGAGCACGATCTTGCCGCGCGCTGTATTGCTTTCCAGCACAGCATGCGCGCGCTTCAGGTTGGCCGCATCGATCTTGCCGAAGCGTTCTGCCACCGTGGTCCTGATGGTGCCGGCGTCGACCAGTTGCGCCAGTTCCTCCAGCAGTTCGTGCTGCTTGACCATGTCGTCGGTCTGGAACAGCGAACGGGTAAACATCAGTTCCCAGTGCAGCGACACGCTCTTGCTCTTGAGCTTGCGCACGTCGATCTGCTCGGGGTCGTCGATCAGGGCGAACTTGCCTTGTGGCGCGATCAGTTCGACGACCTGGTCGAAATGCTTGTCGGTCTGGTTCAGGCTGATCACATAATCGACCGGCGGCAAGCCCAGCCGCGTGATCTCGGCAGCCAGGGGCTTGCCGTGATCGATTACATGATGGGCGCCCAGTTCCATCACCCAGGTCGATGTTTCCTGGCGCGAGGCCGTGCCGATCACGGTCACGCCCGTCAGCTGGCGCGCCAGCTGCACCAGGATCGAACCGACGCCGCCGGCCGCGCCGATCACCAGCAGCGACTTGCCTGTCAGATCTTTATCGCGGCTGATCTGCAGGCGCTCGAACAATAATTCCCAGGCGGTGATGGCGGTCAGCGGCAGGGCAGCGGCCGGGGCAAAGTCGAGGCTGGCCGGCATATGGCCGACGATGCGTTCGTCGACCAATTGGTATTCGCTGTTGCTGCCCGGGCGGTTGATGGCGCCCGCGTACCAGACCTTGTCGCCGGTCTTGAACAGGGTCACGTCCGGGCCAACGGCGCTGACCACGCCGGTGGCATCCCAGCCCAGCACTTCCGGCTGGCCATCCTTTGGCTGGCGGTTCCGGCGGATCTTGGTGTCGACCGGATTGACGGAGATGGCGTGCACGGCCACCAGCAGGTCGCGCCCGCTGGCAACCGGCATCGGCAGTTCGATATCGTGCAGGGCGTTATCGTCGGTAATGGGCAGGCTGTGATGGTAGGCGATGGCTTTCATATGGGTTCCTGGTGAAGTTGATACCGTATCATGGTGGTTTTCGCGGCCGGGAAAAAGACGGCGCGTACCGAAACACTTTCAAAGGAATGCTGAAAATTGCTGCGCCTCGATGATTTGCAGGTCTTTGTGCGCACGGCCGATCGCGGCAGCCTGTCGGCTTGCGCGCGCGAGCTGGGCATTTCGCCGGCCCTGGCCAGCGCCGCCGTCAAGCGCCTGGAAGGGGAACTGGGCCTGCGCCTGTTCGTGCGCACCACCCGTTCGCTGAGCCTGACGGCCGAAGGCACGCAATATATCGAGCATGCGCGCGAAGCGCTGCGGTTGCTGCGCGCCGGCCGCGACGCCTTGGCGGCAGGCAAGGACAGTTTCGGCGGAACCTTGAAAATTGCCATGCCGTCCGACCTCGGCCGCAATGTGCTGCTGAGCTGGCTCGACGCTTTCCAGCTGCGCCACCCCAAGCTGCATTACCAGTTGAGCGTCAGCGACCGCCTGGCCGACATGGTGCGCCAGCAAGTCGACGTGGCGATCCGCTACGGCGAGCAGGATGACTCATCGCTGGTCGCCATGCCGATTGCGCCTGCCAATCACCGCGTGCTGGTCGCTTCGCCCGCCTACTTGCAGGAACATGGCCCCGTGCTGTCGCTGGACGACCTGCAGCGGCATAACTGTTTGCGCTTCGCGCTTGAAGACGGCTTGCACGACCGCTGGACGTTTTACCGCCTGCCGCAGCGCGAACAGGTCAGTGTGCAAGTGAGCGGCAACCGCAGCGCCGACGATGCCGACCTGGTGCGCCGCTGGGCCGTGGCAGGCCTGGGCGTGGCCTATAAATCGCGGCTCGACGTGCATGATGACCTGGCGGCTGGCCGCTTGCAGGCGCTGCTGCCGGACGTGGCCGGCGAAGCCGCGCCCTTGCACCTGGTGTGCATGCACCGCGCGCAAGTGACGCCCGTGGTGCTGCAGCTGCGCGACTTTCTGAGAGAGCAATACAGCTTGTTAAGCTGATCATTAATCATACATCTCGTTGCAATTGGCAATGATGCGGCAGGGTAAGCGGGCGTAAGCTTGCGTTCCTGATCAAGCCGCTTTAGGAGTGACCATGCGACAGAAGCTTATGACGATTTTGCTTGCCGGCGCGGTATTGGGCGGTTGCGCCGGCACCACCACCGAACCGGTCCAGAGCGCGACGCCAGCACAGGCGCTGGCCATGCAGCAGCGCATCAGCTGGGGTATCAATGCGGGCAGCGTGCGCCAGTTGCAGCAACAAGGCTGGGACCGCTATTTGCAGGCGCAGCTGCATCCCGCCAAGGCCGTGCTGCCGCCGGCGATACAGGCGCAGATCGACGCCATGACGATCAGCCGGACGCCGATGGATCAGTTGGTAATGGGCATTGAACAGCGCCGCAAGGAGTCCAATGCGGTGGCCGACGATGCGGCCAAGCAGCAGGCGCAGAAAGACTACCAGCAGGAACTGAACCGCCTGGCGCGCGAAGCGGCGACGCGTTCGCTGTTGCTGGACGTGTATTCGCCGAACCAGCTGCAGCAGCAGATGAGCTGGTTCTGGCTCAACCATTTCAGCGTGCACCAGGGCAAGCACAACCTGCGCGCGATGGTCGGCGACTATGAAATGAACGCCATCGCGCCGCATGCGCTGGGCAAGTTCCGCGACCTGCTGGCCGCCACCGTGCACCACCCGGCCATGCTGCGCTACCTGGACAATGAAGCGAACGCGGCCAACCGCATCAATGAAAACTATGCGCGCGAGTTGATGGAGCTGCACACCCTGGGCGTGAATGGCGGCTACAGCCAGAAGGATGTGCAGGAGCTGGCGCGCATCCTGACCGGCGTCGGCGTGAACCTGGGCGCCGAGACGCCGAAGGTCAAGCCGGCGCTGCAAGCGCAGTATGTACGCCGTGGCCTGTTCGAATTCAATCCGAACCGCCACGATTATGGCGACAAGCAATTTCTTGGTCAGCCGGTCAAGGGTCGGGGCCTGGCCGAGCTCGACGAAGCGCTGGACCGCCTGGCGCGCAGCCCGTCCACGGCGCGCTTTGTCAGCGGCAAGCTGGCGCAGTATTTTGTTGGCGACACGCCGCCACCGGCGCTGGTGGCCGGCATGGCGCAAACGTTCCAGAACACTGACGGCGATATCGCCAGCGTGCTGCAGACCCTGTTTGCCAGCGAGGCTTTCAGGCAGTCGCTGGGGCGCAAGTTCAAGGACCCGATGCACTACGTGGTGTCGGCCGTGCGCCTTTCCTACGATGACAAACCGATCCTCAATGCGGGACCGATGCTGGGCTGGCTGTCGCGCATGGGCGAACCATTGTATGGCCGCCAGACGCCGGACGGCTATCCGCTGTTCGACACCGCCTGGGCCAGCCCGGGGCAGATGACGACACGCTTCGATATTGCCCGCACGATTGCCTCGGGCAGCGCCGGCCTGTTCAAGACCGATGGGCCGCAGCCACAGGAAAAACCGGCGTTTCCGCAATTGTCCAGCGCCGTGTACTTCCAGAGCATCGAGCCGACCCTGAGCCCGGCCACACGACTGGCCTTGCAGCAGGCAGGCACGCCGCAGGAGTGGAATACCTTCCTTTTGTCATCGCCAGAAATGATGCACCGCTAACTGGAGAAACACCATGAATCGTCGTGACTTGTTGAAAGCGCTGGCCGCCGTTCCTTTGTCCGGTGCCGCCGGCAGCCTGATGGCGGTGCCCGCCACTGACGCCAGGCTGCTGTTTGTGTTCCTGCGTGGCGGCTATGACGCCAACAATCTGCTGGTGCCGGTCGGCAGCGATTTTTACTATGCCGCGCGGCCAAATATTGCGATTCCGAAGCCAGGTGCTGAAAATGGCGCGCTGGCGCTGAACGGCGACTGGGCCTTGCACCCGGCCTTGCGCGACAGCATTTACCCGCTGTTCAACAGCGGCGATGCGGCCTTTATTCCGTTTGCCGGCACCACTGATTTGTCGCGCAGCCATTTCGAGACGCAGGACAGCATCGAGCTGGGCCAGGACCTGGCTGGCCGGCGCGATTTCCGCTCGGGCTTTCTGAACCGGCTGGCGCAAACCTTGAACGCCAAGGGTGCCATCGCCTTTACCGACCAGCTGCCGCTGATTTTCCAGGGTGGCCTGCAGGTGCCGAACATGGCGCTGCGCTCGGTGGGCAAGTCCGGCATCGACGCGCGCCAGAGCCAGATTATTGCCGCCATGTACAAGGGCACCTCTTTGCAGGTGCCGGTCAGCGAAGGCTTCGTGGTGCGTGACGACGTGGCCAAGGGCCTGATCGGCGAAATGACGGCAGCGAACCGCAACGCCATCAGCGCCAAGGGGTTTGAACTGGAAGCGCAGCGCATCGCGCTGCTGATGAAAGACAAGTACAACCTCGGCTTTGTCGACGTGGGTGGCTGGGATACCCACGTGGGGCAGGGCGCGGCCAGCGGCTACCTGGCCGGGCGCTTCGAGGAACTGGGGCGTGGCCTGGCCGCCTATGCACAGGAAATGGGCACGGCCTGGAACAAGACGGTGGTGGTGGTGGTCAGCGAGTTTGGCCGCACCTTTCGCGAAAACGGCAACCGTGGCACCGATCATGGCCACGGCAGCGTGTTCTGGGTGCTGGGCGGCAGTATCCAGGGCAAGCAGGTGGTGGGCCAGCAAGTGGCGATCACGCAGGCAAATCTGTTCCAGAACCGCGACATGCCGGTGCTCAACGAATACCGCGCCGTACTCGGTGGTTTGCTGCAGCGCACCTTCGGCTTGAGCGCGGCCCAGCTGAACCAGGTCTTTGCGGGCGTGAAGCCGGTGGACCTGGGGCTGGTGTAGCTGCTGCAGCCAGCGCAAGGCCCGTGTTACGCTACGGCTGCGCAACTGGCGCATGGCTACAGTCTCGGGCGCTTGCGCGTTCCGGGCAGAACGGAGTGGTATGAGCGATACCCGGCGCGACCTGGTCGGCGCAGGCTTTTCCCTGGCGCTGATTGCGCTGGCGGCGTTTGTGATGCAGCGTTTCTTCCTGCCGCTGGTGTGGGCCGGCATTTTATGCGTGGCGACCTGGCCCCTGTACGTGCGCCTGCGTACCGCCCTGGGGCAGCGCGATATCCTGGCGGCGGCGCTGCTGACCCTGGCTTTCGCCTGTATTTTCATTGTCCCCGTCATGCTGGGCGTGGCGCAGGCGGCGCGCGAAGTGCCGGTGCTGGCCGGCTTCATCATGCGCGCCAATGCCGATGGCCTGCCCGTGCCTGGCTGGGTAGCCAGTATTCCGCTGGCGGGCAACGCCATCAATGACTGGTGGCAGGTGACCCTGAACCAGCCCCATGGCCTGGCTCATGTGCTGTCCGGCAGCGCCGCAGACGGTTTTCATTCGGCGCGCGACCTGGTGAAAATCCTTGGCGCCGACATGCTGCACCGCCTGGTCGACTTCGGCCTGGCGTTCTTGTGCCTGTTTTTCTTCTACAAGGATGGCGAAGCGCTGACGCGCCAGATCACCCAGATCGGCAGCCACTACCTGCAAGCAGAACGCTGGGGCCGCTATTCACGCAAAGTGCCGACCGCCATCCGCGCCACCGTCAACGGCCTGGTGCTGGTGGGCCTGGCCGAAGGCGTGCTGATCGGCATTGCCTATGCACTGGCCGGCCTGCCGTCGCCGGCCCTGTGGGCGTTTGCGACCGGCGTGCTGGCCATCATTCCATTCGGCGCACCGCTGGCCTACATCAGCGCGGCGGCCTTGCTGGCCATGCAGGGCAGCGTACCGGGCGCCATCGGCGTGGCCGTATGGGGCACCATGGTGCTGTTCGTGGCCGATCATTTCGTCCGCCCCGGCATGATCGGCAACGCCACCCGCCTGCCGTTTCTGGCCGTGCTGTTTGGTATCCTTGGCGGCGTGGAAACGCTGGGCCTGGTGGGCTTGTTTATTGGCCCGGTAGTGATGGTGCTGTTTGTAACCTTGTGGCATGAAGCCTATGTATCAGGCGATACTGCAATGCCCTTAAGTTAAGCTGTGGCATGCATGTAAAAGCGCAAAGCGTAAAAATGGCGGGCAGAGACGCGAGCCTGAGAAAATGCCGATGGCTGCGTTGCAGCTCCTAGCCGACCATGCGTACTGTCGTCGTCGCTGCGCCTTGCCCTCGACATTTTTCACGCCCGCTTGGCCCGGTGTGCCTGTGCGGGCGACTGGGGGGTAATATATTTTGCTGGTGTGCTGGTGTGCTTATGGCAAAAGAAACACCTGCCAGCCCGGCCACGCCACCCAGCGCACAGTAATGAGGGGGTGGTCAGCGCAGTGGCTGACCAGTACCGTATGCTGGCGGGCGGGGCCGGGTGGGAACTGTCGCCAGTTCCTTAGTGCGCCTTGGACAGGATGAGGAGCCAGCGGCGCATCAGCAGCACTTCAACATAGCCTGGCTCGATGCCCGTGCCGCACTCGATCAAAGGATTGACGGTGTAAAAACGCTTGCGAAAGTCGCGGCAAACGAGGATTTCGCGCTTGCCCATGCGGACCAGGAAGGAGCTTGGGGCGTATTCCAGGCCGAAGCGTGAGCCAAAACCGCTATTCAATGTTGCCATGACAATTCCTTTGAGGGAGATGTGTTGAACGAGTCATCACAATAGCACAACTACTGTATGAAAACACAGCTACTGTATGGATAAACAGTATATTTTTTTGGCTGTGGTTTTTTCGATCATGCCGCAAAACACAAGGAGAACCCAGTTTGCCGCACAACAATGACACAAGCATGACTACCCGGCTGCGCCGTTTTATCGAAGCCAGGCTGTCGCCGGAAGGCGAACTGGGCCTGCACATGACGGTGGGCGTGGTGCTGATGCTGATCGCCATCGTGGTGTTCCACGAGATTGCCGAGGCGGTGATGGGCATGGAACAGATCACCGTGCTCGACTTGCAGGTGGCGCACTGGTTCAACCAGAATGCGATACCGTGGG
The DNA here is from genome assembly GCF_057291295.1 of Janthinobacterium sp. 1L-D-8-B-C4. Lineage (NCBI taxonomy): Bacteria > Pseudomonadati > Pseudomonadota > Betaproteobacteria > Burkholderiales > Oxalobacteraceae > Janthinobacterium > Janthinobacterium sp. 1L-D-8-B-C4. The sequence continues at coordinate 28,299 of NZ_JBXAVX010000025.1, forward strand.
TCACCTGGTGTTTGCTGGCAATCACGCACCTGCATGGGGTGATTGGCGCCATCACGCTCGCCTGCGTGCTGGGCTGGTATCTGCACCGCAAAAAAGCTACCTACTGGCTGTTCACCCTGGTCATTACCATGCCGGGCGTCATGTTTCTGAACGTTTTGTTAAAGTATATTTTCGGACGCGCGCGGCCCAGTTTCGACGAGCCACTGCTTGCTGCGCTGAGCACCTACAGCTTTCCCAGCGGCCATACCGCCACCGCCACGGCGCTGTACGGCTTGCTGGGCGCCTACCTGGTGTGTCAGCTTGACCACCGACAATGGCGCCGGCGGATCGTTATCGCGCTGGCCGCCTTTGCGATGGCGGCGCTGGTGGGCTTCAGCCGCATCTACCTGGGCGCACACTACCTGAGCGATGTGCTGGCGGCGATGGCGGAAAGCTATGGCTGGCTGGCGATCTGCATCGCGGGCGTGTCGACCCTGCGCCGCCGCCGTCATATTCGTCAAACAAAATAACAAGGGGAATATCCTGGCTACCAAGGTCGCAGTCATCATCAACGCCAGCGCCGGTTGCGGTTACGCATCGGACTGGGCGCAGCAACTGGAAGCGACTTTCGCCGGCGTCGGCCTCGACGCCGCCATTACCCTGGCTGCCAGCGGCGAGGAAATGATCGCCACGGCGCAGCAGGCCATCAAGGACGGCGCGCCGATCGTGGTGGCTGGCGGCGGCGACGGCACCATCAATGCGGTGGCCTCGGTGGTGGTCGGCAGCGGCACGCCGTTCGGCGTGCTGCCACTGGGCACTTTGAATCATTTCGCCAAGGACCTGAACATTCCGCTCGACCTCGACGCGGCCATCGCCAATGTGGCGCAGGGCGTGAAGCAGCAGGTCGACGTGGGCGAAGTCAACGGCCGTATCTTCTTGAACAACTCCAGCCTCGGCCTGTACCCGGACATCGTGCGCGACCGCGAAAAGCAGCAGCGCCGGCTGGGACGCGGCAAGTGGCTGGCCTTCAGCTGGGCCCTGCTGGCGGCGCTGCGCCGCTATCCCTTCCTCGGCGTGCAGCTGAGCCTGAACGACAAGGTGCATGCGCGGCGCACGCCGTTTGTGTTTATCGGCAATAACGAATATCGGATGGAAGGCTTGAATATCGGCGAGCGCGAGCGTCTCGACGGCGGCAAGCTGAGCCTGTATGTGGCGCAGCGGCCGGGCCGCCTGGGCTTGCTCAAGCTGGCCCTGCACGCGCTGTTTGGCAAGCTGAGCCAGGCCAAGGATTTCGACGTGCTGACCACCACCGAGGTGGAAATCGCCACCCGCCACCGCCGCCTGCGCGTGGCCACCGATGGCGAAGTGACGGTGATGAATACGCCGTTGCAATACCGCATCCGGCCGGCCGCGCTCGACGTGATCGTGCCGGCACCAGCATCTATCGAGGAGAACTGAATTGCGTACCATCGTGCATTTATCCGACCTGCATTTCGGCAAGGTCGACCAGGCCCTGCTGGCGCCGCTGCGCAAACTCATCGACCAGCTGGAGCCGCATGTGGTGGTGGTCTCTGGCGACCTGAGCCAGCGCGCGCGCAGCGCCGAATTTCAGGCCGCGCGCGGCTACCTGGACAGTTTGCCGGGCCCGCAGATCGTGGTGCCAGGCAACCATGACGTGCCGCTGTATAACGTCTTCAGCCGCTTCCTGACGCCGCTGGTGAAATACCAGCGCTATGTGACGGACGATCTGTCGCCTGAATATGTCGACGATGAAATCGCCGTGCTGGGCATCAATACGGCGCGCTCCCTGACCTTCAAGGATGGCAGGGTCAGCCATGAGCAGATCGCCGCCCTGCGCGCGCGCATGGCGGCGCTGCCGGAGGGCCTGACGCGGGTCATCGTCACGCACCACCCGTTCGACCTGCCCGACAACTTCGACAAGGACGATCTGGTCGACCGCGCGCCCCAAGCGCTGCAGATGTTTTCCGAATGCGGCGTCGACCTGCTGCTGGCCGGCCACCTGCACGCCAGCGTGTCGGGCAACACGGCCGCGCGCTACAAGATCGATGGCTATGCTGCGCTGATGGTGCAGGCCGGCACGGCCACCTCCACGCGCGGGCGCGGCGAGTCCAATTCGTTCAATGTGATACTGATCGAAGACAGCGCTATCCGCGTCGAGCGCTACAGCTGGAATGAAGACAGCGCCAACTTCGAGAAAGTCAGCACCGAAGCGTTCGAGCGCACGGGCGGGGTGTGGGCCAGCATGCGGCCGCTTTGATGTGTTGATGTCGTTGGCGGCGGTTCCGCAGTTTTACAGCCAGTAATGCATGAACTGCGCCGCCCACTCCTTCATGCGGTCGGCCCAGGGCCGCGACTCCCACTTGGCCTTGGTGATCTCTTCCGAATCGCGCAAGTCTTCCTGGAAGGCGTTTTCCATTTCGCGCCCGAAGCTGTCTCCCAGCACTACCACGTTCAGTTCGCTGTTATGCATGAAGCTGCGCATGTCGATATTGGTCGAGCCGACGGTCGACCAGGCGCCGTCGATGACGGCCGTCTTGGCGTGCAGCACGGCCAGCTTCAAATGGTAGATACGCACGCCGCCGGCCAGCAGTTCGTCGTAGAGCGCGTGTCCGGCATGGAACACCAGGCCGCTGTCGGAGACACCCGGCAACACCACTTTCACGTCCACGCCGCGTTTCGCGGCGGCGGTCAGTTCGTCCACCGTCTGCTTGTCCGGCACGAAATAGGCCGAAGTGATGTGGATGGTTTTTTTCGCTTCCTGGATCGCCAGGATATACGCCTTGTAGATCTCGAAGCCGCCGCCCGGTTCGCTCGCTACCACGCGCACCAGCTTGTCGCCCACTTCGGCCAGCACCGGGAAGTACGGCGCGTCGGGCAGGTCGGCCTGGTCCTGCTGGGCCCAGGTGCGGATGAACAGCCACTGGAAGGCGGCTGCGGCAGGGCCTTCCACTTTCACGTGGGTATCGCGCCAGCCCACGTCGTCCTTGTCGGATGGCTTGGCCTTGGAGCGGAACAGCGAGCTTTTCGAATAGGTATTGCTGATATTGATGCCGCCCGTAAACGCCATCTTGCCGTCGACGATCAGTACCTTGCGGTGGTCGCGGTTATTGATCTTCCAGTCTTCGCCCTTGAGCTTGGCCGGGTTGACGGGGTTGAACGCCACCAGGCGGATGCCGGCCGCGCGCATGCGGTCAAAGAAAGCCTGCGGTACGCCCAGGGTGCCCACGCTGTCGTAGATGATGTTGACCGTCACGCCAGCTTGCTGCTTTTCGATCAGCGCATCGGCAAATTTGAGGCCCATCGGGTCCTGGTCGAAGATATAGGTTTCCAGGTTGATGGTGGACTTCGCTTCCGTGATGGCTTTCAGCATTTCCTTCATGGTCTGCGGGCCGTCGAACAGCAAGGTCACCTTGTTGCCCTTGATCAGCGGCACGCCGGTGGCCGCTTCTTCCAGCGCGGCCTGGGTCTTCAGGTCCATGCCGGACTTGGCCCAGCGCTTGTTGAGCAGGGCGGCGCGGCTGTTGACGTTCAGCACGGCACCCTTGCCGGTGATCACCTTGGGAGTGGACGCCGGCGCCAGTTCGTTATTGAGATTCTTGACGTCGGGCAGCGAGGCGCACGCAGCCAGGGTCCAGCACAGCAAAAATGCGGTAAGACAGGGCTGCAGGCGCTTCGCGGTCATTTTTGGCCTTTTATCGGTAAGGGTGCAAGTACTTCATCGGCCAGCGCCAATGGCGGCGGGTTTTTGGAACCAAAGAAAAACAGTATCGGCGACTTCAGGAAACGCTTGCCCAGTATCTTCAACAGCTGCAAGCCATGCTTGAAGCGTACCTGGCGCGAACGCAGCGCCACCCACAGTGCCAGGCCAAAGCTGACCAGCAGGTTGGCCGTGCCGATGGCGAAGATGCCGGCCAGCGACTTGACGGCCAATTGCCAGCTCATATTGTGGTCGAGTCCGACCAAAGCTGTCGCAAAGTTTGCCGCCGAGAAGGTAATGTGGCGGATGTCGATCGGCAGGCCGATCAAAAACCCCAGGGTGCCGATGGTGCCCAGCAGGATACCGAAATAGAAGTTACCCATCAGTCCGCCAAGGTTATTTTCCAGGTACAGGCCCAGCCGGGCCAACCTTTCCTGGCCGATGACCCTTCCCAGGCCGCGCAATTGCGCGATGCGCTGGGCCCAGCGCGTATACAGCGCCTGATTGTCATAGTAGCCTGAAATCAAGCCGGCCACGAACAGGCAGACGCCAGCGATCATGGCGTAGAAAATGGCCGGGCTGCCGATCGGGTCGATGTCGTGCAGCAAGTGCATGGCTTTCTCGGGCGACACCAGATGGTGGCCGGTGATGGCGTGGTAGCCCAGCGCGATCAGCCAGGCAGTGGGAATCGCCGTGGCAATATTGCCCAGCACGGCCATGTTCTGGGTGCGGAACACTTTATTGATCAGCTCGGCCATGCTGTCGAGATCGATATTGCGGCCGTCCTTGCTATGCAGGCCGGCGGCGATGCGCGAGGCGGTCATGGCCGGCTGCTTGGTGGCCACCGTAAAGTGCAGCAAATGGATGAACATGAAACCGATCGAATAATTCATGCTGAACATGAAAGCTTCGACCAGCGGCGCCGAGCGCAAATACGACATCAATATCTTGAACAGCGCCATGAAACCGATGATCACGCCGGCGCCGGCCGACGACAGGAACATGGCGGCCATTTCACGGCGGTTTTCAGCGATGTAATGCTCGCCGGTGCGGCTGGCGTTTTCCGTCACATTGCGTGCGAGCAAGTTGATATTGTCGGTAAACAGGTCGCTGACCTTGTACTTGTGGTTGTGCGCGCGTATCAGTTCCAGCGCCAGCGCCACGGCGCCCGCGCGGCGGCGGCTGACGGGGCGCGCGTCGATCAGGTCCGGCGTGGCGTCGACCGTGATGGCGGCGATGTCGACATTGATCGAGCCTGGCAGCTCGCCGCTGGTGTCGACCAGGAACAGCAGCTTGCGCAGGCGGTCGATGCTTTGCGCCAGCGCCACCAGCATATAAGTCAGTGGAATGCTGGTGCCCTGGTACAGCGCTTTCTTGCGGATCTTGGCGATCACGGCGTCGCACTGGTCCAGCATCACCAGCAGATGACGCGCATCCTCGATATGCTCCAGGCTGCCTTGCAGCAGCAGGGTGTAGGCGTCGAGGTAGGCGTTCACTTCGGTGTTCTGCACCATGAAGGGCGACTGGAACACTTCGATTTCATTGTGAAAACGCGTCAGTTCGGGTTCGAGGCCCATGGCGCAGACGCGGTAGGACAGGGTGCGGATGGCGTCGAGCATGCCGGGCAGCATGATGTTGCCGTCGCCGACGGCCAGTTCGATCTCGTCGGCCGTCAGCACGTCAAACAGTTCGAGCCAGTCGGTGGCCGGCACGTTGCTGATCCACAGATGATCCGTTTCCAGGTACAGCACCTGGTCGAGCGCGTCGCTCAGGTACTCGTCGCCCAAGGCGGGCGGCAGCATGCGGTAGGCGATGCGGCGTTTCAGTTCGGTAAAAAAGCCGTTGTTCGACAGCACGCCGATATCGGTGTAGAGGCTGGCGTGGCGGCGCGCGGCCAGCACGCGCAGCACGTATTCGTGCAGGGCGCGGGCCTGGGCCGGATTGCCCTTGAGCAGCTGGCGCAAGGTGCGCACATTGGCGATCGCGGTGGCGCTGTCATGGGGGCGCTTGGGACGCAATGAATTAAATAATTCGACCAGCAAATCAATATTGCTGGTGTAGGGATCAATGCGTTCGAGGATAGCTAGCATGCAGAAAAACGGGCGGGCCGCTGTCGGTAAAACCAGTAGTGTACCTTCTGCGCAAGATCATGCAACGTGCGGCAGCGAACACAGAAGGTTGCAGGCTGGATAGAAACTGACGTTTGTTGTTTTGCAATCAGCGTTAATAGAAAGCAATTAAGGCCGTTGTTGTCGTCCAGCGATGCCGAGCATTTGCTTTCTGTTGTACATCGCACAGAGTACTTGCCTGAAAACGCGGATAAGGTAATAGTGGGTCAGGCACCCGGCGCGTGTCCTGATCGGTACCGGCAACTTTTACCTGACAATACCGAGATAGTTATCATGAAGACCTCGTACCTGGCGCTTGTTGTGATGGGATCGTGCGCGACCGCAATCGGGCCGCTGGCGCTGTGCGCGCAGGCCGAAACCAATGCGCCCGCCAGCAGCGCCACCATCTATGGCGTGCTTGACGCGGGCATCGTGGCCGAGCGTGGCTGCGTGGCCAATTGCGCGTCGGCCAAAGTGTCGGGCGGCGTCGCCTCCGGTTCGCGCCTGGGCGTGCAGGGGCGCGAAGCGCTGGGTAATGATATGGCTGCCGTGTATGCGCTCGAAGCGGGCGTTGCCAACGATACGGGGCAATCGGAAGAAAGCCGTTTGTTCGGCCGCCAGGCGTATGTCGGCCTCGACAGTCGCCTCGGTGCGCTGACCCTGGGCCGCCAGTACAATCTGCAATATGCGACCCTCACCGATGTGGCCGATCCGTTCAAGGGCGGCATGGCCGGCAGCGCCGGCAATCTGGCCGGCTATGGCGCGAAGCGCTACGACAACACCGTCAAATATGTCTCGCCCGCCTTGCGCGGCGTGAGCGCCGCCGCCATCTACAGCTTCGGCGAATCGCCCTACAGCCGTGCGCAGAACCGCGCCTATGGCGCCACGCTCGGTTATTCGGCCGGCGCCATCAATGTCAGCGTGTCGCACCAGCGCAAGAACAATTTCATCCAGGCCGAGGGCACCGTGCCGGCGATCGACATGTCGGCCCGCAACACCCTGGTGGCGGCCAACCTCGACCTGGGCCTGGCCACCGCATTTGCCGCCGTCGGCGTCAACAGGGGTTATGGCAGTTCGCCGTGGGACCCGAGCAATGCCTACAGCTCGCTGGCGCTGTCGATGTCGTCGTCGGACAGCCGCGACACATTGCTGGGCGTATCGGTGCCGGTGCGCGGCTTCAACCTGCTGGCCTCGTATGTGCGCAAAAATGACCGCGACCTGGCCAACCGCGACGCCAGCCAGATTGCGCTTGGCGTCACCTATGCGCTGTCAAGGCGCAGCGACTTCTATGCGTCCTACGCCAAAATCCACAACAAGAATGGCGCCGGCTATACGGTGGGCAACGCCAGCGATGGCGGCCGCGGCGACGCCGCCTTCAACCTGGGTTTTCGTCACGGCTTCTGAATTGGCGCAGCCGGGCAGGTCGCGCCCAGCCACTTGCCGTTGCTGGCCACGTTGACCTGTTCCGGCGTGCCGCGCGCACTGGTGGTGGCATTCAGCTGCATCGTGAACGCCTGGTCGCCCTGGAATGACACTTTGCCGGTGCCGCTGGACTTCGGGTTGGCGCAGGTAAATGAAATGTTCATGCCACCGGGAACGGCCACATTGTTGGACTTGCAGTCGCCCGGCTGGCCGGTCGGGATCTGCTGGCGCGCCGCCATCTCGGGCGTCACGCAGGCCGTCACGCGCACGGCGCCGTCGGCGCTCACGGTGGGCATGGCCATGCCGCGGCTGGCGGCCATCGCTTCGAGCTGCTTGCGCTGGTCGGGCGGCAGATTGCCCAATTGCTGCAGCACCATCGACATGGCGCTGTCGGTGGCGATATCGGGCGAGGCCATCTTGCTGTCGATTTGCCACAGGCCGGGTTTGATCGGCGGCGTGGTGTCCCTGGCCTGTGCCTGGAAAGCCAGCAGGGCACAGGCGGCAAGCGTCAGGCGGAATGGAAAAGAAGGCATGGCGGGGTCTCCTGAAAAGGCAGGCCCCAGCATACGCGAAGGCAAGCGGCGCACGCTTGCCTTCTTGTTACAAACTGTGATTACAGACTGTGATCGGGCTCGATGCGGCGCACGTCGACGCAGGCGATGCGGCGCTCGTCCGCTTCAAGTATCTCGTAGCGCAGGTCGTTCAGTTCCAGCACCTCGCCGACGGCCGGCATGTTCTCGAAATGGGCCAGCAGGAAGCCGGCCAGCGAATTGTATTCGCCGTCTTCGCTGACCAGGGTTTCGGTCTCGAATACCTGCTCCAGGTAATGCAGGTCGGTCGCGCCATCGATGCGCCAGTGGCCGGGGCCCAGCAGTTCCACGTCGGGCTGTTCGTCCTCGTCGGGAAATTCGCCGGCGATCGCCTCAAGGATGTCGATCGGCGTCAGCACGCCTTGCACGGTGCCGAATTCATCGACCACCAGCACCAGCTGGCCGCGCGAGCGTTTCAGCGTTTCCATCGCCTTCAGCACGCCGGCCGCTTCCGGCACCACGATCGCTTCGCGCATGCTGGCCGGGTCGATCTTGCCGTGCGAGACCAGGTCTTCGATCAAATCCTTGCTGCGCGCCAGGCCCACCACATTGTCGAGGTCGTCGTTGCAGACAGGAATCATGCTGTGCGGCGTATCGCGCAGCAATTTGAGCATCTTCTCGCTGCTGTCGTTCAGGTTGACCCACGACACATCGCCGCGCGGCGTCATGACCGAGCGGATCGAGCGCTCGGCCAGCGTCAGCACGCCGCTGACCATATTGCGCTCTTCCACGCCAAAGGCCGAGATGTCGGGCGTTTCCTTGACTTCGTCTTCCTGCACCGCTTCGCGGCCCTTGCGGCCACCCAACAGGCTCAGCACGGCTTGCGCGGTGCGGTCGCGCAGCGGCGTGCTCGACTGCAGTTTCAGGAAGTTGCGGCGCGCCAGCTGATTGAAGAACTCGATCACCACCGAGAAGCCGATGGCCGCATACAGATAGCCTTTCGGAATATGGAAGCCCAGGCCTTCGGCGATCAGCGACAGGCCGATCATCAGCAGGAAGCTCAGGCACAGCACCACCACGGTCGGGTGCGCGTTCACAAAACGCGTCAGCGCCTTCGAGGCCAGCATCATGACGCCGATGGAAATGATGACGGCAGCCATCATCACGCCCAAGTGCTCGACCATGCCGACGGCCGTGATCACGGCGTCGAGCGAGAACACGGCATCGAGCACGACGATCTGCGCCACCACCAGGCCGAAGCCCGCGTAGACCTTGGAGCCGGTGGCTTCGTGGGTCACGCCTTCGAGGCGCTCGTGCAGCTCGGTGGTGGCCTTGAACAGCAGGAACAGGCCGCCAACCAGCAGGATCAGGTCGCGCCCGGAAAAGGTAAATTGCCAGACCGAAAACAGCGGCGCGGTCAGGGTCACCAGCCAGGAGATCAGCGACAGCAGGCCCAGGCGCATGACGAGCGCCAGGGTCAGGCCCAGCACGCGCGCCTTGTCGCGCTGGTGCGGCGGCAGCTTCTCGGCCAGGATGGCGATAAAAATCAGGTTGTCGATACCCAGTACGATTTCCAGTACGACCAGCGTCAGCAGGCCGACCCAGATTGTCGGGTCAAATAACCATTCCATTGTGCATTACCTTGTAAAGTCAAAAAGTTTCAAGCTTGCCCGGCAGCAGGGTTGCCCCAGGCGCGTGTGTGATCGATGCTTCAGCTGCGAACGCGTGGCGGGCGCGTGGCCTGCCACACGTCCGCTTCGGCAAGTGCGCCGGGTCCCGCCTGCCAGATGATGGCGCAAAAAGGGACTGCCTGGCGATAAGCCGGATACAGGGTAATCGGATCGTTGTCGCACTCTTCGGCGTCGCAACTGTCGCTGACGGCATCGGGCGCGGTATCCCGGGTGGTGTCGTCATGCGCATGCGCGTCAGGACAATCGACGCTGGCCGCGTGCATGCCGGCGTGCTGGAATGGGGAAGGGCTGGCGTACGCCATGCTGGCGAAAGCCTGAGGTAAAGCAATGAAGACAAAGAGGCAAAGCAGGACGAGAGCTCGTCTCATATACAGGCAGATAGTTCTGGAGCGATCGAGTATAGCACGCCATTATTGCAGGCCCGTGACCAGCTGCTTGCGGAATTGATAAGTTTGCCGTAAATTGCGTTGTAGTAACAATTTCAACACCCGGCGAAGACCCGGCGCCGTGCCGTGAGCATTGTTGCGTTTGTGATTTGTTGTCAAGTGCTTTTTTTATAACGCATTCTCACCAGGACCACGCTTTGAAACCAATAACCGCTCTCTTGCTTGCCGCCGGCATTTTGTCGCCATCCTTCGTGCTGGCCGCCACGCCCGTGCCTGCCGTGAAAACCCAGAAAGCCGGCGCGCCGGCGGCGGCCGTGAAGGTCACCTCGATCGAAGGCATTACCGAATACAAGCTGGCCAATGGCTTGCGCGTGTTGCTGTTTCCTGACGCCAGCAAACCTACCCTGACCACCAATATTGTCTACTTGGTCGGCTCGCGCAATGAAAACTACGGCGAGACCGGCATGGCGCATTTGCTGGAACACCTGCTGTTCAAGCCCAGCGCCAATTTCGGCATCAAGAAGGGCAGCAAAACCCCGGTCGAGATCCTCAATTCGACCGGCGCCCAGTTCAACGGCACCACCTGGTTTGACCGCACCAATTACTACGCCACCTTCCCGGCCAATGACGACAACCTGCGCCAGATGCTGGCCATGGAAGCGGACCGCATGGTCAATGCCGCCATCGACCAGAACGACTTGTGGAATCCGAAGACCAGCAAGGGTGAAATGACGGTGGTGCGCAACGAGTTCGAGATGGGCGAGAGCAATCCGCTGCGCGTGACCAGCCAGCGCATCCAGGCGGTGGCCTTTGACTGGCACAACTACGGCAAGTCGACCATCGGCGCGCGCTCCGATATCGAGCAGGTCGATATTCCCCGTTTGCGCGCCTTTTATCACAAGTATTACCAGCCCGATAACGCCGTGCTGATGGTTGCTGGCCGCTTCGATGAAACCAAGGTCCTGAAACAGATCAATGACCTGTTTGGCAAGATTCCAAAACCGACGCGCGTGATCGAGCCGACCTACACGGCCGAACCGGTGCAGGACGGCGAGCGCTCGGTGACGGTGCGCCGCAGCGGCGGCATGCAACTGGTGGGCGCGGGCTACCACGTGGCGCCGGCCGGCAATCCGGAGTCGGTCGCCATCGATGTGCTGGGCGAGGTATTGACCAGCGCGCCTGCCGGCCGCCTGCACAAGGCCCTGGTGGAAACCAAGCTGGCCAGCAAGATCATCAACAATTCCTTCAGCACCCTGGAGCCGGGCTACAACCTGTTTGGCGCGCAGGTGCCCAAGGATGGCGACCTGGACGCGGCGCAGGCCGCCATGCTGAACGTGCTCGAAGGCCTCAAATCGCAGCCGCTGACGGACGCAGAAGTGGCGCGCGCCAAGCAGAACCTGGCCAAGCAGATCGAACTGGCCTCCTCGGACACGGCCAGCCTGACCATCGCGCTGACCGAATCGCTCGCTTCCGGCGACTGGCGCCTGTTCTTCCTGCAGCGCGACCAGCTCGACAAGGTCACTACCGCGCAAGTGCAGGCGGCCGCTGAAAAATACCTGAAGAGCTCGAACCGTACTGTCGGCCGCTTTATCCCGACCGACGCGCCGGACCGCACCACCGTGCCGGCGTATGCCGACCTGGCGCCGCAGTTTGCCGGCTATACCGGCCGCGCGGTGGTGGCGCAGGGCGAGGTGTTCGATCCGAGTCCCGACAATATCGAAGCACGCACGCAGCGCTTTACTTTGCCTAACGGCATGAAGGGCGCCTTGCTGCCGAAGAAAACCAAGGGTGGCACCGTCAGCGTGGTGCTGAAATTGAACCTGGGCAGCGTTGATACCCTGGCCGGCAAGTCGGCCGTCGGCGGCTACACGGCCAATCTGTTGTCGCGCGGTACCGATAAACTGTCGCGCCAGGAAGTGAAAGACAAGTTTGACCAGTTGGGCATGCAGTTCAATGTCAGTGGCAACGCCGAAGGCGTGACGGCATTCCTGATGGGCAAGCGCGAGAACCTGCCAGCGGCGATGGACCTGCTGGCGCAAGTGCTGCAAAAGCCGGCCTTGTCGGAAACGGAATTCCTGGAATTGCAGCGTGAGCGCGTCGGCCGTGCCGAACAGGACATGCCCGAGCCGCAACCGCTGGCCGTGAATGCTTTCCGCCGCCTGATCGACGCCACGCCAGCCGGCCACGTACGCCATGTCGATCCGCTGCCGGTCGAACTGGCCGCCTTGAAAAGCGTCAAGGTGGCCGATGTGAAGGCCTTCCATGCCGGCTATTATGGTGCTTCCAGCGCCACCATCGCCGCCGTCGGCGATTTCGACGCGCCGGCCTTGCAAGCGCAGGTGACCAAGCTGTACGGCAACTGGAAAGCGGCGCAGCCGTATGTGCGCATTCCGGATGCCGTCAAACCCGTCAGTGGCGAAAAAGTCAGCCTGGAAACGCCGGACAAGGCCAACAGCGTGCTGTTCGCCGTCGCGCCGGTGCCGCTCAAGGATGATGCCGCCAGCTATCCGGCTCTGGTGATCGCCAATCACATGTTCGGTGGCGGCGCGCTGCGCAGCCGCCTGGCCGACCGCATCCGCCAGAAGGAAGGCCTGTCGTATGGCGTCGGTTCGCAACTGAGCGTGCCGGTGCATGAAGCGGCCGGCTACTGGATGGCCTACGCCATCAGCGCGCCGCAAAATGCCGTCAAGGTGGAAGCGGCGCTGCGCGAGGAAATCGCCAAGGTGCTGGCCGAAGGCTTTACCGAAGCCGAACTGGTGGAAGCGAAAAAAGGCTGGCTGCAATCGCAGGAAGTGAGCCGCACCGAGGACGGTCCGCTGGCGCGTGAGCTGTCGAACTATCTGTCGGACGGCCGCACCATGGCGTACGACAAGAATCTGGAAGCGAAAGTGACGGCCCTGAGCCTGGCGCAAGTGAACCAGAGCCTGCGCGACTATCTGAAGCCGGAAGTGGTGTCGGTGGTGACGGCCGGTGACTTTGCCAAGGTGGCGAAAGAGTCCGGCGCGAAGGCGGCGACCGCGAAATAAACCGTTGCACGTAAAAAAGCCGCAGACAAATTAATTTGTCTGCGGCTTTTTTGCTTTTTATTCGTTTGACATTAACGTCACGACACCGAACAAAACCGTAGCGAGCGGAAGCGAATTGTGGTCGAAAAGCGCAACCGTACTGGAGTACGGTGAGCATCGCAGGCCGCAATTCGCGACGCGCAGCAGGTTTGGTTCGGTGTTATCTAGGAGCCATTTCGGCCACGTAGATTTCCACGCGGCGATTGCGGGCGCGGCCGCCGTCGTCGGAGTTCGAGGCGATCGGTTCGCGCGCGCCACGGCCTTCGACCACCACGCGGGTCGGCGAGACGCCGCGCATCGACAGGTAGTCGCGCGTGTGGGCGGCACGTTCGACCGACAGCGGCTCGTTGATCGAGGCGCTGCCGGTGCTGTCGGTGTGGCCGATAATGCTCACGGTGGTGCTCGGGTTGTCGTTCAGGGTGGCGGCAAAGCGGTCGAGGATGGGGCGGAAGTTGCCCTTGATATCGGCGCGGTTGGTATCGAACGAAATGTCGCTCGGGATTTCCATTTTCAGGCGGTTGTCCGAGGTCTGCGTCACTTGCACGCCCGTGCCTTGCGTCGCTTGTTCCATCGTGCGCTTCTGGTTTTCCATGCGGTTCGACCAGATATTGCCGACCACTGCGCCAGCGGCCGCGCCCAGCAGGGCGCCGCCAGCGGTACGGCCGCTACTGCCGCCGCCGGTGGTGCCGCCGATCAGGGCGCCCAGGCCAGCGCCGACGCCGGCGCCGGTGGCCGTGCCGCGTTGCGTGGCCGACATGTCGGCACAGCCGGAAACGGCGATCGTCAGGGCCAGCATGCCGATCACGGATTTGGCGCCAGGGCCGGTTTTGAATGGATTCATGGAGTTTCTCCTAGTGTTGTTCTTGAAAGTACCCGGGGGGATAGCCCGCACACGTTACTGCAAAATCGCCGGCCTTGCCAGTGCCGTTGCAAATGGAAAGACGGCGCCCGTTTGCACGTGCGCCGCCGCCAGCATCCGTTGCCGCTGGCCGCAGCCTCTATAGGCCGCGCCCGCTAATCAGACGCAACAGGATCATGATCACTGCAACGACCAGCAGGATGTGGATGAAGCCGCCGATGGTGTAGGAAGTAACCAGACCCAGCAGCCAGAGAATGATGAGTACTACTGCGATTGTATAGAGCATGATGTGTCCTCCGTGAGTAATGTGTGGATGGAGCGAGGTGATGTCACCTGCGCCGTCATCGGTTTTTTGCCATTGCGTTGCTGCCGGAGCGACACTCCCTGCAAAACGCTGATGCCATGACGCATTGTCTACTTTGCTGCCGAAACTATCTGTACGCTGTCGTACACAACTCTTACTTATTCATGTTTACTTGTGCATTGGCATGTTCTGTTTCGCTCATGCCGGGCAGCCAGGCCAGCATGCCGGCCATGCCGACGGCGCCCGCCAGGCAGCTGAGCATGCCGCCTGTCAGCAGCAGCATCACGCCGAACAGGGGCGCGGCCGAACCGCCGGGCGCCAGGTCCAGCGCCCAAAAACCCAGTATCGTGGCAAGCATGCCGCCGCCGATAAAGCTCAGCCATATTTTGTTGCCAGCCTTGTGACTGTCCATGTCCGTCTCCTTTGATGGGTGACTCGATAAATTTCCTGAGTGCATCATCTCCTGTTGCCGCCGTCTCATCTGTGCGCGAACGAACATGATCAAAAAGAAAACGCCCGGACGGGCCGGGCGTGTGTTCATTCAGCAACGGGTGAGGCGAACTTAACCGGCGCGCAAGCCGCCATTGACGACGCGCACGCGGTCGCCCTGGCGCCAGTTCGGCGCGGCGCTCTGGTGCACGGTGCGGGTCTTGCCGTTGTCCAGGCGTACCACGATGTTGTAGCTGCGCGTGGCGCGCACGCTGCCTTCGATCTGGTTGCCGGCCACGGCGCCACCGACGGCGCCCAGCACGGTGGCGAGCTGCTTGCCGTGGCCGCCGCCGACCTGGTTGCCCAGCAGGCCGCCGACCACGGCGCCGCCGGCCGCACCCACGCCGCTGCCGGAAGCGCGCGTATTGACTTCATGGATGGCTTCGATCACGCCGCAGTTGCCGCAGACCTTCGGTGCCGGTGCTGGCGCAGCCACGTATTGCGGTTCAGGTTCAGGTTGCGGACGTTGCACCGGAGCCGGCTGCACCGCCAGCTGTTGAGGCTGCTGTTGGGGCAGGGCGGCCAGCGGCTGGGCACCGGCCGGTGGCGCAATCGCCTGCAGGCTGGCCAGCTGTTCGCTGGAAGCGGCGCTGCTCAGCGGTGCTGCCTCGCGGCTGTCCGAGGTGGGCAGCCAGCCCATCAGGGCGGCCGTGCCGACGCCGCAAAACAGCACCACGGCGACGGCTGCGGCGAGGATCAAGGGGTGCAAGGATTTGGTGGTGGTGGTCATGAAATGCTCCTGTCTTGTAGATGAATACTATGGATGAAATCTGGATGGCTGGCTCCGGGAGGGGCGCGCGCTTGGTCTCTGCTTGAATCTTGTTATTGGCTTTGAGGCCCCGAGTGTGCGTCGCCACGTCATTCGCTTCCGTGCGTCACCGTACATACATGGTCAAGGCGGCCCCGTAGGCTAAGTAAAAATTATGTCGAGTTGTAACGACACCAAGGAAAAGGCAATGCCATCAATGACCGCTACCATCAACCTGCCGCGCGATGCAGGCCGCTCCGGTTTGGCCTCGGCCGCTGCGGGCAACCGCCTGCTGGCCAGCCTGCCGGAGTCCGACCTCAAGCATCTGTCGGCGCGGTTCGATACCATCACGGTCGACGTCGGCGACGTGCTGTACGAACCGGGCCAGCCAATAGGCCATATTTATTTTCCGGGCGACTGCCTGATCTCGCTGCTGGCCGTGGCCGAAGGCCGCATGACGCTTGAAGTGGGCTCGGTCGGCCGCGAAGGCGTGCTGGGCGCATCCGTCGCGCTGGGCCATGAACTGGCGCAGGTGCGCGCCGTGGTCCAGCGCTCCGGTAGCGCCAGCCGCATTTCGCGCGCCGACTTCTGTGCCGAATTTGCCCAGCTCGAGTCGCTGCAGCGACTGCTGTACCGTTACACCGACACCCTGCTGGCGCAAGCCATCCAGATTGCCGTGTGCAGCCGCTTCCATGTGCTTGAAGCGCGGCTGGCCCGTTCGCTGCTGATCACGCGTGACCGCTTGCAGTCGGAAAAATTTCACCTGACCCACGAATTCCTTGCCCACACGCTAGGCGTGCGGCGGGTGGGCGTGACCAAGGCGGCCAGCGCGCTGCAGCAGCAGAAACTGATTACCTACAGCCGCGGCAATATCGAGATCCTCGATTCGGCCGGGCTCGAAGCGGTATCGTGCCGCTGCTACGAGCTGGTCAAGGATACGGGCACGGCCGGCATGGCCAACGTATTTGTATAAGCAGTCGTGCAAGCGCGGCCGCCACGCGGCGGCGCGGGACGCAAAAAAGCGGGGCAGCTACCGAAGTAGCCGCCCCGCTTTTTTATTGCCGACAATTACTTCGGCTTGACCTGGTTGCCGATCACGCCGCCGACAGCTGCGCCGCCAACTGCGCCAACGGCGCTGCCGCCGGTCAGCACGGAGCCGGCAACGGCGCCCACGCCTGCGCCGATGGCGGTGTTTTTATCCTGGCCCGACATATTGGCGCAAGCGCTCAGGCTCAGCACCAGTGCGGCGATGGAAGTGGTAGCGGCGAGTTTTTTAATCGTTTGCATGGTAGTTCTCCTTTAGATTCGGTCCCGTGGCGCCGGCAGGGTAGCGGCCGGTAATAAGGTGCGCCAGTTGAAGTACAGTGACAGAATAGAATTTCAGTCCGATAAGATCTGTTCGGCAACGCACATAGGGGTGTAACAAATGTAAAGGCGGCATCTCGGTGCTCAGTGTGGCAGGGCCCGTTCGCCGGTCTTCGGTTTGGGGCCCTGGCGTGCGCGCGTCTTGCCCGGCGGCGGCGCCACAGGCTTGCGGCTTGCCTGGTTCAGCAAGACCGCGCATTCGCTCTGTTCGCCGGGGCCGGCGTTGACCAGCGGCAGCAGGGCGGCAAACGGCGCCACCGCCGCCAGCGCCAGCGCGCCGCCGGCACGCAGCGCCAGCACGCCCTTGTCGACGCTGACATCGGGATCGCTGAAGGTGCCCTTCACATATAGCGGCGCGCGTAGCGAGAAGATGCGCACTCCCTTGCTGTCCGGGCGCAAGGTCAGGTCCAGCTGTTCATTGTCCAGGTTGATGGTGCCGTCGACGTGCAAGGTGGCGTCGTCGGTATCGACAATGAACTGGCGCGTCTGCATCAGGCCATGCGTGACGGAAAAATCAGCCGCCAGGCAGTTGAGCCGGACCTGCTTGTCGCCAGACAATTTGGCCAGCACCACGCTGCCGATATTGAGGCCCATTTCCTCGAGCAGCAATTTGCTGATGCTGCCGCCGTTGACCAGCGCCTTGACCTCACCGTTTGAGTTGCCCAGCAAGCTGGCTACCGAATTGCCGGTGGCCGTCAACGCGGCGTCGCCGTTGATCTGGCCGACGCTGGCCTGCAAGGGTTTGAGGTTGGGGAACAGCTGCTTGATCTGCATGCGGCGCGCCGAGGCCGTCAGTTCGGCGGCGATGCGCCCGGGCGCTGTCTTGCCGCTGCCGTCCATCCTGATCTGCGACACCAGCGTGCCGCCGGCGATATTGAAGTTGAGCGGCTTGAGCGACAGCACGCTGTCCTTCAGCACGATATGCGTGTCGACCTGGCTGATCGGCAGGTTGGCGTCGCGCGTGATGGTGTCGGCCGTGTAGCGCACGTCGGCGTCCAGGCTGGTCCAGCGCTCGGTCCTGAAGGTTTCCACCGGCAGCACGCGGCCGGCCGGCTGGTTCAGCTGCGCACCGCGCTGCACCTTGCTGGCGCGGTTGTCGGCGCCGACCAGCGGCCCGAGGTCGTTCAGGTGCAGCAGCTTCGAATGGACATTGCCGGTCAACACATTGCGCGGCTTGCGCTCGGAATACGTCGCACTGCCACTGATGTCGCTGGCGCCCACCTTGCCGCTGAAGTTGTTGTATGCCCAGTCGCCACCGCCGCGCCGCAGCACGCCCGTCAGGCGTCCTTGCGCACTGAACGGCGGCGTTTCCGGCAGCAGCACGCCCGTCAATGCATACAGCTGCGCCATGCTGGGGCCCGATATTTTCAGCAGCACGTCAAGCGCGGCCAGATTGGTCGGGCGCGTCAGCGTGCCATCGATGGCCAGGGTAGTGCCGCCCGAATGCATCTCGGCCTGCAGCGGAAACGGCTTGCTTTGCTGTTGCAGCGACAGCACGCCGCCGGCCTTGCCGCTGCCTTTCACGGGCGCGCCGCGATAGGTGCCCGCCAGGGTCCAGGCGATGCCGTAGCGTGCGTCAACGATGGTGTCGACGTCGGCCTGCATGCTCGATTGCGTCACGGCGTCGCTCAGGTAAACCGTGCCTTTGCTGAAGACCACGCCTTGCAGCTCGAAGCGCCATGGCGAAGCGGGGTTTTGTTTTTCAAACGTCCAGTTGTTCTTGCCATCCTTGCCGCGCAGCAGGCGTAGCTGCGGCCCGTCGAAGCGCAGTTCGGGAATCACGATTTTTTTCTGCAGCAGCGCCAGCGGATCGAGCGAGAAAGCCAGCTGGCTGACGGTGGCGGACTGCGGGTGGGCCGGGTCGCCGATGATGCCAGCCGGATTGCCCATGCGCACATCGCGCGCCTGCAGATGCGGCCAGGGCAGGTAAGCGCGCCAGCCGCCTTGCTGCTCCTTTGTTGCCGGCTGGTGCCAGGCCAGCGTCAGGTCGCCTTCGATGGCGAACGGGCGGCCCAGCGCTTCGCTGGTGCGCGCATTGAGCCACGGCCTGGCGCGGTTCCAGTCGGCATTCATCAGCACGACGATGGTGACGGCCGGCACGGCGACCAGCAGGCCGGCGGCAGCGAGGGCGATCTTGGCGCGACGCGACTTGGGGAGCGGCAGGTGAGGCATGGAGCGATTCTTTCTGGATGGATCAGGGCAATTGTGCGGGGCGCAGCAGTATGCCCGATGCTACAGCAAAGCGCCGCCCTGCACGCTCGTTTGTACGCTGGCGCACATTGACGCGTTGACTATTGTCGCTTTCGTACGCTATGTGCGGCACCGAACTGATAGCAGCGGTGGCAGGGGCTATAACGTCATACATCAGGCGCCGCTTCATGCATCAGTGTGGCGCCGTAGCACAAGTTTTGATGCCCCTAATGCTGTTCCACCAAACATGTTCTCCTGGAGAAAAAAAATGACAAACCGAGATCTTTTGAAATCCCCCCTGACCGCCCTGGCTGCCTGCGCCACCGCCGTCGTCCTGATGACCGGTTGCGCCAGCCAGAAAACCCCGGCCACCGCCGATGTGGCAGTGTCGCGTGCTGCACTGGACAACGCCGCCAGCGCCGGCGCCGCCGAACTGGCACCGGACGAAATGCGTTCGGCCCGCGAAAAAATGATGCGCGCCAACCAGGCGCTGAAAGACCGCGACTACAAACTGGCGCGCGAGCTGGCCGACCAGGCGCAAGCCGATGCCAAACTGGCGCAAAGCAAGGCCACTTCGACCAAGGCTACCAATGCCGCCGACGAAATCAACGAGAACATCCGCGTCATGCGCGAAGAACTCAACCGCGCCAACATGCAAGCTCCCCAACAATAAGAACAGGAACCGAACATCATGAAAAAAGCTACTTACACCACTATTCCCGGCCTGCTGGCCATGGCTGCCCTGGTTGCTGCCTGCAGCTCCGCGCCAACCACCACCAGCCTGCTCGACCAGACCCGCGGCGACTATATGGCGGCGCAATCGAACCCGATGGTGTCGACCTATGCGGCGCGCGAATGGCGTGACGCCAGCGCCGCGCTGGAAGCGGCAAACGCCGCCGCCACGCGCCAGGAAGACAAGGAGCAGGTCGACAAGCTGGCCTATCTGGCCAAGCAAAAAATCGCCACCGCACAAGAAGTAGCCAAACAGAAAGCCGCTGAAGCCGATGTGGCAAATGCCGGCAAGCAGCGCGACGAACTGCGCCTCGAAGCGCGTACCCAGCAGGCTGACCAGGCTACCGCCCGCGCCCAGGCTGCCCAGGCTGCTGCCGAAGCGGCCAAGGCCCAGGCGCAAAGCGCTGAAATGGCGACCCGCGATGCGCAGGCCCGCGCCAGCGCACTGGAAATGCAACTGGCCGACCTGGCCGCCAAGAAAACCGAACGCGGCATGATCATCACCCTGGGCGACGTGCTGTTCGGTACCGACAAGGCCGACCTGACCTCGAACGGCGTCAATACCGCCAACAAACTGGCCGACGTGCTGAAAAACAATCCGCAGCGCACCGTGCTGATCGAAGGCTTCACCGACAGCACCGGCAGCTCGGCGCACAACCTGGAATTGTCGCAGCGCCGCGCCGATTCCGTGCGCAATGCCTTGCTGGGCCAGGGCATCGCCCGCGACCGCATCGCCACGCGCGGCTATGGTGAAGCTTACCCTGTGGCGGGCAACGATAACGCCGGCAATCGCCAGCTGAATCGTCGCGTGGAAATCGTGCTGTCGGAAGACAACACGGCGATTCCAGCCCGTCGTTGATTTGAACTGATTGGTGTCACGCGCGGCAAGGGGCAGGCGCCCTTTGCCGCGGCAGTACCAAGGCAGCGCCGGCCCTGTCTGGCCGGCGGATACCCACGCTAGAATTGAGAGGAAAATTTATGTCCGATACTTCAGTTGCCACTCCTTCGGGAATCGACACAGCCGCCATCCGCGCCGCCGCCCGCAATCTGGACGATGGCGCCGTCACCGAAGGCTACCAGGCAAACCGCCAGGAAGTGGTCAAGATGCTTAATGCCGCCCTGGCAACCGAACTGGTATGCATTGCGCGCTACAAGCGCCACTACTACACCGTAAGCGGACGTGACAATGGCAGCATCAAGGCCGAATTCCTCGAACATGCCGGGCAGGAACAGGAACATGCCGACTGGCTGGCCGAACGCATCGTTCAATTGAACGGCAAGCCAGATTTTAATCCGGCAACATTGCTTGAGCGCAGCCATGCCGAGTATGATGACTCTGACGACGTGCAAAGCATGGTCAAGGCCAACCTGATCGCCGAGCGCGTGGCAATCGAATCGTACCGCCAGATGATCGTCACGATCGGCGATACCGACCCGACCACGCGCCACTTGTTGATCAAGATCATGGCCGTCGAAGAAGAGCACGCCGACGACATGCGCGATCTGATGGAATAAGTGTCCGTCATCACGTTGTCATTACAAATTATCCCATCCACAGCTGAGGAGTTTAACCATGTTGGAAAACAATATCACCACCGTCAATAACGATGTCAAAACCCTGGTGAAAGATGCCCAGGCCTTGTTCAGCGCCGCTGCCGCCCTGACCGGCGAAAAAGCCGACGAAGTGCGCGTCAAGGGCATGAAAACCCTGGACGCCGCGCTGGTCAAGGCACAGGAAGCACAAGCTGCGGCCATCGTGTCGGCCAAGGAAATCGCGGCCCAGGCCGACGGCTATGTGAAAGAAAACCCATGGCGCACGGTGGCCTTGGCCGCTGGCGTCGGCGTGCTGATCGGCTTCATCCTGGGCCGCAAGTAATCAAGCAGGGAGCGATATGGACAAGTCTGCTTCGTCTCACCAGGGGCCGGGATTGATTGCCTCGATCGCCGGCCTGGCCAGGAACGCGGTCGGACTGACGTTGTCGCGGCTGGAACTGGCCAGCATCGAATTGTCGGAAGTGCGCAACCATCTGCTGCAACTGGTCGTCATTTTCGCCCTGGCGATGGTGGCAGGCCTGTTTGCCATCGCTTATGGCAGCGTGCTGGTGGTCTTCCTGGCCTGGGATAGCCTGGGCTGGAAGATCCTGCTGATCATGACGGCGGTGTTCCTGCTGCTGGCTGTCGGGCTCGTCATGTATGCGCGCGCGATGCTACGTCAAGGCAAGCTTTCCCTGCCAGCCACCATGGCTGAATTGAAAGCCGACCGCGACATGCTGATCTAGTACCAACTGGCAAGGCCCGCACGGAATCGCTTCCCTGCGGGCCTCGCCTTTGCCATGCTGCCAAGGAGGAACACTCATGTCGGATCACGACAAAATGACGCTGCAAGCGGCGCGCAAGCGGCAATTGATTGCCGAAGGCGAACTTTACCGCGTAAGCATCGTGCATGCCCGCGCCAACGTGGGCCATGCGCTGCGCCCGGAAACCATGCTGCAGGGCGTGATGCACACGGTGAGCGGCTTTGCCGGCCACCGCGTCGAATCGCTGCTGGCGCCAGGCGGCTTTCGCCTGCAAACCCTGATGCCTTATGCGATGACGGCGCTGTCGTTCATCGGCCGCAAAAAGCTGGTCAAGCCGGCGCTGGCGCTGGTGGCCGTCGCCGCCGTCGCCGCTGCCTGGCTGCGCCGCAAGCACTGAGCTATTACCGTCGTGCCGAACGCCGTCATTGACGGCGTTTTTTTTTGGGTGCGTATCTCTCTGCGCCTGCCCGCGCGATCCCTTACAATGACTCACGGTGCAACCTTGCACGCCAGAGCCCGGAGCTATCTTGACGACCATGATCAATCCCTTGAATCCTGCGCGCCTGCGCATCGTGCTGGTGCTGCAGGGCGGGGGCGCCCTGGGCGCCTACCAGGCCGGCGTCTACCAGGCGCTGCATGAACATGCGCTGGCGCCCGACTGGGTGGTGGGCACCTCGATCGGCGCCATCAATGCGGCCATCCTGGCCGGCAACAAGCATGAAGACCGGCTGGTGCGGCTGAAGGAGTTCTGGCAGCGCGTGTCGCACCGCGACAGCATCGACATGGCGAGCGTGGGCGACGCCCAGCGGCGTTCGAATATCTGGCTGGCCACGCTCGACACGGTGCTGCGCGGGGTGCCCGGTTTTTTCAAGCCACGCCTGTTCAGCCTGTTCCCGGCCGGCCTGGCCGTGCCGCCCGAAGAGGCCAGCTTTTACGACACCGGCGAGCTGGCCGCCACCTTGGATGAACTGGTCGATTTCGAGTACCTGAACCAGCCCGGCGGCATGCGCCTGTCGGTCAACGCGCTGCGCGTGAAATGCGGCAGCCTGCATAGTTTCGACAGCTTGCACCAGCGATTGGGCGCCGAACATATCCGCGCCAGCGGCGCCTTGCCGCCCGGCTTTGCCGGCGTGCGCATCGATGGCGATTTGTACTGGGATGGCGGCCTGTATTCGAATACGCCGCTCGAAAGCGTGCTTGACGACACGCCGCATGTCGACACCCTGGTCTTCATGGTCGATCTGTGGAGTTCGGAAGGGCCGGAACCGGGTACCCTCGATGAAGTGCAGACGCGGCAGAAAGACGTCACTTTTGCGTCGCGCTCGAAGCGCCATATCGAAGACTACGTCAACACGCACACCTTGCAGCGCAAGCTGCGCCAGCTGTACGCCAAACTGCCCGACAACGCCCAGAACCGCCAGCAGACCGAAGAGCTGATTGCGCTTGGCTGCGACAGCACCATGCATATCGTGCGCCTGCCGTACGCCGGGCGCGACTGGCATATGGCGGCCAAGGACATCAATTTTTCCAGGGGCTCGATCGAATGGCGCTGGGAGCAGGGCTACCAGGATGGCCTGCGGGCCGTCAAGGCGGCCGGCTGGCTGGCCTTCGTCACGGAAGACACGCCGCTGGTGGTGCATGAGCTGCCACCGTATGAACGTGCCACCGTCTGATACTTATTTCGGATGGGCCGCGTCGCGCAGTGCTTGCGCGTTCGCCATGTCCTGGCGGTAGGTCTCCTGCGCGGCTTTCAGGCAGGCTTTGCTGTCGGCAGGCGCTTCCTGGCGGCAGGCTTTTTTCGCCTCGCTCAGTGCGGCGCCGATTTCCTTGTGCAAGGTGCGCAACTGGGCTTGCGGCGTGCTGTCGGCCTGGTACCAGCGGGCCGGGTCGCCGGCTTGCGGCGTACCCGTGGGCGGTGCGGTTTGCGCCAGCGCCAGTGGCGCCAGGCATGCCAGCAGCAGGGACGATACGGTGATTGCTATCTGCTTTTTCATGTTATTTCCTTTCAGATGGAAAAAGGCGCCGTAGCGCCTTTTTTTTACAGCCTGCCTGTCAGTAGCAGCAGGATCAGGATCACGACGATCAGCCCGGCCACGCCGCTGGGGCCATAACCCCAGCTGCGGCTGTGCGGCCAGGTCGGCAGCACGCCGATCAGCGCCAGGATCAAAATAACCAGAATAATGGTGCCCATGGTAACTCCTTGTAGTGTGCGGTAGGGGAAGGGGCCGGCGCGGCCATCATGCGGCGCTCGGGCCGTAAATTAATAGCGGTAGACGCGGCCATCGATGACGCGCACGCGGTTGCCCGGGTTCAGGTCATAGATGCTGTCCTGTACCACGTTGCGGTACTGGCCATTGTCCAGGCGTACATTGATCTGGTAGTTCTGGTTCTGCTGCTGGCGTCCTTCGACCTGGTTGCCGACCACGCCACCGGCGACGGCGCCAGCGACGGTAGCGGCGGTG
This sequence comes from Janthinobacterium sp. 1L-D-8-B-C4, assembly GCF_057291295.1. NCBI lineage: Bacteria > Pseudomonadati > Pseudomonadota > Betaproteobacteria > Burkholderiales > Oxalobacteraceae > Janthinobacterium > Janthinobacterium sp. 1L-D-8-B-C4. Next base: position 52,644 of record NZ_JBXAVX010000025.1, read on the forward strand.
CGGCCGCTGCCCGAACCGATATTGCTGCCCAGCAGGGCGCCGGCGATACCGCCGACCACGGCGCCCGCGCCGCTGGTCTGGCCGCGGCCCTGGACTGCCTGGATCGAATCGATGGTGCCATAGGTGGCCGATTCAGGCTGCGAGCCATTGTAGTTTTGCGATGGGGCGGTACTGGCGCAGCCACTCAGTACGGCGGTCGCGGCAAGCATCAGTGCAGCCAAGGTGGCGTTAGTTTTCATTTTATTCTCCTGACGTTGTGAAAGTGCATGGGGCGATCTTAGGCACCGGCGCTGTTACGGTCTGTACGCTGCCGCACGTACTTATTTGTTGCCTGATTCTCACATCCAGGCGGCGCCTGGGCCGCAATTTGTTGTTATTTGCTCCATCGTCATGTGGTGTGGCGAAATAAGCAGGCTTGTGTACGGCAGCGTACAGAACGCTGCCGGTGATCCACGTAAAACGGTAGTCATGCCACGCAGATCGGCAAAGATCATCTACCAAGGAACATCACATGAATAACAAGAACCTCAGCAAGACCTTCGCCGCCGTCCTCGTGGGCCTGGCCTGTGCTGCATGGGGCAGCGCCGCAGTGGCCGCCACGCCGGAGGCGAAGGCCGCCTACAAGAGCGCCAACGACCAGGCCGGCGTCAATTACAAGGCGGCCCACGCCGAGTGCGAAAAAATCACCGGCAATCCGAAAGATGTCTGCATCGCCGAAGCCAAGGCCGTGCGTGCCTACGATGAAGCAGTGGCCCAGGCCCAGTACACCAATACCCTGCGCGCCTATACCAAGGCCCGCGTCAAGATTGCCGATGCCAACTACGACGTCGACCTCAAGCGCTGCGATGCGCTGACCGGCAACGACAAGGACGTCTGCGTCAAGCTGGCCAAGTCGACCAAGGTGGCGGCCCTGGCCGATGCCAAGGCAGACAAGAAAGTCATCGAAGCGCGCAGCGATGCGCGTGAAGACAAAAGAAAGGCCGAGTACAAGGTCGCTACTGAAAAGTGCGATGCATTGGCCGGCGCAGCCAAGGACGAATGTGTAAAGGCTGCAAAAACCCAGTTCGGCTATTAAGTCCGAACTGTAATAAGAAGCTCATTTTGAGCACCTTGATTGACCACTCCTAAGGAAAATACCATGAAATTTACCAAATCTATCGCTACCGGCCTGTTCGTTGCTTCCCTGTTCGCCGTCGCTGGCTGCGCTTCGACCCCAACCAAGGAAGGCACGGGCGAATACGTTGACGACGCACTGGTCACCACCAAGGTCAAGGCCAGCATCATCAATGAGCCGACCCTGAAAGCCACCGAAATCAACGTTGAAACCTTCAAGGGCGTGGTACAGCTGAGCGGTTTCGTTGCCCAGCCAGGTGATGCCGCCAAAGCCGGCGAAATCGCCCGCGGCGTCAAAGGCGTGAAATCGGTCAAGAACGATATCCGCGTCAAGTAATTTCAAGTAATTGTCAGTCCCGCCAAAGCGCCTGTCATCACGGCAGGCGCTTCGGCCATCCACAGACCATCGCGGGAGTCTCATGAAACACCAGCCAGCCGATATTCCTCCCAAGTCGGTTGCTGCCGGTGCCACCGAGCCTGCTGTCGATGCACCTGTGGAGCACCTCGACCCGGCCTTGCGCCTGCCGCTGCATGTCAATGCGCGCGGCCTGGCGCTCGGCATCATCGCCACTGTGAGCTTTGTCTATGCGCTGCAGTGGGCGCAGAAATTCCTGATTCCCGTCATCTTCGGCATCTTCATTGCCTTTACCCTCAATCCACTGGTTGCCTGGCTGGAAAAAATCCGCTTGCCGCGCGCCATAGGCGCCACCGTGGTCACCGCGCTGATCCTGTTCGGCTCCATCGTCGTCATCGAGCGCGTGCAGGGTGAATTCGAATCCATCGTCGAAGAATTGCCTGCCGCCACGCACAAGCTGGCGCGGCTGATCGCCGCCAATACGGGCGGCAAGGAAAGCACGTTTCAAAAGATGCAGGCGGTGGCCAATGAAATCGAGCAAGTGGCCGCCGGCGCCGAAGCGCGCCGCAATGTGCGCCGCGCCGCCGCCGAAGGCCCGAATTTCAAGATCATGGACTGGGTCTGGGCCGGCTCGCTGGGCCTGATGGGCTTTGTCAGCCAGGCCACGATGGTGATTTTCCTGGTGTTCTTCCTGCTGCTGTCGGGCGACACGTTCAAGCGCAAGCTGGTCAAGCTGACGGGGCCGTCGCTAAGCCGCAAAAAGGTGACCGTGCACATCCTGGAAGACATCAATACCTCGATCCAGAACTATATGTTCATGTTGCTTGTGACCAATGTGCTGCTGGCGCTGCTGATGTGGGTGGTGCTGCACCTGATCGGCCTGGAAAACGCCGGCGCCTGGGCCATCATGGCGGGCCTGCTGCACATCATTCCCTATTTCGGCCCCTTGTTGATCACCATCGCCACCGGACTGGTCGCCTTTTTGCAGTTCGAATCGGTGGAAATGGTCTTGCTGGTGATGGCCACCTCACTCGGCATTGCCACCCTGGTCGGTACCTTTGTCACCACCTGGATGACCGGGCGCATTGCCCGCATGAACCCGACCGCAGTGTTTGTCAGCCTGCTGTTCTGGGGCTGGCTGTGGGGCGTCTGGGGTTTGCTGCTTGGCGTGCCCATTATTGTCATCGTCAAGGTGGTGGCCGAGCGCGTGCAGGGCATGGAAGTGGTAGCGGAGCTGCTGGGAGAGTAGGTCGGGTAGGTCGGGTTAGCCCGCAGGGCGTAACCCGACACCGCCAGTGATGCCATAATGGCGGGCCGGAGTGAACTGACCCCAAATAGTTGGACGGTTTAATTTGCTAGCTGCTCAAGAACTGAGTTCTGTACTGCACAGGACTCAGCCC
>NZ_JBXAVX010000026.1:0-45996 GCF_057291295.1 Janthinobacterium sp. 1L-D-8-B-C4
GTGCGGGTTGGGCGAAGAGCGTCAAGCCCTGCTGCTGGCCGAGAAAGCCTCGATGGCCGGCGAAGCTGCCGAAGCGTTGCAGGACATCGAAACGCAAGCCCAGCACCACCACGGCGACGAAGCGTAACACTAGCTACCAGCTGACAAGAACGGCACCTTCGGGTGCCGTTTTTTTACGTCGACGATTTTGCCCCCGCCGCGCACGCAAAGAGAAAGAAGTACGGGTTGGGCGAAGAGCGTCAAGCCCTGCTGCTGGCAGAGAAAGCCTCGATGGCCGGCGAAGCTGCCGAAGCGTTGCAGGACATCGAAACGCAAGCCCAACATCACCACGGCGACGAAGCGTAACACTAGCTACCAGCTGACAAGAGCGGCACCTTCGGGTGCCGTTTTTTTTCGTCCCCAGTATTGCGCAATGGCCTGACGTCTGGGCCGGGGCTTGGCAAGTCGAGGCGATTTTTCCACGCCAGTTTCCAGCGCGCTCATGCTAAGATCTGGCGCATGATCGCTCAAGCCCTGTTCTCTCCCGCCCAGCAAAAGCTGTTGGGACTGCTGTTTGTGCGCGTCAACGAAGGGTTTCATCTGAATGAGATCATGCGGCTGACGGGCCTGGGCAGTGCGTCGGCGCAGCGCGAGTTGCGGCGGCTGCATGATGCGGGGCTGATCACGTCCGAGCGGATCGGCAATGTGCGGCGCTTCTGGCCGAACAAGGAAAGCCTGGTGTATCCGGAGTTGAGCGGCCTGGTGCAAAAGACCTTTGGCCTGGTGGGGGTGCTCAGCAGCACGCTGGCGCCGTTGCGCGCCCAGTTGCAGCTGGCGTTCGTGTGCGGCGCCACGGCCACGGGCCAGGATCTTCCCGGCAGCGCCATCGATCTGCTGCTGGTAGCCGAGGAGGCCAATTACGGCGACCTCTTGACGCGGCTGGCGCCGGCCGAGCGCACCTTGCGCCGCAAAATCAATCCGAATCTGTACACGCTGCTTGACTTCCAGCGCCGCTTGCGCGAGGGCCAGCCCTTTCTATTACAGGTATTGCAACAGCAAAAGCTGTTCGTGATTGGCGACGAGCGTACGCTGGCGTCGATATCTTTGCCTGAAGTCAGCGGATTTTAATTGCGCGTGAGAACGGCAATGATTCTGATATAAAGTGATGCAATATTAAAAGAATAACCGGGACGGACAGCAGGGTGATGAATAAACTACAGGCATTCGGATTGATTGTTTCCCAGGCGGTACGCGGAGAACTGGTGTTTCCTATCAGTGTCAATTCCGCGTTGCAGTTGCAACTGGCCCTGGCGGAACCGGATTGCCATATCGATCATGCGATCAAACTGGTGCTGGCCGAACCCCTGCTGGCGGCGCGCACCGTCGCGCTGGCCAATTCGGCGGTGTACAGCCGCGGCGATGCGCGGCCCGTGACCAGCGTGCGCGCCGCCGTCATGCGCATGGGCTACCGCAACCTGTATTCGCTGGTGGCGGCAATGGTGGTGCGCCAGTTCGGCAGCAAGATCGCCGATCCGGTGCTGCGCCAGAAGGCGACCCAGTTGTGGGAGCACACGGCGCACGTGGCCGCGCTGGCCCATGTGATCGCGCGCCGCGTCACGCATGTCGATGCCGATACCGCCCTGTTCGCCGGCATCGTGCACGAGGTGGGCGGCTTTTACCTGCTGTCGCGCGCCGACGAGTTTCCGGGCCTGCTCGACGATGATGGCGAACAGTGGATGGAATCGGCCGAGGAAATCATTTCACGCGAAGTGATGAAGAAGCTGCTGATCCCGCAACCGGTCAGCGAGGCCATCGAAGGCCTGCGCGACGGCCTGCTCGCGATCCCGCCCGATTCCCTGCTCGATACCCTGCTGCTGGCCAAGCAGCTGGCCCCCGTGCCGTCGCCGCTGCAAACGACGTTCGTTGAAATGCTCACGCCTTCGGACTCGGTGATCGAATTCATCATCGACAACGACACTTTGCAAAGCATCCTGGCCGAGTCCGGCGAAGAAGTGCGCTCGATGAGCGCCGCCTTGCTGGTATAACGCCTGGCTCAGTCCGGGTGCATGACGACCTTGATGCATTGTTCCTGTTTTTTCTGGAAGATCTCGTAGCCATGCGGCGCTTCGTCCAGGCTCAGGTGATGTGAAATGATGGCGGCCGGATTGAATTGGCCGCGCTGTATGCGTTCGAGCAGTGGCTGCAGGTAGCGCTGCACATGGGTTTGCCCTGTCCTGATGGTCAGCGAGCGGTTCATGATGGAACCGAACGGAATCTTGTCGCTGAAGCCGCCATACACGCCGGCCACCGACACCACGCCGCCGTTGCGGCAACTCATCAAGGCTTCACGCAGGGCGATGGGGCGGTCCGATTCCAGTTTCAGGGTCTGTTTGAGCCGGTCGTAGATATGGCTGATGCCGGCGCCATGCGCTTCCATGCCGACCGCGTCGATGCAGGCATCGGGGCCGCGCCCGCCGGTCATTTCGCGCAGCGCGTCGGGCACGTCGACTTCCTCGAAATGCAGCGTCTCAGCGCCCGACAGTTCACGCGCCATGCGCAGGCGCTCGGGCTGGCGGTCGATGGCGATCACGCGCTCGGCGCCGAGCACAAAGGCGCTCTGGATGGCGAACTGGCCGACCGGGCCGCAGCCCCACACCGCCACCACCTGGCCCGGCTTGATGTCGCAGGCTTCGGCCGCCATATAGCCGGTCGGCAGGATATCGGACAGGAACAGCACTTCTTCATCCTTCAGTTCGGCCGGTATGCTGATCGGGCCGACGTCGGCATAGGGCACGCGCACGAACTCGGCCTGGCCACCGGCGTAGCCGCCCGTCAGGTGCGAGTAACCAAAGATGCCGGCACCGGAATGGCCCCACATTTTTTCCGCCAGGTAGGCGTTGGGGTTCGAGTTTTCGCATACGGAATAAAGCTGCTGTTCGCAAAAGAAGCACTGGCCGCAGGCGATCGGAAACGGTACTACTACCCGCTCGCCCACCTTCAGGTTGCCGACGCCGGCGCCCAGCGCCACCACTTCACCCATGAATTCATGGCCGAGAATGTCGCCTTGCTCCATGGTCGGCACGACGCCGTTGTACAGGTGCAGGTCGGAGCCGCAAATGGCGGTGGAACTGACCTTGATGATGGCGTCGCGCGGATTGAGGATGGTGGGATCGGGCACTTGCTCGACCCTGACGTCGCGCTTGCCGTGCCAGCAGGTGGCTTTCATGAGTGGTCTCCTGTCAATGAGGTATCGGTGGCGTCGGCGGTCTTGAGCGTCTTGTGCAGCAGCCGCGTCTTGAGGCTGCGCTTGCCGCTGGGCTGGCCGTCGGTGGTGGCCACTTCGCCCGTTTCCATCCACTGCTTGAAACGGCGCAGGGTAGTCTCGAGCTTGTAGGCCGGTGCTTCGCTGAACAGCTCACTGACGGCCTTGCCGACCTGGCCGGCAGGCGGGCGCATGTGCGTGTGCAAGGTCATTACGGTGCCGCGTCCGCCGGGTGCCGGCGAGAACTCCAGTGCGCCCGTTTCATCGAGGTGTTCCTCGGCGCGCCACTCGATGCGTTTGCCCGGCTCTTCCCGCGTCACCTCGCTCGTCCACACGCCGCCGGCGCTGTGCCAGCGTGAACGGCGCGCATCGAGCACCTGCACCGATACCAGGCCGGGCATGAAGCGCGGCAGGTTTTCAAGGTTGCGCCAGGCGTTGTAGCAGTCGTCGGCCGAGCGGTTGACGATCATGCTTTTTTGCATCGACAGACCGCTCTCGCCAGGGGCGGGCAGTTCGCTGAGCTTGCGTGGCGCCAGCTGGACGCTGGCCATGTAGTCGATGGCGGCGATACCGGCCACCAGCGCCGCCGTCGTTGCCAGGCGCGAACGGGCGTGGCGCGGACTGGTCATGGCCACGCCCAGCAGCGACAAGTCCATGGCGTCGCCAGCCACGCGCGACCAGCGCCAGGCCGGTGGCGTTTCCTGGCGCAGCAGACCGATGCCGCTGGCCAGTTCGCGTATGCCGATGGCGCGTATCAACAGGGGTGACACGTTGTTCAGGCCGCTGGCGCGCGCCACGCTGCGCGGCGCCAGCAGTTGTGCCAGGCCCAGCGCGATGCTGAACCAGCCCAGCGCGTGGCCCAGCAGTTGCGGCCGCTGGCGGCCCTCGCCGGGCAGGCGCCGGTGCGCGCGGCCATCGGGTTCGCTGCGCGCGCTGGTGTAATGGAGCAGGGCGCCGTTGCTCTTGCCTTCGCTTTCCATGCTGCCTCCCATGAAGATGGAAGTTAGGCAGTACAGGGCGCCATCGGTTCCTGGCGTCCTGTCCTGCAGCATGGTTTTCAGGCGGGGTATTGCGCTGCGTCAAATGAACGCAGCGCTGTTACTGCTGCTGTTGCTGCTGTTGCTGCTGTTGCGCGATCCAGCGGTCGACCTTGGCTTCCAGCAGTTTCAAGGGCAAGGTGCCGTCACTCAGCACCACCTCGTGGAATTTCGGCAGGCTGAACTTGTCACCGAGCGCCGCTTGCGCGCGCTGGCGCAGTTCGATGATTTTCAGTGCGCCGATCTTGTAGCCCAGCGCCTGGCCCGGCCAGGCCATATAGCGTTCCGTCTCGCTTTTCGCCACCGCGTCGTAGCCCAGGGTGTCGCGCATGTACTTGATGGTCTGCTCGCGAGTCCAGCCCTTGGTGTGCAAGCCGGTGTCGACCACCAGGCGCACGGCGCGCAGCATTTCATCGTTCAGGTGGCCAAAGTACTGGGCCGGATCGTCGAACAGGCCCATTTCCTTGCCCAGCGTTTCCGCGTACAGGGCCCAGCCTTCCGTAAACGCGTTATTGCCGCCAAAGCGGCGGAAGTTCGGCAAGTCCATTTCCTGCACCAGCGCCAGGTGGAAATGGTGGCCCGGCTTGCCTTCGTGCAGGAACAAGGTGGTCATGCCGGTGTCGCCGTACAGCTTGGGATCGGTCACCACCGACCAGAACACGCCCGGGCGCGAGCCGTCGGCGGCCGGCGCCGTATAGTGGTCGGCGGCGGTGTCGCGGCTCAGTTCAGGTTCCAGGCGCAAGTCCAGTGGCGCCTTCGGCACCAGCGTGAACAGCGCCGGCAATTTGGTATCGAGCAGAACATTCAGTTTGCGATACACATCGAGCACTTCCTGGTCGGTCTTGAACGGGCGGTATTTCGCCTGTTCCGAGACCCATACCGGCAGGCCGGCGGCCGGGCCCGTGTAACCCATCTTCGGGCCGACGATCGCATACTGGCCCTGGATGCGCGCCACTTCCTTCAGGCCGATCGCATGGATCTGTTCCGGTTTCATGTCGGTGGTGGTGCTCGACGCCACGCGCGCCTGGTACCAGGCGGCGCCGTCTGGCAGCGCGCTCCAGCCGCTGCTGGCACGGCCGGCCGGCAGGTAGTCGTTTTCCATGAAGGTGGCCAGGCGCTGCAGGGCCGGCATCAATTTGCCGCTGACGACCTCGGTATACGCCTGCGTCAAACGCTGTTTGTCGGCTTCGCCAAAGCTGGCCGGCAGGTTCTTGACGGGTGTGTAGTACACGCTTTCCTGCGGCGTGGCGCTGACCAGTTTCTTGAATTGCGGCAGGGCGGACTCGATCAGCGGCTTCGGCAGCACGATCTTCTTTTGCATGCCGGTGCGCATATTGGCGATCGCCTGGTCGATCCAGCCGGGCAGCTGGTTCAGGCGGCTCAGGTAGGCATCATACTGGGCGACGGTGACCAGCGGCTGCGACGCTTCGCCGCCCGCGTAGTTGGCCAGCGTTACCGGCATGCTGTCCATCTGGTTCAGGGGCAGCAGGTATTCGGGGAAACGCTCGAACGACAGGGCGGTCGCCAGCTCATAGTCGAGGATGTCGTAGTTGATCTGGTCCTGCTGCGACAACTGCTGGCGGGCAATTGCGCGCAAGGTTTTCTGGTATTGGCGGTACAGGGCAAACTGCTTCGCACGCGCGGCCGGCACGATGGCTGAACCGAGCTGGTCGTCAAAACGGTTGTCGCCGCTCTCGGTGGCGTTGATCGGCTCGAAACGGGCCAGCGCATCGTAGTACTGGTCGGCCACTGCCTGCAATCGCTGCCTGGCTTGCGGCGCACTGACGGCGACAGGCTTGGCAACCGGCTGGGCCGCTTGCGACAGTGGCGCAAAGGCCAGCAACAGGGAGGCGGCGAGGGTGCCGAGTATAAAACGATGCTTCATGCGCGGTGTCCTTGGTAAGGAGAATGAACGGGATGGCAGTGTCTGGATGGACAGTGGCCGGGGCGTAAGCATACGCCATCGCTCAACTCGCTTGCAGGAAATATTGCCCTGCTTGCTGCTTACTGCTTGCCTTCCACAGGCAACGCCGCCTTCATCGCTTGCCAATGGCTGCTGGTCAAAGGCACGCAGTCAGCGCAGGGCGCTGCATTGATCAGGTCCGTGACCCGCTGCACGCGCGCCGCCGTCTGCGGATGCGACGAGATCCAGCCCGGTGCAGCTGTCTTGCCGCTGTCTTCTTCGCGCATCTTCTGGAAAAACGCCAGCATGCCGTCCGGGCGGATGCGTGCATGTTGAAGCGCTTGCACGCCAAGCCGGTCCGCTTCTTCTTCCATGTCGCGGCTGAAATACATGGCGCCGGCCTGGTGCGCCAGCATGGCGGCCACGGCGCTGATATCGCCGATGGTCACGGCCACCAGCGCACCCCAGCCCAGGCTGGTGATCATCTGCCGCAGCGAGTGGCGCTGTTCCACATGCTGTACTTCATGGGCCAGCACGCCGGCCAGTTCACCGGGATTGCCGGCCTGGCGCAGCAAGCCCGTGTGCACGACGATAATGCCGCCTGGCATGGCAAACGCATTGATGCTGTCGTCCTGCCTGACGAACCAGCGGTACTGGTAGCGCGAGCCGATGGTGAGGCGCTGGCCGATCTCCTGCACCGTTTGCTGCGCCGCGCCACTGGCGGCCAGGCTGCCCTGGGCGCGTACCTGCGCCAGCGCCAGCTCGCCCAGCTGCTTTTCCGTCGACAGCGGAATCAGGCCGGCCAGCGCGCCGATGGCGTTATTTCCTTGCCACCAGAACAAACCGCCGGCCAGTAGCGCCGCGCCTGTCAATCCAGCCAGCCAGCCGGCTACTTGCCGCCGGTTCTGCTTGCGTTCGCGCCAGAGTTTCTGCAGCGATGGCTGCAAGGACGTTGGCGCTTGCTGCAGCACGGTGGCGATATCGTCGGCGCTCGCCGGTTTCAGCGATGCCTGCCGGCCCTGCGCATCGAGCCAGTTCAGGAACAGTTCGGGCTGCTCCATGCCGCCCACGCTGACCACCACCTGGCTCAGGTCCACGCTGGCGTTGCCGATCACCAGTGTATTGCCAAAAAAATCGGCGATGACGGGCGTGCTGCCGGCAGCCGTGGACAGCACGGCGTCGAAGCTGCTCATGCGGCCGCCTCGGCAAAGCGCGTTTCATACAGGGCCGCCATCAGGTCGGACTGGCTGATAATGCCGGCCAGCCGGTCTTCATCATCGACGATGGGAATATGATGGTAGCCGGCGTCGGCCATCAGCGGCACCAGGTCGATAATGGGCGTGCCCAGGCGCGCCGTGTGCGGCTTGTGCGTCATCAACTGGCCCACCACTTCCGGGCGCTCGGTATGCGACAGGCCGCTGCGCTGCAAAATGGCGCGCAGGCGATGGCGCATGCCCTGGTAATCGTCGAGGCCGCCATGGCGCAGGAAGTCGGTCTGCGTGATGATGCCGATCACGCGGCGCGCGCGATTCAGCACGGGCAGGGCGCCGATATCGTGCGTGCGCATCGACTGCCAGGCCTCGTCGAGTGGCGTGCCGAACTCGGCATGCAATACATCTTTCGACATGATGTCAAGGCAGGTGACGACGCCGAAGCGGCGCTGGTACGCGCGCAGCTCGGTTTGCAAAAAGATCGCCTGCAGGTCGTCGCGGCTGATATCGAGCACTTCGCCGTGCTGGCGCAGCACGGCGTCGAGGTCGTCGGCCGTAAAGCCCAGGCGCGCGCTCGGCACCTCGTCGTCAGTGGCGTGCGGATGGGCCGGCGCCAGTTGCTGGGCATGCGGATAGCGGCGCCCCGTCAGGTTGTTGTACAGCACGGCGCAGGCGACCAGGATGGCGGAGTTGAACAGGACTGTCACGAAGACGAACTCAAAGCCGGCCGCCTGCACGCTGGCGCCGCCGACAACGGTCGTCAACGCTACGGCGCCACCGGGCGGATGCAGACAGCGCAGGGCAAACATGGCGGCAATTGCCAGGCAGGCGGCCAGCGCCGCCACGCCGACGCCGGGTCCCAGCCATTTGACGCAGGCCGCGCCCACCAGGCCGGACACCACATTGCCGCCCACCACCGACCATGGCTGGGCCAGCGGGCTGGCCGGCAGGCAGAACAGCAATACGGCGGAAGCGCCCATCGGCGCGATCAGGTAGATGCTGGCACTGTCCGGGGCGAGCAGGAAATGGCAGGTCAGGCCCGTCAGCAGCAGGCCGCAGATGGCGCCCGCGCAGGCGCGCAATTGTTCGCGGCGGCTGCCATTGTTCGGTTGCGGCAGCCAGCGTGCCAGGAAAGAAGTGCTCATGTTGGAAGGCGCGTTAGCGTTGCTCATGCAGAGCCGGACATTATCCCATGCGTTCGCATTCGTTGCCGGCGCATGCTTATATGCTTTCCGCATAAGCACAGTGCAAATAAATTGTAGATATTTCTGCGCAGCAGGCATATTCTAGACAGTCGCGCTCGCTGGCCCTGGCCAGCCTGCCTCATGTCCTGTTTCCCTGGAGCCCCGCATGCGTCTTCTTTCCACTGTTCTTGCCAGCCTGCTGCTGTCCGGCGCCGCCATCGCCGCCGCGCCAACGCCCGCGCCAGCCACCGCCCAGCACCTGCCGTACAACGCCGCCGCCGACGCCAAGGCCGACGTGGCCCACGCGCTGGCCGAAGCCAAGGCGGCCCATGTGCCGGTGCTGCTGATTTTTGGCGCCAACTGGTGCGAAGACTGCCGCGCACTCGACAAGGCCTTGAAGGAAGGCAAAAATGCCGAGCTGATGCAGAAGGAATTCAAGGTGGTGAAAGTCGACGTGGGCAATTTCGACCATAACCTGGACGTGGCGAACGCCTATGGCAATCCGCTGAAAAAAGGCATTCCGGCCGCCGTGCTGGTGTCGAGCAGCGACAACCAGGTGCTGTACGCTACCAAGGGTGGCGAACTGGCCAATGCGCGCCGCATGAGCGAGAGCGGCATCCACGACTTTTTCAAGAACGCCGCCACGCTCAAGCAGCCAGCTATCTGAGCAGCAAGCCGGCCACAGGCGCGTGGCCAGCTTCCTCGAGCGTGAACACACTCACCACCTGCGCCAGGCGCGCCGCCTGATCCTGCAGCGACTGGGCAGCGGCCGCCGCTTCTTCCACCAGCGCCGCGTTTTGCTGGGTGGCGTCATCCATCTGCGTCACGGTGGCATTGACTTGCGCTATGCCCTGGCTCTGCTCGTGGCTGGCCGAGGCGATCTCGCCCATCAGGTCGGTTACTTGCTGCACCGACACGACGATATCCTGCATGGTTGCGCCAGCCATATCGACCAGGCGGCTACCCGCCTCCACTTTGCTGCCCGAATCGACAATCAGGTCCTTGATTTCCCTGGCGGCGGCGGCGGAGCGCTGCGCCAGGTTGCGCACTTCGGTGGCGACCACCGCAAAGCCGCGGCCCTGTTCGCCGGCGCGCGCCGCCTCCACTGCGGCATTCAGCGCCAGGATATTGGTTTGGAAGGCTATGCCATCAATCACGCCGATAATATCGGCGATCTTGCGTGAACTTTCTGTAATCGCTCCCATCGTTTGCACCACCTGGCCGACCACCTCGCCGCCCTTGACGGCATGGCCGGAAGCGGACACCACCAGCTGGTTGGCCTGACGCGCATTGTCGGCATTCTGTTTCACGGTCGAGGTCAGCTCCTCCATGGCGGCCGCCGTTTCTTCCAGGCTCGAGGCCTGGGCTTCGGTGCGTGCCGACAGGTCCAGGTTGCCAGTGGCAATTTCACTTGAAGCGGCCGCAATCGCCACTGTACTGTCACGAACTTCGCGTATCGTCACGTTCAGCGACGCCACAAAACGGTTAAAGGCGGCAGCCAGGGCACCGACTTCATCTTCGGACTCGACTACCATGCGGCGGCTCAGGTCGCCATTGCCGCTGGCGATATCGCCCAGCATGTGCGCTGCGCGCGCCACCGGTGCGGCAATCGCGCGGCTGATCATATAGATGATGCACAAGGCTACGCCGCCGCCGACCAGGCCGGCCACCAGCGCGGCGACAAGCGCCGAACGCATTACGTTGCCCAGCACTTCCGCTTCCGGCACTTCGGCCACCACATACAGATTCAATTCCGGCACGAACGAGGCGGCCACGAATTGCTTGCCGGCCGGCGCCATGTACATGCTGGAACTGTATTTCTTGCCCGTCAGCAGGCTGCTGCTGAGTGCCTCATCGAAGCCGGGCAGGTTCTTCAGCAAATGCTTGCCATCGGCCAGTGCCGAATCGCGATGGATCAGCACGGTGCCATTGGCGCGCACCAGGTAGACATGGCCGGTCTGGCCGATCTTGTAGCTGCGGATGGTTTCGGCCAGCGCATCGATGGACAGGCCCAGGCCGGCCGCGTACGGCTTGCCGCCCGCCGTCTGGCCGCGCGCATTGAGATACAGCATGATGCTGCTGGAATCGACGGCCTTGTCGATATCGAGCGTATACGGCTTGTCGCCGGCCAGCAGGCGGTAGAACCACTGGTCTGCGGCCGCGTTCTTGTCCAGGGTGCGCAGCAAGCCTTCGGTGGTGAAGTATTTGCCGGTGCTGCCCGAGGCCCAGTTGATCGAGGCCGCCTTGTTTTGTGTCTTGATGGCACTGGCGTAGCGCTGGAAGGCAGCCAGGCCGTCATCGGGCAACCCTGCGTCTTCCCAGTCCTGCAGATAAATATCGTTGGCCATGGTTTGCACCACCGACAAGGGCTGGCTGATCTGGCGCAGCACGTCGTTGCGGATCTCGCCGACCTGGGCCGGCAATTCGTGGCTGACGACGCGTTCGCGCACATAGCCGCTGCTCATGCGCACGCTGAGGAAGGAAGAGATCGCCATGAACAGCAGCAGGCAAAAGCCCATGCTGAACAGCAGTTTTTTCTGGATCGAGAGGCGGCTGAGAAAATGCATGAAAAACCTTGTGCGTGACCCCGCGCGCGGCGGGCAAGCGCGAAAGTATACCGACTGGCGGTAACTGCACCGCTGATTTCCCTATCTTTCGGCCAGTTTATGTTGCGATGCAGCAACGTAACTGAAGAGCAAGCTTAAGCAAGCTGCAATGGTTTCAGGCCGGCAGGCCATGTGCGATCAGCTCCAGGGGCAGTTCCGTGCTGTACTTGATCTGTTCCATGGAAAACGCCGATGACACGCCCAGCAGCTGGGCCGCCTTGATCAGCTTTTTGTAAAACAGGTCATAGCCCTTGATATCGGTGGTGACCACCTTCAGCAAGTAATCGATGTCGCCGCTCATGCGGTGAAATTCCTGCACCTCGGGCATCACGATGACGGCGGCGGCAAAGCGGCGCAGCCATTTTTCATCGTGCTGCCCGGTGCGCACGCTGACAAACACGGTGACCGGCAGGCCGACTTTCTGCCGGTTGACAATCGCCACCCGGCTCTCGATATACCCCTCTTCTTCCAGCCGCTTGACCCTTTTCCAGCATGGCGTGCTGGACAGGCCGATGCGTTCGCTCAGGGCGGCGATCGACAAGGTGCCGTCGCTCTGCAAGGCTGCCAGGATGGCGCAGTCGAATTTGTCGAGCGGATGGGAAAGTGAATTCATTTTTATATATCGCCATTAATAGCATGTTCATGCTGCATGGTAGCGTATTCGCAGTGTCTTTTGGCATATCTTCACGGGCAGCGCTTGGTAGACTGATTGCCTGCCCAACTACTGCCTGACGAAGCGACGAACATGAAAGACATCTACCTCGACTGCAATGCCACCACCAGCGTGCTGCCTGCCGCCGTTGCCGCCGCCAGCGCGGCCATGGCGCACGGTTATGGCAACCCCAGCAGTACCCATGCCACCGGCTTGCAGGCCAGGGCCATGATGGATGGCGTGCGTGCGCTGGCGCGCCGCCTGCTGGGTGCCGGGGAAGGGCGGCTGATGTTCAACAGCGGTGCCACCGAGGGCATACAGACGGCAGTGCTGTCGGCGCTGTGCGCGTTGCGCGAGCGGCGCGATGCCGGCCAGCGCATCGGCAGCCTGCTGCTGTATGGCGCGACCGAGCACAAGGCGGTACCGGAAAGCCTGGCGCACTGGAACCGCTTGCTGGGCCTGAACCTCACCTTGCGCGCGCTGCCGGTCGACACCGACGGCCGCCACGATCTTGGCGCGCTGGGCGAACTGATCGGCGACACCGCCATGCTGTGCACCATGGCGGCCAATAACGAGACCGGCGTGATCAGCGATCTGTCGGCGATTGCGCAACTGCTGCGCGAATGCGGCGCGAATGCTTACTGGATGGTCGACTGCGTGCAGGCGCTGGGCAAGCTGCAGCTGAACCTGGCCGCCACCCGCATCGATTATGCGCCCTTTTCGGGCCACAAGCTGTATGCGCCGAAAGGCATCGGCATGCTGTATGTGCGTGCCGGCGCGCCATTCACGCCCTTGATGATGGGTGGCGGCCAGGAAACAGGCTTGCGCTCGGGCACCGAAAACATGGCTGGCATCGCCGCGCTGGGCGCGGTGCTGGCGGCGCTCGGCGACGGCGCCACCTTCCGCAGCCCACCGCAACTGGCGGCCTTTCGCGCACGCCTGGTGGCCAGCCTGGAGCGGGCCTTGCCCGGCATTGTCTTCAACATGCCGTTGGCGCTGTCGCTGTCCACCACGCTCAATTTCTCCGTGCCCGGTTTATCGTCCAGGGAATTGCTGGACCTGTTCGATGCGGCCGGCGTGCGCGTCAGTTCGGGCAGCGCCTGTTCGGCCTCGAAAGCCTTGCCCAGCTATGTGCTCGAGGCGATGCAAGTGCCGCAGTGGCGCGCCAGTTCGGCGATACGCCTGTCATTCGGCCCGCTGACCGACGAGGCAACCATTCTTGCCGCCTGCGCACGTATCGAGCGCTGCGGCGAGGCGCTGCGCGCCAGCGGCTTGCTGCCGTCCGTTCTGGCGCCCTTGGCCAGCTTGCGCGATGGCGTCACGCAACTGAGCGTCGACGGCCGTAACACCTGGCTGCTGACGGACGCGGCCAGCGCCAGTTGCGTGATCATCGACCCGCAAGCCGCGCTGGTGCCGCGCCTTGCCGCCTTCGTGCGCTGCCAGGGCTATGGCGTGCAGGCCATCGTGCAAACCGAAGCCGCGCCGGAGCAGGGCGCGGCGCGCCTGGCGCTGCTGGCTGACCTGGGCATTGAGGCGGCCGATGGCTTCGATGCGCAAGGCAGGCTGGCGTTTGGCGCCGGCCTGCGCCGCATCGATTGCGGCGATACGCAGGTGTATTTGCTGGGGAGCAGCTTTGCCTTCACGGGCGTGCTCGATGCGCACGTGGTGGCGGCCTTGCTGAGTCCGGATCTGGTCACGCCCGATACCGTGCTGTGCGGCTCACGCGATGATGGCAGCATCTGCGCCAGCGTGCGCGCCGTACCGGCCGCTGGCGCGGCGCTGCAGCTCGACGCCGCTGGCCTGGCGGCCTGGCTGGGTGCGCATCCGGACGCTATCGTGGTCGATGTGCGCGAAGCCTATGAACAGGCCGCCTGCATGGGGCAGGTGTTCGATGGCGCCACCGTGCAGCGCGTGCCGCTGAGCCGCCTGGCCGGCGAAGTGGCCGGCTGGCTGCGCAAACCACAGCGTCCGCTGGTGTTTTTCTGCCGCAGCGGCAACCGCAGCGCGCGCGCCGCCGCCTGTTTGCGCCGTCTCGGTCACGGCGCAGCCTGGCAATTGAACGGCGGCATCGCCATGGCCGCCTTCGCCCCTCGCGCACTGCCGATTGTGGCCTGATCGGCAATTGCTTTTATTCCTGTTTGGAGTCAATACCACGGCCTGGCGGCAACTTTCTGGGGCCGCCCGCTGTTAATGCCCGCTGTGTGTACGCTAGCGCACGGTGGCTTGCCGAGTGCGCACCTACGATGAAGATCAGAAAATCTCTCTGATCATTGAGATTCATCGCAACGCTCCGGCGCTTTGCTTTCCGTCTTTGCCAGTGCCTGCTTTGCTTGCGCAAACCGGCCGTGGCATTGCGGCGGGTGCCGTCGTTTCATGCGCGCACCTAGCGAGGCCAAGTTGAAAGAGTACACAGCAGCAGTCAAGGAAAAGCTTTCCCGTTTCAAGCACATTTTCCGCGGCAATATGAATCCCGCCCGCGCGGGCGACAGCTTCGATGCTGCGCGCGACGACGCCTTGCCCTTGCGTTCGGAATTATTCAGCGCCATGCAGATGGCGGCGCACGGCAAGAACATCGCCAGCGGCCATGCGGTCGGCAAGCGGCATGGCCGCGACCGGCTGCTGGCGCGCCTGGCCGACAATGCTGCGCTGATCACCGCCACCGTCAATGAGCTGACGGACACCGTGAAAAGCGGGCGCCAGGTCACGCCCGCTTCGGAATGGCTGCTCGATAATTTCTACCTGATCGAAGAACAGATCCGCACCACCCGGCGCCACCTGCCGAAGAACTACAGCAAGGAACTGCCGCGCCTGAGCACCGGCCAGGATGCCGGCTGTCCGCGCGTGTATAAAATTGCGCTGGAAATCATTTCGCATGGCGATGGTCACGTGGACATGGAAAACCTGTGCCACTTCGTCGAAGCCTACCAGGACGTTGCCACCCTGACCCTGGGCGAGCTGTGGGCCGTGCCGATCATGCTGCGCCTGGCGCTGATCGAGAACCTGCGCCGCGTGGCCGCGCGCGTGGCCGACGACCGCTTGCAACGCGACCTGGCCAATGGCTGGGCCGACCAGATGATGGAGATCGCCGACAGCAACCCGAGTGGCCTGATTTTGCTGGTCGCCGACATGGCGCGCTCGAATCCGCCCACCAGCAGTGCGTTTGTCGCCGAGCTGTCGCGCCGGCTGCAAGGACAAAGCCCATCGCTGACGCTGGCCTTGTCGTGGCTGACGCACAAGCTGGCCGAATCCGGGCTCACCATCGACCAGCAGGTGCAGGCCGAGATCGGCCAGCAGGCGGCCGACCAGGTGTCGATCGCCAACAGCATCGGCAGCCTGCGCTTCCTGGGCACCATGGACTGGCAGGAATTCGTCGAAACCATGAGCGTGGTCGAACAGACCTTGCGCCTGGACCCGGCCGGCACCTATGGCGCCATGGATTTCGCCACCCGCGACAGCTACCGCCATGTGATCGAACGCATTGCCAGGCGCAGCGAACGCAGCGAAATGGAAGTGGCCGAAATGGCGGTGCAGCTGGCGCAGACGCATGGCGCCAGCATCGACACACGCAAAGGCCATATCGGCTTTTACCTGGTCGGACGCGGCGTATTGATCCTGGAAAAACAGGCCGGCGCCAAGCTGCCATTGCGCGAAGCGCTGGAGCATACCGCGCGCGCCTCGCCGCTGGCGGTCTACCTGGGCACGATTTCTTTCCTGGCCCTGGCCGCCAGCGCGCTGCTATTGGAACGCGCCGTGCGTTATGGTGTTTCGGGCTGGCCGCTGGCCGCCCTCGGTGTGCTGGCGCTGCTGGGCAGCAGCCAGCTGGCCGTGGCGCTGGTCAACTGGGTGGCAACCTTGATGACGGTGCCGCATCCGCTGCCGCGCCTGGACTACAAGGCCGGCATTCCGTCGGACGCGCGCGCCATCGTGGTGGTGCCGACCCTGATCTACAGCGAAGCAAACGTGGCCGAGTTGTGCGAAGCGCTGGAAGTGCGCTATCTGGCCAACCGCGACCCGAACCTGCGCTTTTGCCTGCTGACCGATTTTGTCGACGCGCCCACGCAAACCCTGCCCGGCGACGAGGCCCTGCTGCAACAGGCGCAAGCCATCATCCGTGGCCTCAATGAAAAATACCGCGTCGAAGGCGAACAGTTCAAGGAAAACGGCGACCCGGCCGATCCGGAAGACCTGGGCCAGGCCGGCCCCTTCCTGCTGCTGCACCGCCCGCGCCTGTTCAATTCGCAGCAGAATGCGTGGATGGGCCAGGAACGCAAGCGTGGCAAATTGTCCGACCTGAATTTGTTCCTGCGCGGTGGCGCGCGCGACAAGTTCATGCTGGTCGAAGGCGAGTTGCGCGGCCTGCGCACCATCAAATATGTGATCACGCTCGATACCGACACGCAGCTGCCGCGCGATGCGGCGCGCCACTTCGTCGCCACCATGATGCACCCGCTGAACCGCCCCGTGCTTGACGCGGCCGGCTCGCGCGTGATCGCCGGCTACGGTATTTTGCAGCCGCGCGTGGCGGTTGCCCTGCCCAGCGCCAATGCCTCGCAGTACGAACTGATGTGCGGCGGCGAGCCGGGCATCGACCCTTACACGCGCACCGTATCCGACCTGTACCAGGACGTGTTTTATGAAGGCTCCTTCATCGGCAAGGGCATCTACGACCTCGACATGTTCGAGCGCGTGCTGGGCCAGCGCCTGCCCGACAACAAGATCCTCAGCCACGATTTGCTCGAAGGCTGCTATCTGCGCGCGGGGCTGCTGAGCGACTCGCAGCTGTATGAAGAATATCCGGCCCGCTACGACGCCGACGTGAGCCGCCGCCAGCGCTGGATCCGCGGCGACTGGCAGCTGATCGGCTGGCTGCTGGGCCGCGTGCCCGGCCGTGGCGGCAAGCGCGAACGCAATCCGCTGTCGATGCTGTCGCGCTGGAAGCTGTTTGACAACCTGCGCCGCAGCCTGGTCGCGCCGGCCACCACCGCCTCCTTGCTGCTGACCTGGGGCTTTTTGCCGCAGGTGGCGTTCTGGAGCGCGGCGGTGCTGGCGATCATCTTCCTGCCGCCGGTGGTCTCGGCCCTGTACGACCTGCTGCGCAAACCAGCCGACACCTTGTGGCGCCAGCACCTGGACGCCTTTGAACGCCGTTGCAGCGTGCAGTTTTCGCATGCCATGCTGACCCTGGTGTTCTTGCCGTACGAAGCTTTCATCAGCCTCGACGCCATCGTGCGCACGCTGTGGCGACTGAACGTGTCGCACAAGCATCTGCTTGACTGGCGCGCCTCGAACCTGCACAGCTCCAGCGGCGCCCAGAGCGACAGCTGGCGCGCGATGTGGTGCTCGCCGGCGCTGGCGCTGGCCACCTTTGCCGCGCTGCTGCACTGGCGCCCGGAAGCGCTGCCGGCCGCCGTCATCATCCTCGTGCTGTGGCTTGCCGCGCCCGTCATCGCATGGCGCATCAGCCGTCCGATCAAGCGCGCCGTGGCCCGCCTGTCGGCCGAGCAGGGCGAATTCCTGCATGGAGTGGCGCGCAAGACCTGGGCCTATTTCGACACCTTTGTCGGCCCCGACGACCATTGGCTGCCACCCGATAACATGCAGGAGCACCCAGCCCTGGTGGTGGCGCACCGCACCTCGCCAACCAATATCGGCCTGGCGCTGCTGGCCAACCTGACGGCCTACGATTTCGGCTATATCACCATGGGCCAGCTGATCGAACGCAGCCGCGCCACCTTGACCAGCATGGGCGAACTGGAACGCTTCCAGGGCCACTTCTACAACTGGTACGACACGCAGACCCGCAAGCCGCTGCAGCCGATGTATATTTCGACGGTCGACAGCGGCAACCTGGCCGGCCACCTGCTGACCTTGCAGCCCGGCCTGGTGGAACTGTACGACGCGCCCATCATCGGTGCGCAGATCGTCCATGGCATCCGCACCACGGCGCAGGTGCTGCAGGAATTCATCACCGCCGACAGCAGTGCCAAGGGTGCGCGTGAGGCGCTGGCGCTATTGCAGGCCGAGGCCACGCCGGCCAGCCTCCCCGAGTGGCATGCCTACCTGGGTGCGGCCAACAGCGCGGCCGATGCACTGCTGACCCTTTCCCTGCACGATAGCGACAACGAGCTGGCGATGTGGAGCGATGCGCTGGCGCGCCAGTGCCGCGCGGCGCTGGCCGAACTGCTGCAACTGGCGCCCTGGGCCGCGCATGCGGGCCTCGATGGTATGCTCTCGCGCGTGCCGACCCTGCGTGAACTGGCGACCCTGGAAGCGCCGGCCGGCATGCTGCCCGAGCTGGCCAGCCTGCTGGCGCAAGGACGCGAACAGGCGATCCGCAATGTACGCGATATTGCCCAGGCGGCAGGCCAGGCGCGCGACTTTGCGCAGATCGAATACGGCTTTTTGTACAACACCTCGACCAAGCTGCTGGCGATCGGCTACAACGTTAGCGAACGCCGCCTCGACGCCAGCTATTACGACTTGCTGGCCTCCGAAGTGCGCCTGGCCAGCTTTATCGCGATTGCCCAGGGCCAGCTGCCGCAGGAGCACTGGTTTGCGCTGGGCCGCCAGCTGTGCATGGTGGCCGGCCAGCCGGTCTTGCTGTCGTGGAGCGGCTCGATGTTCGAGTACCTGATGCCGCTCCTGGTGATGCCGAACTACCCGAACACTTTGCTCGACCAGACCTATCACTCGGTGATCGAAGCGCAGATCGACTATGGCCGCCAGCGCGACGTGCCGTGGGGCGTGTCCGAATCGGGCTACAACACGGTCGACGCCAGCCTCAACTACCAGTACCGCGCGTTCGGCGTGCCGGGCCTGGGCCTCAAGCGCGGCCTGGCCGACGACCTGGTGATCGCACCGTACGCCAGCATGATGGGCCTGATGGTGAAACCGGAAGAGTCGTGCCAGAACATGCAGCGCATGCAGGCGGCCGGCTACATGGGCCGCTACGGCTTTTTCGAAGCGATCGATTTTACCGCCGCGCGCCTGCCGCGCGGCCAGACCAGCGCCATCATTCGCTCGTACATGGTGCACCACCAGGGCATGGGTTTCCTGGCCCTCAGCTACCTGCTGCATGACCGGCCGATGCAGCGCCGTTTCGAATCCGATCCGCTGCTGCAATCGGCCCTGCTGGTGCTGCAGGAACGCACGCCGCAGGCCGGCGCCTTTTACTCGAACACGGCCGAACTGGCGGTGTTGCGCAGCAGCGCCACCGAGCAGAGCATGCCGATGCGCATCCTCACCCAGGCCAACAGCGCCGTGCCCGAAACCCAGCTGCTGTCGAACGGCCGCTACCACGTCATGGTCAGCAATGCCGGCGGCAGCTACAGCCGCTGGAAAGACCTGTCGGTGACGCGCTGGCGCGAAGACAGCACGCGCGACAACTGGGGCAATTTCTGCTACCTGCGCGACCTCGACGAGGGCGATGTCTGGTCCACTACCTACCAGCCGACCCTGGTCGAGCCGAAAAAATATGAAGTGATCTTTTCGGAAGGGCGCGCCGAATTCCGCCGCGCCGACCATGGGCTGGACCTGTACACCGAAATCGTCGTCTCGCCCGAGGACGATATCGAGATCCGCCGCACCCGCATCAGCAACAATTCGAACCGCCAGCGGCGTATCGAGATCACCAGCTTTGCCGAAGTGGTGATGGCGCCGTCGGCAGCCGATGCGGCCCATCCGGCGTTCAGCAAACTGTTCGTGCAGACCGAAATCCTGACCCAGGAAAACGCCATTCTGTGCACCCGCCGTCCGCGCTCGAAAGACGAGCAGATGCCATGGATGCTGCATGTGATGACGGTGCATGACGCCACTGGCTACGAGGTCTCGTTCGAGACCGACCGCTCGCGCTTTATCGGCCGCGGCAACACGGCGCAGCTGCCGCTGGCGCTGCAGCAAGAAGGGCCGCTGAGCGGTGGCCAGGGCTCGGTGCTCGATCCTGTCGTGGCGATCCGCTACGTCATCACGCTGGCGCCCGACCAGGCCATTACGGTCGACAGCGTAACGGGCATGGTCGAGCAGCGCGAAGCGGCGCTGCACCTGATCGACAAATACCAGGACCGCCACCTGGCCGACCGCGTGTTCGAACTGGCCTGGACCCATAGCCAGGTAGTGCTGCGCCAGCTCAATGCCAGCGAAGCCGATGCGCAGCTGTATGCGCGCCTGGCCAATGCCGTGATCTACCCGAACGCTTCGCTGCGCGCCGACGCCAGCATCCTGATCAAGAACCACCGCGGCCAGTCGGGCCTGTGGGCCTACGCGATTTCCGGCGACCTGCCGATCGTGCTGCTGCAGATCCGCGACCCGGCCAATATCGAACTGGCGCGGCAAATGGTGCAGGCGCATGCCTACTGGCGCCTGAAAGGCCTGGTGGTCGACCTGGTGATCTGGTACGAAGACCAGTCGGGCTACCGCCAGCTGCTGCAGGAACAGATCATGGGTCTGATCGCCTCGGGCATCGACGCGCAGGCGATCGACCGCCCGGGCGGCATCTTCGTGCGCCTGGCCGACCAGATTGCCAATGAAGACCGCATCTTGCTGCAATCGGTGGCGCGGGCCATCATCAGCGACACGCGCGGCACCCTGGCCGAGCAGGTCAAGCGGCCTGCCAGCCCGGTGCTGCGCATGCCGCCGCTGATGCTGGAGGGCGGCCGCGAATTGATCCTGGCGCCGCACCGCGCGCCAAAGCGCGAGCTGATCCTGGAAAACGGCCTGGGCGGCTTCACGCCGGACGGCCGCGAATATGTGATCACCACCGGCGAAGGCCAGCGCACGCCGGCGCCATGGTCGAACGTGCTGGCCAATGCGCAGTTCGGCACCGTCATCTCGGAAAGCGGCCAGGCCTACACCTGGAGCGAAAACGCGCATGAATTCCGCCTCACGCCATGGCATAACGATCCGGTGTCCGATCTGTCCGGTGAAGCGTTTTATATCCGCGACGAAGACAGCGGCCAGTTCTGGTCGCCGACGGCCTTGCCGGCGCGCGGCAGCGGCGACTACGTGACGCGCCACGGCTTCGGCTTCAGCGTGTTCGAACACACCGAGAGCGGTATTTCCAGCGAGCTGTGTACCTATGTGGCGCTGGACGCGCCGGTGAAATACTCGGTCGTCAAGCTGCGCAACGACAGCGGCGTGGCGCGCCGCCTGTCCGTTACCGGTTATGTGGAATGGGTGCTGGCCGACCTGCGCGCCAAGTCCGGCATGCATGTGGTGACGGAAGTGGATTCCGTCAGCGGCGCGCTGTTCGCGCGCAATAACTACAACACCGAGTTTTCCGGCCGCGTGGGCTTTTTCAATACCGACGCCAGCATCCGCTCGGTCACCTGCGACCGCAATGAATTCATCGGCCGCAATGGCAGCCTGGCGCAGCCGGCCGCGCTGCGCCGCGTGCGCCTGTCCGGCAAGGCCGGCACGGGGCTCGATGCCTGCGCCGCGATCCAGGTGCCGTTCGAACTGCAACCGGGGCAGGAGCGCGAAATCGTCTTTATCCTTGGCGTGGGCGGGCGCCGCAATGCCGACGCCAGCACCGTGGTGCAGCGTCACATGGGCAAGGACGCTGCCCGTGCGGCGCTGGCCAATGTGCATGCGCACTGGGAAACCACGCTGGGCGCGGTGCGTATCGAAACGCCCGATCCGACCCTGGACGTGATCGCCAACGGCTGGCTGATGTACCAGACCATCGCCTGCCGCATGTGGGCGCGCAGCGGCTATTACCAGTCCGGTGGCGCGTATGGCTTCCGCGACCAGCTGCAAGATGCGATGGCGATGATCCATACCAAGCCGGAGCTGCTGCGTGGCCACTTGCTGGTCAGCGCCGCGCACCAGTTCCTCGAAGGCGACGTGATGCACTGGTGGCATCCGCCGGCCGACCGCGGCGTGCGCACGCACTGCTCGGACGACTACCTGTGGCTGCCGCTGGCTGCCTGCCGCTATGTGACGGCCACCGGCGACCTGGCCGTGATGTC
This sequence comes from Janthinobacterium sp. 1L-D-8-B-C4, assembly GCF_057291295.1. NCBI lineage: Bacteria > Pseudomonadati > Pseudomonadota > Betaproteobacteria > Burkholderiales > Oxalobacteraceae > Janthinobacterium > Janthinobacterium sp. 1L-D-8-B-C4. The sequence goes on from NZ_JBXAVX010000026.1 coordinate 21,800, forward strand.
GGAAACGGTGCACTTCATCGAAGGGCGCGCCGTCAAGCCGGAAGAAGATTCCTACTACGACCTGCCGGTACGTTCGAACGAGTCGGCCGATCTGTACGAACACTGCGTGCGGGCGATACGCCACGGCCTGCGCATGGGCGTGCACGGCTTGCCTTTGATGGGTTCGTGCGACTGGAACGACGGCATGGACAAGGTGGGCGAGCACGGCAAGGGCGAAAGCGTCTGGTTGGCCTTCTTCCTGTATGAAGTGCTGCAGCGCTTTGCCGAAGTGGCGGTGCTGCGCGGCGATAGCGAATTCGCGCAGTTCTGCCGCGATGAAGCGGTGAAATTGTCGGCCAATGTCGAGGAACATGCTTGGGACGGCGAGTGGTACCGCCGCGCGTATTTTGACGACGGCACGCCGCTCGGTTCGCACACCAACCAGGAATGCCAGATCGATTCGATTTCGCAAAGCTGGGGCGTGCTGTCGGGCGCGGCCAACCAGGAACGCGTGACCGGCGCCATGCGCCAGGTCGATGCGCGCCTGGTGCGGCGCGATTCGGGCGTGATTCAATTGCTCGATCCGCCGTTCGACAAGGCCGACCTGAACCCCGGCTATATTCGCGGTTATGTGCCTGGCGTGCGTGAAAACGGCGGCCAGTACACCCATGCGGCGATCTGGACGGCGATGGCGTTTGCGCGCATGGGCGACAGCGAAAAAGCGTGGGAACTGATGCGCATGATCAGCCCGGTGCGCCATGCCGAAGACGCCGAAGCGGTGGCACGCTACAAGGTCGAACCGTATGTGGTGACGGCCGACGTGTATGCGGTCTCGCCGCACGTGGGGCGTGGCGGCTGGAGCTGGTACACGGGTTCGTCGGGCTGGCTGTACCGCCTGATCATCGAGTCGCTGCTGGGCGTGTCGCGCGAAGCGAACCAGCTGCGCCTGGCGCCGATGCTGCCGGCCGAATGGACCAGCTTCAAGCTGCACTACCGTTTTGGCGCCAGCAGCTACGCCATTACGGTGGAAAAAGCGCAGGGCCAGGCGCCTGGCTTGTCGGTCGATGGCGTGGCCGTTGCTGGCGACACGATTGCGCTGCGCGACGAGAGCCGCCAGTACCAGGTGCTGCTGCGGGTCTGATGCTCTGGTAGCGCGCCAGGCGTGACGGCCTGGCGCGCCACTGTGGTCAGGATTCCACACGCGAAATAATGATCGGTAGTCAAACAGCCTGGATTTAGAATGCAGTTCTGTTCTTATTTCCAGATGGAATGCACCATGCCGGTCCTTGTTCGTTTGCTAGCCCTCTGTTTGCCCCTGTTGGTGTCCTTGCCCGGCCTGTGTGGCCCGGCCGCGCCGTTCGACGACAAGTTCCGCCAGCTTGAAGAACTGCTGCCCACGCCGAACAACTACCGCACCGCTTCGGGCGCGCCCGGCCACGCCTACTGGCAGCAGCGTGCCGATTACGTGATCCATGCCACGCTCGACGAAGAGCGCCGCGCCATTAGCGCCAGCGAGACGATCACCTATCACAACCGCTCGCCCGACAGCCTGGCCTACCTGTGGCTGCAGCTGGACCAGAACGGCTTGCGCAAGGACGCCGACCAGCGTCGCGTGCTGAGCGCGCCGTCGCGCCAGGCCTGGCTCAGTGGCGATGAAGAGCAGGCCTTGAAGTTCGAGGACCTGCGCGCCATTCACGCGGGGCGCGAATTCGACGGCGGCTTCAAGCTTGGCGCCATTACCCTGGCCAATGGCCAGCCGCTGGCGCATGTGGTCAACCAGACCATGCTGCGCATCGATTTGCCGGTGCCGCTGGCGCCGGGCCAGAGCATCGCCTTCAATATCGCCTGGTCCTATCTGATCAACGACCAGAAGGTGCTGGTCGAGCGTTCCGGCTACGAGTATTTTGAAGACGACAAGAACACGATCTTCCAGGTGGCGCAGTGGTTTCCGCGCATGGCAGCCTATTACGACGCGGTGGGCTGGCAGAACAAGCAATTTCTTGGCTCCGGTGAATTCACGCTGGAATTTGGCGACTACGAGCTGTACCTGACGGTGCCCGCCGACCATGTGGTGGCCGCCACCGGCGAGCTGCAGAACCCGCAGCAGGTATTGTCCGGCGCGCAGCGCGAGCGCCTGGCCCGCGCGAAAACCAGCGACGTGCCGCTGATGGTGGTCACGCCGGCCGAAGCGCTGGCGGCGGAAAAAACCCGCAGTACGGCCATGAAGACCTGGCACTACAAGGCCACCAATGTGCGCGACGCGGCGTGGGCGTCGAGCCGCAAGTTCATCTGGGATGCGCAGGGCTTGAACAGCGGCGGCAAGCGCGTGCTGGCGATGTCCTACTACCCGAACGAGGGCAATCCGCTGTGGCAGCAGTACAGCACGCGCGCCGTGGCGCACACCATCGAGCAGTACAACAAGTACAGCTTCGACTATCCGTATCCGGTGGCGCTGTCGGTCAACGGCGCGGTCGGCGGCATGGAGTATCCGATGATCGCCTTTAACGGCGGGCGCCCCGTGAAGGACAAGAAAACGGGCGAGCTGACGTACTCGAAAAAGACCAAATACGACCTGATCGGCGTGATCATCCATGAAGTGGGCCACAATTATTTTCCGATGATCGTCAACTCGGACGAGCGCCAGTGGACCTGGATGGACGAGGGACTCAATTCCTTCGTGCAGTACCTGGCCGAGCAGGCGTGGGAAGACGATTTCCCTTCCTGGAATGGCGAGCCGCGCAAGATCGTCGACTACATGCGCAGCCAGCACCAGGTGCCGATCATGACCAACTCCGAGTCGCTGCTGCAGTTCACCGCCAACGCCTACGACAAGCCGGCCACGGCTCTGAACATTCTGCGCGAGACCATCCTCGGGCGCGAGCTGTTTGACTTCGCCTTCAAACAGTATGCGCAGCGCTGGAAATTCAAGCGCCCGACGCCGGCCGATTTTTTCCGCACCATGGAAGATGCGTCGGGCACGGACCTGGACTGGTTCTGGCGCGGCTGGTTCTACACCACCGACGCGGTCGACATCAGCATCGACGGCATCAGCGAATATGGCGTCAGCACCAAAGACCCGGAAATCGAAAAGGCCTGGAAGAAGGCGCAGCACGACGCGCAGCCGCTGTCGATCTCGGCGCAGCGCAACAAGGCCCTGCCGAAGAAAATCGACCAGGACCCGTCATTGAAGGATTTCTATAATCGCCACGATGATTTTACGGTCACCAACAAGGACCGCAACAGCCACGCCGAAGAGCTGGAAGGACTGGAACCGTGGGAGCGCAAGCTGCTGGCGCAGCGCAACGCCGGCAAACACTTGTACCTGGTCGACTTTTCCAACCTCGGCGGACTGGTGATGCCCTTGATCCTGGAAATCGAGCTGAAAAGCGGCAAGAAGATCATCGAGCGCGTGCCGGCCGAAGTGTGGCGCTATTCGCCAACGAAAATCAGCAAGGTGATCGTTCTTGATGAGCCGATGGTGGGCCTGGTGCAGGACCCGTACTGGGAAACGGCGGACATTGACACCAGCAACAATGCCTGGCCGCGCCGCATTACGCCATCGCGGCTGGAACTGTTCAAGCAGGACCGCGACAAGGACAATCTGATGAAGGATTTCAGTACGCCGCTGAAGAGTGCCGAGAAGGCGCCGGACGTAAAACCGTGACATGAAGCGCCGGCCAACCCGGCGCTTTTTCTGCCAGCTCCTGCCGGAAGTGCTATTCTGCGCGACGCCCCGGCCACCATGTTCGGGGCTTTCGCAAATCATTCAAAAGACGACCATGCAAACGATGACTTTCCTGCGCGCCCTGGGCTGCGCGCTGCTGTGCCAGGCCAGCCTGGCCGCGCACGCCGACCCCTTGAGCTATGCGCGCTACGACCAGGTGCGCACGCGCGACCTGCAGCTGGACCTGACAGCGGACTTCACGCAAAAGACGCTGTCGGGCTACGCCGAGCTGACCCTGAAATGGATAGACCCGGCCGCGCGCACCCTGGTGCTCGATACGCGCGACCTGTCGATCGCCAAAGTGCAGGTGCAGGACCGGCGCGGCGCGTGGCAGATGGCGCCGTTCCAGCTCGATGCGCTCGATGCCGAGAAAGGCCAGGCGCTGCGCATCACCACCACTGGCCAGCCGGGAAAAGTGCGCGTGTACTACCACACGGCGCCGGGCGCCATCGCACTGCAGTGGCTCACGCCGCAGCAGACCATGTCGGGCAAGCTGCCCTTCATGTTCAGCCAGTCGCAAAGCATCAACGCGCGTTCGTGGGTACCGTCGCAAGATACCCCGGCCGTGCGCTTTACCTACAGCGCCCGCATTGAGGCGCCCGCCGGCATGCGCGTGGTGATGAGCGCCGAGAATGACGAAACAGCCACCGGCAAAGGCGGCTGGACTTTCCGCATGCCGCAGCCGATTCCGTCCTACCTGCTGGCGATCGCGATTGGTGAACTGGAAGTGAGGAAACTCGGTCCGCGTTCGGCCGTGTATGCCGAGCCGCCACGCATCAAGGCCGCCGAATACGAGCTGGCCGACACCGAAAAAATGATCAAGGCGGCCGAGTCCCTGTATGGCCCATATCGCTGGGGACGCTACGACATGATCGTGCTGCCGCCATCGTTCCCCTACGGCGGCATGGAAAACCCGCGCCTGACCTTCCTGACCCCCACCATGATCGCCGGCGATCGCAGCCTGGTCGACCTGATCGCGCACGAACTGGCGCACTCGTGGTCGGGCAACCTGGTCACCAACGCGTCGTGGAAGCACATGTGGCTCAACGAAGGCTTTACCACCTACGTCACCACCCGCATCGTCGAGCAGCTGTACGGCAGCGAGGTGGCGCAGATGGGCGTGCAGGTCGACCAGGAAGAACTGGCCGCCTCGGTCAAGCAACTGCCGGCCGCCAAAACGGCGCTGGTCACGCGCGACGCCGACGCCAATCCCGCAGAAACCTATACCGACGACGGCATCATCTACCCGAAGGGTGCCTGGTTCCTGGCCACCATGGAGCAGCGCGCCGGTCGCAAAGTGTTCGATACCTTCCTGCGCGGCTGGTTCGACCAGCATGCGTTCCAGAGCGTGACGACCGACCAGTTCATCGCCTACCTGCGCAAGAATCTGCTGGCGCAGCACCCTGGGGTGATGCCGGAAGCGGAGTTGAGCGACTGGCTGTATGGCACCGGCGTGCCGGCCAGCGCCAAGCCGGTGGTGTCGCCGCGCCTGGCGCTGCTCGACCAGCACCGCGATGCGTGGCTGAAGGGAACGCTGTCGACCAAGGACCTGGGCATGGACAAATGGGTTGCCATCGAATCGATGCATTTTTTGAACGATATCAATGGCCGCGCCAGTGCCGCGCAGTTGCGTGAACTGGATGACATCTATGGCGTGGGCAAGAGCGGCAACAATGAAGTGGCGTACCGCTTTTATCTCGCTTCAGTCAATGCCGGCCATGACGTCAGTGCGCCGCTGCAAACCTTCCTGATGAGCGTGGGCCGCCAGAAGTTCGTGGTGCCGCTGTATGGCGCGCTGATGAAGACGCCGCAGGGCCAGCAGTGGGCCAAGGACGTGTATGCCAAGGCACGCGAACGCTACCATCCGGTGACGCAGGAAAGCGTCGACAAATTGATGGCCGCACAAGTACATTGAACCAACCTGACAAGATATCCATGCAAATCCACCTCTCCATGCATTCCCTCGCCGCCGCCATCGTGCTGGCGTTTTCCAGCGTGACCCTGCCAGTGCTGGCCGCCGGCCAGGCGCCTGCCGCGCCTGCCGCAGTGGCTGCAGCGGCGCCTGCGTTTGACCTTGCAACTGATGTCAACAGCGCCCTGAAAACCTTCGATGTGCCCGGCATCGCGATCGCCATCGTCAAGGACGGCAAGGTCATCGCCGCCACCGGTTTCGGCGTGCGCAAGCTCGGCGAGCCGGCGCCAGTGGACGGCAAGACGCTGTTCGAAGTGGCGTCCAACTCCAAGGGCTTCACGGCCGCCGCGCTGGCCATGCTGGTCGACGAAGGCAAGCTGGCCTGGGATGATCCGGTCACGAAACACCTGCCCGGCTTCCAGATGCACGATTCCTACGTGACCGGCGAAATGACCATCCGCGATCTGCTGACGCACAGGAGTGGCCTGGGCCTGGGCGCGGGCGATTTGCTGTGGTGGCCGACCACCACGTTTACCACCGACGAGATCATCGAAAAGCTGCGTTATATTCGCCCGGCCACCAGTTTCCGCGCCAGCTACGCCTACGACAACCTGCTGTATATCGTGGCCGGCAAGATCATCGCCGAGAAGACCGGCAAGAGCTGGGGCCAGGCCATGCACGAGCGCATCCTGGCGCCGCTGGGCATGACCGGCACCACCACCAGCCTGGCGGAAAACGCGGGCAATCCCGACGTCGCCAGCGCACACAGCAAGATCAACGGCAAGGTCGCCGCCGTAAAGTCGATGCCGGTACCGAACGCGGTCGGCGCGGTCGGCATCAACACCAACGCCGAAGATATCGCCAAATGGATGATGGCGCTGCTCGACGGCGGCAAGATCGCCGGCGTGCAGGACAAGGACGGCAAGGAAGCGCGCCTGTTCAGCGAAAAGCAGGCCAATGAATTGTGGACGGCGCAAACCCCGGTCAAGATCGGCGAACCGAAACCGGCGCTGGCCGCCACCAAGCCGAACTTCAGCGCCTATGGCCTGGGTTTTCAACTGCGCGACTACCAGGGCATGAAAGTAGCGCTGCACGGTGGCGCGCTGCAGGGCTTTTATTCGCGCGTGCTGATGGTGCCGCAGGCCAAACTGGGCGTGGCAATTTTGACCAACGCGGAAAACGGCGGCTCGATGACGGCGCTGCAGTGGCGCATCGTCGACCATTACCTCAATGTCGCGCCGTCGGACTGGATCGGCCTGGTATCGAAGGTGGAGCAGGACATGCATGCGGAAGAAGTCAAAAAGCAGGGCAAGGCGTCCACCGCGCGCGCGGCAAAATCGCAGCCTTCGCTGCCGCTGGCATCGTATGACGGCGAGTATGAAGACGCCTGGTATGGCAAGGTGGTGATCGCGCCGCAGGGCAAGAAGCATATCCTGAGCTTTACCCGCACGCCGGACCTGACGGGCGAACTGGAACACTGGCAGCACGATACCTTTATCGTGCGCTGGAAAGAGCGCAACTTCAACGCCGACGCCTACGTGACGTTTTCGCTGAAGCCGGACGGCAGCATCGACCGCGTGAAGATGGAGCCGATTTCGGAAGAAACCGACTTCAGCTACGACTTCCAGGATCTGAACCTGGTGCCGGTCAAGGCGGCTGCAAAAAAAGAATAAACGATTTGGCTCAATGCCATCGAACCGCAGCCTGTGCTGCGGTTTTTTTTCGCCCTGACCGATTTTTATTTCTTGAAAGATACTAAAAAAGAAAGCTTATCTTGTTTTATTGGTTTGCTTATTTTTTAATGTTTCATGGTGGTACTATTTATTTGCACCACAAAATGCGTCTGTCGACAGACGGTTTCTGGTGGCTGGTGTTTTTGTCTTTTCAATGGTTTTCAATGGTCTTCCAACGCTTGAACTTTTTGGGAATGGGATAAAAATGATCAATGTAAAAAAAGCCGTCTTCGTCTTCTGCGCTGCCGTCGGTTTTGCCGGCGCCGTCTGCTCGTCCGCGTATGCCCTGCCATCGCGCGAGACCTGTGAATCAGCCTACACCTCGTGCGTGGAGGATGGCGATCAAGGCCAGTGCAACCTGGTCAACCGCCTGTGCGGCGTGTACGGCATCTACCTGTAACACCATCACTGCGGCCTGAAACGGGTGGCGCGCCAGGCCGGCACGCCGCCTTCTTCCTTATGGCTTGACGAACTTCAAGGTCATGCGGTCGCTCTCGCCGATCGCTTCATATTTCGCGCGGTCGACATCCTTGTTGGCATAGGTGGGCGGCAGTGCCCAGACGCCACCTTCATGGTCGGCCGTGTCTTTGGCATTGGCGTTGATTTCCGATTTGCCGGCCAGTTTGAAGCCGGCGCTTTCGGCCAGCTTGATCACATACGCTTCATGCATGTAGCCGCTGCTGGCCTTGGCGTCCTGCACCTTGTTTGCCGGCAGGCGATGTTCGACGACGCCGAATACGCCGCCCGGTTTCAGGCTGTCGTACACCTGGCCGAACAACACCTTCAAGCCGTCTTCGCCGACCGGGATCCAGTTGTGGATATTGCGGAAGGTGAGCACCATGTCGGCCGTGCCTTTCGGCGCGATGCGGTAGGTGGTCGGTGGCGCAAAGGCGCCGATTTCCACCTTGTCGAAAGCCGCCGGGTTGGCGTCGAGTTTTTGCTGGAAACGGGCCACGCTGCGGCGCGCGCCTTCGCTGCCCTGCGGATCGCTGCCGGCGGCAATCAGCTTGCCCTGCGCGCGCAGGTAGGGCGCCAGGATCTCGGTGTACCAGCCGCCGCCCGGCGCCAGTTCGACCACCGTCATGTTCGGCCTGATGCCGAAAAAGGTCAATGTTTCATACGGGTGGCGGGCGCCATCGCGCGCCGCGTTCGCTGGCGTGCGCGCGCTGCCGGCAATCGCCGCTTTCAGGGCTGCGTCGTCGCCGGTGTTATCCGCTTTGGCAGCCATCGCCGCACCGCCCATGGTCATTGCCGCGCCCAGGGCGGCGGCCAGGAATACTCGCTTGATCGTCATCGTTTGCTCCATGTTTGTTAAGGAAAGAGATTCATTGCTGGTCCAGCATCCATTGCTTCAAGCCGTTGACCCAGTTCTTGGCCGGCAGATTGTATTGCTTCTTGATCAGGGCGGCGCGTTCGTACAGTTCGCTGAAATCGAGCAAAGGCGATTTTTTAAAGGCCAGCACGACGATGTTTTCGTCTTCCAGTTCCGGCACCCATACCACGGCGTCGAACACCAGTTCCATCGCCTGCAGGTTCTTGTCGTAGTTGGGAAAGTCGCCGAACACATTGGTGCACATGATGCCGTCGTCCGTCAGGCAGTCGCAGCAGGCCTGATAGAACTCCGGCGTGTCGAGCACCGGGCCACGCGCCTCCTCGTCATACAGGTCGACCTGCAGCACATCGACCGTGCCATGGTTGGCCGCATCGAGCACGAAGTCGAGCGCATTCATTTCACGCACGTCCAGACGCGCGTCGTTCGGCGGCAGCGCGAACTGGGCGCCGCAGATGGCGATCACGTTGGGGTTCAGTTCGATCGCCGTTACGGTCGCGTCGGGAAAGCGGCGGTAGCTGAACTTGGTCAGTGCGGCGCTGCCCAGGCCCAGCTGCACGATGCGTTTCGGTTCCGGCTTGAACAGCATCCACATCATCATCATCTGCACGTATTCGAGTTCGATGGCGTCGGGTTTGTCCAGGCGCATGGCGCCCTGCACCCATTTGGTTCCCAGGTGCATGTAGCGGATGCCGCGGTGCTGCGTGATGGTGGCCGGCGGATGGCCGGGATGGCTGAAGGCGGCGTTGGTGAGGGAGGTAAATTCGATGGTCATGGCGCCAGTGTAGCAGCCGGCAGTATCATCACCACGGCCAGGCCGCCGCCGTCGCGGTTGGACAATGTGATGCGCCCGCCGTGCGCCTCGGCGATCTCGCGCGCCAGCGCCAGCCCCAGGCCGGTGCCGCTGCGCTTGGTGGAATAAAACGGCACCAGCGCGTTTTCCAGCACGGCGCCGCTCATGCCCGGCCCGCGGTCGCGCACTTCGATGCGCAGCATGCCCTGCGCCAGGCTGACATGCAGGCCGATCTGATCGGGTTTCGAGCCCGATTCCAGCGCATTTTTCAGCAGGTTGAGCAAGGCCTGCTGCAGTTGCGCCGCATCGAACATGGCCGGCTGCGCGGGTGGCTCGCAGTCGAGCGTGAAGACGGCCTGCGCCGCCAGGCTGTCGAGGAACGGCGGCCACGGGCAGCTGGCCAGGCGCGGCGTGGGCAGCTTGGCGAAGCGCGCATAGCCGAGGATGAAGCTTTCCAGGTGGCGCGTGCGTTCCTCGATGGTGGCGAGGATTTGCGGCAGGCGTTCGGTCTGGCCGCGCCGCACCAGTTCCGCGCCCGAATGGGCCAGCGAGGCCAGCGGCGCCAGCGAATTGTTCAGCTCATGGCTGATGACGCGAATGACTTTTTTCCAGGTCTGCACTTCCTGGCGCCGCAGCTCCAGCGTCAGCTGGCGCAGCAGCAGCAGTTCATGCTTGCGCCCGTTCAGGCTGAAGCTGCGCCGGGCCAGGTGATACACCTCTTCCTGTTCTCCTTCGCCGCTGGAGAATAAGGTATCAACTCGGCCGTCATTGCCGCGCGCCAGCGCTTCGGCCAGGGCCGGCGCCGCCTCGCGCACGATATCGGCCAGCTGGCGGCCTTCGAGCCGGCGGCCGTGGTGCAGCAGCTGGCGCGCGGCCAGGTTGGCGTAGACGATGGCGCTGCCTTCGGCCACCAGCAGCATGGCGACGGGGGTGTTCTGCACCATGGTGTCGAGCAGCAGTTCACGCTGCACCAGGTCCAGGCGCTGCTTGCGCAGCACGTCGCCCAGCGCATTGTGGGCCGCCACCAGGTCGGCCAGTTCATCGTTCTGCGGCCAGCGCAGGCTGAAGCCGAAGTCGCCATCCTGGTAGCTGGCCACCGTGCCTGACAAGGCGCGAAACAGCGACAGCATCGCCTGCAGCTGGGCGCGGATGGTGATGATCGCCACCGGCAGCACGCACAGCAGTGTGGCGCCCAGCACCAGCAGCGGCTGGCCCGGAAAATAATGCGCCAGCAGCAGGGCGATGGCCACCCCCAGCACCAGCAGGGTGGCCACCAGCGCGGTCCAGCGCGTCAGCAGCGAGAGCCGCATGGTCGCGGACGCCATCAGCCGCGCGCGATGCCCAGCCGTTCCATGCGCCGGTACAGCGCCTGGCGTGACAGGCCCAGTTCCTGCGCCGCCTGGGCCACCACGCCCTGCGCGCGCGCCAGCGCTTCGATGACGCTGTCGCGGTCCGGTTCCAGCGCCGCCGAGGGCGCGATGGGCGCGGCCGGCAAGCCCAGCTCCGGCGCGTGGATCACATTGCCGGCGCTCAGCAGGCTGGCGCGCTGCATGACGTTTTTCAGTTCGCGCACATTGCCGGGCCAGCCATGCGCCAGCAAGGCTGCCTGTGCCTGCGCGTCGAGGGTTTTGTCGCTGCCCAGGAAATGCCGCGCCAGCACCAGGATATCCGCCGGACGCTGGGCCAGCGGCGGCAAGCGCAGCTCGATCACGTTGAGGCGGTAGAACAGGTCTTCGCGGAAGGTGCCGGCGCGGATCATGGCCGGCAGGTCGGCATTGCTGGCGCTGATGACGCGCACCTTCACTTGCCGTTCGCGGTTCGATCCCAGGCGCTCGAAGCGGCCCGTTTCCAGCACCCGCAACAGCTTCATCTGCCCGGCCAGCGGCAGGTTGCCGATTTCGTCGAGAAACAGCGTGCCGCCGTCGGCCGCATCGAACTTGCCGTCGCGCGCACGGGTCGAGCCGGTATAGGCGCCCGCTTCGGCGCCGAACAGTTCGGCCTCGATCAGGTCGACCGGCACGGCGCCGCAATTGAGCACCACGAAGGGGCCATTGGCCACCAGCGAATTGGCCTGCACGATGGCGGCGATGCATTCCTTGCCGCTGCCATTGGGCCCCGAGATCAGCACCGGCACGTCGGCGCGCGCCACCTGGCAGGCCAGGTGCACCACGCGTTCTGTGGCCGCGTCCTGCCACACCATGCCGCGCAAATCATACGCGTCTTCCAGCGCGTGGCGTTGGCGCTGTTCGGCCACCACGCGTTCGCGCAAGGCGCGGCTGGCCTGGCCCAGTTCCAGCAGGTTCTGCACGCTGGCCACCAGGCGCCGGTCGTCCCAGGGCTTGGCCAGGTAGTCGGCCGCGCCCGACTTGATCAGTTCGACGGCGGCATCGAGCTGGGTCCACGCCGTCAGCAAGATCACCGGCAAATCCGGATGACGCGCGCGGATCGCATGGAACAGCGTCACGCCTTCCTCGCCCGAGGTGGTGTCGGCCGTGAAGTTCATGTCCTGCACCACCAGGTCGATAGCATGGCGTTCGAGCAGCGCCAGTCCTTCTTCGGGCGAAGCGGCGCGCACGGCGTCGATCTCGTGCAGGGAAAACAGCACGTCGAGCGCGATCGCCACGGCGGCGTTGTCGTCAATTATCAGTACGGTAGGCATGCGCGCAGCATAACATTGTCATGCACGTCATAGTCAGGTGCTGCGGGTGGCGGTGGCCGGCGAAATGCTGGCCGCGCGCCAGGCCGGGCCATACACCGCGCCCACGCCGAGCAACCAGAACACCAGCGCGCCGGCCAGCAGGTAGCCCCGTGGCAGGCGCGCCATTTCCAGCTGGCTGACCAGCAGGTGATTCAGGCCCAGCGCCAGCAGCACGCCGGCGGCCACGCCGGCACTGGTGATCATGAAATTCTCGGTCAGGAAATAGCGCAAAATATCGATGCGCCGTGCGCCCAGTGCGCGCCGCACGCCGATCTGCTTCTTGCGCTGCGTTACCCACAGGCTGGCGATGCCGACGATGCCGCTGGCCGTCACCAGCAGCAGCAGGGTCGAGACCGTGATCAGCATCCATGACAGCGCGCGGTCGGCCCGGTAGCGCTTGTCGCGCTCTTCGTCCTGCGTGCGCACGCGCACGATGACGTCGCCGGGCGAGGCGGCGCGGATGGCCTGTTCGGCGTCTTTCATCACGCGGTCGCGCTGGCCCGCTTCGGCGCGCACGCTAAACAGGGTATCGCTGTCGCCTGTCAGTCGCACTGGCGTCAGCATCGAATACTCGCCGCGCTGGCCGGTCTCGGCGCCTTGCGTCTGCAGCCGTTCCACCACGCCGACCACCTGCAGTTGCTGTGCGCCGACGCCGCTGCCCAGGAACACCGGCTGGTTCAGCATGCTGCCGCCACCGGGATGCAGTTTGTTGGCCAGCGCGCGTGTGATGATGACCTGCGGCGGAAATTCTTCCGTCACGTTCTGGTCGATTTCGGCGATTTCGCCGGGCGTGAAATCGCGTCCTTCCACCAGCTGCAAGCCCCAGGTCTTGATCAGCGAATCGGGCGTGATATAGACGGCGGTCGGGATGGTGTTTTTCTGGTCGCTGCGGTTGGCCGACATGCCCGAGGTGCTGCCGCTGCGCGACAGCGGTATCTGGCTCACCTGCGCCACCGACACCACGCCGGGCACGGCGCGCAGCACGGCCGCCTGGCGCTTCTGCAGTGCCAGCTGTTCGTTATGGCCGGCCGGGCGCATATTGCGCGCCAGCAGGCTGAACACCTCGTGCTCGGCCGCCACGCCGCTGGGCCGGGCCGCCACTTCCTGGCGCACGTTGACGATGTGCAGCGCATTGGCCAGGATGGCCAGGCTCAGTGCGACCTGCATGGCCACCAGGATGGCGCCGGTTTTGCTGCGCATCAGCGCAGACAGGATGGGACGAATTTCCATGATCGGTCTCATTGTAGGATAGGTTTATTGCGACTTGAGCTGCATCGCCGGCGTCACCTGGCAGGCGCGCCAGGTGGGCAGCAGGCCGGCCAGGATGGCGGCGCCGACCGAGACCAGGAAGGTCAGGCACAGCATCTGCCAGTCCATGTGGGCCACCACCGTCAGCTGGCGCGACTGCATGCCGATCAGGGCCAGCGCACCGTAGGCCAGCAGCAAGCCGAGCACGCCGCCGGCCAGGCCGATGACGGTGGTTTCGAGCAGGAACTGGCGGAAGATATCGGCGCGCGAGGCGCCCAGCGCGCGGCGGATGCCCACTTCGGCGGCGCGCACGGAAAACTTCGCCAGCAGCAGGCCGACGGTATTGACCAGGCACAGCGCCAGGAAGCCGAAGGCCAGCCAGGCCGACAGGCGGTTGTCGTTGCCGACCACGTTCAGGTGCGCCAGCCACTCGTCGATATTGAACAGCTGATTGGGCGCATTGCGCTTCAGGCGGCCCAGTTTGCGCTGTTCCTGCGCATAGCTGTCGAGGTAGCTTTGCAGCTCACCGCGCTGGCCGTCATGCGCCATCTCGAACCAGAATTGCAGCCAGGTGCATTCGGAATCGAGCGTGCCCTGGTAGCCAGCCGCGCGGTCGCCGTCGCAGCTCATGCTGCCGTCATGCGTGGTCTGGTGGCGGATCGCGCTGGTAAACGGAATGAAGAATTCATCGTCGTTGCCAAACGCGCCGCTGCCGATGATGCGGTGGATGCGCGGCACCGGCTCCCTGGTATCGAGCACGCCCGTGATCTGGTAGGGGAAACCCAGTAAGGTCATGCGCTGGCCGACCGGGTTGGCGTCGCCATACAGTTTTTCGGCCAGCTTGCGCGACAGCACCACCACATCGGCGCCGGCCGCGTCGTCGGCCGCGCTCCATGGCTGGCCATGGCGAAACGGCGTGTCGAACATGGCGAAGAAATCGCGGTAGGCGGCCAGGCCGCGGCTGGTGAAGGCGCCGATATCCTTGCGTGCCGGCTCGACCGGCCCGCCGACGCCATACATCACGCTGCGCCGCTCGCCGATCTTGCTGTTCTGCAGATTGACGGCGTCGCGGTAGCTGAGCTGGTTGTCGCCGGACTTGTTGCCGGGCGTGTAGCCGGACAGCGAGCCATTGTCGAGCAGCGGCACGAACAGGCGGTCGCTCTTGTGCGGCAGCGGATTGCCCGACATGACGTGCAGGATGGTCAGCGTGGACACGCTGGCGGCCACGCCGATGGCCAGGGTCAGCACCATCAGCGCCGTCAGGGCCGGGTTGCGGCGCAGGCTGCGCAGGCCCAGCAAAAAGTAGTAGCGTAGCATGGGCTCTCCTCAGGCGTGGACGGCGCGGCTGCCGGCCAGCGACGCTTCCTGCTGTACCAGGTCCGACACCTGGCCGTCGATGATGTGCACATTGCGCTGGCTGCGCAGCGCCAGTTCCGGATCGTGCGTGACCATCAGGATGGTGGTGCCCTGGGCGTTGATTTCTTCCAGCAGTTCCATCACGCCGCGCGCCATCTGCGTGTCGAGGTTGCCGGTCGGTTCATCGGCCAGCAGCAGCTTGGGCGAGCCGGCCAGCGCGCGCGCGATCGCCACGCGCTGCTGCTGTCCGCCCGACAGCTCGGAGGGATAATGCTTCATGCGCGAGGCCAGGCCGACCTTGGCCAGCGCGTCTTCGATGCGCTCCTTGCGTTCGGCGCGGTTGAAGCCCCGGTAGCGCAGCGGCACGTCGACATTGTCGAACAGCGACAGGTCGGGAATCAGATTGAAGCCCTGGAAGATGAAGCCGAGCTTTTCATTGCGCAGGCGCGAGCGGGCGTTGTCGTCCATGCCCTCGACGTTGACGCCGTCGAGGATGTACTGGCCGTCGGTGAATTCTTCGAGCAGGCCGGCGATGTTCAGGAAACTGGTCTTGCCCGAGCCGGAAGGGCCGGTAACGGTGACGAATTCGCCTTGTTGCACATGGATGTCGAAGCCGCGCAGGGCGTGCGTTTCAATCAGGTGGGTGCGGTAGACCTTGCTCAGGTTTTGCATGCGCAGCATGGGGAGCCTCTTGAAAAGTAGGGGAATAAAAGTCAGTTGAGCGAGACGCGCGCGGCGTTCTCGAAGTTTTCGGTGCCGGAGATGACCACCTTGTCGCCCTGTTGCAGGCCGCCGAGGATCTCGACCGCCGACACGCTGGTCGCGCCCATGCGGATCGGCGTGCGCACGGCCACGCCGTCGCGCACCACATAGGCGAAACGGCCGCCTTCGGCTTCCACGAACGGGCCGCGCGCCAGCATCAGCACATTTGGTTTTTCATCGATCAGCAAACGCGCCGTGGCGCGCTGGTTCTGGCGCATGCCGGCCGGCTGCGCGCCATCGAAGCGCACGCGCGCCAGCACCTGGTTCTTGACCACTTCCGGCGACAGTGCAGACAATTTTCCGGTCGCCTTGACGGCGGCCACCTCGATCTCGGCGCGCATGCCCAGGCCAATATCGGCCACATAGGTTTCCGGCACTTCCAGCTCGATTTCCAGCTGCGACAGGTCGACCAGGGTCATCAAGGCCGTATTGGCCTGCACCACGCTGCGGTTGGCCACCGACAGGGTGCCGATAAAGCCGTTGACGGGCGCGCGCACCGTCAGTTCGTCGACGCGGCGCTGGGCGTTGTCGCGGCTGAGGCGCTGGCGTTCGAGTTCATTGGTCCTGGTCTTCAGGGCCAGCGCCACGTCTTCGCTTTCCAGGCCGGCCGCCTGCGAGGCGTGCTTGCTGCGGATCTCGGCCGAATTCAAGGCGTCCTTCGCCTTCTGGTAATCGATCTTGGCGATGATGCCCACCTGCGCCACGCTTTCGTAGCGCTCCAGCGTGCGCTGCGCCGACAGGCGGTCGATTTCGGCCGTATCGGCTTCGCGCCTTGCCAGCAGTTTCTGTTTCTTGGCCAGGATCTGCTGGCGCGCCACTTCCGCTTCGAGCTGCTGCACGCTCGACTGTTCGCGCTTGAGGGCGTCGGACAAATCGGGCGATTCGAGCACCGCCAGGATGTCGCCTTTTTTTACCGTGTCGCCGGCCTTGGCCTTCAGGGTGACGGTGGCCACCGTGGTCGAATACAGGGTCGGGCTGATCGAGGCGACCACGCGGCCATTGACGGCGGCGTCGCGCACCAGGGTGCCGCGCGTGACCTCGGCAATGCGCAGCCGGCTGGCGTTGACCGAGTGTTCGCTGCCGCGCCAGCTGTGGAAGGCGGCATAGGCGCAGGCGAGCAAGGCGAGAGCGCCTGCGGCGATCAGCAGGCGGCGTTTGCCGAGCTGGCCCTTGGGGGCGGCGATAACGGCGTCTTGATGGGAAGTGTCGCGGATCATGGCAATCACAAAGAAAGGAATGATGACTGTAGTGCACGAACCGTGCCAGGTGTTAAGTCATTGATTTGTATGGATTGCCATGGCGCTGTCCGCTGTCCGTGCGTGTCCGCAGTGTCCGCTGCACCTTGCTGCTGTTTATTTGCTCTTGATAATCTGACAATCGTCCTGATGTGTGCCAGCGATGCCATGCGCTGCGTGCGCAGCGTCCCTTGCCCTGGAGAGCCATGACACCGTTTGACACGAAGCCTGCCTTTTTTGCCAGCCTGCCCGGCTGGTTGCGCCAGTTGGCCAGCCTGCCGGAGCCGGCCGAACTCGACTATCCGTTTGCGCGCAGCGATATCGCCATGCTTGCCGGCCTGGAAGGAGGTGCTGCGCTGATCGACGCGCAAACCTGGGACGAGATGATGCTCGATGACTACAGCGACATGCTGGCGGCGCAGACCAGCATCTTTGGCCAGCAGCGCCTGCACCAGCGCCTGGCCAGTGGCGTCGCCGATGGGCACTCGCGCCAGCGTGTGCGCGCCTTGCTGACCGTTCCGGATGACATGGCGCGCCTGCAGTACGCCATGCGCGGCTTGCGCACGGTCGACAGGGAAGTCAGCGCGCCGCTGTTTGGCCAGCAGATCGCGTCCCCGCCGTGGTGGCGCCGGCTGCTGCTGTTGCCGACGTTGGCGCTGCTGCTGTCGCTGGCGGCGGCCTTGCTGTTTGCGCCGCTGGCCTGGTTCGGCGTGCTGGCCGCATGGGTGGTGCTGATACTGCTGCAGGTGCAGTTCCATGACCGCTGCAAACATTGGCAGCGCAGCGTGCAGACACTGCAGCAATTGCTGCTGGCGCATGAGCGCCTCGGCGCGCTCGATACGCCCTTTACGCAAGGGTGGCTGGACGACGCACGCAAGGCTGGCCGCCTGCACCGGCAGCTTGCACCGATCCGCTGGATCAAGATGATCCCCCTGCTGTCCGAATATGAGGACTGGTTCATGCTGGGCGATGTACGGCGCTACTTCAGCAGCCGCATGGTGCTGCTGCGCCAGCTTGACGTTTTCCGCAACAGCTTTTTGCAGGTGGCCGACCTGGAAGCCGACTTGGCGCTGGCGCGCCACCTGCAGGCGCGCCAACAGTTCTGCTGGGCGCAGACAGCGCCTGGCGAGGCACGCCAGTTGCTGCTTGAGCAGGTATGCCATCCCCTGCTGCCGGCGGCAGTGCCGCTGTCGCTGACCCTGGACGCGCGTGGCGCCTTTGTCTCGGGCCAGAACGGCATCGGTAAAAGCACGCTGCTGCGTACCCTGGGCCTCAATCTGGTGTGTGCGCGCGCGTTCGGCTTTTGTTATGCCCGCGCAGCCTGCGTACCGCTGCTGCCGCTGTATTCAAGCATGCAGAGCGAAGACTCGCTGGCCGGCGGCGAGAGTTTATACCTGGCCGAACTGCGCCGCGCGCGCGAACTGCTGGCGCTGGCCGATAGCGACGAACCGGCGCTGTTCATCATCGACGAGATCTTCCGCGGCACCAATCACCTCGAATCGATCTCGGCTGCCGCCGCCGTGCTCCATACGCTGGCGGCGCGCCATCTGGTGATCGTGTCCTCGCACAACCTGGTGCTCGCGCCGCTGCTGGAAGACTGCCTGGCGCCGTGGTGTGTGCAGCGCGATGCCACTGGCGCCTTGCTGCTGGCGCCCGGCGTGCTGCAGGCAACCAACGGCATCGCGCTGCTGGCCGAACGCGGTTTCGGCAGCGGTATCGAAGACAAGGCGGGCAGGGTGTTCGACTGGCTCAGCACGCATATGGCGCAGCCGGCCGACTGTTCGGGCGTGCTGCACGCTGCCTGAGCCGCTTACTTCTGCTGTTTCAGCGGCGCGCCCTTGCCGATCACTTCACGGCAGTCGCCGCGCAGGGTGGCGTTGTCGTAGTCGGTCCAGCCGTAGCTGTCGACATAGCGCTTGTGCTGCCTGAAGCTGGCGTTGGCGATGCTCCATTCGGGCTGTTCGCCGGCGTAGCGGATGTCGCCCAGGTCGAGCAGGGTGTGGAACATGTTTTCGGTCGACAGTTTCGACTTCTGATGGCGGCGTACCTGTTTTACCTTGTCCGGGTAACGCAGCGCGAATTGCGGCGAGTACCAGACGAACGAGGGCACGTGGAATTCGAACTGCGTGTTGTGGCCGTGGAAGGCCAGGCGGCAGGTGCCGTCGTACAGGGTCTGGCCGTGGTCGGACACATACAGGAGCGAGCTGCGCAGCGCCGTGCGTTCGCCGTCGTCCTTGAGCGTGCCGATCACCTGCGACAGGAACCAGTCGGTGTACAGGATCGAGCTGTCATAGCTGTTGCTCAGTTGCGGCTTGATGGCGGTATCCGTGTAGACCGGCTTGTCGACGCCGAACAGCGACGGCTGCCATTTGTCGAACTCTTTCGGATAGCGCTGGCTGTAGTTCCAGTGGCTGCCCAGGGTGTGCAGCACGATCAGCTTTTTCGGCGCCGGGTCGGCCAGCGCGTTTTTCAGCGGGTCGAGCAGAATCTGGTCGAAGTTCGAGCTGTTGGTAAAGCCGCCCAGATTCAGGAACTGCACCACGTCGGCTTCCTTGGCAAACACGGAAACGGGCGTGTCGAACTTGCCGAACGAGATCTGGTTCGACAGCCAGTAGGTCTTGAAGCCCGCTTCCTTGTAGGCCGACAGGAACGATTTTTCTGAAAAACCGGCCTTCAGGCTTTCGGTGGCTTTTTTGCGTGAAACGATGACGGGCACCGACAGGCGCGTGGCCGAGACGGCCGTGATGACGTCGGTCAGCGGCACCAGGTTGTCTTCCTGCTTGAGCAGGGGATTGGTCTCGCGCGCATAGCCGTTCAGGCTCCAGCGGTCGTAGCGCGACGATTCGCCGATCACCATCACCACCACTTCCGGCTGCGTGTCCGGGTCCTGCTGGTGGGCGCCGAAGGTAAAGCGGTTGCTCTTGTCGCCCAGTTCTGCCAGGTAGCGGCGTTCCTTGTAAAAATCGACGCCGCGCGCCATCAGGCCGAAGGGCCAGGCGCCGCTGACGGTCTCCAGGCTGTAGGGCAGGCGCATCGAGCGCGGCAGGGCTGGCCAGTCCAGGCCGGTGTCATCGGCACCCTCGATGCCGGCTTCCTCTTTGCTGGCCGAGGCCGAAGCCGAAACCGGCGGCGCGCCGGCGGCAATCCCGAATTCATGGCCATACCACCAGCTGGCGCCCAGCAGCAGCAGCACGGCGATGGCGGCCGGACGCGTCTTGCCGCGCCAGTCCAGGCTGCGCGTGCGCGTGGCCGCATACCAGCTGAGCAAACACCACAGAATAACCCCCAGCATCACGGCGCCCATCAGCCACACCTTCTGGCCCAAAAATTCCATCGCTTCCTTGGGGCTGGTCTCGAAGATGATGCCCAGGTGGTGGGTAGAGATGCCCTGGCCATAAAACACGAACAGGTAAAGTTCGGTCGGCAGGGCGAGGAAGGCGGGTACCAGCAGCCAGTGAAAATACGCCGGGCGCTGGAAGATGCTCCACACTGCCAGCCAGGCCAGCAGCTCGAACGTGAGCAGTTGCCACGGATGCTCGGGCGTGCGTCCCAGCAACACCGGCAAAAAGGGCACGGCGGTCAGCAAGGCGTAGGTCAGCAGCAGGAAGGCGTTGGCCAGGCTGGCGCCGGCAGGGTGAAACAAGGAGCGCATAAGGGGTGGCGGCGGGGCGGCAGCGAAAAAATGTCCGCTATTATCATTCCTTTTGCCATCTTGCGGTCGTTCAACATGGAGCCCGCCATCACGACGCCAGCGGGCCATGCGCCGGAAAAATTGGCGTAAATGCCACGAACACCCGTTTACTTTGCTCTTTTTTATAGCAAAAAGCCGTAAACTGATTGACCCCCTGTAACAGTAGGTCTAAACTAGCGAGTTCTCGATTTTATTCTGCACATCGTTTACGTGTTACCTGGAATTTCTCAGCCGCTCCCAGTCGAGTGGCTGCAGGCGCCTCCGGTGTGGAACGATAAAGGCGGGACGAGGTTTTAGTCGCCGGGCAGCAATGTCCGGGTTATTAATCGTAGTTTTTTGTTGGATTTATAACGATGCCAACCATCAATCAATTGATTCGCAATCCACGCGTCGCCTTGACCGTGAAGAGCAAATCGCCGGCGCTGGAAAACAGCCCGCAAAAACGTGGCGTCTGCACACGTGTTTACACCACGACTCCAAAGAAGCCTAACTCGGCTCTGCGTAAAGTTGCCAAAGTGCGTTTGACCAACGGTTTCGAAGTTATTTCGTACATCGGCGGTGAAGGCCACAACCTGCAAGAGCACAGCGTTGTTCTGCTGCGCGGCGGTCGTGTAAAAGATTTGCCAGGTGTTCGTTACCACATGGTTCGCGGTGCTCTGGATACCCAAGGCGTCAAAGACCGTAAGCAATCGCGTTCGAAATACGGTACCAAGCGCGCTAAAGCAGGCAAGAAGTAATAGTTGTAGCAGCAAACCCAAGTTTCGCTCAGTGGCAACTAACTAAGTGAATGTAGTCGACCGCATCTGGTCGAGTAAGTGGGTGACTATGATG
Organism: Janthinobacterium sp. 1L-D-8-B-C4; assembly: GCF_057291295.1. Classification (NCBI taxonomy): domain Bacteria; kingdom Pseudomonadati; phylum Pseudomonadota; class Betaproteobacteria; order Burkholderiales; family Oxalobacteraceae; genus Janthinobacterium; species Janthinobacterium sp. 1L-D-8-B-C4. The sequence continues at coordinate 43,092 of NZ_JBXAVX010000026.1, forward strand.
GTCGTCCGCGAGTGTGCGAAGAACGCGCGCTCAACTGAAGATTGAAAGGAATTGATATGCCACGTCGTCGTGAAGTACCCAAGCGCGAAATTTTGCCAGATCCAAAATTCGGCAACACTGATGTCGCCAAATTCGTAAACGTGTTGATGCTGTCCGGTAAAAAATCGGTTGCAGAAAACATCATCTACGGTGCTTTCGAGCACATCGCAGCGAAATCGGGTAAAGATCCACTCGAAGTTTTTGTTACCGCAATCAACAACGCCAAGCCGCTCGTTGAGGTGAAATCCCGTCGCGTCGGTGGTGCAAACTACCAGGTGCCGGTCGAAGTTCGCCCAGTGCGTCGTATGGCTCTGTCCATGCGTTGGTTGCGCGAAGCTGCTAACAAGCGCAGCGAAAAATCGATGCCACAACGCCTCGGCGGTGAGCTGATGGAAGCGGCTGAAAGCCGTGGCGGCGCGATGAAAAAACGCGACGAAGTCCATCGCATGGCTGAAGCGAACAAAGCGTTCTCGCATTTCCGCTTCTAATAAAAAGCCAGCTGTCGCAAGGCGGCTGTCAAGTATCTGTTGTTCGAGGCCGGGCTCATTTTTGCAAAAAAATGCTGCTCGGTTTTGTCCATTCATTTAGGATTAATTATGGCCCGCAAGACCCCCATTGAGCGCTACCGCAATATCGGTATCTCCGCTCACATCGATGCAGGTAAGACGACCACCACCGAACGCGTGCTGTTCTACACCGGCGTCAATCACAAGATTGGCGAAGTGCATGATGGCGCCGCCACCATGGACTGGATGGAGCAAGAGCAAGAGCGCGGCATCACGATTACGTCCGCAGCGACCACCTGCTTCTGGAAAGGGATGGCTAACAATTTCCCTGAGCACCACATCAACATCATCGACACCCCGGGCCACGTTGACTTCACGATTGAAGTTGAACGCTCGATGCGCGTGCTGGATGGCGCGTGCATGGTTTACTGTGCAGTCGGCGGTGTGCAGCCACAATCGGAAACGGTATGGCGCCAGGCTAACAAGTACAAAGTGCCACGTCTGGCCTTCGTGAACAAGATGGACCGTACCGGCGCCAACTTCTTCAAGGTCTACGAGCAGATGCGTGCTCGCCTGAAAGCCAACCCGATTCCTCTGCAGATTCCTATCGGCGCCGAAGAGAACTTCCTGGGCGTGGTCGATCTGGTCAAGATGAAGGCCGTGTATTGGGACGACGCGTCGCAAGGCATGAAGTTCGACTACCGTGAAATCCCTGCAGAGCTGGCTGAACAAGCCGCCGAGTGGCGCGAGAAGATGGTCGAAGCTGCTGCCGAAGCGACCGAAGAACTGATGAACAAGTACCTCGACGAAGGCGATCTGTCGGAAGAAGAGATCAAGGCCGCCCTGCGTCAACGTACCCTGGCATCGGAAATCGTTCCAATGATGTGCGGCACCGCCTTTAAAAACAAGGGCGTGCAAGCCATGCTGGACGGCGTGATCGAATACCTGCCATCGCCACTGGACATCAAGCCAGTGCAAGGCATGGATGAAGATGACCAGCCGATCTTCCGTAAAGCCGACGACAACGAGAAATTCGCTGCGCTGGCATTCAAGATCATGACCGACCCGTTCGTCGGCCAGCTGATTTTCTTCCGCGTCTATTCGGGCACGATCAAGTCGGGCGACACCGTCTACAATCCGATCAAGAACAAGAAAGAACGTCTTGGCCGTATTTTGCAGATGCATGCGAACCAGCGCGAAGAAATCAAGGAAGTGCACGCCGGCGATATCGCCGCAGCGGTGGGCCTGAAAGATGCAACCACGGGCGAAACCCTGTGCGATCCATCGGCCATCATCACCCTGGAAAAAATGGTTTTCCCTGAGCCAGTGATCTCGCAGGCCGTCGAGCCTAAGACCAAGGCTGACCAGGAAAAAATGGGCCTGGCGCTGAACCGCCTGGCACAGGAAGATCCTTCGTTCCGCGTGAAAACCGATGAAGAATCGGGCCAGACCATCATCGGTGGTATGGGCGAGTTGCACTTGGAAATTATCGTTGACCGCATGAAACGTGAATTCAACGTTGAAGCGACCGTCGGCAAGCCACAAGTGGCTTACCGCGAAACGATCCGCAAAACTTGCGAAGAGTCGGAAGGCAAATTCGTCAAGCAATCGGGTGGTCGTGGTCAATACGGTCACGTGGTTCTGAAGATCGAACCGCAAGAACCGGGCAAGGGTTTCGAATTCGTTGACGCGATCAAGGGCGGTACCGTTCCTCGCGAATACATCCCTGCAGTTGAAAAAGGTGTGCGCGACACGCTGACTTCGGGCGTGATGGCCGGCTATCCGGTTGTTGACGTCAAGGTCACGCTGTTCTTCGGTTCCTACCATGATGTCGACTCGAACGAAAATGCATTCCGCATGGCCGCTTCGATGGCATTCAAAGATGGCTGCCGCAAAGCATCGCCAGTCATCCTGGAGCCGATGATGTCGGTGGAAGTGGAAACGCCGGAAGATTACGCCGGTACCGTGATGGGCGATCTGTCGTCGCGTCGCGGCATGGTGCAAGGTATGGACGAGATTGCTGGCGGTGGCGGCAAGATCATCAAGGCCGAAGTACCATTGTCGGAAATGTTCGGCTACTCGACCTCGCTGCGCTCCGCAACGCAAGGCCGTGCGACTTACTCGATGGAATTCAAGCACTATTCGGAAGCTCCGAAACACGTGACTGAAGCAATCGTAAGCTCGAAAGCTAAGTAATTGTTGTGCCGGGCCGGCTTTCACGAGAATGCCGGTCCCTACATTTAAATCATTGTTCTAAGGAAGAATAAAATGGCAAAAGGTAAATTCGAACGGACCAAGCCGCACGTCAACGTCGGCACCATCGGCCACGTCGACCACGGTAAAACCACGCTGACCGCTGC
>NZ_JBXAVX010000027.1:0-31886 GCF_057291295.1 Janthinobacterium sp. 1L-D-8-B-C4
TGGCAGGCACTGACGACCGGCCATGTGGAGCTGCCGCGCCGACGCATCCACGCTGGACTGTGGTTTCGGCTGCTACGCACGCTGCTCGATGAGCTGAACACCCCGCTTTCGACGTGCGGAACCTGCGCGGGGTATCTCCGCCAAGTATGGGAAGGCTGCGGGCATCCGCTGCGTGCTGGGCAAAGTCTGTGGCGACCGTATGAAACCCTGAACCCGGCAGTACGGTTGCAGATGCTAGAGGCGGCGGCAACGGCAATCAGCTTGATTGAGGTGAGGGATATAAGCCCGCCAGGCGAGCATGCAAAGCTGTTCTGGTCCGAGCCCCAAACCGGGTTCACCAGTGGCCTGCCGGCGAAAGCGTCGAAGCCCGAACCCGTCGATCACTGGCAGCGTGCGGTCAAGGCCATTGATGAGGCCATCATTGAAGCGCGGCACGACCCCGAGACGGCGCGCTCGCTGTTCGCGTTGGCTTCCTATGGCCGGCGCGATCCTGCTTCCCTGGAACAGTTGCGTGCCACCTTTGCAAAGGAAGGCATCCCCCCGGAATTTTTGTCACATTACGAGGCTGATGGACCCTTTGCATGCCTTAGACAGAATGACGGGTTAAGTGACACATTTTGACGGTCAGAACTTTCCGGCGCACACTGTCACATAATCGAACGTATATGTGACAGGAGTGACATGCTGATTGGTTACATGCGGGTATCGAAGGCGGACGGTTCCCAGGCCACTGACTTGCAACGCGACGCGCTGGTCGCTGCCGGGGTGAAGCCGACGCATCTCTATGAAGACCAGGCATCCGGCAAGCGCGAGGACCGCCCCGGCCTGGCAGCCTGCCTGAAGGCGCTGCGCGAGGGAGATACGCTGGTGGTGTGGAAACTGGACCGGCTCGGGCGTGACCTGCGCCACCTGATCAATACCGTCCACGACCTGACCGGACGTGGCATCGGACTGAAGGTGCTGACCGGCCACGGCGCGGCCATCGACACGACGACGGCCGCCGGCAAGCTGGTCTTCGGCATCTTCGCCGCGCTGGCCGAGTTCGAGCGCGAGCTGATCGCCGAGCGCACGATTGCGGGCTTGGCCTCGGCACGGGCGCGCGGTCGGAAAGGTGGCCGGCCGTTCAAGATGACGCCCGCCAAGCTGCGCCTGGCGATGGCGGCAATGTGCCAGCCCGAAACCAAGGTCGGCGACCTGTGCCAGGAACTCGGCATCACGCGACAGACCCTGTACCGACACATTTCCCCAAAAGGCGAGTTGCGCCCAGATGGGACGAAACTACTCAACCGCACCTGAGTAGTCAGCCTCAACCTGACGGCGGCAAATCGCAAGCGCTCGGTTCGGTCGCAATGTTGGCCCGCGCCTGGAAGCGCTGATAGCACTCCAGCCCGCAGAAGTGCTCGACGTACTCCGCCCCTTCCGGGGTGAAGGCGGCATCGAGCGGGATTTCCTTGCAACACACGCAGCAAGCGGTGCTCGGTTCGTTGACGTTCATGGTGGTGTTTCTCCATTGGTTGACGAAGCTGGCGAAGGCCGCCGCCGGCACCGGCTTGGCGAACAGAAAGCCCTGCACCGTGTCGCAGCCGGCCTGCCGCAACCACGCAAGGCTGTCGGGTGTTTCCACGCCTTCGGCCACTACCTCCATGCCCAGCCCATGCGCGAGCTGGATCACCGCCCGCACGATGCATTGGTCGCGGGTATCGTCCGGCAGCCTGGCGATGAACGATTGGTCGATCTTCAGCGTGGTGATCGGGCAGCACTTCAGATGTTGCAGGCAGGAATAGCCCGTGCCGAAGTCGTCGGCCGCGAAATGCACGCCGAGGGCACGCAAGGCGTCGAAGGTGGCGAACAGGGCCGGATTGCCGAAGGCGACCGATTCAGTCAGCTCGATCTCCAGACATTCGGCGGGTAAGTCCGCGTCGGTCAGCACCCGCTGAATCTCGGCATCGAACATCGGCCCGACCTGACTCGCGGACACATTGACGGCGAGCCGGAACGGCTGCCACGCCAATGCTTGCCACTCGCGCATCTGTCGGCAGGCTTCGCACAGCACCCACGTGCCGATTGCCGGCATCAGGCCGGACGACTCGGCCAGCGGTATGAACTGACCTGGTGGCAGCAGTCCCAAGCTCGGATGCCGCCAGCGCAGCAGTGCTTCCGCGCCGACGATCCGGTTATTACGCAGATCGACCAGCGGCTGGTAATACAGCTCAAGCTGCCGGCTCGCCGCCGCCTGCGCCAACTCGGTCGCTGTCCATTCGGCGGGGTGCGAAGTCATCATGATCCGCGCCGGAAGGCGCGCAGCAACCGCGCCACGGACAGAGCGAACAAACCGGTCAGCGTGAGGGCTGCAATACCCCAATGCTCCCCGATGAAGGCGCCAGTTGTCGTTCCGGCCAGCACAACGGCGAGAATCGGCAAATGACAGGGACAGGTGAGCACGGCCAACGCGCCCCACAGATAGCCGGTGAACGGCTTGGGTGTTTCGGTCGGCAAACGCTCAGGGCCGTTCATGGCAGGCTCTCCGCGTGCTGTGCCGGCTCGGTCGGCAGGGTGGCCAACTGCGCTTCCAGATCGGCCAACGCTTCGCGCCGACGTTCGACGAACTGGCGTAGCACGGCAAGCTGCGTTGCGGCCTGGTCGCCGTCCGCCGTATCGAGTGCCCGGCACAACCGCGCCAGCGCATCGAGGCCGATGCCCGCCTCGAAGGCAGCCCGCACGAAGCACAGCCGTTGCAAGGCCGCCTCGTCGAACAGGCCGTAGCCGCCTGGGGTACACGCCACCGGCCGCAGCAGTCCGCGCAGCAGGTAGTCGCGCACGATATGCACGCTCACCCCGGCATCAAGGGCCAGTCGGGACACCGTGTAGGCGTTCATCGAACACCTCCTTTTCCTCACCCGGCGCAGCAGGAAAGCTGCTTCACGTCCTTGTTGAAGGTCTGCGCCGCGAGCTTCAGTCCTTCGACCATCGTCAGGTAGGGGAACAACTGGTCGGCCAGTTCCTGCACCGTCATGCGGTTGCGAATGGCCAGCGCCGCCGTCTGGATCAGCTCGCCGGCTTCCGGCGCAACCGCCTGCACGCCGATCAGCCGTCCGCTGCCTTCTTCAGCCACCAGCTTGATGAAGCCGCGCGTGTCGAAGTTGGCGAGCGCCCGCGGCACGTTGTCGAGCGTCAGCGTGCGGCTGTCAGTCTCGATGCCGTCGTGGTGCGCCTCCGCCTCGCTGTAGCCCACGGTGGCCACTTGCGGATCGGTGAACACCACGGCCGGCATCGCGGTCAGGTTCAGGGCCGCGTCACCGCCGGTCATGTTGATCGCGGCACGGGTGCCGGCCGCTGCCGCCACGTAGACGAACTGCGGCTGGTCGGTGCAGTCGCCGGCGGCGTAGATGTGTTCCACGCTGGTACGCATGCCGGGGTCGATGACGATAGCGCCTTGCGGGGTGAGCGTGACGCCCGCCGCATCCAGTGCCAGGCTGCGTGTGTTCGGCGCGCGGCCGGTAGCGACCAGCAGCTTGTCGGCGCGTATTTCGCCGTGCCCCGTGGTCAGCACGAATTCCCCGCCTTCATGCGCGACCTGGCTGGCCTGCGTGTGTTCCAGTACCTCGATACCCTCCATGCGAAACGCGGCCGTGACGGCTTCGCCGATGGCCGGGTCTTCGCGGAAGAACAGCGTGCTGCGCGCCAGGATCGTCACCTTGCTGCCCAGCCGGGCAAAGGCTTGCGCCAGTTCCAGCGCCACCACTGACGAGCCGATCACGGCCAGGCGCGCAGGAATCGTCTCGCTGACCAGCGCCTCGGTCGAAGTCCAGTAGGGCGACTCTTTCAAGCCCGGGATCGGCGGCACGGCCGGACTGGCACCCGTGGCAACCAAACAGCGGTCGAACGCCACGAGGCGCTCGCCACCCTTGTTCAAATGGACGACAAGGCTCTGGCCGTCCTTGAAACGCGCTTCGCCGTGCAGAACGGTGATGGCCGGATTGCTGTCCAGGATGCCCTCGTACTTGGCGTGACGCAGTTCGTCGACGCGCGCCTGCTGCTGGGCCAGTAGCCGCTCGCGCAAGATCGTCGGCGGTGTGGGCGGCATGCCGCCATCGAACGGGCTTTCGCGGCGCAGGTGGGCGACGTGGGCGGCGCGAATCATGATCTTGGACGGCACGCAGCCGACATTGACGCAGGTGCCGCCAATCGTGCCGCGCTCGATCAGCGTGACGTGCGCGCCTTGTTCGACGGCCTTCAGCGCTGCCGCCATCGCGGCCCCGCCGCTGCCGATCACGGCGATATGGAGCTTGCCAGCATCCCCGCCAGCCTTGTCATCACTGCCCAGCCATTCGCGCACCTTGCCGAGCAATCCGCCGCCCGCCGGAGCCACGGGCGCATCGGCGAGCGTAGCCCGATAGCCGAGTCCGGCTATGGCAGCGGTCAGCGTATCCGGCGATGTGCCGGCCTCGATGGCGAGCCTGGCGCTGCCCTTGGCATAGGAAACCTCCGCTGATTGCACGCCAGGCACTTTCTCCAGAGCTTCCTTGACGTGAACCGCGCAGGAGTCGCAGGTCATGCCGGTAATTTTGAGGGTGGTCATTCATCGTTCCTTTTCTGTGTTGGCTGCCGGCTCCCGCCGTCAGCCTTGTTTCGTGGGGAGTTCGCAACCGTCCGGGCCGCAACGGCGATTTGCCGGCGAAACCAAGTCCCAGATCGACACGCCGACCATCAGCGCCAGGCCGGTGTATACGAGCCGTGCGGTCCACCAGCTGCCAAGCAGCCAGACAGTTCCGGCGAACACGATGGCTGGCCCGATCATGCCGAGCAGGCTGCGGTGCCATTGCCGATGACTCAACCAGCCCAGCGCATTCGCCAGCAAAGCCACGACAGCGAACAGCGGCAGCAGCTTGGAGATGAACAACCCTTCGTATTCCTGTAGAAAGCCCAGGCCGATGGCCGCGCCCAAGCTGGCGATGGCCGGGAAGCACGCGGCGCAGCCCATCGCCGAAACAACGCTGCCGAGCGCCCCAGCCTTGTCGGCAATGCGCGTGATCAGTCCCATGATCGCCCCAGGCTCGGGTTCAGTGGTTCACTGCTTGACGCTGGAGGGATAGCCAGCGTCGGTGGTTGCTTTGGTGAGTTTCTGGACGCTGGTTTTGGCATCATCGAAGGTGACCACCGCCTCGCGCGTCTCGAAGGTCACGTCAACCTTGCTGACGCCTTCGACCTTGGAAATCGCCTTCTTGACGGTGATCGGGCAGGCCGAGCAGGTCATGCCCGGCACCGACAGCGTGACGGTCTGGGTGGCGGCCCACACCGGGGCAACAACGGCAACGAGGACGAGGGAGGCAAACAGTTTTTTGGCTTGCGCCGAAACTTGCGTTTTCATGGTGAACTCCGATCAGTAGAAAAATGGCATGACATAGGGAAATCCGAGCGCGACCAGAACCAGCACGGCCACGACCCAGAAAATGAGCTTGTAAGTCGCTCGCACTTGGGGAATCGCGCAGACCTCGCCCGGTGTGCAGGCTTGCGCAGGGCGGTAAATGCGCCGCCAGGCGAAGAACAACGAGACCAACGCCGCGCCGATGAAAATCGGGCGATACGGCTCCAGCACCGTCAGGTTGCCGATCCATGCCCCGCTGAAACCCAAGGCGATCAGGACTAGCGGACCTAGACAGCAGGCTGACGCAAGAATGGCGGCCAGCCCGCCGGCGAAGAGCGCGCCGCGCCCGTTTTGTGGTTCAGACATGCGCTTGTCCTTTCGAATTTGAATTGGATAGCGTAACCTTACTTCCGTACTCATGTACGGAGTCAAGCGATATGGAAAACAATTTTGAGAATCTGACCATCGGTGTTTTTGCCAAGGCCGCCGGCGTCAACGTGGAGACCATCCGGTTCTATCAGCGCAAGGGCTTGTTGCCCGAGCCGGACAAGCCCTATGGCAGCATTCGCCGCTATGGCGCGGCGGACGTTACGCGGGTGCGATTCGTGAAATCGGCCCAGCGGTTGGGCTTCAGCCTGGATGAAATCGCCGAGTTGCTGCGGCTCGACGATGGCACCCACTGCGAGGAAGCCAGCAGTCTGGCCGAGCACAAGCTCCAAGACGTGCGCGAGAAGATGGCCGATTTGGCGCGCATGGAGGCCGTGCTGTCTGACCTGGTGTGCGCCTGCCATTCGCGGCAGGGGAATGTTTCGTGCCCGCTGATTGCGTCGCTACAGGGCGGAGCAGGCCTGGCAGGGACGGCTATGCCTTAGCGTGCTTTATTTTCCGTTTTCTGAGACGACCACAAATCAGAAAAGACTGTGCAGCCGACTCTTGATATTCCGTGCGGTCATCTTCTGAAAATGACAGTGCGGCGGGCATCCCAAGCACACCGACAATCCACAATCCCTTTCCAATATTCAAAGTCCAGCTATACTGAATTTTCGTGATTTATTGGACAAGTCGCCATGCTGATCGGCTACGCCCGTGTTTCCACCGACGACCAGAACCTGGACTTGCAGCGCGATGCGTTGCAAGCGGCTGGCTGCGAGCGGGTCTTTGAGGACATGGTGAGCGGCGCGAGGGCGGACCGCTCCGGGCTGGCCACCCTCATGAGCATGCTGCGTGCCGGCGACACGGTGGTCATCTGGCGGCTGGATCGGCTGGGCCGGTCGCTCAAGAACCTGATCGAGCTGGTGGAGCGACTGGAGACCACCAAGGTCGGGCTGCGCAGCCTGCAAGAAAATATCGACACCACGTCGAGCGGCGGTAAGCTGGTCTTTCACCTGTTCGGCGCACTGGCCGAGTTCGAGCGCAACCTGATCCGCGAACGGACACAGGCCGGACTGGTCGCGGCGCGCGCGCGCGGCCGCATGGGCGGGCGCCCGAAGCGACTAGACCCGGCCAAGCTCGCGCTTGCCCTTAAACTGCACCGGGAGCGGAACCATACCGTTGAAGAAATCTGCAAGATGATGGGAATTTCAAAATCCACGCTCTACAACTATCTCGACAAGGCTGAGAGCGATGGCGGCCGGGTGGCGTAAGCAGATCCCGGTCGAATCGCTGCTGCAATTGCGGCAGCGGCTTGACCGTCTGCCTCACAAAAGTCCGGAGCGTGCGGCCCAGGTGCGCGCCATGTCCGAACTGTACGGCATCTCCACCACGTCCGTGTATCGCGCCCTGAAGGATTTTCTGAAGCCACGCGTGATCCATCGCACCGATCACGGCAAGCCGCGCGTGCTGCCGAAATCCGAACTGGAGAGGTATTGCGAACTAGTTGCGGCCCTCAAGCTGCGCACCACCAACAAGCAGGGCCGCCACCTGTCCACGAAGCGCGCCATCGAGCTGTTAGAGGAATATGGTGTCGAGACAGCGCAGGGTCTGGTACGCTCGCCACAAGGCGTGCTTACGCGCAGCACGGTCAACCAGTACCTCACACTTTGGCACCTCGACCAGCCGCGTCTACGCCGGCAACCGCCAGCTGTGCGCTTCCAGGCCGAGCACAGCAACGACTGCTGGCAATTCGACATGTCGCCGTCCGACCTCAAGCGGATTGACAAGCCGGACTGGATCGAACCTGGCAAGGGCGAGCCGACGCTGATGCTGTACAGCGTCGTGGACGACCGCAGCGGCGTGGCCTACCAGGAGTATCGCTGTGTCTATGGCGAGGATGCCGAATCGGCGCTGCGCTTCCTGTTCAACGCGATGGCAGTGAAGGCGGACCCTGAATACCCGTTCCAGGGGCGGCCGTTGATGATCTACCTGGACAACGGCCCTGTTGCCAAGAGCCGGGTATTCCAGAATGTGATGCACGCACTGGGTATCGAGTGGATGACACACATCCCTGCCGGCAAGGACGGCGAGCGGGTCACGGCGCGCTCCAAGGGAAAAGTCGAACGCCCGTTCCGCACGGTGAAGGAAGCCCACGAGACGCTGTACCACTTCCACAGGCCCGAAACCGAGCAACAGGCCAACGAATGGCTGTTGCGCTACCTGATGCGCTACATTCGCCAGGATCATCGCTCCGAGCAGCATTCGCGCATCGAGGACTGGCTTGCCAACTTCCCGAACGGCGGCATTCGGGAGATGTGCGCTTGGGAGCAGTACTGCCGCTTCGCCCGCGAGTCGGAGCGGCGCCGGGTGGGTGTGGACGCGCGCGTGTCGGTGGAGGGCACCAGCTATGAAGTCGAGCCGGACATGGCCGGCGAATATGTGCTGCTGTTGTGGGGGCTGTTCGACAACGAACTGTACGTCGAGTACGAAGGCGTGCGCACTGGCCCCTACTACCCGGTCGCCGGCCCGATCCCATTGAACCGCTATCGCGCTTTCAAGCGCGGCGCGGCCGACGTGCGCGCCGACCGTATCCGCACTCTGGCCGACCAGCTCAAGCTGCCCATCGAAGCGCTGGCCGGCAAGGAGCTGCACTTGGCTCCGCTGAATCTACCAGGCGAATTACCGATCCAGCCCTTCGACGCCGAGGCGCACGAATTTCATTTTGCGAACGTCATCGCCGCCAAGCTGGCGATTGCAGATGAGCTGGCCAGGCCGTTGGCCAAGCTGTCGCAGGATGATCGCGCCGTCATCGACCGGGTGCTGAGCGAGACGCTGACGCGCAGCGTCGTGCTCGCGCGCATACGAGATTATTTCCGAAACAAGAAGACTGGAGAGGACCATGCGAGTTGAAGTGATGCAGTACTACGGGCTGACGCAGCCGCTTAGCCAGGCCGGCTACTACGAAACCGACCACCACAAGCAGCTTATCAAGGACATCAAGGGCGCTACCCTTGAGGGACGGCTGATCGCCCTCTGCGGTGTTGTCGGGAGCGGCAAGACAGTCACGCTGCGCCGCCTCCAGCAGATTTTGAAAGACGAAAACCGCGTGGCTGTCGCCAAGTCGCTGTCGGTGGAAAAGCACAGCATCAAACTGGCCACCTTGATCTCCACGCTCTACTACGACCTGACGCAGGACAAACAAGTGCAAATCCCCAAGCAGAGCGAGAAGCGCGAGCGGGAATTGCAGGAGATCGTCAAGAAGGGGAAGCGGCCCGTGGCGCTGTTCGTCGACGAGGCGCACGACCTGAACGGCCACACCCTCATCGGCCTCAAGCGCCTGATGGAAGTGGTCGAGGATGCAGGCGGCCGGCTGTCGGTGATTCTGGCCGGCCATCCGAAGCTGCGCAACGACCTGCGCCGCCCGACCATGGAGGAAATCGGCTACCGCACCGACATCTTCACGCTCGATGGCATCGCCGGCAGCCAGCGCGAATACATCCTGTGGCTGCTTGGTGCCAGCTCGGCCCCGAACACCGATCCCGAGTCGATCCTGAACGGCGAGGCGATCGATATCCTGGCCACCAAGCTGCGCACACCGCTGCAAGTCCAACTGCACCTGACACTGGCACTGGAAGCGGGCTACCAGACGGGCGAGAAGCCTGTCACGGCCGCGCTGGTGGAAACCGTGCTGTCTCGCCAGCTTGACGATCTGGAGCCGACCCTGACCCGCCACGGGTACAGGCTGAAGGACATGGTCGAACAGTTCGACGCCAAGCCGGCGGAAATCCGTGCGCTGTTCAATAACAAACTCGAACCGGCGCGCACTGCGGAGCTGCGCGACCGGATGCTTGCCGCTGGCCTGCCCATCTGATTCTGTCCATGAAATTTAAACAATTTACGGTCGCGTCCTGCTTTTCGTCCTTCATGCTGCCGCACGTCCTGTTCGTGGGAGAGCTGGAGGCGCGGAAGAAGGCGGTCATGAGCTGCTGCCTGGCGTGGAACATCAGCCTGTTTCCTAGCGACGAGCAGGAGGACCACATCGAGCGGATTTGGCAAATGGTCGAGGCCGACAACCAGGAGGCACCGCCTCCCGGTCTGGAACAGGGATTCAAGCAGGACCTGCGCATGCTGGTCGCACAGAAACAGGAGCTGTTTCCGTGGACGCATACGAATATCCCAAAGGCGGACTTGATCGGAGCGGGCGTCCACGATGTATTGATGATCGCAACCGGCACCGGCACGGCCGAGGAAATCGAAATCCTTGCCTGGCCGAATCCGACCGGATTGCCGCTCATCATCGAGCACCTGCGGAGCATCCAGAGCAACACTGCCGCCCAGGTCGGCCTGCTGGAGCAGGCCAGCAGCACCCCTGGAGCAATCACCGACATCGAGGCAACCCAGATGACGACAGCGTATTGCGTGCAGCGGGCCGATCTGGTCGGCTACCAGCGCATCCTGACGGTCTGGCGCGACACCCAGCCGGCGGCGAGTGTCAAGCGAGTCATCGGCCACTGGCTGGGTGTGCTGGCCGAAATCGAGGCCGATACCAAGGCGGTGTTGAACATCCTGGTCAGTTGCAGATAAACCTGGTTCGCCGTAATGGAATGCAGGTCGGCGCGGATAAATGCAGGTTCATTTGCAGCTAATGCTGGTTTGAGGGGGCCTTCAGTTTCAGTTATTTCTGGTCGAGAATCGACTGGAATGCTGGTCGGCCCCGTTTCAAATGCAGGTCACTACAGGTAGAGCTTTCCGCCGAGTTGGAGTTCGGGTAGCTTGACCGGCGCCATAGGAATTGGATACGTGGCAAGTAAATGGCCTGCCAATGCATGAGCCTGATCGGCAACTTCTTGTGGCGAGGATTTGTTCCCGATAGCGGCGCGCAGTTTCACAGCCTCTGATTTCAGCTTCGGCATCGCAGGAGTGTCTGGCAAATCTGCCAATTGGCGTTCCGCGGCCCGAGCGAACTCCTCCATCTCCGCGTACTCACTCTGATTGCGCACGGCTCCGTCTTTAACTGACCTACCATAGTCGACAGCCAGGTAGTCCAGCATTTGCCAGATCTGCTTCGTCTTGGTCTGGGTGGGCAGGTCATTGGCGCGGGCAGGAAGCAAAGCAGAGGCAAAGCACAGCAATGCAATCAGGATAGTGCGGAGCGGTAACATAGAATCTCGTCGAAAGAGGAATGCTGAGTGAGAATGCGAATAATTCTCATTATATGCCGGTTTCATGCCCCAACCTTGGAAATACTTATGTATAATTTGGAACGATGAAACGCGCCCTGCTCATATTGTTAATGTTCTTGATTCCGCTCCATACCACATGGGCTGCGGTGTCGTACATGGACAATTTGGTTGAGGTACCTAAATCAGCGCCTGTTTTTACCGGTGTCAAGCAAAATTTGGCGAAGTCGTTATCTGCTTCCTCTGCAGTACGATACGACAAGAGTTGCTGCCCTGGGTGCCATGTGTTCTGTCATTTTGCGGCGGTCGCACCGTCGTATTTGCTTGTTGCACCCATTCAGCCTGTTCCGTTCCTGGCTGGCATGCTCAGCATGGCTACCGCTTACCAATCTCACATCCCAGACGGCCCGACGCGGCCCAATTGGACCACCGCCAGCTGAGCTGGCGGGAGCGTCCTGGTATTGAGCGCCATCTTTAGGCGCTAGTCCGACCTTTCGCCGAATATCCCCCGATTTACTGGAGAATTCGATGCAGGTCTCATTGCTGCCGCTTGTCGCGGCACTTTTTGCGGTCCCCTTGTTTGCGTCCGCTGCAAATCCCGGGTTAGCGCCCTTAACGGAACAGTTGGCGACGGCACCAGCACCGCCAATCTCCTTGTCGCTCGAACAAGCGATTGAGCGTGCTGAAGCACAAAATCCTGAGTTACAACGCTCTCTTGCCCGGCGTATGGCCATCGAGGGCGAGGCGGTCGATGCGCGCGCACTTTTTTGGAACAATCCCGAACTGGCAATGGAGCGCACGCGTCGCGTCGTGCCTCAAGTTGGGCTGCCGTCCGAATCGTTACGCGAGTGGCAAGCTGGCATAACACAAACGATTGAAATCGCTGGGCAGCAGGGACACCGTCGCCAAGCCACGCGGCAGGAACTTGAAGCCCTTGCAGCGTCGATCATGGAAGCACGTCTGCAACTTCGCGGCGGCGTTGAACGCCAGTTCGTAGGCGTTATAGCACTCCAGGCACGGATCACTACCGAGCAGCGCTCATTGGTTGCTATCGAAGAGACAGCCCGTGCCATCACGAAGCGTGTTGTAGCCGGTGAAGATAGCCGCCTCGACGGCAATCTGGCGTCGGTGGAAGCAGTCCGGGCACGCAATCAGATTGGCTTACTTCAGGAGCAGCTGATGCAAGCCCGCGCCGATTTGGCCACGCTCCTGCAAATGCCGCCCGGTACCAGCATCGAGGCGCTTGGCACACTGGAGACGCCTTCGCCAGCGTATTCGCTGGAAAGCCTGCTGACACACGCCGCCACCCGTCCACTGCTGCGCGCACTCGACCATCGGGAACAGGCTGCTGCAGCGCGCCTTGCGCTTGAACGTGCTGCGCGCTATCCGGACGTTACCGTGGGCGTCGCAGCGTCGCGCGAGGGCGCCGATACTTCACGCGAACGTCTCGTCCGAATGACGCTATCGGTGCCGCTGCCCCTTTACCGGAATAATGCCGGGGGCATCGGCCGTGCCCGCACCGAACTGGCGCAGACACAGATCGAACGCCGCAGTACTAGCCGCGATGCGGCCGCTGACATCCACTCGCTGTGGCAGAAGATGCAGAGCCAGACGGCGCGTGTTGGCGCGTTGCGTGACACTGCCCTTCCGGCGCTGGAAGAAAACCAACGCCTATCGGTCAAAAGCCTCCACGCCGGCGAAATCGGGTTGACTCAACTCCTGCTAGTGAACAGACAAGTTTTGGATGGCAGGCGTGACCTGATTGACGCCCAAGCTGAATTGCGCATAACGCGCATCGCCCTACAGCAGGCGGCCGGCTGGTCCGCCGACGCGCAGCGCTGAAGCAATTGCAACATGCCACACCTCCCAAAAAATCGTTACGGAACAATATCCATGAAATTACTTATTTGGCCAGGTGCCGGCGCATTGCTACTGGTATGCGCCTTGAGCGGTTGCGGCAAGGGTCACGCTCCTGCCGCAGAACAAAGAGAACAGGCTGAGCCAAGTGCTCGGACTAAGGAGGCGACTGCGGCCAAAAAAGAGGCGCCCGCCGCAGAGGAGAACGAAAAAGGCAAATTGGTGCTGTCGGCAGACATCGCACGCGCCGCCGGCATCACGGTCGCACCGCTGGAGGAGCAAGATTCCGCCGAACAGATTGTGGTGACGGCGTCGATTGGCGCAAACCAGGATCGATTCGCGCATATCGCTCCAAGGGTGGCAGGTCGCATCGTCAAAGTCTCCGGCAATCTTGGCGACAAGGTGCGTGCCGGGCAAATGCTTGCGGTGATCGACAGTATTGAAGTTGGCGAGGCGCAGTCCAGCTACGCCCAAGCGTCCAGTGAGCATGCATTGGCGAAGGCGGGAGCCGAACGCGCAGAAAAACTTTTTGCAGACCAGATCATTCCGCAAAAAGACTATCTTCGGGCGAAAGGCGATTTTGAAAAAGCGAAAGCGATACTGCGTGCGGCCGTCGATAAACGCCAAGCGCTAGGCATCGCCGAGAAGTCATCCCCAAGCGCCAACGTCTCCACTTTTGCGGTCGCATCGCCATTCTCGGGCACGCTGGTTGAGAAAAAAGCGGTGCTAGGTGAGCTTGCACAGCCCGACAAGATGCTCTTTGCCGTTGCCGATTTATCGAACGTCTGGATAGAGGGCAACCTATACGAAAAAGACATCGCGAAAGTGCACGTCGGCGCGCAGGCGCTAATCACCCTTGCAGCCTATCCCGGCGAGACCTTCGCTGGCAAAGTCGCCTATATCAGTAACGGTATGGACAAGGAATCGCACACGATCAAGGCGAGAGTAGAAGTCCCTAATCCAGATGGAAAACTCAAGCTGGACATGTTTGCCACCGCAGCGATCTCGACAGCTGGAGCGAGCAAACGACTGTTGCTCCCGGAGCAGGCAGTCGTGTTAATTCAGGGGCAACCAACAGTGTTCGTTCAAGAGAAAGGCGGCTTTGAGGCACGCGCGATAGAACTTGGGGAAAAATTGCGGGGCAAGGTGGTCGTGAAGTCCGGAGTCGCGGCTGGCGAGAACGTTGTTACTGCTGGCGCGTACGCGCTAAAAGCAAAGATGCTCAAGTCGCAAATCGGCGACGCAGACTAAGGAGAGCATTGTGCTAAATACCATCGTTGATGTTTCACTGCGTTACAAAGTACTGGTAATCGTGGCGTTTGTAATTGTGATTATTCTCGGCGTGAAGACCTGGCGCGATTTGCCTGTCGACGCGTTTCCAGACGTCACTCCCGTTCAAGTCAATATCTACACGGAGTCGCCGGGCTTGGCGGCCGAGGACGTTGAAAAGCTGTTGACGACACCTATTGAAACGAGCATGGCAGGACTGGCCGGTGTGGACGCCATCCGGTCGGTCTCGCTGTTCGGCCTTTCCTATGTAAGCGTCAATTTTAAGGACGATGTCGACACCTATTTCGCTCGGCGTCTCGTCAGTGAAAAGCTCCTAGAAGCTAAACAGCGCATACCGGATGGATATGGTGAACCCACGTTGGGGGCGAACAGCTCGGGGTTGGGCCAAGTTTTTTGGTACACCGTCGAATCGGCCGACCAGCGGATGTCAACCATGGATCTGCGCACGCTGCAGGACTGGAATGTGCGGCTTAAATTGCGCACGGCGGCGGGCGTGGATGACGTTTCGTCGTGGGGCGGCGATGAAAAGCAATTTCAGGTTCTGATCAACCCGAACCAGCTAATTAAATACGGCATCAGCCTCAAGACTGTGATGGAGACGCTAACAGCAAACAACCGCCAAGTGGGCGGCCAATACCTCAACATCGGGCAGGAACAGTATTTGGTGCGGGGTCTTGGCCTGGTGGGTAACGTCAAGGACATCGGCAACGTCGTTCTTGCTACGCGTAACGGTACACCCATCTATGTGCGCGACGTAGCGCAGGTTAAGGAAGGGCCCTCTTTACGCACTGGCGCGGTGACCAAGGATGGCAAGGAAGTTGTCATGGGCACGGCGCTGCAGCGTATCGGAGAGAACGCAAAGGCGGTCGTTGAAGGCGTGAAGGAAAAACTCAAAGTCGTTCAGCAGGCATTGCCGAAAGGAGTCACGATCAAGACTGTCTACGACCGGACCGATCTGGTCGATAAGGCAGTCGCAACCGCTGAACGCGCGCTGGTCGAAGGCTCGGTGTTGGTTGCGCTGATCCTCTTCCTTTTCCTGGGGGAAATTCGTTCGGCTTTGGTGGTCATCGTGACATTGCCACTTGCGATGCTCATTAGCTTCATGCTGATGAAACAGTGGGGACTGTCGGCCAACTTGATGTCACTTGCCGGGCTTGCTGTAGGCATCGGCATGATGGTCGATGGCGCCGTGGTTTTAGTTGAAAATGGATTTCGCTTACTGTCGCATCAGAACGGTAAGCCCACAAACCGTACCCATGTGATCCTGGAAGCAGCGCGCGAAGTAATGAATCCAGTTGCGTTTGCAATCCTGATAATTATCGTCGTGTTTTTGCCATTATTTTCCCTCACCGGTCTGGAGGGGAAAATGTTCAAGCCGATGGCATTGGCGATCACCTTTGCAATGGTCGGATCCCTGGTATTGACGTTGACGCTGGTGCCGGTCTTATCGGCGTTGATCTTGAAGCCCAAAGAGGAAAAAGATACTTTCGTCGTTCGGCATGCCAAACGGATTTACCTTCCTCTTCTGGAGTGGGCGCTGGAACGCAAAAAAGTTGTCGTGACTGGCGCGGTCGTCGCCCTGCTGGCTTCGTTTGCGCTGATTCCCTTTCTGGGCAAGGAATTCATGCCGTCACTACAGGAAGGAACGATTATGTTCCGGGTGAGTAGCATCCCGTCGACCTCGCTGGACGAATCGATCCGGATCTCACAAGAACTCGAAAAAACGCTAAAGACGTTTCCACAGGCAGAGTCGGCGATTGCGATGATCGGCCGTGCCGAGAAAGGCGATACCGCTGACGTCAACTATATGGAAATACTGGTCAACCTCAAGCCGCAGAGCACATGGCCAGCCAAGACGGACGTAAAAGATCTGACGAAAGCGATGAAGGAGAAGCTCGAGCAGACAGCGCCGGCGTCGGTTATCTCAGCGACCCAGCCGATCCAGATGCGCGTTGAGGAGCTCATCTCCGGTGTCCGCGCGACTCTGGCACTGAAATTGTACGGTGAAGATCTGACGACGCTGGACCGGTTATCAGGACAGATCAAGACCGTCCTCGACACGGTTCCTGGAGTGGCTGATTTGTCGCTTGAGGCGAACAAAGGCAAGCCCCAGTTAGTTATCAATGTCAACCGCGATGCGGCGGCGCGCTACGGCATTAATGCCAACGACATCCTTGACGTCGTACAGGCCGGCATCGGCGGCAAGGCCGTTTCCACCGTGATCGACGGTACCAAGCGGTTCGACATCCAAGTATGGCTGGCGCCGGAATTTCGAAGCAGCGTGCAAAGCGTCAGCGCGATCCCGATCCGCACCGAGAACGGCGCATTGGTGCCACTGTCGGAGGTGGCCACGATCGAGCTGGACGAAGGCTATTCGTTCGTGCGCCGTGAGCAACTGCAGCGCTATGCAGTGATTCAAATGGATGTAAAAGGACGAGATGTGGACAGCTTCGTGAAGGAAGCCGCCGCAAAAATCGCCGCGAAGATCAAGCTGCCGGAAGGCTATGTGATCGAATGGGGCGGCGCTTTTGAAAACCAGCAACGGGCCATGACCAAGCTGGCGATCATCGTCCCCCTAACCATCGGACTGATCTTTATCCTGCTCTATACCGCATTCAATTCACTCACTTACGCAACTCTCATCATCGCGAATGTGCCGTTTGCCACCATTGGCGGTGTCGTCGGACTCTTCATCACTGGGCAGTATCTGTCGGTGCCGTCGGCGATCGGCTTCATCGCTGTATTTGGCGTTGCAATGCTCAACGGAATTGTTTTGGTGACATTTCTGAACGAACAGCGAGAAAAGGGCCTGAGCGTGCGCGATGCCGTGCGTCAGGGCGCGGCGTTGCGGCTGCGGCCTGTTTTGATGACGGCATCGATCGCCATCTTTGGCCTGGTGCCGATGCTGCTCTCCTCAGGCGTCGGTGCCGAAACACAGCGTCCACTCGCGACAGTCGTTGTGGGCGGTCTGTTTACCTCGACCGCATTGACGTTGTTGCTGCTGCCGCTGCTATATGAATGGGTAGAAAACCGCAAGGAGCGCAAGAGCTTAGCAGCGCTTGCGTAGAGCCGGCCGTAAGTTTTCTGTCGTTTCAAAAAGATGTGGTGACCGGAATATTTTCCCGCCTATCCCGATCCACAAGATGCGTTATATCCCGGTACCAACTGCACTTCAACCAAGGAAAAAATTGAAATGAAAATTCGTTTGTTAATGCTCGCCGCTTCCATCGCAGGTTTCTCCGTTCTTGCAGGATGTGGAACCGCCCAACTTCCCGCTGGGGGAGATGGTAAGACCGGTGTTGTTTATCAGATTTATTCGCGTCAGGACCTGCGCTATAAGGCGCCGTGGTGCCTATATACCCTTACGCCCGAGCAGATGGCGGCCGGAACTTACGTAAGGGTCCGTGTAGCTCGGGAAATTGGCTATAAGTATTTTGAGGCGCTAGTTCCTCCCGCTATGACTGTGCAAACAGGCGATCAGGTCGTGTTCACGTCAGCCCAGTGCGAGCGCAACGCGATCCCTCAAGTCACCCAAGTGTTGCGCGCCACACGGTAGATTGGAGATCGATATGAAACAGATCAAGGCATTCATGCATCCGCACCGCATCACTGCGGTGGTCGAAGCGTTGCGCAACTCAGGCTTATGCGACATCAGCGCAGCGTCGGGTTGTTACAACCTGACAGTATCCACCGTTCAGCGGCTTTTCACGAGTTCCGATCCGGCGCAGCAGCACTACTCCATGGTGCTGGCCGAGCCGGTTGTGGCGGAAACAAAATTGGAATTGATTTGTGAAGATCATCTGGCGGATCAGCTGCAACAATTGATCGTCCAAGCGGCGAAGCCGAGCGCAGGATGGGTATTCGTCAGCGATATCTTGAGCGCGACGAAGCTCGGATAGTACGCGTTTTTAAAATCAATCATTAACACGGGAAATCGCCATGAAAAATCAAACTTTTAAGTTATGTACAGTTGGTTGCGTCGTACTGTTGACCGGGTGCGCAACGACAGACCCTCGAATCGGGATAAATAGCCGCTCAGGTTGGGTTACGTCGGTATATTCCGCCGAAAGATTGCGAACCAGCCCGCCGGCCTGCTTGGGGGCGCTCACGCCGGCACAAATCGACTCCGGACGATATGTCGAGATCAAAGTTCCGCATGGTCGACGCGGGGAGTACCTGCCCGCCTTTGTGCCGCCGACAGTTCAGGTGAATCTGCACGATAGGGTGGAATTTGCTCCGAAACTTTGCGAAGCAGGCGTCGTGCCTGAAGTCAAGCAGGTCCTGTCGCGTTAAGAATGAGAAAGGACGGATCGCGTGATAAATGAGAACGGTAAAGACACAAAAGTGTCAAGTGACGACGATTTAAGCGACATGCTGACAGAGTTGCGCGTGCTGCTGCTGAGCGCCCAGCTATTCACGGCGTTTTTGATGACCTTACCTTTTAGCGCCGGCTTCAGACAAATTGTGCTCTCCGAAAAGTGGGTTTTCCTAGCGACGTTCATCTGTTCGGTAGTCAGTCTGGTTCTATTTACCGCACCAGCCGTGCAACATCGGATGATGCGGCCACTGTTAGACCGCATCACGTTCAAGCACCTCGCGAGCGGCCAAATGCTCCTGGGCGCGTCAACATTGTCCGCAGCCGTCGTGTTGGGCGTGGACTTAATTATTTCTGAGGTCTTCGGCCATGTTCTCGGGGGCGTCGTAGCGGCAATGGTCGCAACGCTGATTATCGTCCTGTGGTGGCTCTTGCCGCATTTGGTTAATAGGCGCTTATTATCTAGTTCAGCCAGGCCGGCGACAGCCCCGGAGACCCAATGAAACGCTTTACGATTTTCTTGTTGGTGGCATTGATGGCCATGGCGCCAGCAGTGGTCACACGCGTCATGCATTGGCATATGGACCCGGTGGCCGGTACAGCCGTTTTCGGTATTGCGGTACTTGCCGCTGGATTTATGCTGTCGTGGGGTGCAGAGGCGGCTGAGGGTCGGATTTCCCAAGGCTTGATCCTTGCCGTGGTGGCCTTGATTACTGTTCTTCCCGAATACGCGGTTGACATGTATTACGCCTTCCAGGCGGGTAAGCATCCGCAATCGCCATACATCCATTACGCGGCGGCGAACATGACCGGAGCAAATCGCCTCTTGATCGGTTTCGGTTGGCCATTGCTCATTTTCCTGCATTGGCGTCGTACTCGTGAGAAAGCCATCATGCTCGCTCGTACCAATGCCATCGAAGTCGGATTCCTGCTTTTGGCAAGCGCGTATGCATTTGTAATTCTGATGAAAAATCGTATCGATGCGTTAGATGCAATTGCCTTGTTTGGAATTTTCGGCGCCTATCTGTGGCAGGTCGGTCAACTCCCGAAGGGCGAAAAAAAGGAGGAGAAGGAAGAGGAACCCGGACCCGCGGCAGCACTGTCGACATTGGGTCCTAAGGCGCAGTGGACGTGGATGGCGGCATTGAGTACGGTGGCAGCGGCCGTCATCTTCATATCAGCTGAGCCGTTTGCCGAATCGATCGTCGCGTCGGGTCGGATTGTCGGAATCGATGAATTCCTGTTGATCCAGTGGGTTGCCCCCCTAGCCAGCGAGGCACCAGCTATCGTGATCGCGGTACTGTTCGTACTATCGGGCCGTGCTGCAGGCGGCATGACGGCAATGATCAGCGACAAGATCAATCAATGGACCCTCCTCGTTGGAATGTTGCCCTTAGCAATGTCCCTGGGCGCTGCATCCCTGGTGGTGTTGCCACTCGACGCGCGCCAGCACGAAGAATTTTTCCTGACCGCTGCCCAATCCATGTTTGGCGTCTCGCTCCTGATCCGGTTGCAGTTTGGTGTTGTTGCAGGATGCATGCTGGTGAGCCTGTTTAGCGCGCAAGTGATATTGGCATTACTTTTTCAGCATGATCAGAGCCGCGCCATTACATCGCTAACTTGGCTGGGATGGGTGTACCTGATCCTGGCCGCGTACATCTTCAAGACTCATCCGCGCCGCCTTGCTGAAGCAATACGGGCGGCTTTCTGGGATGGGGCGCATACACGTGTCCATGTTGCGCGAACCGATTCTACAGGGGCGACTCGTATCGGCGATAGCAACAATGAGCTCTGAACGCCTTCTTTGATTCCAGTACGAGACCTGAGATTTAGGATGCTGAGCGCGGATAACGAAATTGAACGACAGGAGAAGAATTGCATGGACAACAAAATATCAAATGGGTGCGATTGCGCAGCTCCATCACCGGACAGCATTACTACAGCGTCCAACGCAACCGAACAACAAGTCACGTACCGAATTGAAAACATGGACTGCCCGAACGAAGAGGCGCTGATCCGCGACAAGCTGGGAAAGATTGAAGGCGTCCAAAGCCTAGATTTCAATCTGATGCTGCGCACTCTCAAAGTGATCCATACCCTGCCATCGCTAGACCCGGTGGAAGCAGCCTTCGCTAGCATTGGCATGCGGGCGAAACTGGAAGATGTCCCTGGCCTGTGCACCAGCGTGCTGCACATTGCAAAGATGGATTGCCCGACAGAGGAAGGATTGATACGCCAGAAGCTAGTCCAACTAGTCGGTGTCTCGGACCTGCAGTTTAACTTGATGCAGCGCCGGCTGACGGTGCGCCACACACAAGATTCGCTTCTCGCCGTTCTCGCAGCGCTGCAATCGATCGGCCTGCCGGCCGAGGTTGAGGACAAGCGTCCTGAAACAAGTTCGGCCGACGTGGCGCACGGGAAGGTTAACTGGTGGATTGTCAGCGGCTCTGGCGTAGCTGCGATGCTGTCGGAATTAGTCTATTCCTTTTACAACGATGCTCACTGGGGCGTGATTTTGCTAGCGCTCGTATCGATCGCTACAGGAGGGCTTCCAACCTATAAAAAGGGCTGGATTGCGCTGAAAAATCGCAATCTTAATATGAATGCCCTCATGTCTATCGCGGTCACGGGCGCCATCCTGATTGGACATTGGCCCGAGGCGGCAATGGTCATGTTCCTGTTTGCGCTGGCGGAGATCATCGAATCAAAATCGCTGGACCGCGCGCGGAACGCAATTCGCGGCCTGCTGGATCTAACGCCGCAGAGTGCAACGGTCCGCCAGCTGGACGGCAGCTGGGCGGAGATGCAAGCCAAGGATGTGCCGCTAGGTATGGTGGTGCGCGTGAAACCGGGTGAACGTCTCGCTCTTGACGGAGTTATCACCAGTGGCCAGTCTGCAATCAATCAGGCCCCAATCACCGGTGAGAGTCTGCCAGTGGACAAAACCGTCGATGACACGGTATTTGCGGGCACGATCAACGAATCCGGTTCCTTTGAATTCAGGGTGACCGCCCGCGCGAGCGACTCCACGCTTGCACGCATCATCCACGCAGTCGAGTCCGCACAAGGAAGCCGGGCGCCAACCCAGCGCTTTGTCGACCAGTTCGCACGCATTTATACCCCGGGAGTGTTCGCCGTTGCTGTGTTGGTGGCAATTGTGCCACCGTTGGTCGCGGGGGCGGCCTGGATGGACTGGATTTATAAAGCGCTCGTGCTGCTGGTCATCGCATGCCCGTGCGCGTTGGTCATTTCGACACCGGTTACTATTGTCAGCGGCTTGGCTGCCGCTGCACGCAAAGGTATCCTGATCAAAGGTGGCGTTTACTTGGAAGGCGGGCGCAAGCTGACAGTGCTCGCGCTAGACAAGACCGGCACCATTACCCATGGTAAGCCGGCGCAAACCGATTTCAAACTGTTAAACAGGGATGAAGCGACGGTTCTGTCACTGGCCGCGAGCCTCGCCGCTCGCTCGGATCATCCGGTTTCCCAGGCAATTGCCCGGGCGGCCAGCCAGGCCAAAGTCGCGCCGCGCGAAATCACGGGTTTTGCTGCGCTCCCCGGCCGAGGCGTTCGTGGTGAGGCAAACGGTGAGACGCTCCACCTGGGCAATCATCGCCTACTTGCCGAGCTTGGCCTCGGCTCATCGAAACTGGAGACGATGTTCGACGAGCTTGAACTGCAAGGGAAGACGGTCGTCATGCTGGCCACTCCTGACCAAGTGCTGGGACTGTTCGCTGTTGCCGATACAGTCAAGGAAACTAGCCGGCAAGCAATCGCGGAGTTGCATTCGCTTGGAGTGCGCACACTGATGCTGACCGGTGACAATCCGCATACCGCTACGGCGATCGCTCGGCAGGTCGGGATCGACGACGCACGCGGCAACCAGCTTCCCGAAGACAAACTCAAAACGATTGAATCTCTCTCGACCGCCAACGAACAGGTCGGCATGGTGGGCGACGGTATAAACGATTCACCCGCATTGGCGCGTGCCGATATCGGCTTCGCAATGGGGGCGGCCGGCACAGACACTGCAATCGAAACCGCTGACGTCGCGCTGATGGATGACGATTTGCGCAAAATACCCGCATTCATTCGGCTCTCAAAAATGACGGCGGGCATCCTGACACAAAACATTGTCCTAGCACTGGGCATCAAGGCAGTATTTCTTGTGCTCACATTGATGGGCTACTCAACGATGTGGATGGCTGTATTCGCCGATATGGGTGCCAGCCTGCTGGTGGTATTTAATGGGCTTCGATTGCTGCGCCAAGGCCAGACGCAACAATGATCAGATCATTAAAACCTATGGCACCACCGGGGCATACCAATAAAACACTACGAATGGCTGTGCTTGCTTCGAATCCCTCCATCGACCGCCAAAAAAATGGCATGGAATTTTTTCATGGCAGCCTTGATGATATAGATTCGAATTTCATTTCATGGTTGATTTTCCGCCATGGCTACTGATACACGCCGGCTGGCGATTCTATCGGCCGAGGAAATCGCCGCCCTCTACGACCTACCAAATTTCACTGACGACGACAGACGGCTCTACTTCGATTTGAGCACGATCGAGCGCGATGCCGTGGACAGTGTCCACACTTCATCGGCGGCAGTGCATCTTGCGCTTCAAATGGCCTATTTCAAGGCTAAGCGGCGATTCTTTGTCTTCGACCCGAATGTGGTTGCTGGCGACGTCGCCCATGTCATCAAGCGCCATTTTGCAGGCAAAGAGATTCGCACGCTGAAATCCTTGTCCAAGCCTACCCGACTGGATCAACAAAAAGTCATCCTACAATTGTTTGATTACCGCCTGGCAGATCAAGCAGCCAAGGAAGAGCTGGAGCACAAGGCGCAGCGATTCGCGATGCTTTCGACGCAGCCAATTTACATCATGCGCGAAGTCCTGCAGCACCTGGAAAGCCAACGCGTTGTTATTCCCGGCTACAGCTATCTGCAGGACATGGTCGGGCGCGCCGTCACCTCAGAGCGTAACCGAATAACTGCCCTCCTGGACACCGCATTAACGCCAGCGGCGCAGGGGCAGTTGGATGCCTTGCTCGAAGCTGACGAAAACATGTACCGGATCAGCGCGCTAAAACGCGAAGCTAAGGATTTCAGCTACAAAGAGCTGCGCCAGGAAGTCGAACGTCGCCGTTACTTCCTGCCATTGCATGAAACGGCGCGCGCGTTTTTGGCGACCGCCGGACTGTCAGCCGAGAGTAGTAAATATTACTCCTCGTTGGTCAAGTACTATACCGTCTACAGCTTGCGACGTATGGCGACAAAAACAACACGGCTGTACCTGCTGTGTTTTGCGTACCATCGCTTCCGCCAGATCAACGACAACCTGATCGATGCCTTCATCCACTTGGTCCACCAATACGAGAAGCTTGGCAAGCGCGCGGCCGAGGAGGCTATGCACAAGGCGATGGAGGATGCGGCCGCGCATTTGCAGGCGGCGGGCCAAGTACTTAATTTGTTTACCGACGCCAGCATCTCCGAAGATGCGCCGTTTTCCTCTGTCAAGGCACAAGCGTTCCATCTACTGGAGCCGGAACAGTTTCCTATTGTGGCGAACTACCTGCGCAATATCGCCTTCGACAAATCCAGGTTCGAGTGGGCGTACTACTCTACCTTGTCGCACCAGTTCAAGCGCAACCTGCGCCACTTGTTTTGCGAACTGGACTTCGCCGGTCGATTGGAGGACGCACCGCTGTTAGATGCGGTACTGGTCCTACAAGACCTGCTGCGCAGTGGGAAGTCACCGCGCCAGGCGAAACCATCGCTGTTTCCAGTCGACGTGATTCCCAAGAGCCTGCAGCGCTACCTTTTTGCGGATGCCGTTGAAGATGACGGCGACCAGATGACCGACGGCGATAAAGTTCTGGACGTTGATCGCTACGAATTTTTGCTTTACCGCTTGCTGCGCAATGCGCTCGAAGCCGGCAACCTGTACGTTAAGGACAGTGTAGAATTCCGCCGCTTCGAGGATGACCTGATCAGCGATGAACGCTGGGAAAACAAGGCCCAAGTCCTAGGCGAAATCGGCGCGCAAATCCTTCTCGATCCGATCGAGGAGACGCTGGCGAAGATGAAGGTCGATCTGGAAACAAAGATAGAGGCCGTCAACCAGCGTATCACCGACGCGGTCAACCAGCATATCAAGCTCACAGGCCGCGGCGAAAAGCGGCGCTGGCAATTGCTGTATCCGAGCGAGGACGAGCCGGTCAACAGCCCGTTTTTTGGCAAACTGCCGGGCGTCGGCATCGCCGATCTGTTGTGGTTCGTCCATCAGCATACCGGGTTCTTAAAAAGCTTCAGCCACGTCCTGGACCGCTACATCAAGCACGACCCGGATCCGCGCGAACTGCTGGCGTGTATTGTCGCCATGGGTACCAATATGGGGATCGGAAAAATGGCAGAGGTCTCGGGCCTGAATTACGCCTCGCTCCTCAACACGGCGCGCAATTTCTTGCGGCAGGAGACTCTGCATGTGGCCAACGACGCGATCAGCAATGCGATTGCTGGACTGCCAGCATTCCATCTTTACGATATTCGTGACGCGGTGCATTCCAGCAGTGACGGCCAGCGAATCGAAACGCAGATCGATACGGTCAACGCGCGTCATTCACCGAAGTACTTTGGATTGCAAAAAGGTGTTAGCGGTTATACGCTGGTTGCGAACCATGTACCAATTAACGCAAAGATCATCGGGACCCACGAGCACGAGAGCCACTACGTGTTTGACCTGTTGTACAACAACACGTCTGAGCTCAAACCCGAGCGACATTCCACCGATACGCATGGCACCAACCAAGTTAATTTTTGGACCCTGCATGTGTTCGGCTATCAATTCGCGCCGCGTTACCGCGACCTTCACAAGAAAATGGAAAAGCTAGTCGGCTTCCGGAATCCGGGGGAGTATGGCGAGCTGCTGATCAAGCCATCCAGGAAGGTGCCAGAGGATCTGATCATTGCCGAATGGCCTAATATTCAACGCATCATGGCGTCGCTCGCGCAAAAAGATGTGACGCAGGCGACGGTCATCCGCAAGCTCAGCAGCTACACACGCCAGAATCAGACCAAAAAAGCCCTGTGGGAACTGGACAATATTCGTAGAACTCTGTACATCTTGGACTTTATCGACGACGCCAGCCTGCGTCAGAGCGTACAAAAGGCATTGAATAGGGGTGAGGCATACCACCGGTTCCGTAAATCGGTCTCTTACGTCAACAACGGGAAATTTAGGGTCAAGACTGAGGCCGAGCAGAATATCTGGAATGAGTGCTCGCGACTGATCGCCAACGCCATCATTTATTACAATACGGCGTTACTGTCGAAGGTTTATGAACAGAAGCGGGCGGCGGGAGACGAGGAGGCAATCGGAGCATTGCGGAGCGTCTCGCCAGTGGCATGGCGCCACGTGAACCTGATTGGCCGCTTCGAATTCACGGACGAAGCGCCACAGCTCGACATCGATGCGCTGGCGGCGCGGTACGCCGAACCGGGCTATTGGGGTCAGGCATTCGATGAGGGCGAGGACAGCTCATTAGCTTGAGAATTCAAGCACTTACGAAAACTTTTACCTTTTCGAGGGGATGGGTATAAATAGCCAAGATGGCGCCGAGTTCGGCGCCAAGGCTTGAGTAATGAAGAGATGGCCATCGTGATTCATGGGTAGGTTTGGGTTTGACGACTCAACCGAACTCAGAGGAGAACACGATGACCACGCCTACTACTATGGCACTGACCGAGCTCGCCGCAAAGGGAGCTGATGCCGATTTCATCAAACAAACTCTTCAATTTGCCTTGCAGCGGCTCATGGAGATGGATGTCGAGGCGCTTTGCAAGGCTGCGTACGGCGAGCGCAGCGAAGAACGCGCCAACAGTCGAAATGGCTACCGCGAGCGAGCTTTGGAAACCCGCGCCGGCACCGTCGGGCTGAAGATCCCCAAGCTGCGCACTGGCAGCTACTTTCCTGATTTCCTGGAGCCGCGGCGAACTGCCGAGAAGGCGCTGACCGCGGTGATCCAGGAAGCCTACATCCAGGGTATTTCCACGCGCTCGGTCGACGAGCTGGTCAAGGCCATGGGCATGAGCGGCGTTTCCAAGAGCCAGGTGTCGCGTCTGTGCGAGGAGATCGACGAACGTGTCCAAGCCTTCCTGCAGCGCCCCATCGAGGGGGACTGGCCCTATCTGTGGATCGACGCCACATACGTCAAAACCCGGCAGGCAGGAAGAGTGGTGTCGGTGGCCGTAATAATCGCTGTGGCGGTCAATACTGACGGCGTGCGCGAAATTATCGGCGTGGCGACCGGAGCATCAGAAGCCGAACCGTTCTGGACCGAGTTCCTGCGCAGCCTGACGCGGCGCGGTCTGCGGGGCGTAAAGCTGGTCATCTCGGACGCACACGAAGGACTCAAGGCGGCTATCAGCAAAGTCCTGAAGACGACTTGGCAGCGCTGCAAGGTGCACTTCCTGCGCAACGCCTTGGCTTACGCGAACAAGGGGCAGCGCCGGGCCGTACTAGCTGTCATCAACACCATCTTCGTACAAGACGGTTCTGAAGCGGCAAGCGCACAGTGGCGCCTGGTCACCGACCAGCTACGCGAGAAGTTTCCGAAACTGGCGAACATGATGGACGCTGCTGAACAGGATGTGCTTGCGTTCATGGGGAGAATAGGGAAAACGGAAAAAATCGGGCGCTAAGCCCTGTTACCGATTCTTGAAGTCCGCAGCGGCCGATATTTTTCTCATCAACCTTCTTGCTCTTCCTTCAAATGTAATATCCGGTCCCGTAGATGTGCTCCCAGGCCAACGAGGACACGAAACTGCAGCATACTGGCGTCGGGGAGCTGCCAGGACCGCGCGCAACCTGTGTCGCCCGCTCCAGAAACACCGCATGCCAAAGAACGATGGCGCCCGTCACCAGGTTTAAGCCGCGGTCGCACATATCACCTAAGAGACGGTTTAATAACTCACCGGAAACGCATCCGGTGCAGTAATGAAGAGCCGAGCGCGATGAAAATCATCGCTTCCGACACATCAAGGCGCTGCTCGTAGTCCCGGACAAGACGGCGATAGCGCATCAGCCATGCAAACGTGCGCTCGACGACCCAGCGTCGCGGTTGTACCTGAAAGCCGTCCTGGCCCTGTAAGCCACGTACGACTTCGACGGTAAAGTCGAGATAGGCTGCCTTGTCGAGCAAGGTGCGTCGGTCGTAAGCCGCATCGCCGAACAGATGCTTGACCCATGGCCAACGCTTGACTAAAGCATCGAGGACCGATTGCGCACCTGTTGAATCGGCGATGTCGGCAGGCGTCAGATTCACTGCCAGCAGTCGCCCGTCGGTATCGACCGCGATATGTCGTTTGCGGCCGCTGATCTTCTTGTGTGCGTCGTAGCCGCGCTCACGTGCGCCTGGTGCCTTGACGGACTGGCTGTCGACGATGCCGGCCGAGGGGACGACTTCGCGCTGTTCGCACATTCGGTCCAGCATCAATGCCAGATCGTGGATCGTTCGGAAGAGGAAGCGTCGCACTAGCCGACGGAACCAGTAATACACCGTTTGATAGGGAGGAAAATCGTTTGGCAACATGCGCCATTCGCAGCCCGAACGGACCAGATAACGAAGTGCATTGATCACCTGGGGGTCGCCTCAGAAAACGGAAAATAAAGCACGCTAAGCCCTTACTTACCCAGATGTTTGACTGTTCGTGGCACTTTCACCATGGCAATTGCAATTGCCCAACCCTTGCAAAATGCCGCACGCCTCTACAGATCGAGAGCCAGAACACTTCTCGCGCAAATCAACCAAGTGCCGCTTTAACTGCAACAGCGCGGACACACGTATTTCCACCTGTTGAATATGGGCCTCCAGCAGCGTGTTGACCTCCCCACAGTCCTGCATCGGGTTGTCTCGCAGACCCAGCAATGCCCGAATCTCGCGCAACGTCATGTCGAGCGAACGGCAATGACGGATGAATTGCAAGCGCTCAATGTGCGCCTCACCGTACAGGCGGAAGTTGCCACCGCTTCGCGCTGGCTTCGGCAGTAGCCCTTCCTTCTCGTAGTAGCGGATGGTCACGACCTCGCATCCAGAGCGCTTGGCGAGGTCGCCAATTCTGATTTCCATGCCTCAATCTCCATTTATCGCTTGACTCTATAGCGACTATAGAGATTTTAATGGAGGCTGTACAGACGATTTAAAGGAGTTATCCATGAGCGAATGCGCTTCAAAAGGGTGTGGCTGCTCGGCTGGGCCGATCACCCAACCCCCGACACAAGCCCCGCAGACAACCGAATCGGCTCAAGCGGTGTACCGCATCGAGAACATGGATTGCCCCACGGAAGAGGCGCTGATCCGAAGCAAGCTGGCCGGGCTGGCGGGTGTGGCAGGTCTTGAATTCAACCTGATGCAGCGTACTTTGGCCGTTCGGCACGAACTGCCTTCGCTGTCACCCGTTGAGCAGGCGCTAGCCGCCATCGGCATGCAAGCCGTGCGCATGGATCAGGCATCGACCGAAAAAACAACCAAGCTGTCCATTGCCAAGATGGATTGCCCGACCGAAGAGGCGTTGATCCGCAAGAAGCTCGGCACAATGGCCGGGGTTGCTGATCTCGATTTCAACCTGATGCAGCGCACGCTGTCGGTACGCCATGCGGACCATGTTCTGCCAGACGTGCTCGTGGCACTGCAAACACTTGGATTCGAGGCGCAGGTAATGGACACCGCAGAGGCCGCATCGCCGTCCGCGTCCCCTGTGACCACGCCGACTAACTGGTGGCCGCTGGGCATCTCCTTTGTGACTGCATCGGCGGCCGAGGCGGTCTACTGGCTCCACAACGGCAATCACTGGTCGGTTGTCGTTCTGGCGCTTGTCGCGGTCTTCACGGGTGGCCTTTCCACCTACAAGAAGGGATGGATCGCGCTCAAGAACCGTAACCTCAACATGAACGCCCTGATGTCGATTGCCGTCACGGGGGCCATGTTGATTGGTCACTGGCCCGAAGCGGCGATGGTAATGGTGCTCTTCGCGCTGGCCGAGGTGATCGAGGCCAAGTCGTTGGATCGCGCCCGCAACGCCATCCGTGGCTTGCTCGACCTGACCCCCGAACAGGCCACGGTGCAACAGGCCGACGGCACATGGCGTGAGGTGAGCGCCAAGCAAATCGTCGTCGGCAGCCGCGCCCGGGTCAAACCGGGCGAGCGCATCGCGCTCGATGGTGAGGTGCTAGAGGGCCGCTCTACCGTCAACCAAGCCCCGATCACGGGTGAAAGCCTCCCGGTCGAGAAAGCCCCCGGTGATCCGGTATTCGCTGGCACCATTAACGAATCAGGTTCATTCGAGTACCGCGTCACCGCCCTGGCCAGCCACTCCACGCTGGCGCGCATCATTCACGCGGTAGAGGCTGCTCAGGGGAGCCGTGCGCCGACTCAGCGTTTTGTCGATCAGTTCGCCCGCTGGTACACGCCCATTGTTTTCGGCGTTGCCATCGCCGTTGCGTTGCTGCCGCCGCTGTTCATGGGGGCGGCATGGCTCGATTGGATTTACCGTGCATTGGTTTTGCTGGTGGTCGCCTGTCCCTGCGCGCTGGTGATCTCTACGCCGGTCAGTATCGTCAGCGGCTTGGCCGCCGCCGCCCGCCACGGCATCCTCATCAAGGGCGGCGTCTATCTGGAAGAAGGCCGCAAGCTGCGTTGGCTGGCTCTGGACAAGACCGGCACGATCACGCACGGCAAGCCCGCACAGACCGATTTTGTCACCTGGGGCAATGCACTCGCCTCGGACAGCCGCAGCATCGCGGCCAGTCTGGCAGCCCGCTCCGACCATCCTGTATCCAAAGCGGTGGCACAAGCCGCGCAGACGGATGGGGTTGCCTTGCTCGACGTGGCCGAATTCAACGCGCTGCCCGGTCGGGGTGTGCAGGGCCAAATCAACGGTGAAACCTACCATCTTGGCAACCAGCGGATGCTAGAAGAGCTGGGGCAGCGTACTCCCGAGCTGGAACAGCGCATCGCGGCGCTGGAAACCATGGGTAAAACTGTCGTGATGTTGGTCAGCGCAAAAGGGGTTCATGCCTTATTTGCCGTAGCGGACACCATCAAGGAAAGCAGCAGGAGCGCCATTGCCGAGCTTCATGCACTGGGCATCAACACCATGATGCTGACCGGCGACAACCCCCACACGGCACAGGCCATTGCCGCACAAGCCGGGATCGACCGTGCGCAAGGCAATCTGCTCCCAGACGACAAACTGCGCGAAGTTGAGCTACTGGCCATAAAGGGCAAGGTCGGCATGGTCGGTGATGGCATCAACGATGCCCCGGCCTTGGCGCGTGCGGACATCGGCTTTGCCATGGGCGCGGCTGGCACAGATACCGCCATCGAGACCGCTGACGTGGCCCTGATGGACGACAACCTGGGCAAGATTCCGACCTTCGTGCGCCTGTCGCGTGCGACGGCGCAGGTGCTGATGCAAAACATTGTGCTGGCCCTTGGCATCAAGGCAGTATTTCTGGTGCTGACCTTCACGGGTCAAGCGACCATGTGGATGGCGGTGTTTGCTGATATGGGGGCCAGCTTGCTCGTCGTTGGCAATGGCTTGAGGCTGTTGCGCAAATGAGCTGGAAATTCTTTCTCTACGACTGGGGTGGTCTGAACATCGCGTTGTTCCAAGCCATCAACATGAGCACACCTGCAGCGCTGGAACCGCTGGCATCGTTCTTCAACCTTGTGATAGGCAACTACTGGACTGCACCACTGATGCTCTTGGCGATGTGGGGATGGTCAAAGTCGGCACCTGACCCAACGCGGGCCGATGCCATCCGGTACAGACTCAGAGTCTTTAGCGTGGCCTTTGCGTTGGCATTTCTCGTCGCCACCATCTTGAAGCTATGGATCGACTTTCCACGCCCGCCTGCCGTTTTTGGCGACATGGTGCGCGTTATCGGGGGCATCGAACGACACTACAGCCTGCCCAGCGGGCATGCCACCTATGCCGCGCTGGTGGTCGGCGCGCTCTGGCCTTTGATAGGCCGTCGTGGCCGCATGGTTTTGGTGCTCTATGCAGCATTGGTCGGTTGGTCACGCATCGCAGCCGGAATGCACTTTCCTGCCGATGTGCTGGCGGGGTGGGTACTTGGATTGAGTTGCACGGCGCTCGCCGGGTGGCTGATGCCGCTGGCCGCCCCTGTGTGGCAATCGGTTCGCCGCACATCGACTTGGGTCTGGTTCGCAGTGGCCGCCAGTGCTGTCATGACCGATCAACTCGCGAAGTTTGCTATCACCCGCACGTTTGCCTACGGTGAACAGGTCGAAGTCAGCACCGTCTTCAACCTTGTCCATGTCCTGAATCCCGGCGCGGCATTCAGCTTTCTGGCGAACGCTGGCGGCTGGCAACGTTACTTTTTCATGGCGCTGGGTCTGGTCGTTTCTGCTTGGCTGGGACGCATGCTGTGCCATCAGCGGCCACGCCTCGAAGCGGTGGGCTACAGCCTGAT
>NZ_JBXAVX010000028.1:0-24123 GCF_057291295.1 Janthinobacterium sp. 1L-D-8-B-C4
CCGCTTCCCTGCAAGCAGTACGGCTTGGTTTGCCGGGTCGTTCAGACAGAGCGGACAGTCGCGATGTATCTGCTGGCTGGGCAGCCAGGCACGCCAGTTCGTGATGGATCGCGTCCTACGGCGGAGTTTCGGCAGCAGCACCGAGAGCTGGAACGTATAGGTTTCCAATGCGTCTGGAATCTGATCATCAAGGCTGTCCAGTAGCCAAGGCACCCAGCCGGCGAAACTCATACAACGCAGCCGGTCCGGCTCGATGCCGCTCCGCTGGGAGAGCATCGTCAGCAGCGCCAGTGGTGGCGCGGTGTCCAGGTCATCAACCGGACCGTGACCAAGATCGTGCTCCAGCAGCTCGGACACCTCCATGTGATAGCAAAGGGCCACGCGGTTGAGCCACGAAGACAAGGCTTCGCCTTCCCTGGGAGCCGGATGCAGTGGCCAGCGTGGCGCTGGCTTCACATCAGTTCCCGCTCGAATTGCCGACGCCGCTCGCTTGGGCCGGTGTAATCGGCCATGCTGAGTGTGCGGTGGTTGATCGCTTCCTCGCCGCCCTCCACGGCGGCGAGGGCTGCCGCCATCAGCAGGTGCGCCAGTTCGCCGATGGTGCCTTCGCTGCGTGTGAGCAGGTAGCGGGCCATGTCCAGCGTGGCAATCGACGAGGGTCGCCGCAATGGAAGGGAAGCGGCGAAGCTAGCCAGCAGTGAGCAGCAATCGTCGTTGGCCTCCCACACCGGCAGCATCATCGGCTCGAACCGATTTTCCAACTGGTCATCCGAGCGGATGGCCAGGTAGGCGTCGCGCGTGCCGACCCCGACCAGCGGGATGCGCAGCTCGTTGCCGAGGAAACGCAGCAGGTTGAGGAATTCCCGGCGGTTGACGCTGTTGCCGGCCAGGACGTTGTGCAGTTCGTCGATCACCAGCATGCGCACGCCGACCTTGCGCAGCAGTGCCAGCGCCAATTGCTCCATTTCCGGCAGCCGTGGGCGCGGGCGCAATGGCGCGCCCATCGCGGCAAGTAGCGCGACGTAGAAGCGGATTACCGACGGTTCGGATGGCATCTGCACGACCAGTACCGGAATGTGCTCCTGGTCGGCGTCGGCGCTGGCCGGATGCGTGCGCCGGAACTTCTCGACGATCATCGACTTGCCGTTGTTGGTCGGGCCGACCAGCAGCAGGTTGGGCATGCGTTGCTTGTTTGGCCACGCATACAGGGTTTCCAGCCGGTTCAGCGCCTCGACCGCGCGCGGATAGCCGATCCAGCGGTCGGCGCGAAGGCGCTGGATGCGCTCGTCTGCCGGCAGCCGAGCCAGCCCCTGTGCCGCTGGCAGCAGGTGTGACAAATCGATGATGGGATATTCGTCCACGGCTACCACTCCTCGATCTGGTCGAACGGTTTGGCCGGTGGCAGGTTGTCGGCCTGCGGATCAGCGCCGTCCGTTTTCGGCGGAATCGGCTTGTCCGGCGGAGGCGATGCCTTGAGGTGCTGGCGTCGATCCGAGTCGCGCCGCGCCTTGCGCGTGGCCTTCTGTGCAGTGGTCACGATCTCGCGCATCTGCCCGATCATGCGGAACAGCGCCGACTCATCCACCTGTTCGCGTCCCTGCTGCCGCAATTTCGTCAGCGCCTGCCGTTGTTCCCACAGGGTGACAGCCGGGTGCGACAAGGTACGGTAGGGGATTTCCAGGTAATGCTGCCCCTCCGGTTCCAGCACCCAGATACGGCTGATGTCACGGGGGTCACGCCGGATCAGGAAAGCGGGCACGCGGTCGCGTCGTGCGATCCACGGTTTGAGCGCATCGGCGTAGTAGTGAATGTGGTCGATGATAAAGCCGGTGCGGGTCAGCGTGCGGCGGATGATGGGCAGAAAATCGACCAGGAAAGCCGTGGCGCGAGTGACGACGACCGGCACGCCGACACGCGCCACAGCCTCGGCCCAGCGCGCGGCCGGTGGTTGGAGCAGGCCGTTATGCACGGAGCCGTGATAGGTGCCGACCACCAAGGCGAGCCAGCGCTCCAGCTCACGCAATGTCAGGGCGGCCTTGTTTTCGGAATCGTAGTCCCCGCGCTGGTCAGGGTTGGAGAAGGTCGTCCCTGGCAATTCATCGTGGATCATCTGCATCGCCGTACCGATGATCCGTTCCACGATGCCGCCGTAGTGCGGCTGCCCGGGCGGACGATAGTCCAACCGGATGCCGTGCTGCTCGCAGCCACGGCGCAGCGCCTCGCTCTTGAACTCGGCCGCGTTGTCCAGGTAGAGCAGCCTGGGCTTGCCGCTCATCGGCCAATCCATTTCTATATTCAGCCCCTCCAGCCAGGGACGCTTGTCGCAGGCGACATGCACAAGGCACAGGCCGACCGAAACGGATGACGGCGCTTCCAGCGTGACGACCATGCCGAGCACGCAGCGGGTAAACACGTCGATGGCGATGGTCAGATACGGACGGCCAATCGGTTGCCGGTCGCGTTCGTCAACCACGATCAGGTCGATGACCGTGTGGTCGATCTGCACCTGCTCCAGCGGCGCGGAGACAGGCGGCGGAACACCACCAACACCTTGCAGGGTGCGGGACGCATCCTGGCCTTCCCGAAGGCGAGTGGTCTTGAGTGGATCAAGGCTGGCGATCCGCGACGCCACCGTGTTGCGCGCCGGCACCCGCAACTTTTGCAGCTTGCACGCCCGCGCAACTTCGCGGTGGAACGCCGCCAAGCTACGCTTCTGCTTGGTCAGGAAGCGCTTTTGCAGTAGCTCGCGGATGATTCGCTCAACCGATTCCGGCAAGCGCCCCTTGCCTTTTCCGCCGCCGGATCGGCTGCGAGCCAGGTCCGTCACAAGCCCAGCACCTTGCCGGGCACGGCGGATTAGGACATACACCTGCCGCCTGGACAGGCCAAGCGCGTGAGCAGCGGCATCGGCGGCTTCATGCCCGACCACATCAAGCGCTGCCAGCGGCCCGATGATTTCCGCCCGTTGCCGGGCCTGCGCCCAAGCCGCATCGGGCAGGGTGGCCACGCCTTGCTCGGCAATCAATGATGTGTCTGACGCCATGCTCACACCTCGCTTTGGTGCACACGAGTATTGAGCATAGTCGAGATTGGTGCAGATGACTTCTGATATTGCGTTGTCAGGAGTCGCCTGCACATCTGGCGTTACGCCCCGTCAATTGGTGCAGTCGTCTTCTGAAAATGACACGCACGCCGGCCGCTCGCGGGAGTGCAACAAACCCTCGTTTGTTGGAAGGTCCTCGCGCGCGAGAAATTCGATACGTTTAGTTGCATTGCTTACCGAACTGCTTCACCTCGTAGGCGAAACTTGCGTTGTAATGGCTTCGTCACTGCAGCCCCGCAGTTTCGCCAGAGGAGAATTACACATGAAAACTATTTTGATTGCATCAGCTTTTTTTGTATTGAGCGTTGCCACCACCGGCAGCGCATTTGCCCAACATGGCTACCAGGGAGGCGGGGGTATGCCAATCTACCGGACTTAGCGGAATCTGACTTCAGCATGGCTTCTGCGTCATCGATCTGTGCGGCTTGGGCTGCTGCCGTCGGGGTTTCGACGCGGCGGGCCTGTGCCGGTAAGTCGCGCGCGCAATAAGGTCCATGAGTTGTTGGAGTTGCTGGGCAGCGGCTCTGCCGAGCAGCAATGCCGGCAGCAATGGTTTGAGTGCAGTGTGGGCGTAGGCGCGGTTGATACGCAGGTCCTGGGGCAAGGCTGCTTGAGCGTGGGAAGCGGCCACGGTGAGCGCTTGGAGATTGTCGCAAATGATCTTGGCGCCGAAGTCCTGTAGCACCGCCAATTGGGACAGACCGGTGGCGTGTTCGAGATTGAGTCGGTGCTTGAGGCGTTTGAAGGCCTCTTCGATGCGCCAGCGACGGTGGTACAAGTCGCCGAACAAGGCGGCTGGGAAGCGCGCGGTGTCGAACAGGTTGGTCATGAGCACGCGCACCGCGCCGGTCGAGGCCACATGGCGGATCAGGCGCACCGTTTGCGGCCCTGACGGGCAGCCGTAATCGGCGCAGTCGCGCCGGTCTGGCGCGCCCAGCGTGACGACTGCCTCGGTCAGGCCGCTGCGCAGGAAGTCGCGCACGCAGGCGAAGCCGGCATTGCCAGCGCGCTCGACGCGCATACAGAAGGCGATGCCGCGCTCGGTCAGCGCGGCCGGCAACCAGCGGCACGGGTAGCCGCGGTCCATCAGCAGCAGGTCGCCGGGGCCGAGCCGGTCGAGGTGCTGGAACAGCATCTGGCGCTCGTTTTCGTGCACGCTGTGCAGCGAGGCGGACAGCATCATCTCGGCGCCAGGCAGGAACATACCGAAGGCGATCTGGTCGGCGCTGGCCGGGTGGGCCACGCCGCTGGCGCGCAAGCCGAAGCGCAGTGTGGAGGCGTCGGCCGCGACCAGGCGCAGACCATGCCAGCGCGGCACAAAGCCAGCCTGGTCGGCGCGCGCGACGAGCCAGTCGTTGAGGGCGGGAATGGCAGTGGCGGAAAGTTTGGCGCGCGCCTTCGAGTAAGCGCGCTCCGAAACGTGGCGCACCAGCTGCGCCTGCTGCTCAAGGTGGCCGAAGAACTCGCCAAGCTCGGCTCGCACGCTCTTGCGCATGCCGCTGAGCATGACGGCCAGCAAGCTGGGCAGCGGCAGCTTGCGTTGGCGGCTGAAGGCGTTCGGATGGTCAGAGTGGCGGGCTTGGGCATGGAATTGAGGCGATTGCAGGTGATCGGCAAACGCGGCGAACAGGAAGGGCAAGGACATGGTGGCCAACGAGGTCAAAAAAGACCTTATTGGCCGCCGCCCTGCCGCCGCGCCCCCCCCCCCGCACCGGCAGGGCGGCGGCCGCGCGAAGCGGCTCATTTGTCAACAATTATTTGAAGGTCGCGGACAGCTACCCGTGCTAATCGCGCTTAAGTCCGGTAGATTGGGGTCCAGCCCCATCATTTTCTCGGCAACGATTACGTGAGCTGAGCTAGATACTGGAAGTAATTCTGCGATGCCTTGAACAATCGCAAGGATAATGATGTGTAATAAATTCATTGGTTCTCGGTAAAATATTAAAAGCGAAAGAGCTTAAATTTTGTCGTCAAGAAGTATTCCAATATACGAATGGCCCCCACCGAACGGCTTGCAGATATCGGTCTGCATACGGATCAAGCGAGACCATTTGCGCAAGATCGTTTCAACTGGAAGGTGTGCCCCATGCAGAACGACCAAAATCACAATCGCTGCCGTACTCAATAACGCAACATTCAAGGGAGGATGCTCTAATTTCCGGTAAGAGCAGAAAAACCACAATAATGAAAACATCCCGACTAGTGTACCAATTACCACCTCTATGATCGAATGCACGCCGACCACTACGCGTGAAGTTGCTATGGCAGCAATCAAGGTAAGGACAGCCAACGCTACAGCTAGTCGCCATATACCTGCAAGGCGACTACAGACTACGATGGCGAAGCTGCCCAAAACAATCGTGCTTGCTGCCGCATGACCGCTGGGACTGACAATCCCCGCATTCATGCCGACTCTACAAGAAAGAAAGAAAACCTTCAGCACGGCCATGGCCAGCAGGCAGGCCGCAAGAGCTCGCAAGAATGCAAACGCCGCCTGTTTCGATTCGCGCATCCACAATACCGCAAGCAACATTGCAGATAAAGGTAATAAAATGGCAAGATCGCCGAGACGTGTTACGGTATGCACGAGTAAGGGGAAATTTTAGTGTTCATAGCAGAGCAAGTGCTCCTTTCTAGCACTGACCGCGATTCGCCAGTCGCTTGGCTGACTCGTGCTTCTCATTTTCTGTAATCATTTATATTTGTACTCTCGCGTGGCGTTGATACATGGTTCAATTTTTATCGCAATAGATTTACGAAGATCGAACTATAAGAACGGCGATTTCAAGAACCAACTGCAACACTGGGTTAATGAACAGTAGCGCAATCCGATTGATTTGGAGGCCATTTTGGCAGAGATTGATTGGGAGTAGGCCGTCGGCCTTTTTGGCGATCTGAAATTTTCGTGGATTTGGGCGTAGCACCCCATCAAAAAAACAATGGCCGCTATGGCAACGTTCAAATTACGGGGCTGCGCGACAATAGAGGGCCTTCTGTTCGACCGTAAGGTCCGCAGGGGCGATTAGGGGAAGGCGCACGAGTAACTCTAGCCTCATCGCACATGTGGGTAGATGGCGTTATTTTTCCCGTACTGCCTAGAGGCACCCGAAATATACATATACTCGTTTATTTGGGTTTGGCAGGAGGATTTTCAGGGATGCCACCTTGTATATTACCTTCACGAGCACCTTGCAAGCTCGCACCTGCTCGCTCGTTGTCTTTGTCGTTGCTGTGTTGAGCAAACGAATTAGTGAAACTGCGCATTGTTTCTTGCTGTTTTTCCATACTGCGTTGTGTCTCCTCGGCAGCAGTGCGGGTCACATCCTCAGCGAGCTTCTTTGCGGTGCTCGAAGTTTTTGGAACGTGTTCTTCGCTAATACGAGCTATAGCGACCTGTGAGTCTGCAGCAAGGCGCGACAACTGCTGATGATATGCACGCAACTTCTCTGATGCTGGCAATGCGCGAGATGCTACGGCATCGATCAACGGAGCAGGGTGGTCGGTCGACAGAACATGCTGAGCACAGTGATTGCACTCTTCAATCATCGATTGAACCAGCTGCATGTTTACCTGACTCAAATTTTGAAATGTTTCAAACAAAGATTTTGAGATATCATTAAAATATGCAGTTTGTGATTCCAAGTGGCCTTGAAGAGCGGGGGCGACAGCTTTTGAATATGAGAACATAGGAACACCTTAAAATGTATTGTGGAATGAGCATGGTATGGAGAGGACCGTAAATGCCAAGCGCCATGCAGATTCGAGCCAGAAGAACTAATGACTCAGCGAAATTTCCTCAAAGTTGTCGTGCCGAGAAAAAACTAGCACATCAATAGGCTAGCTTAAAAGTCACTTTTAATGAAGCAATTGTTCAATCGTGCGGGCCATCACTTTAAGTGGCTGGCTATGGGAATGCTGGGATGCGCCATGATAGTGCGTAGTCTAGATAAAAGCCCAACTGCGAAATCGGGATCTTTACGTAATACCACCGGTCGCCCACAATTTGTTAGTACGCCCGCATGCCAAGTCCCATTAGATGGTCATCTCGACAACCAGCAGCGCGATGAAACCTATAAAAAATGTAGCCGTCTGCAAGGGTGTTTCGGCGACTTCGTGCGCCTCGACCAACAACTCTTCGGTCACAAGATATAGCAGCGCTGCGACCCCGAATGCCAAAGTTGCGTCGAGCACGATCGCTGACGCGTTGGCCAGCACGAGTGCACCGCCCAGTGCGCCAAAAAGTAGGCATGCCATATAAAAGCCGATAAAGCTAGCAATTCGAGCACGTGTGGCCCCGACGCTAACCAATGCAGTAACGGAGGACAGTCCGAGGAAAAGTACTTCGAGCGAGAGCGCTACGGTAAGTATCAATCCTTGTTTTTTACCGGCTGCGAAACCAAGCCCGATCAGCACACCGTCAAGCACGAAATCGACGCCAAGGATCCATAACAGGCTGTCGACATTTTTTTCCTTCGGAGCTGCATCTTGTCCAGCCTTCTCAGTAAAATGTTTTATCGCGAGCATAACCAAAACACCGAGGATGAA
Source organism: Janthinobacterium sp. 1L-D-8-B-C4 (assembly GCF_057291295.1). Classification (NCBI taxonomy): domain Bacteria; kingdom Pseudomonadati; phylum Pseudomonadota; class Betaproteobacteria; order Burkholderiales; family Oxalobacteraceae; genus Janthinobacterium; species Janthinobacterium sp. 1L-D-8-B-C4. The sequence continues at coordinate 7,649 of NZ_JBXAVX010000028.1, forward strand.
ACCCGTTAGTGTCGCCCAAGGCAAACGCCGATGCATTAAGTCAGGTAGTAACTCAGTGGCAAGTGCAGCAAACACTACCCCGGCCGTAAAGTGCTGGATAGCACTACGAAGCGGCGCGCCGGGAGGGCGGAGAAGCGCCGCGCCCCCACCAGCGGCAAGCGCGAGTATGGGATAAAGTGCGTAATTGAGGATGCCGCCCACGGAGGATGTCATTAATATTTCCACTCAGATATAAATTCTTAAGAAAATGTCTCTTGTATCCACTGATTTGAGCACATTCGCTTGAGCACTTCTGATCAGTGTGCCATGAGCTTATATAAGTTTACAGATTCAACGCGCTCCAAAGGGCTCCGGTACTACAAAACCGTATCAAGCTGCGGGTAGTACCCAGTCGCACTGCTCTGCAAACGGGCCTTCATGGTGCACTCCACCCTCGTCAACGTCTTTTTTTCAATTCATCCGTCAAAGTCTGCGCCAGCGGCGCGAAGAGCAACTTGCGCTGCACATTCCTGACATCGCCTACGGGCGCGAACAGTACCGGCGTTACGACCATGCCGCAAGGCGCAGAAACCAAGATCAGCCGGCCCAATTCGCCGAGACTACGGTGCCTGAAAACGTATTCGAACGAGGTTACGGACAGCGGCTTTCGCTGCACGATGACGTCGGCAGGTAACGAAAAGCTCATATAACCGTTCCTCAAGTGTGCGCCAAGTCCGCATGACATAAACCCACGGAATCAGCGATCTCATAACGCAGCTCATAGCGGCCGACGAGTAGCGTGCGACCTCGGATCGGATTCCTCCAGTCGCTCGCCGATGACTTGATAATGCGCGCCGCAGCCGGTCCGTTCGTGCTGGCCTGGAATTCATGCAGGCGCACCAGAGCGGGACAATTCCTTGCTGGTCCACTGCAACGGCATCAGCGCACCACCGGCGCGACAGCGAGTCGTCCGTACCGAGGCTATCTGCCCAAGCCTGCACCGCCTGATGAACGATAGCGCGGCCGGCATCCACATCAGCCATCGCCTCGCGGGTCACACGGCTGCGCTTCTCCTCCTGACCGACCCAGCGCTAAGCGCCAGTTTGAAAACCCAGCCGTGTGAGCGTTCAAGGCAACCAGCCAACTGGTCGACGTTACTATGTTTGCACTAACAACAAATTTTGGTCCTCGTAGCCAAGAACAGGTAGTTCAGTTCATAAGGATGACATGCACATCGCCGCAACTATGCAACAGCTTTTCCGCATTGACCGCAGAATTTTGTGCCTACTTGCAAACTGGTGCCGCATTGGAGGCATGCTACAGGAGTCAGTGAGGTGCCACATTGGTGACAAAACTTCGCTCCTGGTACATTAATGGCGCGACATGTGGCGCACGAAACGCCATTGCTAACCGGAGGAGGTGTATTGCTATAACCTCCACCGGGCGGAACGCCGTGACCACCACCACCGTGATGGCCACTCCCATGATGTCCGCTATCCCTATGCCCACCGCCATGACCTCCCAATATTCGATCTAAAATGCCCATTTCATTTCTCCTTAACGATCGTTGACCAACTCTACTCTGTAGCATTGAACCTGCTCCATGAAGCCACGCTTATCGTTATCACAATAAAGCGCCGGCGGTCATCTTCCGCCTTTTCCACTTGCTCCACGAAAACCTGTTGCCATCGGCGGTTTGATGCGGCAAGGATGGCAGGCAGGGATCGAGGGACGATGGAATTGGTTTAATATGGTAGCGACTTGAAAAGTTCACTCATCTCTTTGTATTCACCAGAAACTTTTTGCACTGCGATCTCGTACCGAATTGCCGTGTCCGCAAACGCGGCGCGTTCCACGTCCATATCAACGGTGTTGTTATCTGCACTCGGCTGGGCTGGGACCCGGTACATTACCGGAAAGAGGTCATTTTGAAGTGCAAATCGAGACTGCTGGCCACTTCTTAAGGGGGCTTCCGGCTGCGCCATTGCTTGATTCAACGCTGCTTTGAAGTCAATGTCGCGCGCCTTGTAATGTGGCGTGTCCGCATTGGCGATGTTCGACGCAATCAGCTCAAGCTTTTTCGCATAAATGCTAAGGGATTTCTCCCAGAACACGTCACTGTCCGCTACTTTTGCCCTGACGATTTCCATGGTGTACCCGCAATTTGCCAGGATCCCATGCTAGCTCAATATCCACTGTCATAGAGGACAGAAAAGAGGGGCGTTTACCTTTCATTTATTCATTTAAAAGCAATTCGGTATCGGGTGCCGCCCCTGCAAAATACTCCCAAAATTAGACGTGCCGCTCGCGCGCATGTTTTGCGCAGGCTGCAGCGCAGTTTTCGCACGCCGTCTTACACGCCGCACAGTGGGCATGTTTGTCTGCGTGAGCGGCGCATGCCTGTGCACACATCGTGCAAATGTGGGCACAGAGCGCGCAAAAATCGCCATGATGCTCTGATCCTCTTGCCAACGCATTCATGGTAGCAGTGCAAATATCCGCGCAATCGAGATTGATCAGTGCACAATTCGCACCACCACCTTCCCGGATATCCGCAGCCGCGCAAGCTTGGGATGCATGGATTGCTTCTTCGCAGGCTTCAATGCAGGCCTGAAGATTCTTGTCGTGCGTGCTTGTACTTTGACTTTGCATAGAGGTCTCCCGTAGAGTTTTTGTTAAGCCAAGTTGATATGGCCGCATTGATAATAGTACGTATGGCTCAAATTGGGCGCAGCATTGGTTGTTGCGTGCAAGGAATTGATGCGTAACCTTGAACAGTCCAAGGCCGGGAAAGCCTGAGCTGCTCCAAATTCGACAAACTCACTCCCAGGACAGATTTAGGGTCAGGACGTACGTTGCGCTGCATGCGGCGAGTTGGTGGCCTTCCTGATGATTGCACTCGGCGTAACCGATGACTCGCTCAGTCATGGCGCCCCTCCAGAAGCATCGCAGGTGTACGGCCGCTCACTTCGAGATCCCACTCGGCAGACCACTTTTCGCTACGCCGCATCAGGACCACGAAGTTACGCTCGGCTGTGTAGATATGCTTGTGGCCAGGCAAGGGCTTCAGGCGGACTGGCTGGCCGGGCAAGACGCTTTCCCCCATCATTGCAAGACACCCGAGTGCGCGGGCGTACAACCTCGGCGGCGGCGGATGCGCGATTCCCGACGCAACAAGCTGATGCATAATCGTTCCGTCCGTAAACGCCATCTCGCCGCGCGTGGCCAGGTGTATTTCGCCCGAGAGCACCGTGACGGCATTGCGACCTTCGATCGCGCGCAGTTGCAGCGCCTCCAGCATGCGCCGCCACTCAGCACGGTGCGCTCGGCTCTGCCATTGATCGAGCATGTCGTCTTCATATTTCTGGACGCCGGGCAGCACGTGCAGAAATTTCTCGATCCAGCTTAGCCGCGGGCCCAGGAGCGGAACGCTGGACATGAGCAGAATCCTGTCGTCCCGGTTGGTCGCCAAGAGCGCCCGCTCAAATGCGGCCCAGCCGAATGGCCCCATCACCTGAGTCGGCCGGCGCTCCGAGCGAAGGTCGGGCGCAACCACTGAGAACCGAGGGAAACGGACGGCCTGGGTAAGACTTCGGAGTTCGCTCGTCTCCTCGCTGATTGCGGGCTTTTCGAGGGTAGCGCCGGCCTGGAACAGCATGAACATGCGCCGCGCCACGTTAAAGAGGCCGCGACCAATTTGGTCATCGAGGAGCTTTTCGGGGATGCTGCCCCAGCCATCAAAAATATCATGGTCATCCCACATCATGAGAGAAGGCACGCGGGCGTTCAGATGGGCAATATCCGGCTGAGATAGAAGCGTAAGGTATCGGTTGAAATAGTGACTCTCCGCCGCCTTGCTCATTTCGGCGCTGAACGACTGCTCTGCCTCCTCGACCCTCGCATTCGCTGCCCACCTTGCGAGGTTCGGATGAGACTGGAAGACTTCGTCGGCATAAAGTTGGTCGCCGCCCTGCAATAGTAGGCCAAACGGTGTACGCGCGTGCTCTTCTGCCAAGCGGCGCCACATCGCGTTGCGCTCTACTGCTGGCCGATCGGCGTCGGCATGCTCCTGCCCGTTGCAAGACAGATAGGCGATCCGCACATCGCCTGAAAAATTTGCATGCACGGGAAAGACGGCATCGCCCAAACGGTAGGTTGCGTTCGCGCGCGCCGGCAGATCGAAGTCGTATCGCCATACCGTCCGGCCGAATTGCGAATGTAGCTGCACAGGCGTGATGATTCGCCCCTCCTCCGGGACCAGGACTGGTGGATTGAGGTGGTCTAAGGTGATAACGATGGCGGAAAGTCGACACTGATGCTCGTTGGCGCCGCGCGCTAACAGTACAGGCCCGATGGTTTCTAGCTGCCCGGTCATGTCCGGATACCCGCAGAGATGATCCGCAAATGGGTACGTCGCCCTGGCGTCAACATCCCACTGCTGCCATGCCCTGAGTCCTCTGATCGACCAGCACGGCGTCGATACGCGTAGTCAGATGGAGTCGCATGTCGGCAGGCGCGCTCGGTCGCGACAAAGGCGGGCTAGCCGTGCAGGCGGCAGCGATGAATCCAGAGACCAGGCGGGCATGCACTGGTTTGCCGAGCACCCGTGCGGCGCCACCTTACTTGGCATTGCCGCGCTCTTTCTGCCATTGCTCGTACGCTTGCTTGTTCTGCTGTTTGCAGGCAAGGTAATCTCTTGCGTCCACGTTCTTGCGCTGGCACTCACGCAAATTATGCCCTTCGGCCGACTTCGCCAGAGATGCGTCCATTTCCTCCGGCGTCGGCAGGCGCACCGTTCCGCATCCGGCGGCCAGCACACACAGCGCAAGCACAATGATTATTCGGGTCGGATCAGATGTCAGCCCCGCAGAAAGTAGAAGCCTCGAGCGAATATTCATATGTTCTCTTTGAAGGCACATCCTCGATTTTCCTATTATATACTTGCGTCCCGTAAAGTCGTAAGTCGAGTGCGAGTCGTGGCGAACGGACATTTCGGCGAACGCGGTTGACCGACTGTCTGGGATCTTGACAGGCCCATCCGAAGCTGCGCAACGACCTGCTCCGCCAGCCCGTAAGGGAGATTCAAGGAATACCGGCGGAGGTTGATCGCAGAAACAGGAGTTATTCATGGACATACCAGGATCCCCGAAATAGGTGCTGGCACGAAGGGGGTTGAACACCTTCGTTAGTTGCAGACAACGCTGGTTCACAGCGATGGAATGCAGGTCGGCGCGGACCAATGCAGGTTCATTTGCAGCTAATGCTGGTTGGAGGGAGCCGTCAGTTGCAGTTATTCCAGGCCGAGAAACCGCTGGAATGCTGGTCGGGCCGGTTTCAAATGCAGGTCACTACATCTACCAGAGTCAATGCGCCTCCTGCCATGGCGTGTCCGGACACGCCGATGGCCCGCTTTCTGCAACGCTAAATCCACCTCCGATCGCCTTGGCCGATCACGGCCGCGCGCAGGAGCGCAGTGTGTTCTCCCTGCAGCAAATTATCACACAGGGTGTGGCCGGTACTTCTATGCGTGGTTTTACTGAACTGACTGACGAAGAGCGTTGGGCAATCGCATATTTTGCTTCAACATTGTCCTACAGCGATGTGGATCGCCAAACGGGCGCCAAAATATGGGCCACACGGCCGGATATTCATGCGGCCGTACCGACGCTAGCTGCATTGACTCAGACGTCCGAGGCGACCCTTGCCAAAAACATTGGTTCAGAGATGGCGCGACCGTTGATTGCTTACCTTCGTAGCACGCCTGCCGTACTGGCCGCGTCCGGCGCCGACAGCGTCTTGATCGCCAAATCCAAGTTGAAGGATAGCGTTGCAGCCCTCGAAGCCGGCGACATGTCGCAGGCTTCCCGCTTGGCCCTGTCCGCCTATCTCGATGGATTCGAACCTGTGGAGCCTGCACTGGCCGCGAAAAACAAGGGTTTGTTTGAAGACATTGAAAAAACCATGGGTATGTATCGCAATGCTGTCAGTCAGAACAATATCGCGCAGGCGCAGCCGATCGAACAACGTTTGCAAAAGCTGCTCACGGAAGCAAGTGCGGCCCTTGATACATCCAACGATCCGTTATCTACCTTCCTTGGGGCGCTGACCATCCTTTTGCGTGAGGGCTTGGAGGCGCTGCTGATTGTGGTTGCGATGATCGCATTCCTTCGCAAGGCCGAACGCACCGATGTGCTCAAATATGTGCACGGCGGCTGGATCGCGGCGCTGGCTAGCGGCGGCCTCACTTGGGTGGTTGCTACTTTCCTGGTCAATGTTAGTGGAGCAAGCCGTGAGATGACAGAGGGTTTTTCGGCAATTTTTGCTGCCGTGGTGCTTCTTGCGGTCGGTATTTGGATGCACCAGAAAAGCCTGGCCGGTCGATGGCAAGCTTACGTCAAGCAAAAGTTGTCGGCCGCTCTCAGCAAAAAATCGGCCATGATGCTGTTCTTGCTTTCATTCGTTACTGTGTATCGCGAGGTGTTTGAAACTGTCCTGTTTTATGCTGCGCTGTGGACGCCGAACAATGGCATATATTTGCTCTCCGGCTTAGGCTTGGGAATAATTCTTCTCGCGGCGATCGGCTTTCTCTTGCTGCGCTCTTCTGCCCGCCTGCCGATCAGTCAATTCTTCGCGTGGAGCTCAGGGCTGGTTGCGGTGCTGGCCGTCGTACTCATGGGCAAAGGTGTCGCGGCGCTGCAAAAGGTTGGCTACTTGGGACTTACACCGATCTCGATGCCGCGCATCGATGTACTCGGCCTATATCCGTCCGTGCAGACTGTGCTTGCGCAGGTAGTGATCCTATTGATAATTGTGGCAAGCATTGCGTTCAATATCAAATCGCAGAAAAAGTTAGCTTAGCGTGAGCGGTCCGCACCCAGGATGCCGTTTTTTCGCTAACGGATGCGGAATTTTGGTTCGCCTTATCAATATGATACCTCGCAAATGGGGCGGAGCCTTCGATGTTGCGCAGGGCCGAGACCCAGAGGACAGCGGTCGCGCCACGCTCAGGTCGCCCCAACACCGACGGCAGTACGTCAGTTGAAATTTCATAATGTTCGATTTTGAAGTGTCAGAACATTTTGCTAACTCCCAATGATACGAAGACGCGGGGCGGCGTGGCACCATGTGCACGCCCGCCGACGCTGAAGTCTAGCTGAACGTCGCGCATGGGCAAATATGCAACGCCTGCATCGAAAACGGCGGCAGACTTGCCATTTTTTTCCTCGTGGGATTGCATCCCTGTATCGACGAACAGACTTAGCGCTTTACTGGGGTTATAGCTGAGCGTCACGGCTAGCAATCCCGTATTAAATCGCCGGTTTTGGCCATCTTCATAAGCAGCCACACCCAAGTTTGGATTGAACGACCACTGTTCGGCGAAATCCCAGTCCGCTGCGAGTCGGACATCCCCCGTGGCATGCTGGGAGCGGAAGTCCCGCGAACCTGAAGCCGGAAAGACTCGGACAATAACCCCTAAAGAAGGTTGACTTGCTTTATTCGCATCAAGGAACTGGTATTTCGTGCCGATCGATACCGGGGCAATTCCATGGCTTCGGGTTACACCATCTTCCGGATCTGCTGTTCTTTGCATAGTGTAAGTATTGCTCTCAACACGCACTTCCCACCGATTGTTTATGCCGACGCGAAATAGCGCCGGAACAAATACTGTTTGGTCGGAAGCTAATCCGCTCCGCCGAAACTCCTTCTGAACGCCTGTCTCAATTTGAATTCGACCTGCGCCTATGACTTTGCTGCCATCGGCGATGCCGGGACGGTCTGGATTAATGTACTCATCGTCTTGCGCAAGCGCGGTGGATGTCAACTGCAGCGACATCACCAACATGAAGGCCTGCGTTGGCCTCAACGAAAAACGACCAATATTTATAGCGCGGTTAGCAAACATTTTTGGGGGGGGTCTTTCATTCATATTTGTCATTGTGATAATACGCCGTTGTGTGTGTTTGCGTGGGTCGCTCCCACTGCCTTGGTCTCGGCTATGTAACAAGCGGCCGGGATTCGCGTAAAATTCCGCAAAATACCACGTAACCTGCTGATTTTTTTCAACGTTTTGCATTTCACCGTACGGGCGAGGATATTGCAGCCGTAGCCCCGCACACTGGCATGAGCGCGTTGCTGCCCCATCACTCCCCTTCAAGCTCAATCACATTGCCGGACAAGGCTTCATTTGATTGTTGACGTCGATACTGCACAAAGGGATCTGCACCTTCTACATAGCGTAGGGCTGACTGTACGTTTTTCCAACCGACGTATTCCATCAGCGCCTTGATGTCCCAGCCGTTAGCCGTTGCCCATTGCGCGAAACCACGTCGCAACGAGTGTCCGCTGTACTGCACTGCGAAAGAGATGCTGGCGTCGCTGAATAGCGAGCGCAGCAGTGGTACGAAACTATTGATATGCAATCCTTTTTCGGCGACATTGCCCCAACGATCGACTCCGCGAAATAGTGGACCATCGGTCAAGTCGGAGAGCGCGATCCATGCGGAACACGCATCGACCGGACATAGTCGCGCGAGCGCTGGCGCCTTAAAAGTCGTTCCCTCGTGCGCGCGGTCACCCTTCGTCCGAGGAAGATAGCAAGTTAATCCCTCCCTCGGGGTGATTTCCATATACTCGACCTGGACCCGGGTCAATTCATCGCCGCGAAAGCCGCGCCAGAAGCCTAACAGCAGAATAGCCTTGTCGCGCGTGCATCTCAGCTGAACGGGGATGTCGCCGACTGCCGTTGCTGTAGCAATCTGCCCATCAAGCCAACTGGCCACGATTTCAAGCTGCTCGAGCTGCAATGGGCGAGCGCGCTTTTCCCTGGATGGGTGCAGCGCCTGGATGCCACGGAAAACCTTGCGCACCAGCGGCGCCTTGGTCGGATCCGGAAAGCCCTGATCGATGTGCCACTGCGCCAGCGCGGCCAGACGCTGGCGCAACGTGTTGATCGCCAATGTTTCGGCATGATCGACTAGGTAACGGGCGATCGAATCGGCCGTAGCGGGCAGGAAGCCGCCCCATTCGATTTCAAAATGGCGCGCTGCCGCCTGATAGCTACGCCGCGTGTTCTCGCGAGTCGCTGCGTGAACATAGGTATCGAGTTTGCTCATCGCATTCCAATGAGAAGATATCAAATCTGGAATTTTTTCACTCGGGAATCAATTTCTTGATTTCCGCCTCGGCGCTGTATGGCATATCTTCCCGTTCCATGCGTCGCACCTCGGCGACAATGGCTTTGGCCCGCGCTAGCTTGTCCTTGCGCCACTGGGCTTGGTCATAGTTCGGAGTCAAGTTATCAAAGATCGTAAACAAGTAGTCGCGTAGATTAAATGCGGAGTGAAAGGAAAGTGTAATCACCCACCGCTCTAATCTGAATGAATCGCAAACATAGCCGTTCTGGGCATTCCAATACTTGAGCAGTCGAATGGCAGGCTTGATTTTGGAAAGTTCAGCGTTGTTTTTCGCGACCAAGCTGGCATTGAAATCGTTGGGGTTCGTCGACTGCCACGCGGTTGCTCCATTTGGGATTTGGTATCCGGAAGCATATTGTTCTTTCAGCGCCGGCACCAGGTCGAATCGGATGTGGTTTAGCAACAGGACAATCGTCGGCGACGACTGTTTAATGTCGGAGCGCGAGTAATGATTTTCCGCGAACCGCTTTAGACGATCCAGGTAGGTTTGCGGGGAATAGCCGCGCTCCGCAAACACCACCATGTAATCGATGTCGGAGTGCTCATCCATTGCGCGGGGCAAAATCGTGCCGCGGGTTGACGACCCGAATCGAAACTGATCGCTCAGGCCGCTTCCAAAGTATGTGGTGAGCCTTGATTTGAGGGTGCTGATCGACGTATTGATCGAACTCTGCTCACCGCTCGAAAGCACCGCGTCACTCGCACGCTTGTCAAGATAGGTTATGACGGACATTACGCTCCCCCAGCCCGATCGACCCGATGTGCTCCCTCGCCCTCGTTGATACCTTGACGCGCCAGTTCGAAATCCACGCGGGAGAACTGCGCGCTTGCTTGGTTGAGCTCGTTCCGTCGCTTTGTGAACTCGTCCAACCCGGCGATCGCAGCCGTCTCGTCGCAGGCGTAGTGCAGGCGGATTTCTCGAAATACGCGCGCATCGTTACGCAGCGTCAAATACTGGTCGCCACTCCCTTTATGGGCAGCGGCGCGCTCCGACGGTTTTAGAAACGTCATGAGAGACGTGAGGACGGCAACTACGGATGACATCACGCCAGCGGCGCTACCGTAATCCTTGAAAAATGCAGCTCCTGCGAGGGCGCTCAGAACAACGGAAGGAATGCCGAGCCAGTAGTGGTAGCGCGCCCATCGGTCGCCAGCGTTAAAGTGCGCTTTTCCTGAGTGAATACAATCTTCCTCAATTCGCGTAAGTTCAGCTTCGATGGCAGATTTCGATGCATTTGCGCTTTCCATGTATTCCTCTCTATTTGGTTTTGCATTTTTGGGGCCAAGACGCCCCCAGCCAAGAACGGATGGGGTTGAACCGGGCCGTACAGCAATCTTGTGAGCAAATATACATCCAATTTGCAATGACATGGGATAATTAGCCATTATCACATCCGAGAAATAAGAAGATTCCTGGATTACAATGGGTATATTCGTTACATAATTATGTGGTATGTAATCCAGTATCATATTTAATGGAGGTAGAATGGCACGCGCAGGTCTATACCCCTCACAAGTGAAAAAGGCGCGTGATTCGCTCATAGCGCAAGGGCGACACCCATCCGTGGATGCCGTACGGGTTGCCCTGGGCAACACCGGTTCGAAAACAACCATTCACAAATACCTGAAAGAACTGGAGGAGGAAGACGGCGGTGCCGGGAAGAAAGCATCGGTTAGCGAGGCGTTGCAGGACCTAGTTTCTCGCCTGGCGGCGCAACTCCACGAAGAAGCGGATGCGCGCATCGAGGCGGCCGAGGCGCGCGCCCTGGAGGTGAGTCGGGTGAATTCCGACGCCCTGGCGAACTTGCAAAAAGAGATGGAAGCAGTTACAGCACAACGCGATAGGATCGAGGCGGCCGCGCAACTGGAGATGTCAGCGCACGGCCAAACGCGCACTGCGTTGCAGTCTGAGACGATTGCCCGTCACATGGCCGAGGAGCAGGTGAGTGGCCTGACGATTCGCCTGGTTCAGAACGATGCGCACCTGCTGTCGCTCGAAGAAAAACACACTCACGCGCGCGAGGCGCTGGAACACTATCGCCAGTCGGTCATGGAACAGCGCGACCAGGATCAGCGCCGGCATGAGCAGCAGGTTCAACAACTACAAGCGGAAATGCGCCAGCTGCAGCAAGGCCTTATCGTCAAGCAGGAGGATATAACTCGCTTAAACCAAGAGGGGGCGCGCTTGGTTGCGGATATTGCCCATGCACACAAGTCGCTGTACGATCAGGAATCAATGGGGCGGCAGCGCGCGCAGCAGATTGAGGCTCTGCAGGAGACTGCCCAACAGTCCAAGGTCATTATGGTTCAGCTGACCGCTCTGGAAGCGCAGGTTGCGACGCTTGGCAAACAGTTGGCGGCGACCTCCAAAGAAGCACAAGCTTCGCTCAGCCGTGCGCATGGCCTGGAAGTATCGCTCGCCACGGCTCAAGCGACACTGGCATCGCAGCATGAGACAATTTCCGTGCTGCGCAATCATTTACCAAAGCACGAAACGGCGGAAGGAAAGAGCGATGGGCAATGAGCTGACAAAGCTTACAGAGGCAACAGCAAGATCTACTGGGCGCCGCTACTGCAGTACTCACGGCAGCGAAGTGGCGGCCGATAATGGTAGCTATGTCCTGCGGAACAAGACAACGCGCTGGGTATGCTTCGGATGCCAAGAACGCAGAAATATGGCGCTTCCACCTTGTTCAAATCCGCCGAAATAAATCCGACCGCAGGTGGCAATTTGCATTGGTACACGAATTCGAGCCGTCGTAATTCCGGCCGACACTAATAAATTCAATGAGTTACGTAAACCTTTACCTTTTCGAGGGGATGGGTAGAAATAGCCATTATGCTCTTCGCCGCCATTGTCGTGCCGGCAAACGAACTTCAGTCCCTCAGTCGCAGGAATGTGCTTTGGCTGGCCGCTTCTGCCGTGACCACGGCAGGGTCCTGGATCTTCTACTACAAAGCGATCAAGCTCGGAAGCGTTTCTACCGTTTCCCTCATCGATAAAGGCAGTGTCGTCATCGCCATGCTCCTGTCCTTTTTAATCCTGGGCGAATCGATCACTGCACCAAAGCTTCTAGGCGGCTCACTAATTGTGGCTGGGCTTCTTGTCATCGCACGCGGATAGCGGCAGATGGGTCGATATGCGAAATTGTGAAATCGGACGTACTCCATCCGAAATTACGGATTGATATCGAATAAGTCAGATTAGGCTATACCCTAACCTGATGTCAGACGACCCTCGTTGAAGCCGTCAGGATAGGGTTGGTATCGCGATAACTTGACATCTGCCTTGAACGGTCATAGAGTCTTTCCTGACACATCTTGAGAAAGAGGCATGGTTTTGCGAGGTCAACGAATCGGTTATGTCCGGGTCAGCAGTTTCGACCAAAATCCAGAGCGTCAGCTCGATCAGGTTCAGGTGGACAAGCTGTTCACCGACAAGGCCTCAGGCAAAGACACGCAGCGGCCGCAGCTTGACGCCTTGATGTCGTTTGCCCGCGAAGGCGATACGGTAATCGTGCACAGCATGGACCGTCTGGCGCGCAACCTGGACGATCTGCGCCGGCTGGTGCAGACGTTGACCAAGCGCGGGATACGAATCGAATTCGTCAAAGAGTGCTTGAGCTTCACCGGCGAAGACTCGCCAATGGCCAACTTGCTGCTGTCGGTCATGGGGGCGTTCGCGGAGTTCGAGCGGGCACTGATCGGCGAGCGGCAGCGCGAAGGGATCGCATTGGCCAAGCAGCGCGGTGCCTACCGAGGCCGCAAGAAAGCGCTGATGGACGACCAGGTTGTCGAGCTTCGCCGCCGCGCCGTGGCCGGCGAGCAAAAAGCCACGCTCGCGCGCGAGTTCGGCATCAGTCGCGAGACGCTGTATCAATACCTGAAAGTGGCGCCAGCGGCTTAACCCGGTTTTCCGTTCCACTGCACCTCAAACCCCTATTCGACGATAACAATTCGGACTCTATAATCGGCTTTTGCCGGCGCCTGGCCGCACGCGGCCAGGCCGTACCCACTACCAAGAAAGATGTGTCGATGGAGCTGCTTCAATCGATGCGCCTGTTTTCCAGGCTTGCTGAACTCCAGAGTTTTACGAAGGTCGCTGAAGCGCTGCAGATGGGCCGCCCCCAGTGACGCTGGCCATTAATCAATTGGAAGCATCGCTCGGCGTGCGTCTGTTCCAGCGCACGACGCGCAAGGTGAGCCTCACCGCGGAGGGTGAGGCGTTTCTGGTCAGGGTCGCAGGGATTCTGGGCGGGGTCGATGAAGCGGTGACCATGTTCGGCGCGCCGGGCGACATCGTGCGCGGGCGTCTCCGGATCGATATTTCTTCCGCCCTGGCGGTGGAATCCTTCACGGATTCATTGAAAGCTATGGAGTGATGGAATTTACAGCGGGTCGGGTAACTGACCTGATATGGTAAAAATACCGCGTGCCTTGTTAGATTGACTTATTGAAGTCGTCTGCTACGCGGGATCATTGGAAAAAGTCGAGCTTTGAGACGATTTAGGAAGTAGCAAAGTGCTTCCGCGCAATGTTCTTTCCTTAACTTCCCGAAATGAAAGAAAATTGCGCGAACTAACCATTTATTGTAAAACCTATCGCCTGCTTTAATTTTGTGAATCGTCTTTTAGCATGCGCCAATAAATAATATTTTCTTTATTTATTAGGTTTCAGCACGACTTTGGTCCACCCTTCGGCACGTTTATCAAAATTCCGATAGCCAGTCGGTGCATCCTCCAATGCAAGCTCGTGTGAAATGATCTGCGAGGGCGCCGCTTTACCTTTATGAATCAATTTTGCCAAGTAACGGTTGTAATGCTTGACGTTGGCTTGGCCGGTGCCAATCTTCTGACCCTTGAACCAAAAATTGCCGAAATCGAAGGCAATCTTGCCTTCCTTTTCCAGCGCGTCTGGACCCTTCGGATCCTGCGGGAGGAATACACCAACCACGCCGATGCCGCCAGTGGCCTTGACCGTCTGCACCAAGTTATTCATTGTCAGATTTGGCACTTCCTTACCGTGCTTGTCGCAACACTGGTAACCAACGCATTCGCAGCCGCAGTCGGCGCCCTTGCCGTTGGTAAGGTTCAAGATCTTCTCGACGCCGGCGCCTTCGGTGTCGTCGATCGCCACCGCGCCCAGCTTTTCGGCCAGTGCCAAGCGGTCCTTGTGCGTGTCCACGACGAAAACTTCGCTTGCGCCTTTAATGAACGCAGACATGGTCGCCATTAGGCCGACCGGGCCGGCGCCGTAGATCACGACCGATTCGCCCGGCTTGAGGCCAGCCAGTTCGGTGGCGTGGTAGCCGGTCGGGAAAATGTCCGACAACATCACGTAGTCATTTTCCTTTTCCTTGGCGTCTTCCGGCAGCACCAAGCAATTGTAATCGCCAAACGGCACCCGTAGCAATTCGGCTTGGCCGCCGCTGTACGGGCCCATGCCGGCAAAACCGTATGCAGCACCCGCTGTGCCTGGATTTGCCGTCAGGCAAAAGCCGGACAAGCCCCGTTCGCAATTTTCGCAAAAGCCGCAGCCGATGTTGAACGGCAGACAGACAACGTCCCCGACCTTAACGCGCTCGACGGCGTTGCCGACCTCGATGACTTCACCCATGTTTTCGTGGCCCAAGATACGGCCCGTTTCCATGTTGGTACGGCCTTCGTACATGTGTAGGTCGGACCCGCAGATGTTGGTTGTCGTGATACGGACCAAGACGTCAGTCGGCTTTTCAATCTTGGCGTCCGGCATGTCTTTGACCTGGACGTCGCACGGGCCATTATAAACGAGTGCCTTCATGATTTTCCTTTCAAAACGAGGGTAAATTCATCGCGAGCAGCGGTAATCCCCCCACCAAATGATCGCGTTTAAAAGTAGAATTTTCCAAACTCAGATTTTTGAAAGTTCTGCATGAAGACGTCCCGTTTTACCGATAGCCAGATCATCGCCATCCTCAAGCAAGCCGAGGGCGGTTCACCAGTCCCTGAGCTGTGCCGCGAGCACGGCATCAGCAACGCCACGTTCTACAAGTGGCGCTCCAAGTTCGGCGGCATGGACGCCTCACTGATGGCCCGCATGAAGGAGCTGGAGGATGAAAACCGGCGCCTGAAGAAGATGTATGCCGAGGAGCGCTTGAAAGCCGAGATCGTCGCGGAGGCCCTGACAAAAAAATGGTAGCGCCATCTCAGCGGCGGGAGATGGCGCAATGGGCCGTGGCCCAGCGTTCAGCCACCATAGGACTGGCTTGCCAGGCGTTCTGCATCAGCCAGACCTGCTATCGCTATCGCGCCAAGCTCGATGACGAGAACGCCCTGGTGGCCGACTGGCTGGTGCGTCTGACCAACAACCAGCGCAACTGGGGCTTCGGCCTGTGCTTCCTGTATTTGCGCAACGTGAAGGGGTTTAAATGGAACCACAAGCGCGTCTACAGGATCTATCGCGAGCTGGAACTGAACCTGCGGATCAAGCCGCGCCATCGCTTGGTACGCGAAAAACCGCTGCCGCTGGCCGTGCCTGCACAGATCAACGACACCTGGTCGATGGACTTCATGCATGACCAACTGGCCGATGGCCGTAGCATCCGCTTGTTCAACGTGATTGACGATTACAACCGTGAGGGGCTCGGCATCGAGGTTGATTTCTCATTGCCATCCGAACGGGTCATCCGGTCCCTCGACAGGATCATCGAATGGCGTGGCAAACCCCAGGTCATTCGCTGCGATAACGGCCCGGAGTACATCAGCGCCGTGACGCTGGCCTGGGCCGCCAAACGCGGCATTCGCATCGACTTCATACAGCCTGGCCAGCCGCAGCAGAATGCTTATGTCGAGCGCTATAACCGCACGGTGCGCTACGACTGGTTGGCCCATCACCTGTTTGAAACACTCGATGAGATCCAGGATTTTGCAACCCGCTGGCTGTGGACTTACAATCACGACCGGCCCAACATGGCACTTGGCGGCATCACACCAAAACAGAAGCTTGCCTTGGCCGCTTAACCTCTACTTTTAGCGCGCTCTAAAAATGGGGGGATTACCCAGCGACGTTAGGAGGAGAAAGAATATAACGAAATTCTTCACAAAGGCGCACTGTTGAACGCTGCAAAGATTTACGCCTGGGCCGGCTTTGTTGCGTAAATCGAGCGAAGGCCGAGCTAACGCCATTTGTAGTTCGTTTTATAACACTGGGACCGTAACTGGAGTACCCAGGGTTCTGTCGCATTGTTGATCAAACGGCGGAGTTTTCCCGGCATGGCACATGGCCCTCAAACAGGACGGACCTTGCCCGCCAGCGCATAAAATT
>NZ_JBXAVX010000029.1:0-20977 GCF_057291295.1 Janthinobacterium sp. 1L-D-8-B-C4
GGACCGTGAAACAACTTTGCGCCGATGATAGTGCTGCAACCAGTGTGAAAGTAGGTTATCGTCAGGCTTGTTATTCGTAGTAGAGAAAAACCCCGTCAAGAAATTGATGGGGTTTTTTTTCGCCTGGCGAAAAGGGAGTAGGTCGGATTAGCGGCGAAGCCGCGTAATCCGACACCACCACGGTCGCAGCCAACAATGTTGTCGGCTTACGCGCTTGCGCGCTAAGCCGACCTACCATTGCCTGACACCGGGTGTTTGGCTGTTTAATGGCTTCAAGCGTCCTGCAGCATCTTCCGGAACAAGCCATTCAGCTGCTCTATCCCGCCTGCCTTGTCTTCCTTCTCGACGCTGAAGCTTTCCAGCCTGGCCAGCTCCGCTTCGATAAAGGCATTGAGCTTGTCGATGCGCGGCGCAAGTTCTTTTTCGAGCGCGACTTTTTTGCGCTCGAGCAGACCCTGTATCTCTTCGAGCAAACCATCTTTTTCTGGCAGCAGGTGCAGCAGTGCGAAAAACTCGATCGGCGGCGCGGTGCGATAGGTTTCGATCCAGCGCGTGGCCAGCAGCGGCCGCAGGACATAAAAGTATTTCTTCAGTGGCACCATGTCCGCCATCAGATAGCCGCGGTAATTGGTCTTGGCCATGCTGCGGTAGTGATAAATGCCTTTTTCCAGGGTATAGACGGAATCGAGCAATTCCTGCATGCCGGCCTTGAAACCACCTTGGTCGATATAATTGATCGGTGACTGTATCCATTCGATCACGGCAGGATTGGAACGCCAGAACAGCTGCAGCGCCTTGCGTATATCCCAGCCATTGAGGTCGATATCATCAACAATGGGATATTCAATCACGTCGCGCTTGTCTTCCAGGTCGACCGCTAGATACCAGTCCTGCGGACGCGCGTAAATAAAGCGCACATCGAAGTCGCTATTGGGCGAGGCAAAACCCCAGGCGCGGCTGCCGGACTCGATGGCAAGCAAAATCCGCACGCCTTCTTTTTCTTCCACGGCCGCCAGGCGGCGCATGATTTCAATTCGTATCTCTTCAGGGATCATGTTCAGTTCTCTTGTTTATCCATGGCTACTGTATCCCAGCCGAGCGCAAAGCGGGCCAGGAATTTCTTGAGCCGGTCCGCGTCGTTCGGCTTGGCCTTCGCATCGCGCGACACCGCATACAATTTGCGCCCCGCATCGGACAGGCTGTTTGATTGCCTGCATACCTCGATTACCGAGCGCAGCTGCAGCGCATCGAACAAATCCAGTTGAGACGCCGCTTCCTCGCCCATGATGGCCGCCAGGTTGACGTGTGCACCGCCGGCCTTGCCATCGTGTGCTTGCCACAGTCGTTTCAAGCGTTTGATTTCGTCCTCGGCGACATGGTCGGTAATGCGGCCCGCTTCCGACAGGGTGGCCATGCGTGTCACTGCCGCTGACAGGTCGCGAAAATTGCCGCGCCAGCTGGCCGACGGCGACACTGCGAAACGCATGAAATGCTCGCGCGCTTCCTTGTTGAAGCGTACGCGCTCGCTCGATTCCGCACTGTATTGCGCCAGCAGGTATTCCAGGTTCGGCTCGATGTCTTCCGGCCGCCGGGCCAGGCCGGGCAGTTCATAGGTCCACAGATTGATGCGCGCATACAGGTCTTCGCGAAAGCGTCCGGCCGCTACCTCTTTTCCCAGGTCGCGGTTTGTGCCGGCGATCAGCTGGAAGTCGCTTTGCACTTCCGTATCGGCGCCGACCGGGAAGAAACGCTTTTCCTCGATGGCTTTCAGCAGCATCGCCTGCTCATCGAGTCCCAGCTCGCCGATCTCATCGAGAAACAGCAATCCCTTGTGGGCGCTGCGCAGCAGGCCGGGGCGATCGGCGCCGGCGCCTGTAAATGAGCCCTTGATATGGCCGAACAAGGTGGAGGCCGCGCCATCGCCATGCAAAGTAGCGCAATTGAGGTCGATGAATTTGCCGTCGAGCTGATGGCGCGACTTTTTCAGTTCATGGATGCGGCGTGCCAGGAAGGACTTGCCGGCGCCGGTAGGTCCCATCAGCAGCATCGGCGCTTTTGACTTGATGGCGACGCGCTCGATTTCATCGATCATGGTGTTGAACTGCGCGTTGCGGGTGGCGATGCCGGACTTCAAAAACGCCACGCCAGCCGCCTGCTCGCGTGTAAAGCGCTGTGCTATCTGGTCGTAGCGCGACAGGTCGAGGTCGATCAAGGCATAGCTGCCCGGATTGTTCGCATTCTGGCGTTTCGGTGGCGAAGTCTGCACCAGGCGGCCGGGGAAATAACGCGCCTCCGTCATCAAGAACATGCAGATCTGCGCCACATGGCTGCCGGTGGTGATATGGATCCAGTACTCCTCCTTGTCGGGATCGAAAGGGTAGCTGTTGGCGAAATCGTACAGCGCGGCATACACATCTTCAAAATCCCAGGCGTCCGTGATCGGCAGGTCGTGTGCAATCAGCTGCGTTTCCGGCGATACGCTGGCGATATCCTGCGATACCTGGCGTACCAGGTTTTCAAATTGCGGCCCGGTGTACAGCAGCTCGAAGCGGTCGATCACCTTGTCGTCGTGCCGCGTCAGCGCCACGCTGGGACGCCACCTTTCCCAGCGTGCGGCACCCTTGCCATTGTCGAGTTGCGTGCCCAGAAAACCGATCACGACCGTGCGTTTTGCTTGCATAAATGAGATAAGAATTTATCTTAAAAGATAATTTTACATGAAAAATGTAACTGGCTAAATTTTCAAAGAAAATGATGGAAAGAAAATTTACTTCATATAATCAACAAGTTAAATGATTAATTGGAAAAATTAAAAAGCTGGCACAGCGCTTGCAATAAAGAGGATACAAACGAGATAAGACAAGAAGAAGAAAGGAAACATCATGGCCAATATCAATCTGTTCCAGAGCATGATCAAGACTACAGCGCAAGCCGGTCTGCTGCCAGCGGCGCTGGCCGTCAATGCCGAAGGCGCGCCAGCATATGCACTGTCGCCGCGCCATCGGCTGGCGCAGTACGCTGCCACTGGCTGCCTGAACACGACCTTTTATGCCAGCGCAGAAGCGCAGCTGGCGATGGTGCTGGAACTGTGCAAGGAGGTCGAACCGCAATTCATTGCGCAAACGGCCGTGTACTGCCGCGAGCGCGGTCATATGAAAGACATGCCGGCCTTGCTGGTAGCCGTGCTGGCGGGGCAGGCTGCGGTGCAACTGGCGCCGGCGTTTGGCCGCGTGATCGACAACGGCAAAATGCTGCGCAACTTCGTGCAGATATTGCGCTCGGGCGCCGTAGGCCGCAAGTCGCTGGGGACGCGTCCTAAAAAACTGGTGCAGGCATGGCTGAACAACGCAAGCGAACAGGCCCTGCTGGCAGCATCGGTTGGCAATGCGCCATCGCTGGCCGACGTGGTCAGGATGGTGCATCCGAAACCGCAGGAAGCGTGGCGCGCCGCCTTCTTTGCCTGGCTGATCGGCAAGCCATATCAGTCTGCCGACCTGCCGCCGGCATTGGCAGCTTTCGAACGCTACAAGGCTGATCCATCGCTGCCGGTGCCTGCGATTCCGTTCCAGATGCTGACCGCGCTGCCGTTGTCGCGTGAACAGTGGGCGCAGATCGCGTGCCAGGCGGGCTGGCAGATGCTGCGCATGAATCTGAACACTTTTGGCCGTCAGGGCGTGTATGAAATCGACGGCATGGCGCAGTTGATTGCAAGCAGACTGGGCGACCCGGAAGCGATCGGCAAGGCGCGCGTATTTCCCTACCAGCTGATGTCAGCCTGCATGGCGGCCGACGCCAGCGTGCCGCCGGTGGTACGCGCCGCCATGGAGCAGGCATTGGAGATATCGCTGGCGAACGTGCCGCAAATCGCCGGCAAGGTGGTGGTGTGCGTCGACGTTTCCGGTTCCATGTCTTCGCCGGTCAGCGGCTATCGCGGTAGTGCCACCTCCACCATGCGCTGTATCGACGTGGCGGCGCTGGTGGCGGCGGCCATGCTGCGCAAGAACCCGGGCACGCTGGTGCTGCCGTTCGAGCACAGCGTGGTCGAGTGCGAACTCGATGCGCAAAACAGCGTGATGACGAATGCTGTAAAGCTGGCCGCGCTCTGTGGCGGTGGCACCAATTGCAGCGCGCCGCTGGCGCGCATGAACTGGAAAAGAATGCCGGCCGACCTGGTGATTTTTTTCTCCGACAATGAGTCCTGGGTCGACGGCAAACGCCACGGTGCGACGGCCACCATGCGCCAGTGGCAGAAGTTCAAGCGGCATCACCCGCAAGCGAGGATGGTGTGCATCGATATTGCGCCGCATCCCACCACGCAGGCATGCGAGCGCGAAGATATTTTGAATATCGGCGGTTTTTCCGACGACGTGTTCAAGATGATTTCCCTGTTCGCCGCCGGCAAGCTGGACCCTGCCCATTGGGTGGGTGAAATAGAAGCGATTGAACTCGCATACAGTTGATGGCGTCAAAGGCAGTACGCATGAATGCGGACAGGACTACATGTAAAGACGTCTTGTCCATCCCTGGTCATGCGCAGTTGTACCCCGAATGCAGACAGGATTACATCGTAAAACCGCGTCAAACCGGTCTGGCAGTTTGCCAGAAATCTTGTCACCCCTGGTCGGGCCCCCCATGATAAAAAGAAGAGAGAACATATGAAAAACGAAGAATACGAAGTGATGCATGTCGAAGGCAGCCGTCCCGTCAAAATGTGGACGCGTGGCGTGCCGGTCGAAGAAGCGGCGAAAAAGCAGCTGCGCAATACGGCGACCCTGCCGTTCATCTACAAGCATATCGCCGTGATGCCCGACGTGCACCTGGGTAAAGGCTCGACCATCGGCAGCGTGATCCCGACCCTCGGTGCGGTGATTCCGGCCGCTGTCGGTGTCGATATCGGCTGCGGCATGATGGCGGCGAAAACCACTTTGAGCGCGAACGATTTGCCGGACAACCTAGGGCCGTTGCGCAGCGCCATCGAGCGCGCCATCCCGCACGGCATGTCGCCAAAAACGCGCGGTCATCGTGGCCGCGACGAGGGTTCGTGGCATACGCCGCCGTCGGCGGTCGATGCGGCCTGGCTGCAGCTGAAAGATGAATTCGATGCGATCTGTCTGAAAACGCCGAAGCTGAAAAACACCAATAACTACCGCCACCTGGGAACGCTGGGTAGTGGCAACCACTTTATTGAAGTGTGCCTCGACGAACAGGGCGCCGTCTGGTTCATGCTGCACTCGGGCTCGCGCGGCGTGGGTAACGCCATCGGCAGCCACTTCATCGAACTGGCCAAGCAGGACATGCGTACCCACTTCATCAACCTGCCGGACCAGGACCTGGCTTACCTGGCCGAAGGCACGCAGCACTACAATGATTACGTGGAGGCGGTCGGCTGGGCCCAGCGCTTTGCGCGCAACAACCGCGAAGTGATGATGCAGAACCTGATCGCCGCCGTGCGCACGGTGATCCATAAACCGTTCGAGACGCATGTGGAAGCGGTCAACTGCCACCACAACTATGTGCAGAAGGAGCACCACTTCGGCAAGGATGTACTGGTGACTCGCAAGGGCGCGGTGTCGGCGCGCGAGGGTGAGCTGGGGATCATTCCCGGTTCGATGGGCGCGAAAAGCTTTATCGTGCGCGGCAAAGGCAATGCCGACAGCTTCCACAGTTGCAGCCACGGCGCCGGGCGTACCATGAGCCGCACGGAAGCGAAGCGCCGCTTCAATCTGGAAGACCAGGTGCGCGCCACCGAAGGCGTCGAGTGCCGCAAGGACGCCAACGTGATCGACGAGATCCCGATGGCCTACAAGGATATCGATGCGGTGATGCTGGCCCAGCGCGAGCTGGTCGATGTGGTGCATGTATTGAAGCAGGTCGTCTGCGTCAAGGGATAGAAAGAGAAGAAGATGATAGAGATAGATGGATCGCAGGGCGAGGGCGGCGGGCAGATACTTCGCTCGGCCTTGAGCCTGTCCATGATCACGGGCCAGCCGTTCCGGCTCACTGGCATCCGCGCGGGCAGGCCCAAGCCCGGCCTGCTGCGCCAGCACCTGGTGGCGGTGCAGGCGGCCACGCAAGTGTGCGGCGCGCGCACTTCGCCCGTCGCCTTGGGGGCCGGCACGCTGGAATTCGTGCCCGGGCCGATTCGCGGCGGCGACTACCGCTTTGCGATTGGCAGCGCGGGCAGCAGCACCCTGGTGCTGCAAACGCTATTGCCGGCGCTGCTGCATGCGGACGCGCCATCGACCGTGCAGGTGAGCGGTGGCACCCACAATCCGCTGGCGCCGCCCGTGCATTTCCTGCAGCGCGCATATGGCCGCGTGATGGCGCAGATGGGTGCGCAGATCGACATCGAGCTGCTGCGTTTCGGGTTTTTTCCGGCTGGCGGCGGCGAGGTGTGCGCCAGCGTGCAGCCATGTGCACGCCTGCAGCCGATCGAGCTGCTGGCACGTGGCGAGCGCAGCGATGGTTACACGGAGAGTTTTGTCGCCGGCGTGCCGGCCGGCGTGGCGCAGCGCGAACTCGATGCCATCGCGTCCGGCATGGGCTGGAGCGGCGAGCAGCTGCGCCTGCGCGGCTTGCCCGGCGAGCAGGGGCCGGGCAATGTGCTGCTGCTGACGCTTGAACACGAACAGGTGACGGAAGTGTTTGCAGCCTTTGGCGAGAAAGCGGTGACGGCCGAAGCGGTGGCCAAGCGCTTGCTGGGTGAAGTGCGGCGCTACCTGAAGTCCGAGGCGGCTGTTGGCGAACACCTGGCGGACCAGTTGCTGCTGCCGATGGCGCTGGCCGGAAGCGGCGCGTTTACCGCCACCAGCATCTCGCAGCATGCGCTGACGAATGCCGAGATCATCGCCCGCTTCTTGCCGGTGACCATACGCTTCGAGCAGCATGCACATGCCGCTCTGTGCACGGTGGAGCGTTCTCTTTAAAAACCCTATTAAAAAACGTACTGCGCGCTGGCGCCCAGCAGCCAGTTGCGGCCCGGCGCCGCTTCGTAATAGCGCTTGTTGCTGTCGCCGACGATGACCGAACCGACATAGGTCTTGTCGAACAGGTTGTTCAGGCGCGCGAACTGCTTGAAGCGCCAGTTGCCCAGGCTTTGCTTTGCATTGACGCGCGCATTGAACACGGTATAACCGGGCGCCGGCTTTTCGCGGTTGCTGTCTTCCGCATAGACCTTGTTGCTGGCCACCGTTTCAAACGCCGCGCCAAAACGGTCGAGGCTATCTTTCCACGCCAGCTCCGCAAACAGATTGGCGCTCGGCACGCCCGGCAGTCGGCTGCCCTTGGCGACGGCGCCGAATGCTTCGTCGTACACGGCGTGCAAACTGGTCAGCGCCCACCTGGTTGTGAAGCCGTACGGCAGGCTGGAATCGAGCGACACTTCCACGCCCTGGCGCACGGTCTTGCTGGCATTTTTATAGCTGGTGCGCCCGCCGCTCGATGCGTCGACTACCAGTTCATCGTCGGTATGGACCTGGAACACGGCTGCATTGACCCGCGTATTGTGGTTGATGCGCGCCTTGACGCCCGCTTCCAGGTTGGTGCTGGTGGCCGGCTTCAGATCGAAGTTGAAGCCGCTGCCGGTGCCCGAGTAAAACAGTTCATTGAGCGTAGGCGCTTCAAAGCCGCGCGCGGCGCTGGCATACACGTTCAGATTCGGATTGACCTGGTACAGCAGGCCCAGTACCGGCGTGGTGTGGCTGTATTCCACGCTGCCGCTGTCGTTGCCATTGCCGAGGTAATAGTCATCGACCGCCACCTTCATCTTGCTGTGCCGTACGCCGGCGCTCAGCATCCACGGGCCGCTCTGCCATTCCGCCTGCAGATACGGGTCGAGGCTGGAGACCACGTTCTGCTCGTCGCGGCGCAGCCGGCCTTTTAAGCCGAAGACATCGCCGATATAGTTCTCATAGCCGCTGCGGTCGTCCTTCGAGCGGCCGTAGTCGATGCCGATGGTGGTGCTGAGCTTGCCGCCGGCCAGCTGGTTGACATGGGTCCAGTTGGTGTCGATGCCATAAAAATCGCGCTTGAAGTCGACCACGCCGCCCGAATGGGTAGCCGGCGCCTGGAAACCCTTGGTAAAGGCCTGGTACTGGATCACGTCGCGGTTGCCGCCATAGGCCATCACGCGCAGGCGGTCGTCGCCGAAGCGCTGTTCCCAGGTGGCGCCGATCTGCTGGTGATCGATGCTCTTGCGCGTGTTGTAGCGCTCGGCCAGCGTGCGCTTCGGGTTTTGCGGATCTGTCGCATCGATTTCTCCGGCGCGCGGGTCGCGTTCAAAAGTGGCCCAGGTGGCGCCCAGCGGATCTTGCGTGTTGCCCTGGTGCAGGCTGTTGGCGACGATCGTCAGCTTGCTGTCGGCGCTGGGCTTGACGGTGATCTTGCCGAACGCCTGTTCGCGCGTGGCGGCGCTATGGTCGCGAAAACCGTCGGTGCGAAAGCGCGAACCGTCGAGCACATAGCCGATGCCGCCCGCCTCGCCCTGTGCATTCAGGTCGACTTTATTGGTGCCATAGCTGCCGCCGGTGACGTTCAGTTCCATCGACGGTGGATTTTGCCCATCTTTGGAAAACAGCTGGATCACGCCGCCCGAATGGTTGCCGTATATGGCCGAGAAGGGGCCGCGCAGCACTTCGATGCGTTCGGCCGTATCCAGGTTGAAGGTAGCCGCCTGGCCCTGGCCGTCCGGCATGCTGGCCGGGATGCCGTCGCTGATCAGGCGCACGCCACGCACGCCGAAAGCCGAGCGGGCGCCGAAACCGCGCGACGAAATCTGCAGGTCCTGCGCATAGTTCTGGCGGTTCTGCACCACCAGGCCCGGCACGGCAGCCAGCGCTTCGGAGGCATTCACGCGGATCTGGCCGTCCTGGATGCGCGCGCTGTCGATGACGTCGATGGCGGCCGGCAGGTCGAAACTCGGGTGGCCGACGCGGGTGGCGCTGACCACCACCACATCGGCAATCGGCAAGGTTGACGGCTCGGCCTCGGCCGCCAGCACGGCGGCGGGGCCGCCCAGCGCGAACAGGGCGGCGACGGCGTTCAAACGGAATCGGTACTGCTTCATGAACTCTCCAGTGAGGTGCGGCTACTGTGCGGCGTGGTCGATGTCGACGCTGGTCTTGAGCCGTGGCGCGGCAGGCGGGCGGCTTTCGACAAAGCTGCGCACGGCCCAGATTTCCTGTGCCGTCAGCACATCGCGCCATGGCGGCATGTAGACAATTCCGGCGCGAATTTTGCCGGTGTTGACCGCCATCATAAAGTAGCTGTCGACATCCTGCAGGCAGCGTGCCTGCAGTGCGCTGTCTTTCAATTGCTGGCAAAAGGCGTTCAGGCGGCGCAAATCCGGCGCTTCGGCCGACGGCTGGGTTGCCCCGGCGCCATGGCAGCGCGCGCAATTGGCCTGGAACACGGTGGCGCCGAGGGCGATGGCGGCAGGGTCGCCGCGCGATGGATTTGTTTCGCTGGCATGTGCGGCCAGCGGGGAAAATAACAGCAGCAATAACAGACGATGCATGGCGGGCTCCGGTATTACCAGCCTGGCGGGCAGCCGGTGCAACCCTCCAGGTTGGCGTCGGGGAAAATGGTAAAGCGCAGGATGGCGCGCTTCAGGTTGGCGTTCTTCAGGTTCGAGCCCCAGAATTTCGCTTCCTGCAAGTCGGCGTCGACCAGGCTGGCGCCCACCAGGCTGGCCAGGTTCAGGCGTGCCGCTTCCAGGCTGGCGCCGCGCAGGTCGGCGCCGTCCATGTCGGCCCGCATCAGCCGGCTCGTTTCCAGGTTGGCGCCGGCCAGGATGGCGTGCCTGAACGAGGCGCCCGGTGCATTGAGCGAATAGGCCATGGCCCCGGTCAGGTCGGCGCCATCGAGCAGTGCGCCAGCCAGGTTGGCGCTGCGCAGGTTGGCGCGTATCAGGCGCGCGCCGCGAAAGTCGGCGCCGTGCAGGTCCTTGCCGACCAGGTTGGCGCCGCGCAGGTCGGCGTTGGCGCATTGCGCATACGGCCACAGGTGGCAGCCATTGATGATGGTGACCTCGGCTGCGGCTTCGCCGTTGAGGATCTGCGCGAAGGCGGACTGCGGCGCCAGGCACAAGGCCCAGCACAGCAGGGTGGACAGCAGTCCAGCGGTCGCCGCCAGGCGGACCGGCGCGGTCCTCATTTGCTCGCGACCTTTGTCACCTTGTTTGAAGGCGCCTTCGGCAGCTTGAACACCCAGTAGCTGCCGCCCTGTGTCACCTGCTTGGTCAGCTCGGCCATGTCGCCGCCCCACAGCGGCACCGCGCCGCCATAGCCGCTCGACAGGCCGATATACTGCTCGCCATCCTGTTCCCACGTGACGGGTACCGACACCACGCCGGAGCCGGTCTGGTACTTCCACAATTCCTTGCCGGTCTTGGCGTCGAAGGCCTTGACGAAGCCGTCCGAGGTGCCGGTAATCAAGAGGCCGCCGGCGGTGGTCAGGGTGCCGCCCCACAGCGGGAATTTTTCCTTGTTTTCCCAGACGATCTTGCCGGTCTTCGGATCGATGGCGCGCAGGGTGCCGATATGGTCTTCATACAGGCGCTTGATGCGAAAGCCCTGGCCCAGGTAGGCCGAACCGGCCTTGTAGTGTATCTGCTCGGTCCAGTAATCCATGCCCCAGTGGTTGGCCGGGATGTAGAACAGGCCGGTGTCGGGCGAATACGACATCGGCATCCAGTTGGTGCCGCCCAAAAATGGTGGCGACACGAAGACGGCCTTGCCCTTGTCGGCGCCCGCTTCCGGCAGCGGCGGGCGCTTGCCGTTTTCCACCGGCCGGCCGGTTTTCAGGTCGATGCTGGTGGCCCAGTTGATGCCGTCGACGAAAGGCCAGGCGTTGATCAGCGAAGTCGGTTTGTTCGGATAGCCGGCGCCCAGGGCCAGTTTCGTGCGGTCGGTTACATAGAAATAGCCATTGCGGTCGGCGTGGGCGGACGCCTTGATCAGCTTGCCGGTCTTGGCGTCCTTGTAGTCGAACAGCACCACCGAGTTATTGCCCGAAAAATCCCAGGCGTCGTTCGGCGTGTGCTGGTAAAAGCCTTTCAGCTCGCCCGTGCTGGCATCGACATAGGCCTGGCCCGAGGTGAACAGGCTGTCCCAGTTGCGCGGGTCGTCGCCTTCCTTGGTCCGCTCCCAGGTATTCCATGGCGCGGGATTGCCGGCGCCGATGACGATGGTATTGGTCTCCGGGTCGAACGACGCCGTCTGCCACGGCGCGCCGCCGCCGTGTTCCCATGATTCGCGCAGCTTGCCGTCCTTGTCGCGCGGCCAGCTGGGCGCCTTGGCGTCGCCGGTTGGCGTGCCCGGTTTGCCGTCGGTGCGGCCGACATGGCCTTCGACCAGCGGGCGCGCCCATACTTCCGCGCCGGTGTCCGGATCGCGCGCGAACAGCCAGCCCTGGGCGCCGAATTCATCGCCCGAGTTACCGTGAATCAGCAGCACGCGGCCGCCTTTTTCGCGGATCACGAATGGCGCGCCCGTCATCGTGTAGCCGAGTTTCTGGTCGCCGAACTTTTCGTTCCACATCACCTTGCCGGTGTTCTTGTTGAGCGCAATCATGCGCGCGTCGAGCGTGCCGAAATACACCTTGTCGCCATAAATGGCCGGGCCGCGGTTGACCACGTCGCAGCAGGGGCGGATATCGTCGGGCAGCCGGTGCTCATAGGCCCACAGCTGCTTGCCGGTCTTCGCGTCGAGTGCGTAGATGCGCGAATACGAGGCTGTCACATAGATGATGCCGTCATGCACCAGCGCCTGCGCCTCCTGGCCGCGCTGCTTTTCACCGCCGAACGAGAAGGTCCAGGCGGGCACGATCTGGTCGACGTTTTTCGTGTTGATTTTTTTCGCCAGGCTGTGGCGCTGCGCTTTCAGGCCCAGGCCGTAGCTGAGCACATCGGACGTGCCCTTGTCGGCGTTGGCGATATCGTCCCAGGTGACCCTGGTGTCGACCGCTGTGGCGGCGCCGGCGATCAGGGCGAGGATGGCGAAAGCGATTGGACGTGGAAATTGTGGCTGCATGGTGGTCTCCCTTGCTGGTTTTTATGGTGGTGCGACGTGGTCGCCATGGGTAATTGAGCAACATGCGTGCCAGGCTTTTTTCACGCTGTGGATGGCAGCGTGTGCGCCGTCCTGCCACAGTTGGCGAGGTGGTGCTGTGCTGTTTTGTCACAGTCTGATGTCGCTGCCCGTGGCAGGCGCCTGCTGGCACAAGGGTTGCTGATGGATGTAGCGAGGCCATTTGCGCCTTCTTGATAACGACAACAGGAGACCACCATGCATCAAGCACCACGCCGCCATTTTCTTTGCCAATTGCTCGCCGTCGGCGGCATGGGCGCAGCCTCGCTTGCCGGCGCACAATCGAGCGCGCCGAAAGTCGACGAGGACAGCGACCAGGCCAGGGCGCTCGGCTACCGCCACGATACGGGCAAGGTCGATACCAAAAAATACCCGCAGCACAAGCCGGCCCAGCACTGTGCCAACTGTTCTTTCTTCCAGGGGAAAAAGGACGACGCCTGGGCGGGTTGCGCCATGTTCGGCCGCAAGCAGATTGCGGCGCCGGGCTGGTGCCTGGCTTGGGCCAAAGTACCTGGCTGACGCAGCATGAAAAAAGGCGCTGCCACGGCAGCGCCTCCCGGTGATGGATGGGGCGGCCTTACAAAGGCACTTCGCGCCGCGTTTCCAGATACGCCTTTACCGCCCAGATCGCTTCCTGACTGAACACGCCCTCGAACGGCGGCATGTAGACGGCGCCATTGCGCGAGCGGCCGTGGCGCACCGTATCGAGCACATATTGGTCGATCTCCTGCGCGCAACCGTCTTTTTTCTTGGCATCTTGCAATGCCGCGCAGTCATTGTCGAGCTTGCGCAAGTCCGGCGCCATGCCGCCAGAGACCGCTTCGAGCCCATGGCAGCGGGCGCAGTTCTGGGTAAAGGCAGAATTGCCGATTCGTATCGCTTCCGCATTGTTCCGATACGGGTTTTCCGTGCGCCACTCGGCGCCCAATTGTGGCAGTGTGGATGTGTCGACCGCCTGCGGTGTCATATTGCCGTGCGCCCAGACGGCTGCGGCCGCCAGCATGCAGGCGAGGCCGCCGGCGGCCAGCCGCAAGGTGCGCAGGCGCCGGGCGTTGGTGGTGGTGGGAATGCGTGGGGTCATGATGGTCTCCGTTCTGGTTATGCGCTGATTGCGTCCATCACCAGGTAGCAATCGGTATGCCATCGCGTCCACCATCATGGTGGCTTGCGGCGAGGGCTGTTCCCTTGTTCAGAAACGGAACAGCTGGCGCGCCTGACTGATCCCGTTTGACGCAGCATCCCGGGCTTTACGTACCGATAGACGCTGTCTGGCTGCTGGCACGGCATTTGCAAAACAAAAGATCAGGACCACCTGACACATCCCCAAGGGCCGCCTCGCGGCGGCTTCATCGAAGCTAAGACCAACGAGAAAGAGGACGACATGAATCTGGCAGACATCAGCAAACTGGGCGTAGCCAATCCCTTCAAACAACGCTATGACAACTATATCGGCGGCAAATTCGTCGCTCCCGTCAAAGGCGAATACTTCGGCAATATCACGCCGATCACCGGCCAGGTTTTTTGCGAAGTGGCCCGTTCCACAGCCGAAGACGTCGAGCTGGCGCTGGACGCCGCCCACGCCGCCAAGGAAGCGTGGGGCAAGACTTCGCAAACCGAGCGCGCCAATATCCTCAACAAGATCGCCGACCGCATGGAAGCGAACCTGGCCCTGATCGCCACTGCTGAGACCATCGACAACGGCAAGCCGATCCGCGAAACCACGGCCGCCGATATTCCGCTGGCGATCGACCATTTCCGCTACTTTGCCGGCTGCATCCGCGCCCAGGAAGGCTCGGTTGCGCAGATCGACTCCGAAACCTATGCGTATCACTTCCATGAACCGCTGGGCGTGGTGGGCCAGATCATCCCGTGGAATTTCCCGATTTTGATGGCGGTGTGGAAGCTGGCGCCGGCCCTGGCCGCCGGCAATTGCGTGGTCCTTAAACCGGCCGAACAGACGCCGGCGTCCATCATGGTCCTGATCGAACTGATCGGCGACCTGCTGCCGCCGGGCGTCCTGAATATCGTCAACGGCTATGGCCTGGAAGCGGGCAAGCCGCTGGCGTCCAATAAACGCATCGCAAAGATCGCCTTCACCGGCGAGACCGGCACCGGGCGCTTGATCATGCAGTACGCGGCGCAAAACCTGATCCCCGTCACGCTCGAATTGGGTGGCAAGTCGCCGAACATCTTCTTTGCCGATGTGATGGACGCCGACGACGCTTTCTTCGACAAATGCCTGGAAGGCTTTGCCATGTTCGCGCTGAACCAGGGCGAGGTGTGCACCTGCCCGTCGCGCGTGCTGATCCAGGAATCGATCTACGAAGCCTTCATCGCCCGCGCTTTGGAGCGCGTGGCGAAGATCAAGCAGGGCAATCCGCTCGATGCGTCCACCATGCTTGGGGCTCAGGCGTCGCAGGAGCAGCTGGAAAAAATCCTCTCGTATATCGACATCGGCAAGCAGGAAGGCGCCGAAATCCTGGCCGGCGGCGAGCGCAATACCCAGGGCGGCGACCTGGAGCAGGGCTATTACGTGCGTCCTACCGTATTCAAGGGCGACAACAGCATGCGCATCTTCCAGGAAGAGATCTTCGGGCCGGTGGTCTCGGTCACCACCTTCAAGGACGAAGCCGACGCGCTGCGCATCGCCAACGACACCTTGTATGGCCTGGGCGCCGGTCTCTGGACGCGCGACGGTTCGCGCGCCTTCCGTGTCGGCCGCGCCATCCAGGCCGGCCGCGTCTGGACCAATTGCTACCACCTGTATCCGGCCCACGCCGCGTTCGGCGGCTACAAGCAGTCGGGCATCGGCCGTGAAAACCACAAGATGATGCTGGACCATTACCAGCAGACGAAAAACCTGCTGGTGTCGTACAGCCCGAACGCGCTGGGTTTCTTCTAAGGAGTCATCATGACCATGGAACGCGTGACGGCCACGCCAGCCGCGCTCGACATGCTGGCCACCTTGCGTGGCAAGCATGGACCGCTGATGTTTTTCCAGTCGGGCGGCTGCTGCGACGGCAGCGCGCCGATGTGCTACGCGGCCGGCGAGTTCAATCTGTCGGACACCGACGTCTACCTTGGCAACCTGGACGGCACGCCGTTCTACATGGGCATCGAGCAGTTCGCCTACTGGGAACATACGCAGCTGATCATCGACGTAGTCAATGGCAATGGCGGCATGTTCTCGCTCGATAACGGCACCGGCCGGCGTTTCCTGACCCGCTCGCGCCTGTTCACCGACGAAGAGCTGGCGCAACTGCAGCATCCTTCGAAAGCAGCTACTTAGTTTGTTGCCACCTGGGTCCGGAACCATGCGGGCGTCTTCTCCCCGTTCGCCCGGACACGGTTTTAGCTGACGGCTGCGGCCGTCGGCTTTTTTTACGCCTGCCTGACCACATACTGGAGATCATGATGCATACCATGGCGCGCTGCCGGCGCGCGATAACGCTCGTGCTGTGCCTGGCCGCCGGCATGCTGGCGCTGCTGCTCGGCGCCTCGTCCGCCCACGCCGGCGTGATGACGCAGGCCGAACTGGCGCAGCGCTTTCCCGCACCATTGACGGTTGGCGAACGCGATGCCGAATTGCCGGTATGGCCCCTGTTCCGCCAGGGTGATGGTGGCAGCACGCTGGCCGGCTATGTGTTCGAGTCGGTCGACCTGGCGCCCATCCCCGGCTTTTCGGGCGTGCCGGTCAACCTGCTGGTGGCGATCGACCCGGCCGGGCGCTTTATCGGCGTCGAGGTGCTGTCGCAGCATGAGCCGGTGTTCCAGTACGGGTTGGGCGAGGCGCCGCTGTTTGAATTCGTCAAACAGTACCAGGGGGTGTCGCTGAAGCAGAACATCCATATCGAGACCCAGGCCAGGCGCGCGCGCCAGCCTGACGCCTCGCGCGTGACCCTCGACGGTATTTCCAAGGCCACGGTCTCGGTGCGCATCATCAATGAAAGCGTGCTGGCGGCGGCCTTGCTGGTGTCGCGCCGCAAGCTCGGTTTTGGCGCGGGCAAGGGCGCGGAAGGGATTGCCCGCGTGCGCACCGATATGATGGAAACGCTGCCTTTCAAGCGCTTGCAGGATGCTGGTTTGCTGCGCCATCTGCGCGTCTCGAATCGCGAGATGGAAAACCTCTATGCGGGCAGCGATGGCGCGCGGCTCGATGAAGAAGGGTTGCGCCAGCCCGACGATGTTTTTATCGACCTGTATCTTGCTTGCGTGTCGGTGCCGTCTGTCGCGCGCAGCCTGCTCACCGAAGCCAGCCTGGCCAAGCTGAAACCCTGGATAGAGCAGGGCGACCAGGCGATTCTCGTCATCTCGTCGGGCCGCCACCGCGTGCCAGGCGACGACTTTACGCGCGGCGGCATTCCCGAGCGCCTGCTGTTGCGCCAGCACCAGCTGGCGATCGACATGCGCGACCTCGATCTCGACCTGAAACTGGCGCCGGGCGTGCGCGTTCCTGCGGATGCCAGCCTGACTGTCTTTCGCGTGCCTGCCGAAGCCGGCCTCGATCCCGGCGCCGCTTTCGACTTTACGGTGCCGGTCACGCGCAGCAAGGGCCAGTTCTACCCCGAGCGCATCACGCGCGAGCTGCCGATGACCTATCGCGTGCCATCGCGTTTTCTGATTGCTGCGCCAGGCGACACGAGCTGGCACGCGGCATGGATCGCGCGGCGCATGGACCTGCTGATACTGGCGCTGGGTCTGGCCGTGCTGGCGCTGGCGCTGTCCATGCCGCGCAAGCTCAGTAGCAATGCACGCGGTTTCGCCTGGTTCCGCCTGGCCTACCTGGTATTTACGGCCGGCTTTATCGGCTACTACGCCCAGGCCCAGCTGTCGATCGTCAATCTCACCGGCATCGTGCAGGCCCTGGTGGCCGGGCGCAGCCTGTGGTTTTTGCTGCACGATCCGATGACGGTGGCACTGTGGGGTTTTGTGCTGGTGTCGCTGCTGCTGTGGGGACGCGGCACTTTCTGCGGCTGGCTATGCCCGTTCGGCGCACTGCAGGAATTCGGCGGCAAGCTGGCGCGCCTGTGCCAGCTGCCCCAATTGAAAGTGAGCCGCGCCATGGACGCCCGCCTCAAGCGGCTCAAGTATCTGGCGCTGGCACTGATACTGGCCAGTGCGGTGACCGGTTTTGCCGTCGACATGCTGCTGGAGCTGGAACCGTTCAAGACGGCGATCACCCTGAACTTCGTGCGCGCCTGGCCGTATGCGGCGTATGCGCTGGCGCTGCTGGCGGCCAGCGCCTTCGTGCATAAATTCTTTTGCCGCTATCTGTGTCCGCTGGGCGCTTCGCTGGCGCTGCTGGGCAGGTTTCGCCTGCTGGACTGGATTCCGCGCCGCAGCGAATGCGGCACGCCTTGCCAGACCTGCCGCCACCGCTGCGACTACCAGGCCATCAAACCCGATGGCGCGGTGGTGTATGCGGAATGCTTTCAATGCATGGACTGCGTGGTGATCCATGAAAGCGAACAGCGCTGCGCGCCGCGCCTGCTGGACCTCAAGCGCGCCCGCATCATCCCTATTCATCCTGCTACAGGAGTTACCCCATGAAACGCCGCAGCTTTTTGAGCGCCTCGCTGGGCGCCATCGCTGCACGTAGCTGCATCTGGCCGCGTCATGAACCCGTGCATACAGGTGTCGCACTTGCCTTTGGCAGCACCATCCAGATCGCGCTGGTGCATGCGGATGAAAAGGTGGCGCGCGCGGCGATCGGCGATGCGCTGGCGGCGGCGCAGCGGATCGACCGCCTGATGAGCATTTACCAGCCCGGCAGCCAGGTGTATCAATTGAACCGCGACGGCGTGCTGCATCGGCCGGACCCGCAATTGCTGGCCGTGCTGGCGCAGGCACGGCAATTGTCGCAACTGACAGACGGCGCTTTCGATATCACCGTCCAGCCTTTGTGGCGCGCCTGGAGCGAAGCGGTCGCGCGCGGGGTCTTGCCGGCGCCGGCCGAGCGGCGGCAGGCCAGGGCAAGGGTGGACTGGCGCCAGGTCGCGTTCGACGAAGGCCAGGTGCGCCTGGCGCCCGGCATGGCGATTACCCTCAACGGCCTGGCGCAGGGATATGCCGCCGACATGGCGCTGGCGGCCGTGCAAGCCCATGGCATCGGGCATGCGCTGCTCGATACTGGCGAATTCGTGGCGCGCGGACGCAAGCGCGCGCATCAGCCGTGGACGCTGGGCGTGCGTGATCCGCGCGACAGCCAGGCGCTGGCGGCGACGCTGTTCATCAATGGCTGCGGCGTGGCGACATCGGGCGACTACGAAGCGATCTTTACGCCCGACTATCGGCACCACCACATTTTCGATCCCGCCGCAGGGGACTCGCCGCAGGAGCTGGCCAGCGTCACCGTGATGGCGCCGACCGGCATGCTGGCCGATGGCCTGTCGACTGCCTGCATGGTGCTGGGCCGTGAAAAGGCGGCGCTGCTCGCGGCCAGCTTGCCCGGCGTCGACCTGCTGGCCATCGACAAGGAGGGCCGCGAATGGCGCTCGGCCGGCTTTGCGCCGCAGGTATCGTGATGCTACTTCAGGCCGGGAATTTTGCGATAAATCGTATTGCGCGATACGCCCAGCGCGCGCGCCGTTGCCGAGACATTGCCGCCATTGGCCGCCAGCGACTTCGCGATCACCGATTGCTCCACTTCCTCCAGGTTGGCGCCCTGGGCCAGCAGGCGATCGGTGCTGGCTGCGAGGTCCGGCGACGGACTTTGCTCGATATCGTCAAGGAAGTCGTCGGGCATATGGCGCAGGCAGATTTCCGCCTCGTCGCCGGCCATCACGATGGCAGTGCGCAGCAGATTGGTCAGCTGGCGGAAATTGCCGGGCCAACGGTGCTGGCGGAACAGCGCCAGGATCTCGGGCGACACATGATGGCGGCCATGCTCCGCTTCCGTCGACAGGATTTTCCTCACCACGGTTTCCAGGTCGGTGCGCTCGCGCAGCGGCGGCAGCTTGACCACCAGCCCGTTGAGCCGGTAATACAGGTCTTCGCGAAACAGGCCGCGCGCCATGCGTTCGCGCAGATTATGGTTGGTGGCGCAGATCAGTTCCACGTTGACAGGGATCGACTTGTCGCTACCCAAGGGCGTGACCATGCGTTCCTGCAGCACGCGCAGCAAGCGCGCCTGCAGGCTGAAGGGCATGTCGCCTATCTCGTCGAGAAACAGCGTGCCGCCATTGGCTTGCAAGATCTTGCCGACCGCGCCTTTCTTGCGCGCGCCGGTAAACGCCCCGTCCTCATAGCCGAACAGTTCGGACTCGATCAGCGTTTCCGGAATCGAGGCGCAGTTGACGGCCACGAAAGGGCTGATGGCGCGCGGAGAGTCGTTATGGATCGCCTGCGCCAGCAATTCCTTGCCGGTGCCCGTTTCGCCCATGATCATGATGGGAATATCGCGCCCCAGCACGCGCGTGACCTTGTCGATCACCAGTTCCAGCTGAGGGTCCCCGGTGCGCAGGTAGCGCAGGCCGGACAGGCGCCGGGCCTGGGCGGCAGCCTGGTTGGCGGCGACGGCCACATTCGCTGGAGCTTGCCTGTCATTGCTCAGCGATTGCTGGAACACATTATTGGCCAGGCGCAGCTGGGCGCGCCCATACACGCGCACGCCGTTATGCATGCACAGGGTCAGCAGGCCGGGCGCGGCGGTGCGGTAGTGGTCGTACAGGGCCGACACGGGCAGGCCGAACAGCGAGCTGAAGGTATGCGACTGCAGCGCCGAAAACGGCAGGCCCAGTTGAAACAGGCCATTGCGGTTGGCGGCCAGGAAGCGCCCGCCCGGACTGAACGAGGCAATCCCCTCCATCAGGGTGCCGATGAATTCGGGTCGTGTATGGAAGTGCAGGGTGATCGAGTCCTCGAAGGTGGCCGAGAACAGCTGGTTTTCGATCATCAGCGCCGACATGCGCACCAGTGCCATGGTGTGCTTGTGGAAGCTGCGCTGGTCGCCAGATACGTCGAGCACGCCAATGACCTTGCCCAGGTGGTCGGTAATCGGCGCGGCCGAACAGGTCAGGAAATGGTTGGCCGCCAGGTAGTGCTGGTCGGCGTGCACCAAGGTGGGCGAATTTTCCGCAATCGCCGTGCCGATCGCATTGGTGCCCTTGCTGGCCTCGGACCAGGCCACGCCGGGCTGCAGTGCGACCCTGCTGGCTTTTTCCAGGAAGTCGTCGTCGCCCAGCGAGTGCACGATGACGCCGGTCGCGTCCGTCAGTATCACCATGTTATGGGTATTGACGATCTGCTGGTACAGCGTCTCCATTGCCGGTACGGCGTGCGCGTGCAGCAGCCGGTTCTGTTCGATCAGCATGGTCAGGTCGCTGCGCGCCAGCGGGTTGAAGTCGGCCACCGATTCCGGTCGCAAGCCATAGTCGACCGAGCGGCGGTGCGAGGTCTCGATAATCAGCGGCATATTGTCCGGCCAGGAGGGGGCGGGCGCGGCGTTGTTCAGATCTGAAGCAGTGGGACGGTGCATGATGGTCTCTGGTCTCGGTTGGCCGTCGCTCTTGGGCGCGGCTCTGTCTGTACCTGCACAGGTGTTCCATAATGTAGCACCTGTACCGAAAGTGAGCAAAAGCAGCGGGGACTGCTGTTGCTGTACTGGTAATAAGCAAGGTAAGTGCCAGCTCAAAATAGAGCTTGCAGGCCTTTCAAGGCAGGGCTATAATTCGCCCCCTCGCTGAACGATGCATGCAAATGCTGAGTGAAGCAGAGAAAAGAAGGTGTTGACGGATTTAGTGAAATGCTTCATACTCTTCCTTCTTCGCAGCTGACAAACACAACGCTTTGTCGATGGCGCGAAACACGCAGTACCGAATACAGTTCTTTAACAATTAACAGTCGATAAGTGTGGGCATTTGATGAAGTGCAGCAGTGATCTTCGGATCGCT
>NZ_JBXAVX010000030.1:0-15986 GCF_057291295.1 Janthinobacterium sp. 1L-D-8-B-C4
AGACATTGCTGGATAACGTCCAGTTTGAATTGCATACTGTACTTTGCCATAAAAAACCCCGAAAGTTTGTGTCCAACTTTCGGGGGGCAGTTCAGCGACGCGAGCCTGAGAAAATGCCGATGGCGGCGTTGCAGCTCCTTGCCGTACTAGTCGTACTGTCATCGTCGCTGCGCCTTGCCCTCGACATTTTCAGCCTCGCTTGGCCCGGTGGGCCTGTGCGGGCGACTGGGGTTTTAATCCGTTTTGCAGGTTCGCTGGTAGCGTAGGGACACTAACTGAACGGCATTAGCCCGCGCGCCGGTTTTTCATAAAGCCGTGCTTGTTCTCCCGTCATCGCTGTCCTAAGCTGTCTGCTGAAGTTTTCTACAACTGCTGACAAGGAGAACATCATGGCGTATGTCGATGGATTCGTGGTGCCGGTGCCCAGCGACCGGCTGGAAGACTACCTGACCATGTCGCGTGCCTGCGGCGCCATCTGGCGCGACCACGGTGCGCTGGAATACCGCGAATGCGTGGCCGACGATGTCAAGCCGGGCAAGTGGACCTCGTTCCCGCAGGCGGTCGACCTGCAGGACGGCGAAGTGGTGATCTTTTCCTGGATCGTCTACGAATCGCGCGCCCGCCGCGACGAGATCAACGACAAGGTGATGAAAGATCCGCGCATGAAGGAGAACATGGACCCGGCCAATCTGCCGTTCGACGGCAAGCGCATGGTCTATGGCGGCTACGAGATGCGCATCGATCTCTAGATCAATTCTGCCACCATCGCCCCGCGCAGCGCATTGCACACCACGATCTGCTGCGCTTGATCCAGCATGGCACGCGTGATGATGCTTTCCTGCGCATCCCAGGCGGCATCGGCCAGCATGGCCGCGCGCTGCACCCCGGGCAGCAGGCCGCAGGATAACGGCGGCGTATGCCAGCGGCCGTCCAGCCGGACGAACACATTGCTGCGCCCGCCCTCGGTCAGCTCACCCCTCTCGTTAAAGAACAGCATGTCGAAGCAGCCGTGTGCTTCCGCCGCGCGCCAGGCGGCGTCGTAGCGGGCGCGCACGCTGCTTTTATGGCGCAGGAACAGGTCGCTACTTTCCGTTGCCTCGGGCGCCAGCATCACCCTGACGGTGGCGGGCAGCGGCGCCAGCGCGCCGCTTTGCACGCTGAACACGCCGTCGTGCCGCAATGCCAGGCGCAGGCGGAACGGCAGGTCGTCAAGCCGCCCGGCGCAGGCAGCCTGCAGCGCGGCGGCCGCGGCGCTTTCATCCCAGGCAAAGCCGAAGTACGCGCTTGACGCGCCCAGCCGCGCCAGGTGGCGCGCCTGCTGGCGGCAGCCATCGATGCGGCTGGCATGCAGCGTCTCGAACAGTTCGAAGTCGTTCGCCAACCCTGTCAGGAAGCGCGCCTTGAGCAGGCATTCCGCGTATTCGTCTTGCGCCACGCTGTCATGCACGATGCCGGCGCCGACGCCAAGTTCACCGCGGCGGATGCCGGTCGCCGGATCAGGCGGCTGCAAGGCCAGGGTACGGATCGGCACCGACATACAGAAGTCGCCCACTGCGTGACCTGTGTCCGCTGGCGGATCGAACCAGCCGATCGCGCCGGTGTACACGCCGCGCGCAGCAGGTTCGAGTTCGGCGATGATTTCCATGCTGCGCCGCTTGGGCGCGCCGGTGATCGAGCCGCACGGGTACAGCGCCTGGAAGATATCGGCCAGGGTCGCGTCCATGCGCAGCCGCGCCTGCACGGTGGAGGTCATCTGCAGCACGCTGCTGTAGCGCTTTACGTCGAACAGGGCCGGCACCTTCACCGTGCCGGTAACGGCGATGCGGCCGATATCGTTGCGCAGCAGGTCGACGATCATCAGGTTTTCGGCGCGGTTCTTCGGATCCTGCGACAGTGCCTGCGCGCGGCGCGCATTTTCTTCGGCTTGATGCTCCGCTGCGGCTGGCGCCGTGCCTTTCATGGGCCGCGCCATCAGCGCTCCTTGCGCATGGCGCACGAACAGTTCGGGCGACAGCGACAGCAGGGCGCCGCCATCGGGCAGCATCAGCAGCGCGCCATACGGCACCGGCTGGCGCGCGCGCAGCCGCGCATACAGGGCGGCCGGCGCGCCAAACGCGTCGAAGCGCAAGCGATACGTGTAATTGACCTGGTAGGTGTCGCCGGCGGCGATATAGTCGTGGATGCGGGCCAGCGCGGCGCTGAACTGCGCCTGGTCGATATTGGCGGTGATGCCCGCGATGCCGGCCGGTACATCGACCGCGCCGGCTTGCGCGGCCAGCCACTGCGCCACTTCATCCTGCGACAAATGCGTGCAGTGCTCGAACAGCAGCACCTGCGCCAGCGGCGGCGCGTCGCCATCAACCGCGCGCGGCGCCATTGCCAGCAAATGCGCGCCCAGTTCGTAGCTGCACACGGCAACGGCATGCAGGCCGCGTTTTAACGCCGCTTGCAGGCCATCGAGCAGTGCCGGCCACTGTTCGCCCGCCTCGCAGTGCAGCACGCCTGCCAGGCCCGTATACAGGCGCGAGCCGGCGCCCGGGCTGGCGGCGTCGTCAAGCAGGGCGTAG
Source organism: Janthinobacterium sp. 1L-D-8-B-C4 (assembly GCF_057291295.1). Lineage (NCBI taxonomy): Bacteria > Pseudomonadati > Pseudomonadota > Betaproteobacteria > Burkholderiales > Oxalobacteraceae > Janthinobacterium > Janthinobacterium sp. 1L-D-8-B-C4. Next base: position 2,568 of record NZ_JBXAVX010000030.1, read on the forward strand.
CAGTCGGTACCCATGGCAACAGCGGCGATAGGGTCAGCCCAGCAGCATGGCGATTTGCAGCGCCGCTTCCTGGGACGGATTGATCTTGAAGCCGCTCTTGGCGTAGCGGTGCCAGCGGCCGATGACGAAGCTGACCAGCAAGGTGGCGCGCGCCGCCACTTCGCTTTCCTTGCCGTGGCCCTCGGTGGCCGCCACGCGCAAGGCCTGCTTGAGCGACAGTTCCACGCGGTCGTAGAACTGGTTCATGCGCACTTGCAGGCGCTCGTCCTCATTGACCAGCGCGTCGCCGATCAGCACGCGCGTCATGCCCGGATTGCTGATGGCGAAATTGAGCAGCATGCCGACCATGTCGCGCGTCTGCGACAGGCCGTCAGCGTGCTTTTCCGTGATCTGGTTGATCAGGCCGAAGACGCTCGACTCGATGAATTCGATCAGCCCTTCGAACATCTGCGCCTTGCTGGCGAAATGGCGGTACAGCGCCGCTTCGGAGACGGCCAGCCTGGCGGCCAGTGCGGCGGTGGTGATCTTTTCGCCTTTCGGCTGCTCCAGCATTGCGGCGAGGGCCTGAAGAATTTGTAGCCTGCGTTGGCCCGGCGGTGTGCTTGCCATGTTTTCTCTTATAGTTAAAAAAAATGCTGCCTTGAGGGGAGTTCGAAACCGCCGCTAGCGGCCCGCAAGCCGGGATCAGCCGGACAGCGGAGAAGGTCCCCTTCAGCGCAGGCGATGAAGGCGGCGTGCCAAATGCCGGACAGATTTTACTTTGACATCGACATAAGCGGGGCGATTTAACGCTTTTGGCAGCCGCGCCATGCCGATGGGATCGGCCATTTTCAGGTATTGCGTGACCCATGCCGTACGCAAACCGATCTTTTTGGCGCCCTTCAGATTGGCCAGGGTATCTTCAACCAAAATACAACGGCTGGGCTGGATGTGGTGCTTGCGCATCAGTTTTCGCAGCATCAGGGTCGACGGCTTGGGCCGCAGCTGGCGGTGCACATGCATCGCTTCGATCGCCACGTGATGGGTAAAATGCCGGCGCAGCCGCAAATGGCGCATCACATCGCTCGAATAGCGCAGCGGTGCGTTGGTCAGCAAGATCTTGCGGCCGGGCAGGCGCCGCAGCAAGGCGCCCAGTCCCCGCTCGGCGCGTATCATCGACGGCAGGTCGCTGAAGGCATGCGTCTCGCTGAGAAAATGCGCGGCCGGCACTTGGTGGTGCTTGACCATGCCCAGCAAGGTGGCGCCATAGCGGCGCCAGTAGGCCGCGCGCGCCGCATTGACGATGGCGTCGTCGGCCGGCGTCACGCCATCGCCGAGCACGCGCGCAATATATGTATTCATATTGGCCGTGATGAGCGGGAAGATGGCGTGCGAGGCGTTGTGCAGCGTGTTGTCGAGGTCGAACAGCCAGACGGGCGAGGAGCGATTAAGATGGAGCACGGGCACGAGAGTGTTTGCCAATATGTGAAGTTAACGATCAGGAAAACCATGCGACGCCAGATTATAGTGATGTTCTGCGGATTATTCTTGCTGCCGCTGCCGGCAGCCTTTGCCGAAGCGCCTTTGGTGGCCGTCAACCGCGGTGCGCTGTTCAAGGTGCAGGACGCTGGCCACACTCTGTACCTGTTCGGCACCATCCATGTCGGCGCGCCCGATTTTTATCCGCTGGAGCCTACCGTCACGCGCGCCTTGCACGAGGCCGGCGCGCTGGCGCTGGAGATCGACCCCACCGCCGATCCGCGCCTGGCCGCCAGCGCCGTGTTCAAATACGGCATGGACGCGCCGGGCGGCAAGCTGGCTGCCGACTGCCGCCAGAGCCTGGCACCGCGCGTGGCACCGCTGTTGCAGAAATACGGCATTGCGCCCGAGGCGGCGGCGCCGATGAAGCCGTGGATGCTGGCCAGCGTGCTGGCCATCAGCGAATTTTCCACGCTCGGCTACCGCACCGACCTGGCCGTCGACACTTACTTGTCGCAGCAGGCCAAGCAGCGCCGCATCCCGGTGCTGGAACTGGAATCGATGGAAAGCCAGCTGGCGCTGTTCGGCGGCATGACGCAGGAAGATCAATGCCGCTTCCTCGAAGACAGCATAGCGTCGATCGAGGACAAGGATCAAAAAGAAGAAGCGCGCGAAATCGCCGACGCCTGGCGCACCGCCGATTCAGCCGCCTTCGAGCGCCTGGCCGCCAAAGCCGCCACCGACCCCTCGTTCGCCGCCCGCTTCGTGCAAAAAGTGTTGCTCGATGGCCGCAACCCGAAACTCGCCGACGGCATCGCCAACCTGCTCAAGCAGGAAAAGTCCAGCCTGGCCGCCATCGGCGTGCTGCACCTGGTGGGCAAGCAAAGCGTCCCCGACCTCCTGCGCAAGAAGGGCCTGAAGGTAGAGCGGATTTATTGAGTTGGATTCAGCTCAGCCGCGCAACACAGGCGGCAGAGTAGATGGAAAAATGTTCAGGACAAGGCGCCGAGCCGAAGACAGTACGAATGTACGGCGAGGCGAGGCAACGCAGTCATGGACGTTTTTTCAGATACGGATCGAAGCTGATGGTGCCCTTGACGTGGATCGAACACGTGGCCTCTCCCTTACCAAGGGAGTGCTCTACCACTGAGCTACAAGGGCAAATTGAAAGCGGCGCCAGGTGAGTGCGCCGCCATGCTGCTCGCGATGTCTCGCGTTTTTTTTAGTGCGAACGGATCATAGTACCAAAAGCCTGTTCGGTCAACACTTCCAGCAACAATGAGTGTTCAATGCGGCCATCGATGATGTGCACCGTGTTCACGCCGGACTTGGCGGCGTCGAGCGCGGACGAGATTTTTGGCAGCATGCCGCCCGAAATCGTGCCGTCGGCGAACATCTCGTCAATCTCGCGCGCCGACAGGTCGGTCACCAGGTTGCCCTGCTTGTCCTGCACGCCGGCGATATTGGTCATCATGATCAGCTTTTCCGCTTTCAGGATTTCCGCGATCTTGCCGGCCACCACATCGGCGTTGATGTTGTAGGCCTGGCCGTCCTGGCCGAAACCGATCGGCGAGATGATGGGAATGAAAGCGTCGTCCTGCAGCGCCTTGACGACGGCCGGATTGATGGCGTCGATCTCGCCGACGAAACCGATGTCGAGGAACTCGCCCGGTTTTTCGCGGTCAGGCATCTGCATGCGGCGCGCGCGGATCAAGCCGCCGTCCTTGCCGGTCAGGCCGACAGCCTGGCCGCCGTAATGGTTGATCAGCATGACGATGTCCTGTTGCACTTCGCCGCCCAGCACCCACTCCACCACTTCCATGGTTTCTTCGTCGGTAATGCGCATGCCTTGCACGAAGGTGCCTTGCTTGCCGATTTTTTTCAGCGCATTGTCGATCTGCGGTCCGCCGCCGTGCACCACCACCGGGTTCATGCCGACCAGCTTGAGCAGGATCACGTCGCGCGCGAAGCCGTGCTTGAGGCGCTCGTCGGTCATGGCATTGCCACCGTATTTGATGACGATGGTCTTGCCGTGGAAATTACGGATGTAGGGCAGGGCCTCGGCCAGAATCTGCGCCTTGATTTGCGGCGATACGGCCGTCAAGTCGTCATTCGTGTCCAGGTTCAATTTAGCGAGTTGATTCATGGCGAGTCCGGAAAAAAGATAGGGTGGATTTTACAGGGAAGACGAAAATCCTGGAGGCATTATAGGACGATCCTGTTGTATTTTCCCTGGCGATCCTATAGTCTGGCCCGATATGCATGCCAGCCAGCCTTTTTACTGCCAGTTACACCTGCCTCGCGCGAAGAACCGGCGTCTCACACAGTTATCAATTCAATAGTATCCATGAGCATCTGCACACTTTGCGGCGCTACTTTCAGCTGTGGCCAGGCCGACCCATCAGCCAGCGGACCGTGCTGGTGTACGGCCCTGCCACCGGCGGTGCCCATGCCCGTGCCGCTGCCCGGCAGCACCGCCACCGGCTGCTGGTGCCCTGCCTGCCTGCGCGCGCATATTGCCGGCTTGCCGGTGCCGCCGACTGGCACTTCGCCAGCGAAATAAGCGCGGCCACTGGCGGTTTCCTTTGCATTTGATCTTGCCTTGGCCGGGGCAACCCCCTCAGACTGCGCTATTGAGAGTTTCTTTTAGGAAATAGTCATGCGTTTCAGGGATATCCGCATCGGCGTGCGCATCAATGCGGGCTACGCCATTCTGATCGTGCTGATGCTGGTAGTGATCGTGCTGTCGGGCAGCCGCATCTATGCCATCCGCGCCGAGACCGACGATATCCTGCAGCGCGAATGGGTCGCCTCCAAGGCGACGGGCAAGATCCATGCAATGGCGCGCGAAGCGGCCACCCGCATCGTCAGCCTGCCGATCCTGCAAAGCGAGGCGCTGCGGCGGGAAAACCAGGCCCGCCTGGAAGCGATCAAGGAGGGCATCGATGGCCAGATGCGGATCCTCGAAAGCCTCGATGCGCGTGCCGAAGAAAGGCAGCTGCTGCAGCAGATCCGCCGCGCGCGCGCCGACTACTTTTTGGCGCTGCGCCAGATCTTCGGCCAGGTGGCGCGTAGCGAACATGCGGATGCCGAAACGACCTTGCAGACCAGCGCCTTGCCGATGCTCGAGCAGGTGCTGCTGTACGTGGGCCAGCTCGACGGCCTGCAGCAACGGCAGATCAGCGACAGCGCGGCGCGCATCCGCAGTGATATCGATACCTCCTTGTTGCTGATGGGCGGCATCGGCCTGGCGGCGCTGCTGGTGGGCCTGGCGTTTGCCTGGTCGGCGCGCTCGATCACGCGCCCGCTGGGACAGGCGGTGGCGATCGCCACGCGCGTGGCCAATGGCGACCTGAGTTCCGTGATCGACGTCGATTCGCGTGACGAGACGGGCGAACTGATGCAGGCGCTGAAGAACATGAGCATCAGCCTGGCGCTGGAGCAGGACCTGCGCCATGCGGTGGAGGTGGCCGAAGATGCGACCAAGATGAAGTCCGATTTTCTCGCCAATATGTCGCATGAAATCCGCACGCCGATGAACGGCATTATCGGCATGACCCACCTGGCGCTGCAGACGGAGCTGACGCCGACCCAGCGCAACTACCTCGACAAGGTCGAGTCGGCGTCGAAGAACCTGCTGGCCATCATCGACGACATCCTCGACTTTTCCAAGATCGAGGCCGGCAAGATGACGTTCGAGCGGGTTGATTTTTTCCTTGAAGACGTGCTGGCGCAGATCGCCGACCTGTCCGTGATGCGGGCCCAGGACAAGGGCCTGGAACTGCTGTTCGATGTGGCCGCCGACGTGCCCAATGCGCTGCAGGGCGATCCGCTGCGCCTTGGCCAGGTGCTGATCAACCTGACCAACAACGCCATCAAGTTTACCGAGAAGGGCGAGATCGTCGTCACCATTCGCCTGCGCCAGCTGGAAGACCATGCGGCCGTGCTGCGGGTCGACGTGCGCGACACCGGCATTGGCCTGACGCCGCCCCAGCGCAGCAAATTGTTCCAGGCATTTACCCAGGCCGATACCTCGACCACGCGCCACCATGGCGGCACGGGCCTGGGGCTGACCATCAGCAAGCGCCTGGTGGAAATGATGGAAGGCGAGATAGGCCTCGACAGCGAAGCGGGCGTGGGCAGCACCTTTTTCTTTACGGCCCGCTTCGGCCTGGCCGCCGTGCGCCGCGACCAGCTGCCGCATCGGCAACCGCTGCCGCCGCAATTTGCCGGGCTGCGCATGCTGGTGGTCGACGACAACCCCAGCGCGCGCGAGATTTTCGTCAGCATGCTCACGGCGCTCGGCTTCGAGGCGCGCGCCGTCAGCGGTGGCGTGCTGGCCATCGCTGCGGTGGAGCAGGCACGCGCCGAAGGACGCCCGTTCGGCCTGCTGCTGATGGACTGGAAAATGCCGGGCATGAATGGCCTCGATGCGCTGGCAGGCATCCGCGCGGAAGCGAAGGGCATCGACACCACGCCGGCCTGCATCATGGTCACGGCGTATCATCGCGAGGCGCTGCTGGAGGCGGCGCGCCAGCGCGAGCTGCCGTTGGACGGCGTGTTGAACAAGCCGGTCAGCGCCTCGACCCTGCTCGACCAGATTGCCTTTGTGTTTGGCGGCGTCACCGGGCAAAGCCGCAAGACGCAGCGCCAGAGCAGCTACAAGGAAGACGAACGCGCCTTGCGCGGCGCCTGGTTGCTGCTGGTGGAAGACAATGAGGTGAACCAGGAAGTGGCGCAGCAGATATTGAGCGACGCCGGCATCCGCGTCGACATCGCCGGCAACGGCGCCATCGCGCTGGCGAAAATCGCCGAAAACAGGTATGACGGGGTGCTGATGGATTGCCAGATGCCGGTGATGGACGGCTACCAAGCCACGCGCAAGCTGCGCCAGGACCCCCGCTATTCGAACCTGCCGGTGATCGCCATGACGGCCAACGCGATGGTCGGCGACAAGGAGAAATGCCTGGACGCGGGCATGAACGATTTCATCGCCAAGCCGATCGACGTGGCGCAGTTGTTCGGCACCCTGGCGCGCTGGGTGGCCCCAAGCGCGCCGCACGATGTGGCGGTGCCAGTCGCGCAGCCGGAAGCTGCCTTGCCGGTGGTGCCGGGATTGATGATGGCCGAGGCCTTGCGCCGTGTGGGCGGCAATGCCGGTTTGATGCGAAAATTGCTGGAGCGCTTTGTGGAAACCCAGTTCGACACCATGCCGCGCATCGCTGCCGCGATCGAGAACAATCAGCTGGAAACGGCGATCAGGGAAGCCCATACCCTGAAGGGACTGGCCGGCAATATCGGCGCTGGCGGCCTGGCCGACAGCGCGGCGCGGGTCGAGCACTTGCTCAGTCTCGGTTCGCATGACGGCTTGCCGCAGGCGCTGGAAGCGTGCACCCTGGCGCTTGATGAACTGGTGCCGAAGATCGCGCAAGCGATGCAGGAAAGGACCGCGCCAAAGCAGGGTGCGGCGGTGGCGGCAGTCGATCGCGCGCAGTTGGAAACGCGCTTGCGCGAGCTGTCGCAATTACTGCTGCAGGACGATGCGCAGGCGGTGAAGCATCTCGACGGCATTGCGCCGATGCTGGTGGCGGCCGGCCAGGCCGAACATGCGCGCCAGTTGAAACGCATGCTGGGGCAATACGATTTTGAAGGTGCGCTGGCGCAGCTGGGCGAAGTGGCCACCGCGCTCGATGTGACACTGCAGACAGGACAAACAGGATAGACACATGAAGGCATTGAACAGCAAGCCGACCATCCTGGTGGTTGACGACACCCCCGACAATATCGACCTGCTGCGCGCGGTGCTCGAAGATGATTACCGCACCAAGATCGCCGTCAATGGCGAGCGCGCCCTGAAGATCGCCGCAGGCAGCGACCAGCCCGATTTGATCCTGCTCGACATCATGATGCCCGGCATGAGCGGCTACGACGTGTGCCGCGCGCTGAAAGCCGATCCGGCCACCGCCAATATCCCCGTCATTTTTGTGACCGCCATGAGCGAGGTGGCCGACGAGCAGCTGGGCCTGGCGCTGGGCGCCGTCGATTACATTACCAAGCCGATTTCGGCGCCGCTGGTGCTGGCGCGCATCAAGACGCAGCTGGGCATGAAGCGCATGCAGGACTTTTTGCGCGACCAGAACCATTACCTGGAAAGCGAAGTGGAACGCCGGGTGCAGGAGGTGGCGGCGCTGCAGGACGTTACCATCCACGCCATGGCCTCATTGGCCGAAACGCGCGACAGCGAAACGGGCAACCATATCCGCCGCACTTCGCATTATCTGAAAGCGCTGGCCGAGCAGGTGCGCCATTTGCCGAGTTTCCGCGATTTTTTGACCGACAAGAATATCGAACTGCTGTTCAAGACGGCGCCCCTGCACGATATCGGCAAGGTCGGCATCCCCGACCATATCCTGCTGAAACCAGGCCGCTTCGAGCCGCATGAAATGGCCATCATGAAGACCCATACCACCCTGGGGCGCGACGCCATCCTGGCGGCCGAGCGTGAGCTGGGCATCGAGGTCGATTTTTTGAAGTACGCAAAAGAGATCGCCTACAGCCACCATGAAAAATGGGACGGCAGCGGCTATCCGCTGGGCCTGGCCGGCGAACAGATCCCCGTCTCGGCGCGTTTGATGGCGCTGGCCGACGTCTACGACGCGCTCATTTCCTGCCGCATCTACAAGGACGGCATGCGCCACGAAGAGGCCGTGAAAATCATCGCGCAAGGGCGCGGTACGCATTTTGACGCCGACATCGTCGACGCCTTTCTGCGCATCCAGGACCAGTTCCAGGCCATCGCCAGCCGCTACGCCGATGGCGTGCGCGAGGTGACGGACAAGCAGTGCCAGCTTGCGGCGTTCAGCCCAGGGTCGTAAAGAAGCGCATCATTTCGCGGCTGGCGTCCGGCCCCTTGCCGTCGGTATAGCTGCCGCTGTTGCTGCCGCCCGACCAGGCGTGGCCGGCGCCGTGGATCACCCAGTATTCGCCGAGCGGCGAGCCGTCGGCCTGGCTGTGCGTGGTGCGCGTGTAGCTGTGGCCATTGGGCACGCTGCCGTCGATCGAGTCGGCTGTCGCATCCTGGCCGCGCACCGCTTGCGCAATCACTTCTTCGCCATTGCGCAGGTTGACGGTGGTGTCGCGGTCGCCGTGGAAAACGATGATCGGCACGCCGCCTTCGGGCGCCTGGCGCCTGGACATGGCGCCGCCTTTCATGGCCGACAGCGCCGACGGCAAGTCCTGCGCCGAAGCGAAGGGCAGGCCCGAATGCACGCCGACGCCGGCAAACAGTTCCGGATACAGGGTGCCGACAATGACGGCCATGGCGCCGCCCGCCGACAGGCCGGCAACGAACACTTCGCGTTCATTGACCGGATACTCTTCGATGATCTGCTGGGCGATGCCGGCGATCAGCGACGGTTCGCCCTGGTCGCGCTGCTGATCGATCGCATTGAACCAGTTCCAGCAGCGCGAGCTGTTGGCGCCCTGGGTTTGCGCCGGGTAGACCACGAAGCACTGCTTTTCCTCGGCCACCGCATTCATCTGCGTGCCGGCGGCAAAGTCGTCGGGATTTTGCGTGCAGCCGTGCAGCATCACGATCAGCGGCATCGCCTGGCCATGGTAGCTGCTGGGGATATACAGCTTGTACGAGCGCGTACCCGCATGGTTGGCATAGCTGCCGTCGATGAACTGCGCGCCTTCGGGAAGAGGGGCGCGGCTCGCTGCCGGGCCGCCGAAACCGGGGATGCCGGACGGCTGGAAATTCGGCATCTCGAAGCTGGGCATGTCGAAGCTGTGCTGGCCCAGGCCGGCCGGCACGCCCAGGCGTGCCATGAAGTCCTGGGCAAATTCCTGCGCCGCCTGCGCCGGCGAGGGCGGCACCGGGGCCGCTTGTGCCTGAGTCGCTTCCGGCTGCGAAGCTTTCGCCTGGCTGTTCGCCGGCGGCGGATTGATATCCTGCATCGGGCGTTGTTGCGGCGTGCCTGCCGCCTGCGGCGCAGGCGTTGCTGCACCTGCGGACGGCATCAGGCCGGCGGCCGACAGCGCGTTCTGGATCGCTTCGGTGGCGGCCTGCGGGCCGTTGTTGCCCATCAGCTTGCTGGTGGCGGCGCGCATTTGCGCCATCATGTCGTGCGGTAGTTTCATGGCAGTCCTTAACTGTTGCTTGGGTTTGCGCAACCGGTCCGGCAACTTGCCGCCACCGTCGCGCTAGTGAATTCGCCCTGCGAGAGCCGTCTTGACGACCGTGCTGGCGTGCAGGGCACCTAATACAAAAATCGATTCGATGGTGGCCAGGGCCAGTTCCACCGATACGTCGCTGGCAATGCTGGCCAGCCCCAGTACCTGTATTTGCAGCCGCTGTCCGGCAGCCTGTATCGCCTCGAGGTCGGCGCGTGAATAGTGCTGCATCCCCAATACCAGGCTGCGCCGCGCCACCGTCTGCTTCACTACGTCAGCGTGCGTGCCCAACTGGTTGCGTATCGCCGTACGGATCAGGTCCGTGCGGTTGGAATAAAATCCCTCCTGTACCAGCAGGTCAATCTGGCCCAGGTCGATCAGGCCCAGGTTGATGGTAATTTTTTCCGATTCCCCGATTTTGGGCTTGTTCTCTTGCGTGGCCATATCGCTCCATAAACTCCATGTGGCATCCAATTGCCATCTGTATGGATGGTAGTATAGGCCTGAATTAATGTCAGTCAAGTCTTTCCTGTCTGATTTTGGCTGGGGTTGTTGTCCTACAGAATGTGAAATACGCGTAAAAAAGTGTGCACTCTTATTGATCCGGCAGTATTTTCGGCAACGCCAACGTCGCCCGTTTCGCGGCATAATGCAGTTCCCGTACAAAGATGCCCTTCCTTCATATGGTCGATATCGCGCCAGTCGTTTCCCCAGCCCTGTCCACGCCGGTGCCGTCGCCCTGCGTCAGCCTGTGCAAGATGAACCGCAACAGCGGCTTGTGCGAGGGCTGCCTGCGCACGCTCGACGAGATCATCGCCTGGAGCAAGGCCGACGACGACTTCAAGCGCGCCGTCTGGGCCCAGCTGCCAGGGCGCGAGTCGCTGCTCGATTTCGAACCCGATTACTGAGAACGCGATGAAGCTGCTGCCCGACTCCATCGAAGTGTTCGAGCGCGGCTGGCTATCGTCGAACAATATCGTGCTGCACGGCCGCGATGAGGTGGCGCTGATCGACAGCGGCTATGTCACGCACGCGCCGCAGACGCTGGCGCTGCTGCGCCACAGCCTGCAGGGGCGGCCTTTGGCCCGCCTGTTCAATACCCATCTGCATTCGGACCATTGCGGCGGCAATGCGCTGCTGCAGGCCGAATACGGCTGCCACACATCGATTACCGTGTCGGAAGCGGACAAGGTGCGCGCCTGGGATACCGATGCGCTCAGCTTCAGGGCCACCGGCCAGCAATGCCCGCGCTTCGGTTTTGACGCCACCGTCGCTCCCGGCGACACCCTCGTCCTGGCCGACATGGCCTGGCAGGCGCTGGGCGCGCCTGGCCACGATCCCCATTCATTGATTTTTTACTGCGCCGAGGAAGGCATCCTGGTGTCGGCCGACGCGCTGTGGGAAAACGGCTTTGGCGTGATCTTTCCGGAGCTGGAAGGCGAATCGGGTTTTGCCGAGGCGCGCGCCACGCTGGAGCTGATCGCCGGCCTCGATATCCGTGTCGTCATCCCGGGTCATGGGCGGCCGTTTGCCGATGCGAAGGGAGCGTTGGCACGCGCTTTTTCACGCCTCGATTACTTGTCGTCGGAACCGGCGCGCAATGCGCAAAATGCGGTGAAAGTGCTGTTGAAGTTCCTGCTGCTTGAGCGCCAGCGTATCGCCTTGGCCGAGGTGCCGGCCTTGCTGGACAATATGCCGCTGTTCCGCGAGGCGAACCGCCGCTTCCTGCACCAGGAAGTCAATGCCCTGGCCGAGTGGGCGGTGGCGCAACTGCTCAAGGCCGATGCGGCGCGCGTGGATGGCGCTGATTTGATTAACTAGGCGCCTTTCGCCGGCACTTTTTCAGCCCAGGCACGTCCTTGCGCATCGAGCACCTGGCGCCGCTCGGGCGCCACCAGCGGCAACAGCTGCGCGCGCGTGGTACGGTCGATCGTGCACGAGATGGCTTTGACGCGCTTGCCGAATGAACGTTTCAGCACGCAGTCAAATTCATATGCGCCAGCCGCGTCCTCATAGCCTTGTTCGAGCAATTCCGGCAGCGCGCTGGCATAGCGCGCCACGGTCTGCGCCGAAACGCTCTTGTAGCCGGGATCGAAGGCGCCAGCCTGGTGGCTGTAGCGCACGGCGTCCTTCAGGCTTTTGAAGGCGGCGGCATTCTTCTGGATATTGGCGATGCCCGGCGGCAGCGTGCTTTGCGTATCGCCCGCATTCTTGCCGCTGGCACTCGTCTCGATCACGCTCCAGCCGCTGTCGCCCGTCAGTTTTTCTTCATGGCAGGCCAGCAGGTTGCTGGCAACGGCAGCGCGGTTACGGATCGCCTCGCGGTCGCCACCGTCGGCTTCGCGGCCATTGGTTTGCAGCCAGTTCTTATAGGTGGCGGCGGCCTTGCCGCCAGTCAGGATGTCGCAATCGCTGAGATCGAGTTCGGCGGCGTGAGTGAATGGCGCGATGGCCGACAGCAGCAGGGCCGCAATACAGCTTGTGGAAAGGGCAGTCATGGAGGCTCGACAAATCTGTTGGGGATGGCTGCAAATCATACCTTCATGCAATACCAAAACAGCAATATCTTTCTATCGTGCGCATGCCTTGCGCCCTGCTGGCAAAGGCTGGCAGTGGAAGCGGGCCTCTACAGCCTGCAGGAAAAAAATCAGCACGCTCGTACTTTTTTCGTCTTATAATCGACCGACGCATCTTCGATCAATCCACTTTCAGCGAGTCCGCCATGGCATTGCCTGCAGCACTGCAAAACCTGTCCCTTCCCGTTATCGCCTCGCCGATGTTTATCGCCAGCGGCCCGGCCCTTGTTGCGGCGCAGTGCAAGGCCGGCATCGTCGGCTCGTTCCCGGCATTGAACGCGCGCCCGGCCGAACTGCTCGACACCTGGCTGACCGACCTGCAAGCCGAACTGGCCGCCTTCCAGGTGGCCAATCCTGACAAAAAAGTTGGGCCGATCGCCGTCAACCAGATCGTGCACCAGTCGAACGACCGCCTCGCGCATGACGTGGAAGTGTGCGTCAAGCATCGTGTGCCCATCATCATTTCATCCTTGCGCGCGCCACCGAAAGAAATGCTCGACGCCATCCACAGTTATGGCGGCATCGTGCTGCACGACGTGATCTCGATCCGCCACGCCAAAAAGGCGCTGGAGGCGGGCGTCGACGGCCTGATCCTGGTGGCCACTGGCGCCGGCGGCCATGCGGGCACCCTGTCGCCGTTCGCGCTGGTGGGTGAAGTGCGCAAGTTCTTCGACGGTCCGCTGGCACTGTCAGGCTCGATCGCCACCGGCGACGCCGTGCTCGCTGCGCAGGCGATGGGCGCCGACTTTGCGTATATCGGTTCGCGCTGGCTGGCAACGCAGGAATCGAACGTCAGCGACGGCTACCGCGACGCCATCGTCGATTCGAGCGCGGCCGACATCGTCTACACCAACCTGTTTACCGGCGTGCACGGTAACTACCTGAAAAAGTCGATCGAGGCGGCCGGGCTGGACCCGGAAGCGCTGCCGGAAGCGGACAAGACGGCGATGAATTTCGGCTCTGGCAGCGCCAAGGCCTGGCGCGATATCTGGGGCGCCGGCCAGGGCGTGGGCTTGATGGACGATGTACCGACGGTGGCCGAGATGGTGGATCGTTTGACGGCCGAATACGAGGCGGCGCGCGCGCGGTTGAAGCTGTAGACCCAACGGCAAATACTGGGGTCGGACTGAGCTAGCCCGGATTTGATGGAGGGTCACTAATTTGAGAAAATAGTGACATCCAGAGGAATCCATCATGACCAAGAAGCCAT
>NZ_JBXAVX010000031.1:0-12993 GCF_057291295.1 Janthinobacterium sp. 1L-D-8-B-C4
ATGTTCCGCAAACTGCTGGACCAAGGTCAAGCAGGCGACAACGTTGGTCTGCTGCTGCGCGGCACCAAGCGTGAAGACGTGCAACGTGGTCAAGTTCTGGCAAAACCAGGCTCGATCAAGCCACACGCCCACTTCACCGGCGAGATCTATGTTCTGTCGAAAGACGAAGGCGGCCGTCACACGCCATTCTTCAACAACTATCGTCCACAGTTCTACTTCCGTACGACGGACGTGACTGGTTCGATCGAGTTGCCAGCAGACAAAGAAATGGTCATGCCAGGCGATAACGTATCGATCACTGTCAAGCTGATCAACCCGATCGCGATGGAAGAAGGCCTGCGCTTCGCTATCCGTGAAGGCGGTCGTACCGTCGGCGCCGGCGTGGTTGCAAAAATTCTCGCATAAGGAAATGTTAGGCTTCCACCTGGGGCGTCTCAGGTGGTAGAATAGCACTCCACAAAAGTTTTACGTAGGGACGTAGCTCAATTGGCAGAGCGTCGGTCTCCAAAACCGAAGGTTGGGGGTTCGAGGCCCTCCGTCCCTGCCACCGTCAAGGTGCAGGGCACCGAAAGTAGAAAAATGTCAAATCAATCCGTGCAAACCGTTAGCACGTCGAGTGACAAGATAAAAGTCGCGCTGGCAATAGTGGCTGCGATTGCAGGAGTAGTCGGGTTTTATTACCTGGCAGGCCAACCAGCTCTGGTGCGTGCAAGCGCGCTTGTGGCTGGTTTGGTTATTGCTGTTGCGCTCTTGTATGTCTCGACGACCGGCCGTGAATTCCTGAATTTCGCCAAAGAAGCCGTGCGCGAGACCAAGAAAGTCGTTTGGCCTACCCGCAAAGAAGCCACGCAGATCACCGCGATTGTGTTTGCTTTTGTGCTGGTCATGGCGATTTTCCTGTGGGGCACGGATAAATTGCTTGAGTTTCTGTTGTATGACGTAATTCTGGGTTGGAAAAAATAATGAGCGAAAATGTGCAAGATGACGCGGCACCAGCTGGCGACGTTCCGGCAACGGAATCTGGCGCAGCGCTGAGCGTACCGGTCAGCAGCAAGCGCTGGTACGTCGTGCATGCTTATTCCGGCATGGAAAAAAGCGTCATGCGTGCACTGACCGAGCGCATCGAACGCGCCGGCATGCAAGACCAGTTCGGCCAGATCCTGGTGCCGATCGAAGAAGTAGTTGAAGTCAAGAATGGTGTCAAGTCGGTTACCGAACGCCGTTTCTACCCTGGTTATGTACTGGTAGAAATGGAAATGACGGACGAGAGCTGGCACCTGGTAAAAAATACCAGCAAGGTTACCGGTTTCATCGGTGGCAAATCGAACAAGCCGACGCCGATTTCCGCGCGCGAGATCGATGCCATCATGCGCCAGATGCAGGAAGGTGTTGAAAAGCCCCGTCCGAAAACCTTGTACGAAGTGGGCGAGCAAGTGCGCATCAAGGATGGCCCGTTCACCGACTTCAACGGCAATGTCGAAGAAGTCAACTACGAGAAATCCAAAGTGCGCGTGTCGGTCACCATCTTCGGTCGCGCTACCCCGGTGGAACTCGAATTCGGCCAGGTCGAAAAAGTTTAAGTCTGTATCAAGCGCCACCAGGAGCGTCGCAAAGGTTACTGCGAAATCCGGTCAGAGGAGCCCCGCCAGGGTAGGATCGGCGGGGCGCTACTACTCAATCCAAGATAGGAGCCATCATGGCAAAGAAAATCATTGGTTTTATCAAGCTGCAAGTACCAGCTGGTAAAGCAAACCCATCCCCACCAATCGGTCCAGCTCTGGGTCAACGTGGCCTGAACATCATGGAATTCTGCAAAGCCTTCAATGCACAGACCCAAGGTCTGGAGCCAGGCATGCCGATTCCAGTCGTGATCACCGCGTTTGCTGACAAGTCCTTCACGTTCGTGATGAAGACGCCACCAGCAACCTACCTGATCAAAAAAGCTGCTGCGATCACCAAAGGTTCGCCGAAACCACATACCGACAAAGTCGGTACGCTGACCCGCGCACAAGCTGAAGAAATCGCTAAATTGAAAACCCCTGATCTGACCGCTGCCGACATGGATGCTGCCGTACGCACCATCGCTGGTTCCGCACGTTCGATTGGTATCACGGTGGAAGGTGTTGTATAATGGCTAAGTTATCCAAACGTATCAAGGCTTTCAAAGCCAAAGTTGACCGTACCAAAGCGTACGAGTTCGACAACGCTGTCGCTCTGATCAAAGAGTGCGCAACCGCCAAGTTCAATGAATCGATCGACGTATCGGTACAACTGGGTGTTGATCCTAAGAAATCCGACCAGGTTGTTCGCGGCTCCGTCGTGCTGCCAGCTGGCACCGGCAAGACCGTACGCGTGGCTGTATTCGCGTCGGGCGAAAAAGCGGAAGCGGCAAAAGCTGCTGGCGCCGACATCGTTGGTATGGAAGACCTGGCTGAATCGATCAAAGCCGGTAACATGCCTTTCGATATCGTTATCGCTTCGCCAGATACCATGCGTATCGTTGGTACCCTGGGTCAGATCCTGGGCCCACGCGGCCTGATGCCTAACCCGAAGGTTGGCACTGTTACTCCTGACGTCGCTACCGCCGTGAAAAACGCGAAAGCCGGTCAAGTTCAGTACCGTACCGACAAATCCGGTATCATCCACGCTACCATCGGCCGTAAATCGTTCGCTGACGCAGATCTGAAGTCGAATCTGGTCGCACTGATCGACGCGCTGAACAAAGCCAAGCCAGCATCGAGCAAAGGCGTGTACCTGCGCAAAGTTTCGCTGTCGTCGACCATGGGCGCTGGCGTCCGTGTTGACCAGGCTAGCCTGGCAGCTTAAGTAAAGAATCAAGTCCCGCGCGCCTCCGGGCGCTGCGGGCGCATCTTTGGGCTGTCGGCATGGTGTTGCACCGTGCCGGCAGACAATCAAAGACCGTTGGGCCGACTGCGATCACACATGCAGAAGGTTAATAGGCTGGCCGGCAACGGCCAGTGCCCAACGCAGATGGTGTACCCGAACAAGTTTTGTAGTCCTCATGCTGCGTGAATCCATCCGCTCAGTTTAGTACTTCTTGACTTCGGACGCCGTGTTCGAACCGATGCAAGGCGCTCAACCACTCGGTTGTGATCGCTGAACATCATTTAAGGAGGTTGACCGTGAGTCTCAATCTGAATGACAAAAAGGCCGTTGTCGCCGAAGTTTCCGCACAAGTAGCAAATGCGCAAACCATCGTCGTGGCCGAATATCGTGGCATCCAGGTTGGTCACTTGACGCAACTGCGTGCTAAAGCGCGTGCCCAAGGCGTGTACCTGCGTGTGTTGAAAAACACTCTGGCTCGTCGCTCCGTTGAAGGTACCGCATTCGCCAGCCTGGCAGATGCCATGACCGGCCCGTTGATCTACTCGATCTCGGCCGATGCCGTTGCAGCAGCTAAAGTCATCGCTGACTTTGCTAAAACCAACGACAAACTGGTCATCAAAGCAGGTAACTACGCAGGCAAGCCGCTGGATACAGCTGCTGTCACCGCGTTGGCGAGCATTCCTAGCCGTGAAGTCCTCATTGCGCAGTTGTTGGGCGTTATGCTGGCTCCGGTTTCGGGCTTTGCACGTGGTCTGGCTGCCCTGGCAGCGAAAAAAGGCGAAGGCGCCGAAGCTCCTGCAGAAGAAGCAGCAGCAGAAGAAGCCCCAGCAGCCGCTTAATAGCGCGCGCTTTTTTCTCTCAGTACCAATCTGATGTAACTAACGTAATAAATTTAGGAGTTTCAAAATGGCAATTAGCAAAGACGACATCCTGGAAGCAGTTAGCGCCATGTCCGTAATGGACCTGAACGACCTGGTCAAAGCTTTCGAAGAAAAATTCGGCGTATCCGCAGCAGCAATGTCGGCTCCTGCAGCCGGCGGCGCAGCAGCTGCTGTTGCTGAAGAGCAAACCGAATTCAACGTTGTTCTGGACAGCTTCGGCGCGAACAAAGTTGGCGTCATTAAAGCAGTTCGCGAAATCACCGGCCTGGGCTTGAAAGAAGCTAAAGACCTGGTCGATGGCGCACCAAAAACTGTGAAAGAAGCAGTGTCGAAAGCTGACGCTGAAGCTGCACAGAAGAAACTGGTAGAAGCCGGCGCAACCGCTTCGATCAAGTAATATCTGTACTGGCGTCAGTTAGCGCCCGAGTCAAAGTCTGAGGTTTCCCCTCGCAAGGGGGGAAATCCGACTTTGGCTCCTTTGTCGTCTGTATCGTATTTGTAGTAGTTGTAACGTCGTCGTAAGCCGCAGTTTTTATTCGATTCAAGCCGGAAAGCAGAGCCTTGAGGTTTCGTCTGTGTCACACGCAGCCGCGAATGTTGCAACTGAGCACTTGCAAAACCTGAATTTTCTATCCTTTCTGTCACTCACGGAGTGTCCATGCACTACTCATTTACTGAGAAGAAACGCATTCGCAAATCATTCGCGAAGCGCGCCAACGTTCACCACGTTCCGTTCCTGCTGGCGACCCAGCTCGAGTCTTATCATAGTTTCTTGCAAGAGGACATAGCACCGTCCGGCCGCAAGAACGATGGCCTGCAGTCGGCCTTCACTTCGATTTTCCCTATCGTGTCGCACAATGGTTTTGCGCGTCTCGAATTCTTGTCGTACGTCCTCGGTGATCCTGCCTTTGACGTCAAAGAATGTCAACAACGTGGCCTGACGTTCGCGTCGCCGCTGCGCGCGAAAGTGCGCCTGGTGATCCTGGACAAGGAATCGCCGACCAAGCCGGTCGTCAAGGAAATGAAAGAACAGGAAGTCTACATGGGCGAATTGCCGCTCATGACGACCACCGGTTCGTTCGTTATCAATGGCACCGAGCGCGTCATCGTTTCCCAGTTGCACCGCTCGCCAGGCGTGTTCTTCGAACACGACCGCGGCAAGACCCACTCGTCGGGCAAGCTGCTGTTCTCCGCGCGTATCATTCCTTACCGCGGTTCGTGGCTGGACTTCGAGTTCGACCCGAAAGACATCCTGTTCTTCCGCGTCGACCGCCGCCGCAAGATGCCTGTGACGATTTTGCTGAAAGCCATCGGCATGTCGCACGAGCAGATCCTGGCGAACTTCTTCGTCTTCGACAATTTCAACCTGCGCTCCGAAGGCGCGGAAATGGAATTCGTCTCCGAGCGTCTGCGCGGCGAAGTTGCGCGCTTTGACATCGTCGACAAGTCGGGCAAGACCCTGGTGCTGAAAGACAAGCGTATCAACGCGAAACACGTGCGTGATATCGAAGCTGCCGGCATCAAGCACATTTCCGTACCGGAAGACTACCTGCTGGGCCGCGTATTGGCGAAGAACATCGTCGATGGCGATACCGGTGAAGTTGTCGCTTCCGCCAACGATGAGCTGACCGAAGACCTGCTGGGCCGCCTGCGCGATGCCAACATTTCCGAAATCCAGACCTTGTACACCAACGACCTGGATCAGGGTGCGTACATCTCGCAAACCCTGCGTATCGACGACACTGCCGACCAGATGGCCGCGAAAGTGGCAATCTACCGCATGATGCGTCCAGGCGAGCCGCCAACCGAAGATTCGGTGGAAGCCCTGTTCAACGGCCTGTTCTACAACTCGGACCGCTACGACCTGTCGGCTGTCGGCCGCATGAAGTTCAACCGCCGCATTGGCCGCGATGAACTGACCGGCGCCATGACGCTGTCGAACGACGACGTGCTGGCCGTGATCAAGATCCTGGTGGAACTGCGCAACGGCCGCGGCGAAGTCGACGATATCGATCACCTGGGTAACCGTCGCGTACGTTGCGTGGGCGAACTGGCCGAGAATCAATTCCGCGCCGGCCTGGTGCGCGTTGAGCGCGCTGTCAAGGAACGCCTCGGCCAAGCCGAAGCGGACAACCTGATGCCGCACGACCTGATCAACTCGAAGCCGATTTCGGCCGCAATTCGCGAGTTCTTCGGTTCGTCCCAGCTGTCGCAGTTTATGGACCAAACCAATCCTCTGTCGGAAATTACCCACAAGCGCCGTGTATCGGCTCTGGGACCCGGCGGTCTGACACGCGAACGCGCCGGCTTTGAAGTGCGCGACGTGCATCCGACCCACTACGGCCGCGTCTGCCCGATCGAGACACCGGAAGGTCCGAACATTGGTCTGATCAACTCGCTGGCCTTGTATGCCCGCCTGAATGAATACGGCTTCCTGGAAACCCCGTACCGCAAGGTCGAAGGCTCCAAGATCACCGACCAGATCGACTACCTGTCCGCCATCGAAGAAGGCCGCTATATCATCGCCCAGGCGAATGCGACCATCAACGACGCAGGCATGCTGAGCGATGAACTGGTATCGGCCCGTGAAGCTGGCGAAACGATTCTGGTGTCGCCAGAGCGCATCCAGTACATGGACGTGGCGCCAGGCCAGATCGTTTCCGTCGCAGCCTCGCTGATTCCGTTCCTCGAACACGATGATGCGAACCGTGCATTGATGGGTGCCAACATGCAACGCCAGGCTGTGCCTTGCTTGCGTCCTGAAAAAGCGCTGGTCGGTACTGGCATCGAACGCACCGTTGCGGTCGACTCGGGCACCACCGTGCAGGCATTGCGTGGCGGTATCGTCGATTACATCGATGCCGGCCGTGTCGTGATTCGGGTGAATGATGACGAAGCGCAAGCTGGTGAAGTGGGCGTCGACATCTACAACCTGATCAAGTACACCCGTTCGAACCAGAACACCAATATCAACCAGCGTCCTATCGTGCAAGTGGGCGACCGTGTTGCCAAGCGCGACGTGATCGCCGACGGCGCATCGACCGACCTGGGTGAATTGGCGCTGGGCCAGAACATGACCGTGGCTTTCATGCCATGGAATGGTCTGAACTTCGAAGATTCGATCCTGATCTCGGAAAACGTCGTCAAGGACGACCGCTACACCTCGATTCACATCGAAGAGTTGTCGGTGGTGGCACGTGACACGAAACTGGGCGCGGAAGAAATCACGCGCGACATCTCGAACCTGGCTGAAAACCAGCTGGCTCGCCTGGATGAATCCGGTATCGTCTACATCGGCGCCGAAGTACAAGCCGGTGATACTCTGGTTGGTAAAGTAACGCCTAAAGGCGAAACCCAGCTGACCCCGGAAGAGAAGCTGCTGCGCGCGATTTTCGGCGAAAAAGCCTCGGACGTGAAAGACACCTCGCTGCGCGTGCCTTCGGGCATGATCGGTACCGTGATCGACGTGCAAGTGTTCACCCGTGAAGGTATCGTGCGCGACAAACGCGCCCAGCAGATTATCGATGACGAACTGAAACGCTTCCGCCTGGATCTGAACGACCAGATGCGTATCGTTGAAGGCGATGCCTTCCAGCGTCTGGAAAAAATGCTGATCGGCAAAGTTGTCAACGGCGGCCCTAAAAAGCTGGCCAAAGGCGCCAAGATCACCAAGGAATACCTGGACGATCTGGACAAATACCACTGGTTCGACATCCGCCCGGCGGACGACGATGCAGCGGTAGCGCTCGAAGCGATCAAGGAATCGATCAACGAGAAGCGTCACCAGTTCGACCTGGCCTTCGAAGAGAAGCGCAAGAAACTGACGCAAGGCGATGAGCTGCAACCAGGCGTGCAAAAAATGGTCAAGGTCTACCTGGCCGTGAAACGCCGCCTGCAGTCGGGCGACAAGATGGCAGGTCGCCACGGTAACAAGGGTGTGGTTTCCCGTATTGTTCCTGTGGAAGACATGCCATACATGGCCGACGGCACGCCAGCCGACGTGGTGCTGAACCCGCTGGGCGTTCCTTCGCGGATGAACGTTGGTCAGATTCTCGAGACTCACCTGGGCTGGGCTGCCAAGGGTCTGGGCATCCGTATCGGCGAAATGCTGAAGGCGCACACGCAAGCCGAAGAAATGCGCAAGTACCTGACCGTGATCTACAACGAGAACGGCCGCGCTGAAGATCTGGACGCGTTTGACGACGAAGAAATCATGAAGCTGGCGGAAAACCTGAAAAAAGGTGTTCCATTCGCCACCCCAGTGTTCGACGGCGCCAACGAAGAAGAGATCCGCCGCATGCTGGACCTGGCTTACCCTGACGCGATTGCCAAGAACCTCGGCATGACCCCGTCGAAAAACCAGGTGACCATGTATGACGGTCGCACCGGTGAAGCATTCGAGCGCAAGGTCACTGTCGGCGTGATGCACATGCTGAAACTGCATCACCTGGTCGACGACAAGATGCATGCGCGTTCGACCGGTCCTTACTCGCTGGTGACGCAACAGCCGCTGGGCGGTAAAGCCCAGTTCGGTGGTCAGCGCTTCGGTGAGATGGAAGTGTGGGCACTGGAAGCATACGGCGCGTCGTATGTCTTGCAAGAGATGTTGACCGTCAAGTCCGATGACGTGAATGGCCGTACCAAAGTGTACGAAAACCTCGTCAAGGGCGATCACGTGATCGACGCCGGCATGCCGGAATCGTTCAACGTGCTGGTCAAGGAAATCCGTTCGCTGGGTATCGATATCGACCTCGAACGCAACTAAACGACAAGCTCTGTCATTTGGTTTGGGAAACACAAAGCCCGGCTGGGAAACCATGCCGGGCAATGTAGTCTCAGGAATATAGAAATTTAATCACCTCTGGAGTGATACATGAAAGCACTGCTCGATCTATTCAAGCAAGTACAGACCAACGAGACCTTCGATGCAATCAAGATCGGTCTCGCTTCGCCTGAGAAAATCCGTTCGTGGTCCTACGGCGAAGTCAAAAAGCCGGAAACCATCAACTACCGTACCTTCAAGCCTGAACGCGATGGCCTGTTCTGCGCCAAGATCTTTGGCCCGATCAAGGACTACGAGTGCCTGTGCGGCAAGTACAAGCGCCTGAAACACCGCGGCGTGATCTGCGAAAAATGCGGCGTCGAAGTCACGCTGGCCAAAGTGCGCCGCGAGCGCATGGGCCACATCGAACTGGCTTCGCCTACCGCCCACATCTGGTTCCTGAAGTCCCTGCCATCGCGCCTGGGCATGGTGCTCGACATGACGTTGCGGGACATCGAACGCGTGCTGTACTTCGAAGCATATGTCGTGACCGATCCAGGCATGACCCCGCTGAAAAAGTGCCAGATCATGTCGGAAGACGACTACGCCGCCAAGTACGAAGAGTACGGCGACGACTTCACCGCCTTCATGGGCGCCGAAGGTATCCGTGAACTGCTGCGCTCGATCGACATCCACCGCGATGCCGAGACCTTGCGCGTGGAACTGAAGGAATCGAAGTCCGAAGCGAAGATCAAGAAATACGCCAAGCGCCTGAAAGTACTGGAAGCGTTCCAGCGTTCGGGCATCAAGCCTGACTGGATGATCATGGAAGTGCTGCCGGTGCTGCCGCCGGAACTGCGCCCATTGGTCCCGCTGGACGGTGGCCGTTTCGCGACCTCGGATCTGAACGATCTGTATCGCCGCGTGATCAACCGTAACAACCGCCTGAAACGTCTGATGGAGCTGCGCGCGCCAGAGATCATCACGCGCAACGAAAAGCGCATGCTGCAAGAAGCGGTCGATTCGCTGCTGGACAATGGCCGTCGCGGCAAAGCGATGACCGGCGCCAACAAGCGTCCGCTGAAATCCCTGGCCGAGATGATCAAGGGCAAGGGCGGTCGTTTCCGTCAGAACTTGCTGGGCAAACGCGTCGATTACTCCGGTCGTTCGGTCATCGTCGTGGGCCCGCAATTGAAACTGCATCAGTGCGGCTTGCCGAAACTGATGGCGCTGGAACTGTTCAAGCCATTCATTTTCAATAAACTGGAACTGATGGGCCTGGCCACGACCATCAAGGCAGCGAAGAAACTGGTTGAAATTCAGGAACCAGTGGTGTGGGACATCCTGGAAGACGTGATCCGTGAACATCCGATCATGCTCAACCGCGCACCAACCCTGCACCGCCTCGGTATCCAGGCTTTCGAGCCGGTGCTGATCGAAGGCAAGGCCATCCAGCTGCACCCACTCGTCTGCGCCGCATTCAACGCCGACTTCGACGGTGACCAGATGGCGGTCCACGTGCCACTGTCGATCGAAGCGCAGATGGAAGCGCGCACGCTGATGCTGGCGTCGAACAACATCCTGTTCCCGTCGAACGGCGAACCGTCGATCGTGCCGTCGCAGGATATCGTGCTTGGTCTGTACTACGCCACGCGTGAAGCCATCAATGCCAAGAACGAAGGCATGATGTTCCCTGACGTGTCGGAAGTGATCCGCGCCTACGACAACAAGGAAGTCGAACTGACGACCCGCGTGACCGTGCGTATTACCGAATACCCGAAAAACGCCGAAACCGGCGAATTCGAAAAAACGGTAACTCGCTACGAGACCACCATCGGTCGTGCGATCCTGTCGGAAATCCTGCCGAAAGGCCTGCCTTTCTCGGTGCTGAACCGCGCGCTGAAAAAGAAAGAAATTTCCAAGCTGATCAACACGTCGTTCCGCAAGTGCGGCCTGCGTGCCACCGTGGTGTTCGCAGACAAACTGATGCAATCGGGTTTCCGCTTGGCGACACGTGCCGGTATCTCGATCTGCGTCGACGACATGCTGGTACCGCCACAAAAAGTCACGCTGATCGCGGCGGCCGAATCGGAAGTCAAGCAGATCGAGCAGCAGTATGCTTCGGGTCTGGTGACCGCCGGCGAGCGTTACAACAAGGTAGTCGATATCTGGGGCAAGACCTCGGATGAAGTCGGCAAGGCCATGATGGACCAGCTCAAGGTCGAAGACGTGATCCGCCGCGACGGCACCAAGTCGACGCAGGAATCGTTCAACGCCATTTACATGATGGCCGACTCCGGCGCGCGCGGTTCCGCAGCCCAGATTCGCCAGTTGGCCGGTATGCGTGGCCTGATGGCGAAACCGGATGGCTCGATTATCGAAACGCCGATTACCGCGAACTTCCGCGAAGGCCTGAACGTGTTGCAGTACTTCATTTCGACCCACGGCGCTCGTAAAGGTCTGGCCGATACGGCGCTGAAAACGGCTAACTCCGGTTACCTGACGCGTCGTCTGGTCGACGTGACGCAAGACTTGGTCGTGATCGAAGATGATTGCGGCACCATGAACGGCGCCCTGATGAAAGCGCTGGTTGAAGGCGGTGAAGTCATCGAGCCATTGCGTGACCGTATCCTCGGCCGCGTGACGGTGCACGATGTCGTCAATCCTGAATCGCAGGAAACACTGTACGAAGCCGGCACCCTGATGGACGAAGACATGGTCGAAGAGATCGAGCGTCTGTCGATCGACGAAGTCAAGGTCCGTACGCCACTGACTTGCGACACGCGCTTCGGCCTGTGCGCCAAGTGCTATGGCCGCGACCTGGGCCGCGGCATGCTGGTCAATGCCGGCGAAGCCGTCGGTGTGGTTGCAGCGCAGTCGATTGGTGAGCCGGGTACCCAGCTGACCATGCGTACGTTCCACATTGGTGGTGCGGCGTCGCGTGCGGCAGTGGCATCGTCGGTGGAAGCTAAATCGAACGGTACCATCCGCTTCACGGCAACCATGCGTTACGTGACGAACGGCAAGGGCGCGCAAATCGTCATTTCGCGTTCCGGCGAAGTGCTGATCACCGACGACCATGGCCGTGAGCGCGAGCGTCATAAAGTACCTTACGGCGCGACCCTGATCGTCAAGGACGGCCTGGTCATCAAGGCCGGCACGGCGCTGGCAACATGGGATCCTTTGACCCGTCCGATCATTACCGAATATGCCGGTCAAGTGCGTTTCGAGAACGTCGAAGAAGGCGTCACCGTAGCCCGCCAGGTCGACGAAGTGACCGGTCTGTCCACCCTGGTGGCGATCGATGCAAAACGTCGCGGTTCGCTGACCAAAACGCTGCGTCCGCAAGTCAAGCTGATCAACGACCAGAACGAAGAAGTCAAGATCGCCGGCACCGAACACTCGGTGGCGATCGGCTTCCAGGTTGGCGCGCTGATCATGGTGAAAGACGGCCAGGCGGTATCGGTTGGTGAAGTGCTGGCACGTATCCCGACCGAATCGCAAAAAACGCGCGATATTACCGGTGGTCTGCCACGCGTGGCCGAGCTGTTCGAAGCCCGTTCCCCGAAAGACGCCGGCATGCTGGCGGAAGTCACGGGTACGGTTGCGTTCGGCAAGGAAACCAAAGGCAAGCAGCGCCTGGAAATCACGGACATGGACGGCAACAAGCACGAGTTCCTGATTACCAAGGACAAGCAAGTGCTGGTGCATGACGGCCAGGTCGTGAACAAAGGCGAGATGATCGTGGACGGCCCGGCCGATCCGCAAGACATCCTGCGTCTGCTGGGTATCGAAGCGCTGGCGCGTTACATCGTCGACGAAGTACAGGACGTGTACCGTCTGCAAGGCGTGAAGATCAATGACAAGCACATCGAAGTGATCGTGCGTCAGATGCTGCGCCGGGTTCAGATCGTCAATGCCGGCGACACCAACTACATCGTTGGCGAGCAGGTGGAACGTTCGGAACTGCTGGATCAGAACGATTTGATGGAAGCCGGGAACAAGATTCCTGCGACCTACGAAAACGTCTTGCTGGGTATTACCAAGGCTTCCTTGTCGACCGATTCGTTCATCTCGGCCGCATCGTTCCAGGAAACCACCCGCGTGCTGACGGAAGCGGCGATCATGGGCAAGCGCGACGGTCTGCGTGGCCTGAAAGAGAACGTCATCGTCGGCCGCCTGATCCCTGGCGGTACCGGCCTGGCCTTCCACCGCGCACGCAAGGAAAAAGAAGCGTGGGAAGTCGAAGAGCGTCAAGCCCTGCTGCTGGCCGAGAAAGCCTCGATGGCCGGCGAAGCTGCCGAAGCGTTGCAGGACATCGAAACGCAAGCCCAGCATCATCACGGCGACGAAGCGTAACACTAGCTACCAGCTGACAAGAACGGCACCTTCGGGTGCCGTTTTTTTTCGTCGACGATTTTGCCCCCGCCGCGCACGCAAAGAGAAAGAAGTGCGGGTTGGGCGAAGAGCGTCAAGCCCTGCTGCTGGCCGAGAAAGCCTCGA
>NZ_JBXAVX010000032.1:0-10540 GCF_057291295.1 Janthinobacterium sp. 1L-D-8-B-C4
CGGTGATGTCGGATTACGCGGCTTCGCCGCTAATCAGTTTTACGACGGCACATGAGCCAACGGTGATGTCGGATTACGCGGCTTCGCCGCTAATCCGACCTACGATGCTGGCGAAGAGCGTAGGTCGGGTTAGCGCGCAGCGCGTAACCCGACACCACCACCAGACCATTTACCGCACCACCTCCGTCAACACCCTCCCCTCCGACGCGGACGGCTGGCGCACGCGCAGCAAATGGGCCAGGGTCGGCGCGATATCGACCACTTCCGCGTACTGGCCATACGCGCCCGGCTTGATCCAGCGCGGGCCGTAGACCATCAGCGGCACGTTGGTGTCATAGGTGTAGGGCGTGCCGTGCGAGGTACCGCCGGCGCCTTTGCCGAAGTACCAGGCCGGTTTCGTTACCACCATCAGGTCGCCCGACAGCTGGCGGTTCCAGGCCCGGCGCATCAGGGTGTCCATGCGGGTGGCGACCGCCCCCGTTTCCATCTGCGTGCGCGTATAGACCTGCGCCAGGCCGTCACGCTGCAGCAGGAAGCGCGCGGCCGCGTCTTCCAGTTCGACGCGGCTGGTGCCGTTCTTGTCGGCCAGCGCATAGTCCAGGTAGATATTCGGCAGCGAGAACGTCGTCACCAGCTTGTCCACGCCCAGGGTCGCCGCCAGGTGGGCGTTCAGGTCCTTGACCAGTTGCGCGCCGTCGATGCGCCTGGCGGGAATGCCGCGCGTTTCGTTAAATTCCGGGACGTTGGCAAAGCCATGGTCGGCCGTCAGCACCACCAGCACATTGTCCATGCCGACCTTTTTATCAAGGTCGGCAAAGAAGCCGGCCAGCATGCGGTCCAGGCGCTGCAGATGGTCGTGCGACATCTTGCTTTCGGGGCCATAGGCGTGGTTCACATAATCGTGCGCCGACAGGCTCACGCCCAGGATGTCGGGCACGCCGGCCCGATTGCGGCCCAGCTGCTCGCCATCGATGGCGGCGCGCGCGAATTCCAGGGTCAGCTCGTCGAGGAAGGGACCGGATTTCAGGCGGCTGTAGTAGTCGCCATCGAGGCTGCCGCTGTCGCTGTAGTAGGCAAACGGGAAGGTATTGCGCGCGCCCGGCTTGGCCGGAACAATATCGTCGCGGGCATCGTTGACGTAGGCCGCATCGGCCAGCAGCGGGGTCCAGCTCTTGCCGTAGTAGCGGTCCTGCGGCCTGGCCGCCTGGTAGCGCTGCACCCATTGCGGATGCTGCTGCATGTAATAAGTCGAGCTGGCGAAGTTGCCGCTTTTTTCCATATACATATAGGCGGTGCCGGTTTTCCCGGCCAGCAGGATGGCGCCACGGTCCTTGCCCGACACCGTGATGACCTTGGCCTGGTTGCCGGTGGCGTAGCGCAATTCGTCGCCCAGGGTCGTCACGCGCAGTTTCGCCGGCGAGGTGCCGTCGTCCGGCTTCGTCTCTTCGCCGATATATTTGTGCGCGTGGTCTTCGGTGCAGTAGACCGACTGTCCAGTGACGGGGTCGATCCAGTTATTGCCGATCACGCCGTGCTGGTAGGGATAAGCGCCGGACAGTATCGCCGTGTGGCCGATGGCGGTCACCGTAATGCCGTGCGCCTGGTGCGCATCGCTGAACCAGGCGCCCTGCTCCAGCAGGCGGCGGAAACCGCCCTGGCCGAACTGGTCGCGGTAGCGCGTGACCTGTTCTTGCGGCAGGCCATCGACCACCAGCACCACCACCAGCTTCGGTTGCACGGCCTGCGGCGCGGGCGCGGCGTGGACGGAAAAGGCGGCCAGCAGCAGCGCCGGCGCGATCTTGCGTGTGAAGGAAATTGCTGGTGTCATGGATAGTGTCAATGGCTGGTTGAGGTGCGCGGCAGCATACCCATGCAAGATGACAGGAGCATGACAGCGCGCGCACCGGGATCGCTGCCATGCTCGTTCAAGCTTGCTTAAAAGTCAAACACGGCCTTCAGCACCGCCACCCTCGGGTCGCCCAGCGGCAGCACGTTGGCGTTCAGCACGCCCGCGTAATACTCCTTGTCGAAAAGGTTTTTCACGTTCAGGCTGACCCGGTAGCCGCGCCCCTGGTAGGCCAGGCTGGCGTCCGCCACGGTGTAGCCGGGCACCGTGTAATTGACCGATGGACCCGTCTTGGGCGCTTCGTAGCGCGCGCCGAGACCCGCCGTCCAGCCGTCCATCACGCCGCCACGGAAGCGGTAGTTGGCCCACACATTGGCGCTCTGGCGCGGGGTATTGAGCAGGCGGCGGCCGACTGTGCCGCCATTGTCTTCGGTCACGCGCGCGTCAAGCACCGTCAGCGCGCTCTGCACGCTCCAGCCATTGCGCAGGTCGGCGCTGATCTCGGCCTCGAAACCGCGCGTGCGCTGCTCGCCCGTCTGTACCTGGCCGCTCGACAGGATGGCGATATGGGCCGGGTCCGGGTCGGCCGTGGTCACATTCGTGCGCGTCAGGTCATAGATGGCGACGGCGCCGTTGATGCGACCACCGGCAAACTGGAACTTGCTGCCCACCTCTGCCTGGCGCCCTTCTTCCGGCTTGAACTGCGCGCCGAAAAAGTCGCTGCCGCTGACCGGCAAAAACGAAGTGGCATAGCTGACGTAGGGGATGATATGGGGCGTAAGCACATACGACAGCGCCACGTTGCCGGTGTTCGACGAGGTGTCCTGTCGCTGCGTGATGCCGGTCAGTTCATTCAATTCGCGATTGCGCGCGCGGTCATGGCGCGCGGCCAGGTTCAGGCGCCAGTTGTCATTGAGTTTGACCTGGTCGCGCAGGTACAGTCCTGTCGACGACACGACCGTGTTGGTCAGGCGGCTGGCCGGCGGGCAGCTGACCGCAGTGTTGTAGACCGGGTTCAAGACATTGAGCGCGGCGATGCGGCACACCTGGTTGGCGTAGCGCACGCGGTCGTGATTGAGGTCCAGGCCCGCCATCACGTTGTGCTCCATGCCGCCCAATACAAACGTGCGCGAGGCGTTGGTGTCCAGGGCGCGGTTGTTGCCGTCGACATCCTGCAACTGGGCCGAGCGGCTTTGCAGCAGTTCATTGGCGGACAAGCCGGACAGCGACACGAAACGGCCATCCATGGACATGGTCTGCCAGCGGAAATTCTGCGCCACTTTCCAGCCATTCTCGAAACGATGCACCAGGCTGTAGCCAACCTGCTTTTGCGACGAATCGTAAGGCCCGAAACCCGGTTCGCCATAGAACTGATCGCGCTTGAGCGGACCATTGCGGTTCGGCAGCAAGGTACCTTTCACGGGCGCGCCCTGGGTGCGCAGGTATTCGCGGCGCGTGTAGGAACTGAGTATCGTGAAATCGGTGTTGGCGCCCAGGTCCAGCGACAGCGACGGCGCCAGGTACTGGTTCTTGAACCACACCTGGTCGGTCTGGTCGTCGGTATCGGACCACAGGCCGTTGAGGCGAAAGGCCGCCTTGCCGCTGTCGTTCAAAGGCCGGCCCAGGTCGAACGTGGCCTGCTTGTAGTGGTAGCTGCCGACGGCGAAGCCGGCCTGGTTGAAGGCTTCCGCGCGCGGGCGCTTGCTGACCATATTGACCATGCCGCCCGGCTGCACCAGGCCGAAATTGATCGAGGCCGGGCCTTTCAGGATTTCGATCGATTCGACGCCGGACACTTCCTGCGCCACGTAGTTGGACTGGTTCAGTTTGAGGCCATCGACATAGATCGATTCCGACGCGCGCTGGCCGCGGATGGAAAAGTCGTCCCAGCCCCGCTTGCCCCAGCTGCCCGACGACACGCCGGCCGAACTCTGGATCGCCTCGTTGAGGGTGGTGACCTGGCGCGAATCGAGCAGGTCGCGCGTCAGCACCGAGATCGACTGCGCCGTCTCGAACAGCGACAGGTCGGACTTGGTGGTGCTGGCACTGGCGCGCGTGGCGCCAAAGCCCGCGTTTTCTTCACGCGTGCTGGCCACATGGACGGTCTGGATGCCGGTCGCTGCGGCATTTGCGTCAGCGCTGGCGTCGGCAGCGGCGGCGTTATCGGCCAGCGCCGGATGGCACTGCAAGGTGGAGGAAATGGTCAGGCACAACAGGCGGGCGGCAAAGGCGATGGGACGGGGTGCGGGCAGGAAGGAAGGCATGAAGCATCTTTACGTAGTTGCGAATGATTCTTATTATTATATGTAAATTCAGGTAAAGATGCCATGGTGATCTTGTTTTACACAGGCAAAAAAAATGCCGCGCTTTCGCAGCGCGGCATTTTTCCTGCACGTTTCCGATCAGTCGTTTTTGATCACGATGCTCGGGAATTTATTCGTCATGTCCTTGGCTTTCTCCGCCACCTTGATGGCGATGGTACGGGCGATCTGCTTGTAGATCACGGCGACCGGGCCGTCCGGTTCGGCCACCACGGTTGGGGTGCCCGAATCGGTCTGCTGGCGAATCGCCATGGTGAGCGGCAAGGCGCCGAGGAATTCCACGCCGAAGTCCGCGCACATTTTCGCGCCGCCGCCGGCGCCGAAGATTTCTTCCGCATGGCCGCAGTTCGAGCAGATATGCGTGCTCATGTTTTCCACCACGCCGAGGATAGGAATGCCGACTTTCTCGAACATTTTCAGGCCCTTGCGCGCGTCAAGCAGCGCGATGTCCTGCGGCGTGGTGACGATCACGGCGCCGGTGACCGGCACTTTTTGCGACAGGGTCAATTGGATGTCGCCGGTACCTGGCGGCATGTCGACGATCAGGTAGTCGAGGTCGCGCCAGTTGGTCTGGTCCAGCAGTTGCTGCAGGGCCTGCGTGACCATCGGGCCGCGCCACACCATCGGCTCGTCCGGATCGATCATGAAGCCGATCGACGACACTTGCAGGCCGTGGTTTTCCATCGGCTCCATGCTCTTGCCGTCCAGCGTCTTCGGCTGGCCACTGATGCCCAGCATCATCGGCTGCGACGGACCGTAGATATCGGCGTCCAGCACGCCGACCGAGGCGCCCTCGGCCGCCAGGGCCAGCGCCAGGTTGACGGCGGTGGTCGACTTGCCGACGCCGCCCTTGCCGGAAGCCACGGCAATGATGTTCTTGACATTGCTCATCGGTTTCAAGCCACGCTGTACCGTGTGCGAGATGATCTTCGACGATACACCGACGCTGACATTGCCCACGCCCGGCAGCACGCGCAAGGCGGCCAGCACGGATTTGCGGATCAGGTCGATCTGGCTTTTGGCCGGATAGCCCAGTTCGATGTCGAGTGAAATATCGCCGCCATCCACCTTCAGATTCTTGACGGTTTTACTGGAAACGAAATCTTTCTGTGTATTGGGATCAATAACTTGCGCCAGGGCTGCCTTGACGTCTTCTGCTGTGATGCTCATGTGATTCTCCGTGTGTGATCCCCGCAGTTTAGCGCAAATGCGCGGGCCGCGATCAAGACAAAAACTGCCACGGGTCGGCGCGGCATCTGCTCATATTGCGTTTCCGCTGTTAAAATGCTTGTTTATCCATCCCAAAAGTGCATCAATCATGACTCGCAAGCTGTTCGTCACCACTGCCCTGCCTTACGCAAACGCCGCTTTTCACATTGGCCACATCATGGAATATATCCAGGCCGATATCTGGGTCCGGTTCCAGCGAATGCAACGTGATGGCGACGCCGGCCGTGAGGTGCACTTCGTGGGCGCCGACGATACGCATGGCACGCCGATCATGATCGCCGCCGAAAAGGAAGGCATCACGCCGCAGCAGTTCGTCGCCAATATCGCCGCCGGCCGCGCCCAGTACCTCGACGGTTTTCATATTGCCTTTGACAACTGGTATTCGACCGATTCGCCGGAAAACGTCGATCTGTCGCAATCGCTCTACCGCAAGTTGCGCGATACCGGCCTGATCGTCACCAAAACCGTCGACCGCTTCTTCGATCCGGTAAAAGGCATGTTCCTGGCCGACCGCAACATCAAGGGCGAATGCCCGAAATGCGGCGCCAAGAACCAATACGGTGACAATTGCGAAGTGTGCGGCGCGGCCTACCAGCCGACCGACCTGGTCAACCCGTTCTCGGTGTTTACCAACGCCACGCCGGTAATGAAGCCGTCGGAACAGTATTTCTTCAAACTGTCGGACCCGCGTTGCTTTGAATTCTTGAAAAGCTGGCTCAACACGCCAGGCCGCCTGCAGCCGGAAATGGTCAACAAGGTCAGCGAATGGCTGGGCGAAGCCGGCGAAAAGCTGGCCGACTGGGATATCTCGCGCGATGCGCCCTACTTCGGCATCCCGATTCCCGATGCACCGGGCAAGTTTTTCTATGTGTGGATGGACGCGCCGGTCGGCTACCTGGCCAGCCTGAAAAACTATTGCGACAAGAAAGGCATCGATTTCGAGGCCTTTTTGAATGACCCGAGCACCGAACAGATCCACTTTATCGGCAAGGACATCGTCTCGTTCCACCTGCTGTTCTGGCCTGCCATGCTGAAGTTTGCCAATCACCCGGTGATCGACAAACTGAAAGTCAATGTGCATGGCTTCCTGACGGTCAACAACGAGAAAATGTCGAAGTCGCGCGGTACCGGCATTTCGCCGCTGCGCTACCTGGACCTGGGCATGAACCCGGAATGGCTGCGCTACTACATCGCGTTCAAGCTGAATTCGAAAGTGGAAGACCTGGACTTCAACGGCGAAGATTTCGTCGCCCGCGTCAATAGCGATTTGATCGGCAAGTACGTGAATATCGCCAGCCGCTGCGCCGGCTTTATCGCCAAGCGTTTCGACGGCAAGCTGGCCCCTGCCCTGTCGGAAGGCGCACAGACCTGGATCAACCGCGCGCTGACGCAGGACATCAACGGCGTCGTCGTCGAGCGCCAGGACAGCATCGCCAAGCACTTTGAAAACCGTGAATTCGGCAAGGCGCTGCGTGAGATCATGGAAATTGCCGATATTACCAACCAGTATGTCGACGAAAACAAGCCGTGGATTTTGGCCAAGGATGCGGAAAAAACCGCAGAACTGCACGATGTCTGCACCACCGCGCTGATCCTGTTCCGCCAGCTGACGATTTTGCTGTCGCCGGTGTTGCCGGGCGTGGCGAAGAACGTTGCCTCGTTCCTCAACGACGCCGAGTTCACCTGGGCCGACACGCAGGTGTTTGGCGACGCCGTCTCGCACAGCATGCTGGGCCGCACCATCGGCGCCTACAGCCACCTGATGACGCGCATGGATGCGAAAATGATCGAAGCGCTGTTCGATGCGCCGCAAGCGGTCGTGGCGGCCCCGGCAGTCGATGCGGCCAACGACGCTGCGCCAGCCGCCCCGGCACTGGTCGCCAGCACGCCAGCCTCGGCCATCGAGGAACTGGCGCCGGAAATCAAGATCGACGACTTCCTGAAGGTCGACCTGCGCATTGCAAAAATCGTCAACTGCGAACTGGTCGACGGTTCCGACAAGCTGCTGCGTTTGACCCTGGACGCCGGCGAAGGCCGCTTGCGCAATGTATTCTCGGGCATCCGTTCGGCCTACAAGCCGGAAGAGCTGGTTGGCAAGCTGACCGTGCTGGTGGCCAACCTGGCGCCGCGCAAGATGAAGTTCGGCGTCTCCGAAGGCATGGTGATGGCCGCTTCCGCTGCCGATGAAAAAGCCAATCCGGGCATCTATATCCTGAACCCGTGGCCAGGCGCCGAACCTGGCATGCGCATCCGTTAAGGCGACATCATGAATATCGTGGTGCGCGAAGCAGGCGACGAAGATGCGGCGTTGATCGCCGGACTGACCCGCGCGGCATGGGCCGGCAAGGTGGCCGCTTCTTCCAGCGGGCACCGCGAAACGGCCGAGCAGGTGGCGCGCAGCCTGCGCAGCGGTGGCGGCTTCATCCTGCTGATCGACGACATGCCGGCCGGCTCCTTGCGCTGGATGCCGCTCGATAGCGAACCGTCTATCTGGGAAGTCTCGCGCATGGGCATCTTGCCTGAATGGCGCGGCAACCATTGCTCGCAGCACCTGCTCGAAGCCGTGATCCACCATGCGCTGTCGTGCCAGGCCGAGCAATTGCGGCTGGCCGTGCGCCTGGACCAGGGCAAGCTGATCGACTTTTATGCAGCGTTTGGTTTTGAACTGGCCGAAGAGCTCGAATATTCGCACGCCAACCCGGCAGAACCCCCACCGTCCGTCATGCGGCGCATGCTGCGTTATTGATTTTTAGAAAATCCCCTCAAGCTTGCCGCCAGAATGACCCACCACACCGCTGAGCGCGGTAAAATGCGGCTTGCTGATTTTTACTCGGAAGTGACCATGAAACTGCCTGCAAAACACATGAACTACGTTTCGGACCATACCCTGTTCATCGCCGAACTGAAAGCGAAGAACCCGGGCATGGAAGAAGGCCAGCGCGCCGGTCGCGCCCTGCTGTGGGACAAGCTGCCCGTCAGCCTTGACGAGCAGGACCGCCAGATGTCGTCGGCCGTCAAGCAGCAAGCCTACGTGTACCAGAACAAGAACTAATCCCCGCTACCGGAACCGGCACGATGTTGCCTGAAGAAGTGGCGGACGCGCCAGGCACGGCTGTGCCTGACGCGGCCGCGGTCATCGCGCCGCCCACAGCCGATCCGCTGGCCATCGCCCGCCTGTATGGCGAGCCGATGCTGCGCATGCCGACCGATTTGTATATCCCGCCGGACGCGCTGGAAATCTTCCTCGAAGCCTTCGAAGGCCCGCTCGACTTGCTGCTCTACCTGATCCGCAAGCAGAACTTCAATATCCTCGACATTCCGATGGCGCAGGTCACCCTGCAATACCTGAAATACGTCGACCAGATCCGCGTGCGCAACCTGGAACTGGCGGCCGAATACCTGCTGATGGCGGCCATGCTGATCGAGATCAAGTCGCGCATGCTGCTGCCCTCGCGCAAAAGCGAGGTCGAGGAAGACGGCGGCGACCCGCGCGCCGAACTGGTGCGCCGCCTGCTCGAATACGAGCAGATCAAGCTGGCAGCGTATGACCTCAATACCATCCCGCAGTTCGAACGCGACTTCGTGCGCACCCAGATCTTCATCGAACAGAGCCTGACGCCGAGCTGGCCCGAGGTCGAACCGGTAGACCTGCAGCAGGCCTGGCTCGACGTGCTGAAACGCGCCAAGCTGACCCAGCATCACCGCATCAGCCGCCAGGAACTGTCGGTGCGCGAGCACATGACGGCCATCCTGCGCCGCTTGCAAAGCACGCGTTTCGTCGAGTTCGGCGAACTGTTCGATATCGCCGGCGGCGTGCCGGTGGTGGTGGTCAACTTCGTGGCCCTGCTGGAACTGGCCAAGGAAACCCTGATCGAAATCACGCAAGCCGAACCGTTTGCGCCCATTTACGTCCGGCTGGCTTATTCGCCGGCCTGATATCATCTCCCTTTGTCACTGACCACCGTACAACGGGGTTTTAGCGAAAGCATGCAATGAAAATTATTTCCGACATCGATGAATTGCGCGACCAGCTCAGCGGACAGCTGCGCACGGCCTTCGTGCCCACCATGGGCAATCTGCACGAAGGCCATCTGTCGCTGATGCGCCTGGCGCGCAAGCATGGCGACCCGGTGGTGGCCTCGATTTTCGTCAACCGCCTGCAGTTCGGCCCGAACGAAGACTTCGAAAAATATCCGCGCACCATGGCTGCCGATGTCGCCAAGCTGGAAAAGGAAGGCGTCTACGTGCTGTTTGCGCCAACCGAGAAGGAGCTGTACCCGGAACCGCAGGAATACCGCGTGCGCCCGCCTGACGGCCTGGGCAATACCCTGGAAGGCGAGTTCCGCCCCGGCTTCTTCGAAGGCGTCTGCACGGTGGTGAGCAAGCTGTTCTCGTGCGTGGGTCCACGCGCGGCCGTATTCGGCAAGAAGGACTACCAGCAACTGATGATCATCCGCAACATGGCGCGCCAGATGGCGATGCCGACCGAAATCATCGCCGCCGAAACGTATCGCGCCGAAGACGGCCTGGCGCTGTCGTCGCGCAATATGTATTTGTCCGACAGCGAACGCGCGGAAGCACCAGAGTTGTACAAGGGCCTGAACTTTGTCGCCGAAGAAGTACGCAAGGGCAACTTGTCGGTGACGGAACTGGAACAGGCCGCCATGCGCCTGCTCGACGGCCGCGGCTGGAAGTCCGACTATATCTCGGTGCGCAAGCGCGCCAACCTGCAGGCGCCCGATGCGGCCGAGCTGGCGGCCGGCGAACCGCTGGTGGTGCTGGCGGCGGCCAAGCTCGGACAGACCCGCCTGATCGATAACCTGGAAATTTAGCTGCAATCGCGCAGTCAGAAATTAATGCCATTCAGTTAGCGGCTCCGCGCCACAAGCACACCTGCAAAACCGATTAAAATCGCAGTCGCTGGCACAGGGTCACCGGGCCAAGCGGGCCTGAAAAATGTCGAGGGCAAGGCGCAGCGACGCAGGCAGTACGCATGTACGACAAGGAGCTGCAACGCCGCCATCGGCATTTTCTCAGGCTCGCGTCTCTGAACTGCCCCCCGAAAGTTGGACACAAACTTTCGGGGTTTTTTATGGCAAAGTACAGTATGCAATTCAAACTGGACGTTATCCAGCAATGTCTA
>NZ_JBXAVX010000033.1:0-9129 GCF_057291295.1 Janthinobacterium sp. 1L-D-8-B-C4
AATTTTATGCGCTGGCGGGCAAGGTCCGTCCTGTTTGAGGGCCATGTGCCATGCCGGGAAAACTCCGCCGTTTGATCAACAATGCGACAGAACCCCCAAGCACGCCCCCCACCAGAGCCATCAGGCTGCACAACAGGTTGAACAGGTAGGCGCGCGCCCGGCTATACCCGGAATTGAGTAACACCACGAAGTCGCCCACTTCCTGCGGGATTTCATGGGCCACAATCGCCATCCCGGTCAGGATGCCAAGCGGCGGATCGGCCAGGAACGCGGCGGCAATCATGATGCCGTCGGTGAAATTGTGCAGGCCGTCGCCAACGAGCACCATCCAGGCGCTGCGCGTCGTCCCATGGCTGCCGTGGTGATGACCGTGCCCCGCCGCTTGCGCCGGGTGGGACGTATCAGCCGGCGTT
Source organism: Janthinobacterium sp. 1L-D-8-B-C4 (assembly GCF_057291295.1). Taxonomy (NCBI): domain Bacteria; kingdom Pseudomonadati; phylum Pseudomonadota; class Betaproteobacteria; order Burkholderiales; family Oxalobacteraceae; genus Janthinobacterium; species Janthinobacterium sp. 1L-D-8-B-C4. The sequence continues at coordinate 414 of NZ_JBXAVX010000033.1, forward strand.
GCGCCGTGCACGATCGCCATTTTTTCCAGCATGAAAAAAGTCAGGAGGCCGCCGAGCAGCGTGGCAAACAGGCTGATCGGCGCGACTCTGGATTCGATAGCCTCCGGCATGGCGTGTAACAGCGAGGTGGACAGCATAATGCCGACCGACAGGCTCACCATGCGTTCAGCCATCCGGGCCAGCAGCCCGAATGATATAAAAGCGGCGGCGGAAATGCTGACCACCCCGGACAGCGTGGTGGTCAGTAAAATTGCGCGAAGCGTAGCATCCATTTGATACATCTTTTCAAATCAAGTGAGCGCCACGTTCAGCGCAAATTTCACCGCCTATGGCAAAACGCTTATTGCAACACGCCGCTGGCCTTGGCGGCGTGGGTAGCCAGCGCATCCATCAATGCCGGCGACAGGCAATCGTAATAAGGCAGGCCCAGCTTGGCCAACGCAGCGCGCACGCCGGCCATGTCGGCCGGGTTGGTACCCGACTCGATGATCGACGAGACGAAAGCGGCAAATTCCACCGGCGACCAACCGCTCTCATTGGAGAGTTCGGTGTGGACGAAATCGAGGCCGAAGAAGGCATGCGCTTCGTTCTCGATACGGCCGACCATGTGGACGCCGCAAACATTGCAAGCGTGGCGACGGATCGTCGCACTGGCGTCAACCACGCTCAGCTTTTCAGCGTGGGCAGTGACACTGACCTTGTCACGCGCCACCACGGCGATCTGTGCGAACAGCGCGCCTTCCGGCTTCCAGCACTTGGTGCAGCCGCATGCGTGGTTGTGTGCCGTCTGGCTGGCGATGGTGACTTCGACCTGGTCGCTGGTGCATTTGCACAGCAGCTTGCCGCCGGTGAAATTGGCCGCCGCAGGTGGACGTTGTTGGCCGATGGCCGGATGGATCGTGTACTCGGTACTCATGGTATTACTCCTTATGAAATCAATGCTGCGTGGTGAAACTTCAGGTGATCGTCGATGACCGTGGCGATGAAGTAGTAGCCGTGGTCATAGCCGGCATGGCGCCGCAAGGTCAGTGGCTGGTCGGCCGCCGCGCAAGCGGCTTCGAATGCTTCGGGAAACAGCTGGTCGGGCAGGAATTTGTCTGCCAGACCCTGGTCGATCAAGATCCCGCGCGGGAAAGGCTGGCGCCGCCCGGCCATCAGCACGCTGGCGTCATGCGCATCCCAGGCAGGCGAGCGCGGCCCCAGGTAGGCCGAGAACGCCTTGTGGCCCCAAGGTGCCTGCGTGGGCGCGCTGATCGGCGCCAGTGCCGACACCGACTTGAACAATGCCGGGTTGCGTAGCGCCAGGACCAGCGCGCCATGGCCGCCCATCGAGTGGCCCATGATGCCGACCCGGTCGGCGTCGGCCGGCAAATCGGACAGCACCAGTGCATGCAGCTCCAGCAGATAGCTGTACATGCGGTAATGAGTGCTCCAGGGCGCCTCGGTGGCGTCGACGTAAAAGCCGGCGCCGATACCGAGATCCCACGCGTCGCCCTCACCCGGCACGTTCGCGCCGCGCGGGCTGGTGTCGGGGGTAATCAACATCATTCCCAAGGCGGCCGCCTGCCGCTGCGCGCCCGCCTTGGTGGCGAAGGTTTCCTCGTTGCAGGTCAAACCCGCCAGGCAGAACAATGCGGGCACGTTGCCATCGTTTGCCTGCGCTGGCAGGAAGACGCCAAACCGCATCGGCAGGCCAATGGCGCAGGACCGGTGCCGGTAGTAACGCTGGACGCCGCCGAAGCATGCGTGTTCGCTGATCAGTTCAAGCATGGCCGGCGCCTTAATAGAGCACGACGGAGCGGATCGATTCGCCCGATTTCATCAGGTCGAAGCCTTCGTTGATGCGCTCGAGCGGCAGGCGGTGCGTGATCAGGTCGTCGATATTGAGCTTGCCTTCCATGTACCAGTCGACGATCTTCGGCACGTCGGTGCGGCCACGGGCGCCGCCAAAGGCAGAACCGCGCCACTCGCGCCCCGTCACCAGCTGGAAAGGCCGGGTGGAGATTTCCTGGCCGGCTGCGGCCACGCCGATGATGAACGACTTGCCCCAACCCTTGTGGGTGCACTCGAGTGCCTGGCGCATCAGGGTGGTGTTGCCGACGCACTCGAAGCTGTAGTCGGCGCCGCCATCGGTCAGCTGGACGATCGCATCGACGACGTTTTCCACTTCATTGGGATTGATGAAATGGGTCATGCCGAACTTGCGCGCCATGTCCTGGCGGGCCGGGTTGATGTCGACACCGATGATTTTGTCGGCACCGACCATCTTGGCGGCCTGAATCACGTTCAGGCCGATACCTCCGAGGCCGAACACGACGACATTGGCACCCGCCTCGACCTTGGCCGAGAACAGCACCGCGCCCACACCGGTGGTGACGCCGCAACCGATGTAGCAAACTTTATCGAACGGCGCATCTTCGCGGATCTTGGCCAGCGCGATTTCCGGCACCACGATGTAGTTCGAGAACGTGGACGTGCCCATGTAGTGGAACAGCGGCTTGCCGTCGAGCGAGAAGCGGCTGGTCGCATCGGGCATCAGGCCACGGCCCTGGGTCGAGCGGATCGCTTGGCACAGATTGGTTTTTTGCGAAAGGCAGAATTTGCACTGGCGGCATTCCGGCGTGTATAGCGGAATCACGTGGTCGTCTTTTTTCAGGGTTTTTACGCCCGGTCCCACGTCGACCACGATGCCTGCGCCCTCATGGCCGAGGATGGCCGGGAACAGGCCCTCCGGGTCGGCGCCCGACAGCGTGTAATAATCGGTGTGGCAGATGCCGGTGGCTTTGAGCTCGATCAGCACCTCGCCTTCGCGCGGTCCCTGCAGATCGACTTCTTCGATGGTCAGTGGCGCGCCGGCGCGCCAGGCTACTGCTGCTTTGGTTTTCATGGATGTACTCCGTAAAAGAATTGGTGAATAACGCCAGGCCATTCTGACCGCGCACCATCTCCGAACGGCAAAACCGGGCCGAGAATGGCCGGAATTGATGCCATAATGACCGGATTTTCCGCACATCCATATTCATCACACCATGAAGTTGTCCTCCCCAAGCGCCGCCATCACTGTCGATATCATCGTGTACCCGGGGTTCAAGGCGGTCGAAGCGATCGGGCCAATGTCCGTGTTCGAGTATGCGAATCTGCACCTTCAGCGGCGCGGCAAAGCGTCGGGCTATGACGTGCGGGTGGCCTCGTGCGCCGTGGGTCCGGTGCGCTCCGATACGCTGATGTCGCTCGACGCCACCAAGGCGCTGAGCACCCTTTCCCTGCCCGATAACGCAATCATCGTTGGGGCACGCCATATCCAGGCAGCACTGGCCGAAAGCGCCGCCATCATCGACTGGGTGGCGGCCGTGGCGCCGCGCATCAAGCGTTTGACCTCGCTGTGTTCGGGCGCGTTTTTCCTGGCGGCGGCGGGCGCCCTCGACGGCAGGCGCGCCACGACACACTGGGGCGTGGCGGAGCGACTGCAAGCCGACTATCCTGCTGTCCAGGTGGACGCCGATGCGATTTTTGTACGCGCCGACCACGTCTGGACGTCGGCCGGCGTCACGGCGGGTATCGACCTCGCGCTGGCACTGGTGGAAGAAGATTTTGGACGGGAACTGGCGCTCGAGGTGGCCACCGAGATGGTGGTATTTCTGAAACGGCCGGGCGGACAGTCGCAGTTCAGCGCCCACTTGCTCAACGAACGCACGACGCGGCCCAATATCCGCGAGCTGCAGAACTGGATCCTCGATAACTTGCAGGAAAAGCTGACGGTGGCGCAGCTGGCCCAGAAGGCCATGATGAGCGAACGCCACTTCACCCGGGTGTTCCAGCAGGAAGTGGGCGTCAGCACCCAGGAATTTATCGAGCGCTGCCGTTTTGAGGGCGCCACCGCGTTATTGGCGGAATTGACGTTGTCGCTGAAGGCCGTGGCGGCGCGCGCCGGGTTCACCGACGAAGCGCACATGCGCCGGGTGTTTCAGAAAAAGCTGGGGATCACACCAAAGCTCTATCGTGAACGCTTCGCTACCACGGGTATCGCTGTATAGGCGGTTCCTTATCGACCCGCAAAGATGCGGGATCGTGGATCCAGTTCAAGTCGTGACGCAATGCGTCACACTTTGGAAATGCCTCATAAAACAAGCGCGTACCACAAGCTTGATGCTTCGAAACCATTACCGAACTGGTCTATGAATGCTTTCGCCAGGCAAAACTACAAAACCTGTTATCGCATCACAGTTCACATTGAAGCGACGCGTCAATGCTGGCCATAAATGCCTCAGCTCCTGACTTTTATATGACCAGTTTTTGCCCATCCTTCACGCCAAGTTTCTCACCGGGATAATTCTTTTGTTGGTCGTTAGGCTGCTCAAGGGCGCCATGCAGCACCCGGAATTCAATCACCCAAGATGGGCCAGGTTGCGCGTGAGGTAGTCGTTGAACATGGGAACAGTAAAAGCAACGTCCCCGTGAGACGGACTGTAAATCATTCCCTTGCTGATAATTTGCGCCCGGCGTGGTCCCAAGCTTTGCGCGGACTCACCGAGCGCATCCGCGACATCTGACGAACGGTAGGGGCCGCTCCCCAACCGTGCCATGGCAATCACGTACTCACGCTCTTTCGGCGTCAGCCGGTCAAAGCGGACCTTGAAAAAACCTTCGTCCAGGCGCTTAAGCGTCGTTCTCTCCGCTTCCTTGGCGTCATGTAGCGTAATGGTATCGCCGACAGCAAGATTCCAGGACTGATGGCCCCACTCCTGCAAAAAGTACGGATAACCCTTGGTCTTTAAAAAAATTTCATCCAGGGCTAGTTCATCAATAACAGCACCTTCTTCATTAACCGGTTGGCGGATTGCTGCCTTGGCATCTACTTCGGGCAGGGCACCGACATCGGGATAGTGGAACAGTCGCTCCGCGTAGGATTTGGCCTCTCCCGACAATGCTGCCACTTGGGGCAGTCCGGCGCCGAAAAACAGGACTGGCAGTCCGCTCTGATTTATTTTGTGCATCGACACGATAAGCGCCGCCAAGTCCTTCTGGCTGAGGTACTGCACCTCATCGATGAGCAGTGTCCAGGCCTTACCAGCGGCCTTGGCGGCCTCGCCCACGCGAACAAACAGCTCGGGGAGATCGTTTTGCAGGTCGCCGCTATCGGCCACACCCACCTCGGCGTCGACTGCGATTGTCAGATCCCCGTATTCAAACTTGAACACGGAGGCAAACGATCGTAGGGCCCGCATTGCGTCATAGGCCTTGCTCTTAGCATGGTCGACAAGCGATAGCTTGCGCAGCACCTGGTGTACCCGTGGCAAGAGCAGTTCACCCAGCGGTTTTCGTTCTGGCGCCTCAATGCTGGACGTCAGATGGCCTCGTTCAATCGCCATCACCTCGACCGCGTTCAACAATACGGTTTTCCCGACGCCACGCAGCCCCAGGAACATCTGTGAGCGGCTAGGCTTGCCCAGCAATGCGCGCTCAATGGCAACGCGTGCATCGTTGATAATCGCATCCCGCCCAGCGAGTTCAGGCGGGCGACTGCCAGCGCCCGGAGCAAAAGGATTTCTTACAGGATCCACGGCGCCCCCATCTCTATGAATTTATACCTAAGTATATATTATTTGACTTATACATAGCTATAATTTGTTAGATATTTGTAGATTGTGGGTAGTTCGGAATTACACTGGACCATCTCAAACTTTAGGATGCCCCCTCCTCGATCCAGCGGCGCCCGACAACGTCTGTGTTCGCCGGAATGGTTGCCATCGCTGCGCTGCTGGTGCGCAACCGGCAACGGCAACGCCCTCAACGTGGTGCTGGGAGGTCCGCTGCTTGACAGCATGCTTGAATACATCTGGGCGCAGCCAGGTGCTGCTGGCAGCGAACCTCGATCAACTGTCTTAAAACGCGCGCCGGTGGCAGGGTCGCCGGCAAAGCCGGCCGCCTCGAACGCATCGCTGGCAATCGATAGCGTCGGGCGGTGGGCGATGCACTTGCCCGAAATAACGGCAGTAGCGGACTTCCTATTTGAATCAATGACTTAGGGAAACGCTGATTAATTGACGATTTTTGCGTCTCCGAGGTTTTTTTGCGACGCGGTTGCGCTCCACCTGCGATCTCGTTTTTAGAGATCACTACAGCCTGTTTTTATGCGATATAGCGGTATCCCTTGCGCCTTTTGGCGCTCAGGACGCAACTCGGGTTTCAGTGACCCTAAATCGCCGGCCAGCCAGCACTAAATTGGCGAAGCCAAACAGAGTAAACAGTTGCGCGGTGTTCTTCGCCAGGCCGCGGTAGCGCGTCTTCCGATGACGGAACAGGTTCTTGATGACATGGAACGGATGCTCGACTTTCGCGCGCACGCTGGCCTTCAAATGCTCCAGTTTTTCCGTCATGCGGCCCAGTTTGTTTTTGGGAAGCGCCTTGCGTTTGGAGCGCTTCATGGCGACATGCCAGGTCACTGCTTTGCCAACATTTTCGGGGCGCTTCTCCACGCCCTGATAGCCTGCGTCGCCGAGTGCAGCGGTCTCGTCTCCATGCAAAAGCGCATGTGCTTGCGTCACGTCGGAGACATTGCCAGCCGTGCCCACGACGGTGTGCACCAGGCCAGACGCAGCATCAACGCCGATGTGCGCTTTCATCCCGAAGTGCCAGTCATTGCCCTTCTTCGATTGGTGCATCTCCGGATCACGCTTGCCATCCTTGTTCTTCGTCGATGGTGGCGCGGCGATCAGCGTGGCGTCAACAATGGTCCCCTCGCGCATCATCAGACCCTTTTCGGCGAGGTGTCGGTTGATCGTATCGAAGATCTGGCGCGTCAGATCTTTTGCTTCGAGCAGGTGACGAAACTTGAGCAGCGTCGTCGCGTCTGGCGCCGACTCGCGGCCCAAATCGATGCCGACGAAAGCGCGAATGGCCTGGCTGTCATAGATCGCGTCTTCAATACCTTCGTCCGACAAACCGAAGCATTGTTGAGCCACATACATCCGCAGCATTCGCGCCAGCCCGATCGGTGGACGGCCAGCGCCTTCGACCTTCGGATAGAACGGCTCGACCAGTTTGTGCAGCATGCTCCACGGTGTCACGCTTTCGATCTCAGCGAGAAAAAGGTCGCGCCGCGTGAGCTTTTTCTTGGCGGCGTATTCGAGGTCGGAGAAGCTCTTTTGCATGATCGATGGCGGGCGAGGAACGTAGCGTCATTGTCTCAGGTTGCGGCACCGGCGGGAACCGGAGCGGCCGAATTAATCAGCGTCTCCCTAGGGGTTCCCATGGCCTATTTCGTAAAACTCTTTATCAGGTTCATGTTAGCGGCGTGTCTGTGCATGTCAGCGGCGCAGGCAACGACAATCGCCTATACCGCGACGGCACTCGGTGCCAACCAGTGGCGTTACGACTACACCGTGACAAATGACACGCTGGCAGTCCCGCTCGAAGAATTCACGCTTTTCTTCAACGAGTCTCTGTACGGCCAGCTTTCCAGCGTTGGAACCCCTGCAGGTTGGGATATTCTGGTCATCCAGCCTGACGCCGGCATCCCCGCCGCCGGGTTTTATGATGCGCTTGCCATCGGCGGCGCTATTGCCCCATCCGCCAGCGCCTTCGGCTTTGCCGTCACGTTCGATTATTTCGGCACGGGTGTGCCGGGAGCGCAGATGTTTTCGATTCTCGATCCGCTCTCGTTTATCGAACTTGATGCCGGACTGACGCAAGGCCCGGTAGCCATTCCATTGCCTGGCACCGCATGGCTTCTGCTGCTGGGGGTCCTGGCGCTGTTGGCAGTACCGCGCGCGGCCAAGGGCAAACTATTTATTGCAAGGGGTGGCAAATGAACCCGCGTCGTTTTGGATTGCAGTTACTGCCCATCCGGGCAGCCGTGACAGTCTTGCTTGCGGCGGCCCTGAGCGCTTGCGGCTCGAGTGACGCGCCGCAGGGCGCAGCACCGGCGCCCAAGATGCTGGCGGCGGTGACGGCCGATGTGGCCGGCGACCAGTTCCAGATCGCGGGCCTGGAAAAAATTATGGAAACGCGCGTCTCGCGCACCGTGTTCGACTATACCTACCGCGTCAGCGTCAAGAACACTGGGCTCGCCAGTGGCAGCAATGTGCTGGCAACCCTGACCAGCGCACCTGCCGGAACAACGATCGTTGACGGCAGCGTTGCGGCGGGCGCGATAGGCGCCGGCGCAACCGTAACGCCCGGCACCGATGTCATTGTGCTGCGCCTCGACCGAAGCACCGCCTTCGAGCCGTCCAAGCTGGTATGGAAATTTACGGCAGCAGCGTCGATCGAACTGGCCGCGGTCAAACCTGCGGAGGTGGTGGTGCTGTCGCTGGCCGATATCGGCCTGGCCGACGGGGCCGACTCGGTGGTCCCATCGGGCGCGGTGAGCGAAGCCCTGATCAAAGACGGTACGCTGCGCTTCTGGACGCCTGGCGACACCGGGGTCGACCAAAAGGCGAGCATCGCTGTCAGCAAGGGCGGCACGGTCACCACGCTTGAGGTGCTGATCCGCACCCAGCTCTCCACCCAGCCGCTGGCCCATGTCGAACCGCTCGACGACGGCTCGCTGCCGCCGAATCCGCCGATTCTGACGGTTGCCGGCTTCGGCCCCAACAACAGCCTCACCGGCAATGGGCTGACTATAGTGGATCCCGAATCTGAGACGATGGTTTAAGCTGTGGTCCGTGAAAGGATGACAGCAAATGAGTGAAGGTAAAAAACGTCGGGTACACAC
>NZ_JBXAVX010000034.1:0-6095 GCF_057291295.1 Janthinobacterium sp. 1L-D-8-B-C4
GTGAAACAACTTTGCGCCGATGATAGTGCTGCAACCAGTGTGAAAGTAGGTTATCGTCAGGCTTGTTATTCGTAGTAGAGAAAAACCCCGATCAGAAATGGTTGGGGTTTTTTTTCGTCTGGTGATTTTGCGGCAAGCGCCAAAACCCCCGTCATGTTTTCTTCATCTTGGCTCTGTACGATGGTTTTATTCCATCCTACCCGGAGCCTATTCGCCATGCTGGCCAAGCTAAAACTCCTTAAAACACCCGCAGGTCCCGATACCATCTTGATGATATCGGGCATATTGATCGTCTGGTGTGCCCATGACGGCATGATGTCCCAGCCTTCCGCCTCAGTCCCTGCCGATCCCGCCATTGTTCTGATGGGTATATTGCTCTCCGCCGCCGTCATTCTCGTGGCGCTATGGGATGCTTTGCGTACACTGGGATTGAGCGCATCGCGCCGTATTGCCTTGCGCGTGCTGGCCTGCTCGGCTGTGCTCGTGCCCTTGTGCACCAAAACTGTCTTTTTCTTCAACGATGTACCAGCTGGCGATGGCTTTCCCTGGTGGCTGCTGGCGGCGTGCCTGTTCTGGCTGCCGGTTGACCGGCGTGTGGCCGGCATAGTCCTTGGCATCATCCTGGTGTGTGGCCTGATGGTGGGCGCCTGGCAGCAAGCGTTGGCGAGTTTGCCCTTCACGCCGGTCTTGTGGTCGGCCTGGATCGCCGCTTATCTCGTGTATCTGCTGTATCGCGTGTTCAAACCGGACGACGCGTTGGCCTGAAACGCAAAAGTACGTCACAATCACCCTGTCGAGTTGTCGTTTTCTACAAAACAGGAGCAACATGAACGAGTTAATTGCGAGAGATGTAGTGCTGGTACGCGCTATTGAGACGGCGGATCAGCAAAAGGAAATCCTCAGCGAAGATGACCGCATGTATGCAAGCCGCAGTGCGCGCGAGCTGGCCCAGTGGCAGGCCTCTGGCAAGCAGGCAGATGTGACGGGCGATGATTTCCTGCAGCAGCGTTCCGAACAGATATTGAAACGCCTGACCGAGCGCACGCCGGCGTTTGCCTCATTTGCCAGGCGGCGCAATGGCATGAAGACATTGTCGCTGACCTTGCCCATCCTGGCCTTGCTGCTGGGTGCCGGCCTCGATCGCATTACCGATCCGCACCGCGTGGATTTATTGTCCGCGCCGCTGCTGCTGATCATCGTCTGGAATTTGCTGGTGTATATCGGCCTGTTCATCTGGCTGTTCATTCCTTCCCACCCCCTTGGCTGGCCCAAGGCCGGCCTGGTGCGCCATCTGAGCGTGGGCAAGCTGTCGATGCCGCGCAAGCTGCCGCATGTGCTGGCCACGGGCTTGCTGAATTTTTCGGTGGAATGGGGCCATCTGAGCCGCAAGCTGACGTCCGCCCGCCTGGGCCGCACCATCCACTTGAGCGCGGCCCTGTTTGCCATCGGCGCGGTTGCTTCCTTGTACGCGCGTGGCTTTTTGTCGCAATATGCGGCCGGCTGGGAAAGCACTTTCCTGGGCGCCGGCCAGGTGCACAGCCTGCTGTCGACCCTGTTTGCGCCGGCCATTGCCGTGTTTCCGCTGCAAGGCTTTTCCCTGGCCGAGATCGAAGCGCTGCGCTTTCCGCAAACCACGGCGGCCGAAGGCGGCGCGCGTTGGGTGCATTTGTATGCGGCGACGATCTTCCTGCTGGTGGTATTGCCGCGCGTAATCCTGGCGGTAATCAGCAATCTGCGCGCCGTGCAGCTGGCAAAAAACTTTCCGCTCGACCTTGATCAACCGTATTTTCGCAAACTCAATGACAGCATCGGCGTGTCGACCGGTGGCCTGCTGCGCGTGTTGCCTTACAGCTTTACCGTCGATGAGGCGCGTCACAAGGGGCTGGGGCAGATCGCCACCATGCTGTTTGGCGAGCAGGGCCGCGTGATGCTGCGCCCGTCGACCTCATATGGTGAAGAACCAAAAGACGTGCTGCGCGATACCGACCTGAACGATGCGCAAGTCAATCTCACGGCGGCCCTGTTCAACCTGACCGCCACGCCGGAAAAGGAAAACCATGGCGCCTTCCTGACGTACCTGGCGCAATCGTCGACACGTGGTGTTGCCGTGCTGATCGACGAGTCGTCTTACCTGGAGCATGCGGGCGAGGTGCCGGAAAACGATACCCGCCGCGCGGAACGTGTGGCCTTGTGGCAGCAGTTCTGCCAGTTCCATCAGACCACGGCCACGGTGGTCAATTTGCTCAATCCCGCCCTGCACCCTCTCGATGCGGGAGTGGGTCTGAAACTATCGGCAGCAGCATGAGTGTGAATGTAGAGAAGCAAGTGCAGGGCGATGCGGTGCAGATCCAGTTTGCCTTGATATCGCATACGAATAATGGCAAGACCACCCTGGCGCGCACCCTGGTGGGTATCGATATCGGCGAAGTGCGCGACGCCGCCCACGTGACGGTATTTGCCGAATCGCACACCTTGCTGGCCACGCCGGAAGGTGACGCCTTGCAATTGTGGGATACGCCCGGTTTTGGCGACTCGGTACGGCTGTTGAAACGCCTGGGCCAGGCCGGCAATCCCATCGGCTGGTTCCTGCGCGAAGTGATCGACCGCTACCGCGACCGGCCATTCTGGCTCAGTCAGCAGGCGCTGCGCACGGCCAGGGATGCGGCCGACGTGGTGCTGTACCTGGTCAATTCGTCGGAACATCCGAAAGACGCTGGCTATTTGCCGGCAGAAATGAAAATCCTGGAATGGCTGGGCAAACCGGTGGTGGTCTTGCTGAACCAGATGGGACCGCCTCGTGCCGGCAATGCCGAGCACGGCGAGCAGGCGCGCTGGCGCGAACATCTGCGGCAATATCCGATCGTGCGCGAGGTCCTGGCGCTCGATGCCTTTGCCCGTTGCTGGGTGCACGAGCGCGTCTTTTATGAAGCCGTCGGCAAGTTGCTGCCTGCTTCGCAGCAGGCCGGATATGCCCGTTTGTTTGCCACCTGGCAGGCGCACAATACCGCCCGTTTCCAGCAGGCGATGCAATTGCTGTCGTCGCAGCTGGCGGTGGCGGCGCAGGACAGCGAGGCGCTCGATACGGCCTCCAAAGGTTTATTCAGATCGGCCTTGCAGGTGGTGGGCATCGGCAAGAATGAAGAGCAGCAACGCCAGGAACGCGCGATGGCGGCCCTGGTCGCGCGGCTCAATATCCATAGCGGCGAAACCACGCGCGAACTGCTGATCCTGCACAAGCTCGACCCGACCGATGCGCACAAGATCAATACCCGCGTACGCGACAACTTTGCCGTGCGCGCGCCGATCGACAAAGCCCAGGCGGGCTTGCTGGGCGCGATGGTGTCCGGCGCGGCCACGGGCTTGTCGGCCGACTTGCTTTCCGGCGGCTTGAGCATGGGCGCGGGCGCCTTGCTCGGTGGCGTGGTCGGCGCGCTGACATTTGCCGGCGCCGCCTGGGGCTTCAATTCCGGTACCGACCGCAACCATCCGACGATGCAATTTACCGATGCCTTTTTGCGCACCCTGGTGGTGGCCGGCATCTTGCGCTATCTGGCGGTGGCGCATTTTGGCCGCGGCCGCGGCAATTTTGTCGAGAGCGAAGCGCCGGCCTTCTGGCAGGATGAAGTCGAGCAGGCGGTGGCGCGCCATGAAGGCGCCCTGCTGGAAGCATGGAAGGAGCTGCGCCGTGAAAAGTCGCCCGAGCAAGCTGCCGCCCGCCTTGCCCCAACCATCACGGAAATTGCCGGCGATACCCTGTCCAGGCTGTATCCCGATGTGCCGCGGCTGGTGTAAGGCTCAGGCCTGCAGCCATTGCTGCAGGAATTGCACGCACACCCTGACTTTGGCCGAGTTCGACAGCCGCGAGGTGGTCACTGCCCAGACATCGGCCTCCTGCCGGTAGCCGGGCAGCAAGCGCACCAGCTTGCCTTGCGCCAGGCTGTGCTCCACATCCCAGGCCGAGCGCAAGATAATGCCGTGGCCGTCGAGCGCCCATTGATGGACCAGCTCGCCATTGTTGGCCGACAGCTGTCCATCCACCTTGATCGTTTCCGCACCTTGCGGGCCCAGCAATTTCCAGCGCCGTCCATCCTGGTCGCGTTCACGGATCACGATGCATTGATGCTCGCGCAATTGCGCCAGGCTGGTCGGCACGCCATGTTGCGCCAGGTAAGCCGGCGCCGCGCACAGCACGCGAATATTGCTGGCAATCCGGTGCGCGATCAGGTCCGGCTCATGCACCATGCCGACGCGGATATCGAGATCGAAACCTTCACCCAATAAATCGACGGGACGGTCGAGCAATTCCAGCTGCACTTTCAGTGCTGGATACTGGCGCGCCAGCTGCGACAGGGCAGGACCCAGCCGGTTGCGGCCAAAGCCCGAACTCGAGCAGATCCGCAACACGCCTTGGGGCTGCAATTTGGATTGTGTCACCGCCTCGCTCATCTGCTCCACATCGTCGAGGATGCGCTGCGCCCACTGCCGCACGATTTCGCCATGGTCGGTAATGCCGACCCGGCGCGTGGTCCGGTGCAGCAGCTTCGCCTGAAGGGCGTCTTCCAGCATGCCGATGCGCTTGCTGACGACCGCCTTCGAGATACCGAGTTCCAGCGCGGTGGCGGCAAAGCTGGTTTTATGGGCGACCAGGCAGAACAGGCGCAAGTCTTCCAGCAAAGGAGTATGTTTCATCGATTGTCCACGAAGTGTGGCTACTTGGGTTGTGGGTGCGCTGATTGTATTCTGTTACGGCCCTAGTATCATCATCGCACCGTACCCCACTCAGGAAGAGACCATGGCCACCCATAAAATTGCAGTCATCGCCGGCGACGGCATCGGTAACGAAGTCATGCCCGAAGGCTTGCGCGTCATGGAGGCGGCCGCGCGCCGCTTCAATATCGATTTGCAGTTCACCACCATGGCGTGGGCCAATTGCGACTATTACCTGGAACACGGCCAGATGATGCCGTCCGACTGGTTCGAGCAATTGAAGGATTTTGACGCCATCTATTTTGGCGCCGTCGGCTGGCCCGATAAAGTGCCCGACCATATCTCGCTGTGGGGATCATTATTGAAATTTCGCCGCGAGTTCGACGAATACGTGAACTTGCGCCCCGTGCGCCTGATGCCGGGCGTGCCTTGCCCACTTGCCAACAAGAAGCCTGGCGATATCGACTTCTACGTGGTGCGTGAAAATACCGAAGGCGAATATTCATCGGTAGGCGGGCGCATGTTCGAAGGGACCGAGCGCGAGACCGTGCTGCAAGAATCCGTATTTACCCGCACGGGCGTCGACCGTATTCTGAAATACGCATTCGAGCTGGCGCAAAGCCGCCCCAAGAAACACCTGACGTCGGCCACCAAGTCGAATGGCATCGCCATCAGCATGCCGTACTGGGATGAGCGGGTGGAAACCATGGCGCCGCAATTTCCCGAGGTGCGCTGGGACAAATACCATATCGACATCCTGGCCGCGCGCTTTGTACTGAGTCCCGAGCGTTTTGACGTGGTGGTCGCATCGAACCTGTTTGGCGATATCCTGTCCGACCTGGGGCCCGCCTGCACCGGCACCATCGCGATTGCGCCGTCGGCCAATATCAATCCCGAGCGCACCTTTCCATCCGTGTTCGAGCCGGTGCACGGCTCCGCCCCCGATATCTATGGGCAGAATATCGCCAACCCGATCGGCATGATCTGGTCCGGCGCCATGATGCTGGATTTCCTGGGCAATGGCGACGCCAATTACACGGCCGCTCACGATGCGGTGCTGCACGCCATCGAACAGGTGCTGGAACATGGCCCCCGCACGCCGGACATGGGCGGCAGCGCCAGTACGACGGAAATGGGCATGGCGGTGGCCCAATTGCTGAAATAAAGCTTGCGGGCGCCGGGCGGCTTTGCTATAGTTCGCCTCCCCAATGAGACGCAGTCAAATGCGGCAGTTGAGGATCACCGGAAACGGTGGTGTTGTAAAAAAGAAGGTGTTGACGGATTTAGCGAAATGCTTCATACTCTTCCTTCTTCGCAGCTGACAAACACAACGCTTTGTCGATAGCGCGAAACACGCAGTACCGAATACAGTTCTTTAACAATTAACA
>NZ_JBXAVX010000035.1:0-4037 GCF_057291295.1 Janthinobacterium sp. 1L-D-8-B-C4
CTTCCCATCCCGAACAGGACCGTGAAACAACTTTGCGCCGATGATAGTGCTGCAACCAGTGTGAAAGTAGGTTATCGTCAGGCTTGTTATTCGTAATAGAGAAAAACCCCGATCAGCAATGGTCGGGGTTTTTTTTCGTCTGGCGGTTTGTTGTAAACGCACCCTATTCGTGAATGAGCTGGTGCAGAAAGTGATGCACTGCTCAAAAACCATGCAGAAATAGGGGTTTTGCAGATCGTATACAGGCTTTGTATGCAGGCACGGAAACTGCTCAAGGATTATGGCCTGCTGTTCATCACGGGACAGCGCGCTCCATCCCACCTTGAGGAGTTGTCCATGAACCGTCGTTCGATCGTGTTGTCGCTGATCTTGTCCGCCACCGCACTTGCCGCACCGCTGACCCATGCCGAGGCGCTCGACGATATTCTCAAGGCCAAGGTCTTGCGCGTGGCCGTGCCCCAGGATTTCCCGCCTTTCGGGTCCGTCGGCCCTGACATGAAACCGGTCGGCTACGACATTGACGTGGCCGCACTGCTGGCCAAGAGCCTGGGTGTGAAGCTGGAACTGGTGCCGGTGACCAGCGCCAATCGCATTCCTTACCTCAATACAAAAAAAGTCGACCTGGTCATTTCCAGCCTTGGTAAAAATCCGGAGCGTGAAAAAGTCATCGACTTCAGCGCAGCGTATGCGCCATTTTTCAGCGGCGTGTTCGGAACCGCAGAGCAGGCAATCAGCAAGGCGGAACAACTGGCCGGTAAAACCGTGGGCGTCACCCGCGGCGCCGTGGAGGATCTTGAGCTGAGCAAGATTGCGCCGGCCAATACCACCATCAAGCGTTTTGAAGACAATAACGCGACCATTTCTGCTTTCCTGTCCGGCCAGGTGCCCCTGATTGCCACTGGCAATGTAGTGGCTGGCGCAATTGTCGAAAAACAGGCTGCCAAAAAACTCGAATTCAAATTCTTTATCAAGAATTCTCCCTGCTACGTCGGCATCAATAAAAGCGAGCCGAAGTTGCTGGCGCAAATCAATGCCATCCTGGCCAAGTCGAAAGAAGACGGCAGCCTCAATAGCATCGCGCAGAAATGGCTGAAAACAACGCGTCCCGTCACGGCCCTGCTGTAACTGATCAAGTACGCCATGGCATATACCTTTGATTTCAGCAGTATTTGGGAATACCGCGAGTATCTGTACAACGGGGTGATCGGCACCTTGCGCCTGACACTCGTCGGTACCGTGCTCGGTATTGCGATCGGTATTCTTGGCGCCATCTCGCGCGCCTGGAAACTGCCTGTGCTGTTCCCGGTCTACACCGTGTATGTGGAGCTGATCCGCAACACGCCGTTCATCGTGCAGCTGTTTTTTGTTTTCTTCGGCTTGCCCAGCCTTGGCATTCATTTGAGCGAGTGGCAGGCGGCAACAATTGCGATGGTGCTCAACCTGGGGGCCTACAGCACCGAGATCATCCGCGCCGGCGTGGAGTCTGTGCCGAAAGGCCACGTCGAGGCGGCTTCAGCGCTGGCGATGTCGCGCTTCCAGATTTTTCGCTGCGTGATACTGCGCCAGGCCTTGCTCAAGATGTGGCCAGCCTTGTCCAGCCAGATCGTGATCGTGATGCTGGGATCGTCCGTGTGTTCGCAAATTTCAGCCGAGGAGCTGACCTTTGGCGCCGGCTTTATTACCTCGCGTAACTTCCGCTCCTTCGAAGTGTATTTCGTGGTCACCATCATGTACTTTTTACTGGCGGTGGGCGTGCGCCGCGCGCTTGTCCTGTTTGGCCGCTACGTGCTTGCCAGGAGAGCGACATGAGCGATTTTTCCCTGTGGGACATCGTTCGCAACCTGCTGCTGGCAGGGCGTTGGACGGTACTGCTGTCCTTGATCGCCTTTGTTTGCGGTGGCCTGGTTGGCATCGCGATCCTGATGATGCGCACTTCACGGTCGCGGCTGGTGTGCCAGCTTGCCGTCATGTACATCGAGCTGTTCCAGGGCACGCCACTGTTGATGCAATTGTTCCTGCTGTTCTTTGGCCTGTCACTGACTGGCATGCAGGTGTCGCCCTGGCTTGCCGCCAGCGTGGCCCTGACCTTGTTTACCAGTGCCTACCTGGCGGAAATCTGGCGCGGTTGTGTCGAGGCGATTCCGCGTGGTCAGTGGGAAGCGTCTGCCAGCACAGCGATGTCGTATATGGAACAGATGCGCCATGTGATCTTGCCGCAGGCGCTGCGCATCGCCGTTGCGCCGACGGTCGGATTTGCCGTGCAGGTCGTGAAAGCGACGGCCGTTACATCGATTATCGGTTTTGTCGAGCTGACCAAGGCCGGTTCGATGATCAGCAACGCCACGTTTGCCCCCTTCACCGTGTATGGCCTGATCGCCCTGATGTATTTCTGCCTGTGTTTCCCGCTTTCGCTGTACGCCCGCCGCCTGGAAAGGAAAATCAATGTCTCTCGTTAGCATCAATGGTTTGCACAAGCGTTTTGGTACGCACCATGTCCTCAAGGGCATCGACCTGCGCGTCAAGGCAGGACAAGTCACAGCCGTGATCGGTCGCAGCGGTTCGGGCAAAAGTACCTTGCTGCGCTCGATCAACGGACTGGAAAGTTTCGACGAAGGCTCGCTTGACATCGATGGCGTGCGGGTCACCGTCGGCCAGACCGATTTGCGCCAGTTGCGCCTGAAAGTCGGCATGGTGTTTCAGCAGTTCAATCTGTATCCGCATCTGACGGCCGGGCAGAATGTGATGCTGGCGCCGACCGTGGTCAAAAAAATCGGCAAGCAGCAGGCCGAGGCGCTGGCGCGTGATGCGCTGGCAAAAGTCGGCCTTGCCGATCGCTTCGACTCGTTTCCAGACCAGATGTCGGGTGGCCAGCAGCAGCGTGTGGCGATCGCCCGGGCGCTGGCGATGCAGCCGAAAATACTGTTGTGCGATGAAATCACCTCGGCGCTCGACCCGGAACTGGTGAACGAAGTGCTGGCCGTGGTGCGCAAGCTGGCCGAGGATGGCATGACCTTGATCATGGTCACGCATGAGATGCGCTTCGCACGCGAGGTGGGTGATCAACTGGTGTTCATGCACCAGGGGAAAATCCATGAGCAAGGTGATCCGAAGATCCTGTTTGCCGCACCGTCGACGCCGGAACTGGCCAGTTTCATCAGTTCGGTTTCCTGATCGTGTTTTTCCAAAGCCAGATTGCGCATGCTTGAGCCCACCGCACCAGCTGTGACCAACTCGTCCGACAAGATCGCCGCGGAAATTGCGGCGGCGATCATCGAACGCCGATTGCCCCCTGGCACCAAACTGAAGGAAGAGGCCCTGGCCCGCGTGTACTCGGTCAGTCGCACCAAGATCCGTGCGGCCTTGCTGATGCTGTCGAAGGATGAGCTCATCGAGATCGTGCCGGAAAAGGGCGCATGCGTGTGCAAGCTCAGTGAACGCGAGGCGCGCGAAATCTTTGCCGTGCGCCGCACGCTCGAAGCCGGCCTGGCGCGCGATTTCGTGGGCATGGCCAAGGCCGACGACTATCTCCGCATCGATGCCCACCTTGCCCTGGAACGCCAGGCCCTGGCACAAAACGATCTGCCGCTGCGCGCCAGATTGCTGGGTGACTTTCACACCTTGCTGGCCGATATCGTTGGTAATCTGGTGTTGAAGGAAATCTTGCGCAAACTGACGGCGCGGACCTCGCTGATCGCCATGCACCAGCAGTCCAGCGAAGACGCCAGTTGCTCATCGGATGAGCATGCGCTGTTCATCGAGGCGGCCAGGGCCGGCAACGCCGACGCTGCGGTCGACATCATGTTGCACCATCTCGATCATGTGCTCAAGGCGCTGCATGTCGATGCCAGGGAGTCTGTCGACAAGAAGGACCTGGTCAAAGCCCTGCTGGCCGCCTGAATAAAAACACGCATGGCGATTGAAAGCCCTTGCCAAGACTGGCGGGGCTTTGCTATAGTTCGCCTCCCCAATGAGACGCAGTCAAATGCGGCAGTTGAGGATCACCGGAAACGGCGATGTAGCAGAAAAGAAGGTGTTGA
>NZ_JBXAVX010000036.1:0-2753 GCF_057291295.1 Janthinobacterium sp. 1L-D-8-B-C4
TGCTA
The DNA here is from genome assembly GCF_057291295.1 of Janthinobacterium sp. 1L-D-8-B-C4. Lineage (NCBI taxonomy): Bacteria > Pseudomonadati > Pseudomonadota > Betaproteobacteria > Burkholderiales > Oxalobacteraceae > Janthinobacterium > Janthinobacterium sp. 1L-D-8-B-C4. The sequence goes on from NZ_JBXAVX010000036.1 coordinate 6, forward strand.
ATGACGGTACCTGAAGAATAAGCACCGGCTAACTACGTGCCAGCAGCCGCGGTAATACGTAGGGTGCAAGCGTTAATCGGAATTACTGGGCGTAAAGCGTGCGCAGGCGGTTTTGTAAGTCTGATGTGAAATCCCCGGGCTCAACCTGGGAATTGCATTGGAGACTGCAAGGCTAGAATCTGGCAGAGGGGGGTAGAATTCCACGTGTAGCAGTGAAATGCGTAGATATGTGGAGGAACACCGATGGCGAAGGCAGCCCCCTGGGTCAAGATTGACGCTCATGCACGAAAGCGTGGGGAGCAAACAGGATTAGATACCCTGGTAGTCCACGCCCTAAACGATGTCTACTAGTTGTCGGGTCTTAATTGACTTGGTAACGCAGCTAACGCGTGAAGTAGACCGCCTGGGGAGTACGGTCGCAAGATTAAAACTCAAAGGAATTGACGGGGACCCGCACAAGCGGTGGATGATGTGGATTAATTCGATGCAACGCGAAAAACCTTACCTACCCTTGACATGGCTGGAATCCCCGAGAGATTGGGGAGTGCTCGAAAGAGAACCAGTACACAGGTGCTGCATGGCTGTCGTCAGCTCGTGTCGTGAGATGTTGGGTTAAGTCCCGCAACGAGCGCAACCCTTGTCATTAGTTGCTACGAAAGGGCACTCTAATGAGACTGCCGGTGACAAACCGGAGGAAGGTGGGGATGACGTCAAGTCCTCATGGCCCTTATGGGTAGGGCTTCACACGTCATACAATGGTACATACAGAGCGCCGCCAACCCGCGAGGGGGAGCTAATCGCAGAAAGTGTATCGTAGTCCGGATTGTAGTCTGCAACTCGACTGCATGAAGTTGGAATCGCTAGTAATCGCGGATCAGCATGTCGCGGTGAATACGTTCCCGGGTCTTGTACACACCGCCCGTCACACCATGGGAGCGGGTTTTACCAGAAGTAGGTAGCTTAACCGCAAGGAGGGCGCTTACCACGGTAGGATTCGTGACTGGGGTGAAGTCGTAACAAGGTAGCCGTATCGGAAGGTGCGGCTGGATCACCTCCTTTCTAGAGTTTGCACGAAGCAGTAATGCTTCACCATCAAATGTTCACACTTATCGGCTGTTTAATTAAGAAGAAACAGTAGTCGTAGTAGTTCCGCGTTGGGGCTGTAGCTCAGCTGGTTAGAGCACCGTGTTGATAACGCGGGGGTCGTTGGTTCGAGTCCAACCAGCCCTACCAGCTAATTAGTAGTATCTCAGGGGGATTAGCTCAGCTGGGAGAGCACCTGCTTTGCAAGCAGGGGGTCGTCGGTTCGATCCCGTCATCCTCCACCAAGACTTTGAAAGTGCAAACGTAAGCCGCGCCACCTTGGTGTCAGGTTTAGGTTTGATCTTTTAGCGATCATTGCTGTTTCGTTCTTTAACAATCTGGAAGAAGTAAAGATTATTTATTGATCAAGTCTATGCGTGCAGGAATGCATGAGGCGACTTGATGGGTAATGATTGTATGTATCAACAAACAAGCAACAACGTTGTACTTTCTTATCCCTGTAGCGCTCTTTTCGTTTGAAAGAATGAAGAGGCTAACGTTATAGGGACAAGCGAATAAGTGCACATGGTGGATGCCTTGGCGATTACAGGCGATGAAGGACGTAGTAGCTTGCGATAAGCTGCGGGGAGTGAGCAAACACACTTTGATCCGCAGATTTCCGAATGGGGCAACCCACCCTTTTAGGGTATTGCATACTGAATACATAGGTATGCAAGGCGAACGCGGCGAACTGAAACATCTAAGTAGCTGCAGGAAAAGAAATCAACCGAGATTCCCAAAGTAGCGGCGAGCGAAATGGGAAGAGCCTGTACGTGATAGTCGGACTGATAGAAGAATCCTCTGGAAATAGGAACCGTAGCGGGTGATAGTCCCGTATTCGAAATCAGACCGGTGATACTAAGCGTACGACAAGTAGGGCGGGACACGTGACATCCTGTCTGAATATGGGGGGACCATCCTCCAAGGCTAAATACTCGTAATCGACCGATAGTGAACCAGTACCGTGAGGGAAAGGCGAAAAGAACCCCGGAAGGGGAGTGAAATAGATCCTGAAACCGTGTGCATACAAACAGTAGGAGCGGACTTGTTCCGTGACTGCGTACCTTTTGTATAATGGGTCAGCGACTTACATTCAGTGGCAAGGTTAACCATATAGGGAAGCCGTAGAGAAATCGAGTCCGAATAGGGCGATCAGTCGCTGGGTGTAGACCCGAAACCAAGTGATCTACTCATGGCCAGGATGAAGGTGCGGTAACACGCCCTGGAGGTCCGAACCCACTAATGTTGAAAAATTAGGGGATGAGCTGTGGGTAGGGGTGAAAGGCTAAACAAACTTGGAAATAGCTGGTTCTCTCCGAAAACTATTTAGGTAGTGCCTCAAGTATCACCATCGGGGGTAGAGCACTGTTATGGCTAGGGGGTCATTGCGACTTACCAAACCATTGCAAACTCCGAATACCGATGAGTGCGAGCTTGGGAGACAGACGTCGGGTGCTAACGTCCGGCGTCAAGAGGGAAACAACCCAGACCGCCAGCTAAGGTCCCAAAGATTGGCTAAGTGGAAAACGAAGTGGGAAGGCTAAAACAGTCAGGATGTTGGCTTAGAAGCAGCCATCATTTAAAGAAAGCGTAATAGCTCACTGATCGAGTCGTCCTGCGCGGAAGATGTAACGGGGCTAAGCCAGTCACCGAAGCTGCGGATAT
>NZ_JBXAVX010000037.1:0-2436 GCF_057291295.1 Janthinobacterium sp. 1L-D-8-B-C4
GCCTGCTGCTCCAGCCAGCGTAGGGCAGCCAGCTGGCGTGCCAGCAGCCGCGCGCCGGCGCGCTCGCGCCGCGTGGGCGCACCGTGGTCCTCCTCGTAGTAGCGCAGCTGCTCGTTCATGGACCAGTCCTCCAGACCACGTTCGGCCACGAACGCGTCCAGCGTCGGGCGCGAGGCCGACGGCGCGGTACCACCCATGTCACGTACGTTCAGCCCCAACAGTCGCGCCAAGCCATGGCGGTCGTGCCGACGTGCGATGGCCACCAGGTCGCCCCGCAGCTGGCGCACGGCCCGATGCACCGCCCGCAGGTCGGTCGCCTCGCCGTGCTGGCCGAGGTAGTGGTCCCAGCGCGCTCCGATATCGAGGCCCTCAATGTAGCAGCGCATGAACGCGAAATGCCCCCGGTGCAGGTGGACACGGGCCACCGGCCGCCGCGCGCGAGCCGCGTCGGCGACAAGGCCTGCCGGATCGGACCTATCCGGCGGGACGTCGTGCGCTTCGCTGTCGCTGTCGCCGTCGTCATCGCCGGCGACGGACGCGGGCGCGGCCTGGCGCCGTTTCCACGCCAGGAACTCATTCCACTCCGACAGCTGGTCCGTGGCCAGGCGGTCCGGCATCGGGGCGCTCACACCCCGCCTCGCCTGGTGTGCGACGCGGGCATCGCGCCAGACTGGAGGGCGCGCGCCACCAATGTGCACGCGGGCGCGGTAAAGCCGAAATTGCTGGCAGTCGTCATGGTGGGTCCGGATCGTGGGTCTAGCTGGCGCGCTCGATGCAGCCTCGGCAAGTGCCTGATTTCGCATGGATTATTGGTGAAGGTACAATGGTGCCCTGCAAGCAGTCGATTTTACCGTACTTTTTTCCGCCCTTTGATAACTCCACTTTTCAAAGGGGTACCCCATCTTATTAGCGCAGCACTTATGTGACCTGGGCGGCCACGTTGTGGCAATCATGGACAGTCCCGAGCGCATCGAACATGTGAACTAGGTGATATCAGTCCACACTTTGATATAAACTGTCGAACACTTTATTCATTATGTGAGCGCAAGACGTGGGATCTGTTAAAACCGACAAACCGAAAACACCGGTTAGCATCGACACCGCCAAAACCTTGATCGCCTCCGCGGCTGTCACCCGTGCGGTAATCGAATGCTTTGACGGTCGGCGGTGGGCAATCGTTTTGAGCGGTCGGGAGGAATTCGTCGTCAAGTCAGCGCGGCAGTGCCCGAAGCCGTACGCCAAAATAGAAACCGCCTTGGAAGAGCTGCGCAGTTTCGGGCTCCGCCACGTCGAGGTCGATTTCACGAAATGGCAGCGGGCACAATCCACTCTCGTATAAGGAGTCACTTCATGACGGTTAATGAGCTACGCGAACTGCTGGCGAACCTGCCGCCGGATATGGCGGTCGGAGTGGCCTACCCAGACCAGCAGCACCCGAACATTTGCAACGAGACCATCGACGTTCGCGAGGCGCGCGTCACCGACCCATTTAACAAATTCGCCGGCAAGACGAAGGAAATCTTCGTCCTTGAGGTGTACTGACGGATCAAAGGGGCAATCACATGAATGAACATCATGACCACGACGGCGACAGCATGGTGCTGACTGACGAGGACCGCGCGCATATCGAAGAAGAAATCGCTCAGCTCGACGCCGAGCTGGTGCAATGCCACGACGGGGCCCTGTTCCGCGAAAAGCGGCACCGCCGCGAGCACCTGGCCAGCGAGCTGGTGGTCGGCCGCCGCCTCCCGCTGCCGGAAGACAACAGCACCTGGTACGACCATTCTATCGTCCCACGCGAGGCCAAACTCGGCGGTGGTTGGCGTCTCCACTTGCTGCAGGACGGCGTTGAAGTGGGCGGTGGGGTGTTTCCAGTTGAGCAGGACGAGGAGGCCGGCGCCGCTTGGTGGAACGCTTTGGGGGACGACGATCGGGCGTTATGGCTCAGCCGCGCCAAGTTGGATACGGTGGCCGACGCCTACCTGGCCTATCTAACCGACCAGGCTTGGCACGATGCGGCCCAGGTAGCGGGCGAATGGCTCGATAGCCGACCGCAGCAGTAACGACATAAACCGAACTCAGTTTCCTATGCCATTTCTACTCGCGTTAACCATCCTGGGCTGGGCCCACTTGATCGGCGTGTACCGATCGCTCATAAACCGTCGCCCGCCCTTGCTTCATATGCTCGCCCTGTTTGGCTTCATGCTGGCATTTATGGACGCGGCCTATCTTTCGCCTCTCAACAGCCGAGGCGTGCCAGGAGACGCCCGGAACTGGGTGCCGACGGCGATCCTCGTGTTCGGCCTTCTCAGCATCCTGGCCTTCGGATGGAAGTTCTACACGATGTACCGGGGCGGCGGCGACCAAAGCCGCTCCGGATGGCGCTCCGGGTTGAGCCTGTCGTTCGTAGTCCTGGGGATCTACATAACCGGCGCG
>NZ_JBXAVX010000038.1:0-1449 GCF_057291295.1 Janthinobacterium sp. 1L-D-8-B-C4
TGAACTGCCCCCCGAAAGTTGGACACAAACTTTCGGGGTTTTTTATGGCAAAGTACAGTATGCAATTCAAACTGGACGTTATCCAGCAATGTCTACGAGGTGAAGCAGGAGCCAAGACTACCGCCCGCCAGTACGGCATTCATCATTCGATGGTTGAACATTGGCTCTCTTTGTATAACGTTCATGGGCAAGCTGGTTTGGAGAAGAAGTTTACCCACTATCCGGTAGAGCGGCGCTTGCAGATATTGGAGCACATGTGGGCCAACAAACTCTCTTATCGCCAGACTGCAGCAGTATTTAATATCCGCGGCGGGAAATGCATCTCGCTATGGGAGCGCTGCTATCATAGTGGCGGTATAGACGCCCTGAAGCCGCGACAGCGCGGCAAACCTAAAAATATGCCTACCCCTCAGTCGCCTCAGCCTGTAACCCACGTAGATGATGAAACTCGTAGCCGCGAAGAACTGCTCGCGGAGGTCAACTTCCTGCGCATGGAGAATGCCTACCTAAAAAAGTTGAAAGCCTTGGTTCAGCAGCAGCAAGAGCAGCAGACAACAGTGCACAAAAAGCACAAGTAGTCGCCGAACTAAGGCAGCAATTTCCTCTGACAGACTTGCTCAAGCTGGCCGGCCTGCCGCGCAGTACCTTTTACTATCAGCAAAAGGTTGCGCAGGTGGCCGACAAGCATGATGCATTGAAGCAGAAAATTCGAACCATTTTCGCACGCCACAAGGGGCGTTATGGATATCGACGCGTGACACTCGCTCTTCGGCAGTTGGGTCAGCAGGTCAACCATAAGACTGTACAACGCCAGATGACCCAGCTGGGCTTGAGGTCGTTGGTGCGGCCGAAGAAATATCGCTCGTATAAAGCCGAAGTTGGCCAGGCGGCGACCAATATCTTGCAGCGTCAATTTCAGGCAGAGGTAGCGAATCAGAAATGGGTAACGGACGTGACGGAGTTTAACGTCGCTGGCGAGAAGCTGTATCTTTCGCCGGTGATGGACTTGTATAACGGTGAAATCGTTGCGTTTGAAACAGCTAGACGGCCCGTGTTCAATCTGGTGAGCTCAATGCTCCAGAAGGCGCTGGCCAAACTGAAAGCGAAAGACAAACCTATGCTACATTCTGACCAGGGATGGCAATATCGGATGCCTGCATACAAGAAAATGCTGAGCGATAAGGGGCTGGAACAAAGTATGTCCCGCAAAGGAAACTGCCTCGACAACGCAGCCATGGAAAGCTTCTTCGCCGTGCTCAAGACTGAGTTCTTCTATCTGAATAAATTTACTAGTGTCGAGGAACTACAGCGGGGTATCAAAAAGTACATTCACTACTATAATCATGACCGTATCAAGCTCAAGCTAAAAGGGCTGAGTCCTGTGCAGTACAGAACTCAGTTCTTGAGCAGCTAGCAAATTAAACCGTCCAACTATTTGGGGTCAGTTCA
>NZ_JBXAVX010000039.1:0-1302 GCF_057291295.1 Janthinobacterium sp. 1L-D-8-B-C4
AGGGTGTATAGCCGGGACACATAGGTAACACTTGTCGGGAGACATGGGTAACACCTTTTATGATGATTGCACCGCCACCAACTGGAGCGTGCAATGCCCTGGAAGGAAACCACCCTCATGTCTACCCGACTGGAATTTGTCCTGCTGGCACAGCAGCCCGGCGCCAATGTCGCGGCGCTGTGCCGCAACTTTGGGATCAGCCGCAAGACAGCGTACAAGTGGCTGGAACGCCACAGAGAACAAGGCAACGGCGCTCTACAGGATCGATCGCGTCGCCCGCATGCTTCACCGGCAAGCTCGCACGCTGCGCTCGAAGCGGCCATTCTGGCGCTCAATGCCGAACATCCCTATTGGGGTGCGCGCAAATTGCGCGCCTTGCTGCCGCCTGACCTTAAACTGCCCCATCACAGCACCATCGATGCCGTCTTGCGCCGTCACGGACGCGCCATCCTGGGCGCTCCCGTCAGGCAGGAAGCGGTCGCGCCGTCACGCTTTGAACATGCAGCGCCCAATCTGCTCTGGCAGATGGATTTCAAAGGACATTTCGCCCTGACGGATGCACGTGCCGGACGCTGCCATCCACTGACCATTCTCGACGATCACTCGCGTTATAGCTTGTGTCTGACCGCTTGCGGCAACGAGCAGCGCACTACCGTGCAAACGGCGTTGCAGGCGACCTTTGAACGATATGGTTTGCCAGAGCGGATCACGGCCGATAATGGCACCCCGTGGGGTACTTCGGGACGTGATGGGCTGTCGCAGTTGGAAGTATGGTTGATACGGCTCGGTATCCGCGTGGGCCACAGCCGGCCATATCATCCGCAAACACAAGGCAAGGATGAGCGATTTCATCGCACGCTGAAGCTGGAACTACTGCAACGTAACGGCTTCGATTCGCTCGATGCCTGCCAGCTTGCCTTTGACCTCTGGCGTGACCGTTACAACACGCTACGTCCGCACGAGGCACTGGAGCAACAACCGCCGATCAGCCGCTACCGCGCTAGCGGCAGGGCATTCCCGAGCGTGCTGCCATTGATCGAATATCCATCGGGCGACACCGTGCGCAAGGTCAGCGACAAGGGAGAAATTTCATTCAAAAACCAGCGCCATTTTATTGGTGAAGGTCTGAGAGAACAGCTGGTGGCAATCAAGCCAAGCACGATGGATGATGTGTTTGAGGTGTTCTTCTGCCACAAGCAAATTCGGCGAATCGACATGCGCGATTCGCCGTAAAATGGAAGCCCAATGTGTAACCTATGTCTCCCGACAAAGTGTTACCCATGTCTGCCGACTAAACACCCT
>NZ_JBXAVX010000040.1:0-1197 GCF_057291295.1 Janthinobacterium sp. 1L-D-8-B-C4
AGGGTGAAAGGGTTGCAATAAACTGGTGGCTGCGACTGTTTAATAAAAACACAGCACTCTGCAAACACGAAAGTGGACGTATAGGGTGTGACGCCTGCCCGGTGCTGGAAGATTAAATGATGGGGTGCAAGCTCTTGATTGAAGTCCCAGTAAACGGCGGCCGTAACTATAACGGTCCTAAGGTAGCGAAATTCCTTGTCGGGTAAGTTCCGACCTGCACGAATGGCGTAACGATGGCCACACTGTCTCCTCCCGAGACTCAGCGAAGTTGAAATGTTTGTGATGATGCAATCTACCCGCGGCTAGACGGAAAGACCCCATGAACCTTTACTGTAGCTTTGCATTGGACTTTGAACCAATCTGTGTAGGATAGGTGGGAGGCTTTGAAGCGGGGACGCTAGTTCTCGTGGAGCCAACCTTGAAATACCACCCTGGTTTGTTTGAGGTTCTAACCTTGGTCCGTTATCCGGATCGGGGACAGTGCATGGTAGGCAGTTTGACTGGGGCGGTCTCCTCCTAAAGTGTAACGGAGGAGTTCGAAGGTACGCTAGATACGGTCGGACATCGTGTTGATAGTGCAATGGCATAAGCGTGCTTAACTGCGAGACTGACAAGTCGAGCAGGTACGAAAGTAGGACATAGTGATCCGGTGGTTCTGTATGGAAGGGCCATCGCTCAACGGATAAAAGGTACTCTGGGGATAACAGGCTGATTCCTCCCAAGAGTTCATATCGACGGGGGAGTTTGGCACCTCGATGTCGGCTCATCACATCCTGGGGCTGTAGCCGGTCCCAAGGGTATGGCTGTTCGCCATTTAAAGTGGTACGTGAGCTGGGTTTAAAACGTCGTGAGACAGTTTGGTCCCTATCTGCCGTGGGCGTTGGAAATTTGAAGGGGGCTGCTCCTAGTACGAGAGGACCGGAGTGGACGAACCTCTGGTGTACCGGTTGTCACGCCAGTGGCATTGCCGGGTAGCTAAGTTCGGAAGAGATAACCGCTGAAAGCATCTAAGCGGGAAACTTGCCTTGAGATGAGATTTCCCAGAGCCTTGAGCTCTTTGAAGGGTCGTTCGAGACCAGGACGTTGATAGGCTGGGTGTGGAAGTGCAGTAATGCATTAAGCTAACCAGTACTAATTGCCCGTACGGCTTGTCCCTATAACCTTAGCAGGTACAGAGGATAAGACGGTACAACGTTG
>NZ_JBXAVX010000041.1:0-1184 GCF_057291295.1 Janthinobacterium sp. 1L-D-8-B-C4
TATAGTGGATCCCGAATCTGAGACGATGGTTTAAGCTGTGGTCCGTGAAAGGATGACAGCAAATGAGTGAAGGTAAAAAACGTCGGGTACACACGGCCGAGTTTAAGGCCAAGGTCGGTCTGGAGGCCGTTCGCGGCGTCAAGACGGTGACGGAGATCGCGCAAGAGTTCGGCGTGCATCCGGTGCTGGTGGGCCAGTGGAAAAAGGAAATCCTGGAGAACGCCGGCGCGCTGTTCGACACCAAGCGCGGCCCCAAGCCGATCGATGAAAGCAGTCCCGAGGACAAACTATACGGCGAGATCGGTCGGCTGAAGATGGAAGTGGACTGGCTTAAAAAAAAGCTGGGGCCGTGAGCCAGGAGGCGCGCTTGGGCTGGATCGAAGCCGGGCACGAGAAGCTGCCGCTGACGCGCCAATGCGAGCTGGCAAGCGTGCCGCGCGCGACGGTGTACCGCCGGATCGACGCGGCATCCCGGCAGGCATGCGAGGACGAGAGCGACCTGAAGCTGAGCGCGCTGATTGACGAGGAATACACCAGTCGGCCTTTTTATGGCAGCAGGCGCATGGTCGTGTTCCTGCGCGCGACGGGCCATGTAGTCAACCGCAAGCGCGTGCAGCGTCTGATGCGCGGCATGGGGCTGGCGGGCATGGCGCCGGGGCCGAATACGAGCCGAGCGCATCCGCAGCACAAGGTCTATCCGTACCTGTTGCGCGGTGTGCCCGTGACGCGTCCTAATCACGTATGGTCGACCGATATCACCTACATCCGGTTGGCGCGGGGCTTCGCGTATTTGGTGGCGATCATCGACTGGTACAGCCGCAAGTTGCTGTCCTGGCGCCTCAGCAACAGCATGGACGCGTCGTTCTGCGTGGACTGCCTGGAGGACGCCTTGCGCCAGCATGGCAAGCCGGAGTTGTTCAACAGCGATCAGGGTTCGCAGTTCACCAGCACGGCCTTCACCGACGTGCTCAAGCGCGAAGGCGTCGCCATCAGCATGGACGGGCGCGGTCGGGCGCTGGACAACATCTTCGTCGAGCGGCTGTGGCGCAACGTGAAGTACGAGGATGTGTATCTGAAAGGATACGCCAATATGGCGGAATTGACGGTGGGCCTGGCGCAGTATTTCGCGTTCTATAACGCTGAGCGGCCGCACCAATCGCTGAGCTACCAGACGCCCGACCAAG